>CAMKZU010000009.1 GCA_946477855.1 uncultured Lactobacillus sp.
GCCCTGATTAGAAAATGAAAAAAGTCCATTGGACTTCTCTGATAGAATGTAATTAACCCAATCAATTCTAGAAAGAAGTTACCAATGAACTCCCTTAATTCTACCATATCTAGTCACCAAAAGGGCCAACATCTTTCTTTGCAAGACCGCGTAATTATCCAAGTTTTGCGCAGCCAATACCAGGAACACTGGCACGAAGTCTTTAAGACCATTACCACGGATAATGGTTCTGAGTTTGCGGATTTAGCCCAGTTAGAAGAAGCAGCGCAGACGCTGGTCTACTACGCGCATCCCTATACTTCTTGTGAGAAGGGCGGGGTTGAGCGGCACAACCGGCTAATCCGGCGCTTTATTCCCAAAGGCAAGTCCATCAAGGATTATGACTTAAGGCAAATCTATGGCATTGAGGAATGGTGCAATAACCTGCCCCGCAAGATCTTAGCCTACCACACACCCGATGAATTATATGAAAGAAGATTAGATTGCATCTATCAGATCAAGTAGGGTGTTCAACTTAAAATTGCAATTTTCAAGAAAAGAAAAAATAAAGTTTCTAGTTAAGTTGCTAAGATCACAATATAGTAAGGTAAAGGCAGATAGTTAAGTGAACTATCTGCCTTTTATTGTTCTAATTCCTATTTTTAAAAAAGCGTTTACTAATATAAAAATCCTTTATAGTGGCGCTTGTTCAACTTTTTAGCAAGTTTAACTGAGCGATACCAGTGAGACGTATTATGTATACTTGTTCCATCAATCGTGTTTGCAATTGATAATACCTGGTGGCCCTTAAGTTTGGAGACGTTGAAAAATTCACCGCCATTTTCACCCCAGCCGCCGTCTTCACCATCATCACCAGTATCTGGTATACCGATGCCAGCAGGTTCGTTCCATTGCTTTACATTTAACCAAGTAATACCTCTTTGTTTCTGATAACCGGGGATGAATATCCAATCAGCTCTTTCAAAATCCGGTTTATCATGTGGTATATATTTATGTATTACTTTAGGTGTATATTCACCTAAAATATACGTTGTTTTAGTTATTTTTACTTTACTAAGATCTTTCTCAACTCCGTCAGTATAATACTGGTACCAAGTTCCGCGCATGTTCTTAGGAAAAACAGTAGGAACTCCTTTTGCTTGAGCAGTATTTGGAGTGTTACATACACTTCCGACGCCAACAGCTACAGCGATTAATGCCAATATTGTGAAAATTCTTTTCTTTAGTTTCATTTTCTTTCTCCTATTTTTACTACTAAATTGTATTATATACTACTAATCACTAGTATGAACCAAATTAATAGTACTGACGAAAAAATATGGCAAGATGTCTAATTTTAGCAACGTAGCGTCCAATCTTTTTAAAAACTACCATAACGAAAAATTAGAAATGTCGAATACGACAATTTCCTCTTTGCTTTTCTATCTGAATGTAACATTAAGCTAATAAAAAAATTAAAAATAAGGAGAAAAACAAATGACTAAATTTAATATTCGTGGTGGCTTTGGCGATTCTACTAAACCTGATGTAAATATTCGTGAGCAAGATAACCTTTATTTAGCGGTTAATTCAAAATGGCTGCAAGAAAACCCTGTTCCTGCCGGTAGACCAATCATTGATGGCTTTAGCGTGGCAGAGAAGCAGACTCGCAAAAACTTAGTAAAAGATTTTACTGATTTTTTAAGCGGGCAAAAGCCAATTCCGCACATTAAAAATTTTAATAAAGCGGTAGAGTTTTACCGGGTAGCTAAAGACGAGCAAAAAAGAACGGCCGAAGGTGCAGCCCCAATTAAGAGAGATTTAGCCTTTTTAACCAGCCTCAATAATTTAGCTGATGTCAATGAGAATTTGACGAAACTGTTGCTAATGGATAACTTGCCGTTCAAATTTGAAGTGGAGCCAGATTTCAAAAATGCACAGTTGAATATTGTCACTTTTTACCGGCAAAATTTGATTTTGGCTGATACCAGTTATTATGGTAATGAAAAAACCGCTAATCTGCTTGGCGTTTGGCAAAAGCAAACCGCTAATCTATTGGCAATGAGTGGCGTTAAGCAGGCTGAAGCAGAACAATACGCTAACGGAGCAGTTAAGCTGGACCAGCGTTTGGCGCAGGTTTGTCAATCAGCAGAATATAACTCTGAAGTTGAAAACATATATCACCCTCTGAGTGTGGCAGAATTTACAAACCAGAGTAAAAATATTCATTTAGCTGATTTACTGAAAGAAACTGGTCTTGAGACCACTAAGAAAGTTAATGTTACTGAACCAGGTTATTTAGATAAATTTGATGAATTGTTTAATGAAAAATATTTCTTCGAATTAAAGGGTTGGCTAATCGGTCATTTTATTAATCAAGCAGCGCGGTATTTGTCACGTGAATTTCGGAAAGCAAGATTACCACTAAGAAAAGCAATGTACGGCATAGATTCTTTAGCTGCAGATGAGTGTTTTGCGTATGACCAAACAATTGCAATGTTTGGTGATGTTATTGGTCAGTATTATGGCAAAGAATACTTGGGCGCTGAAGCCAAAGCTGATGCTACTAAAATAGTTAAAAATATGATTGCGGTTTATCAAGACCATTTAAAAAACAATTCTTGGCTGTCAGATACCACTAAGAAAAAGGCATTAAAGAAGCTAGATACTTTAGTCTTAAAAATCGCTTATCCAGAGCATGTTCAAAGATTTTATGACGAGTTCAAAGTAACAGCAGCTTTAGCAGGCGGCAGCTTATACAGCAATATTAAAGCCAATAATCAAGTTAAACTTAGGGCTAACTTTGCAGATGTTAACAGCCCGGTTGATAATTCACTTTGGGAAATGTCAGCAGTAGAAGCCAATGCTTGTTATAATCCACAAAGTAATGACATTACTTTCCCAGCACTGTTATTACAAAAGCCTTTTTATGACTTACACCAAGATCGTGCAGCTAATTATGGCGGTTTTGGCACAGTGGTAGGACATGAAATTTCACATGCGTTTGATAACAACGGGGCACAGTTTGATGAATTAGGTAATATGAAAAACTGGTGGACTGATGAGGATTATGCCGCATTTAATAAACGAATCAAAGCCGAAATTAAGCTGTTTGATGGCGTTGAAGTTGGTACAAGCAAAGTCAACGGTAAATTGACAGTTTCGGAAAATATTGGTGATCAGGGTGGTCTAACAGTAGCCGTTGCAGCTGACAAGCAAGAAGGGGGAGACGCCAAAACTTTGTTTGAAAACTATGCGCGGATTTGGGCAACAAACGCTAAGCCCGAATTTTGGCAATTAATTGCTGCGTCTGATGTTCATGCACTTTCTCAGGCTCGAGCAAATGTGCAGGTGCAATGTCAAGATGAGTTCTATCAGGCTTTCAATGTTAACGAGGATGATGGTATGTGGCTTGATCCAGATAAGCGGGTACAAGTCTGGTAAAATTTGATACTATAAATTAAGTATTTTTTAAAAAAATTAATTCCTGCTTTATGCTAAAACAGATATAAGTCCAGCACGTGATGCTAGAAAAATAGTAAAATAATTTTTTAGGCAGGAGAAAATAATAATGAAAAATGTTCAAATACTAACTACTATATTAGCGATTATTTTGTGGGTTGTCGTGATTGGTATTTTTGTTGTGGCCGTTGCTAACAATCAGTTGTGGAGCATGGGACCGGTTATAACACATAATAGACCGCAAAATGCTCTTGGCTGGTTAATTGTAGCTGCTATTGCGATAACGGCAGTCAGTGTAATTTTAAGATTGACCAGAAATAAATAAGACATAAATAAAAGTTGTGCGACTATGATTGGGCAAACTGAGTAGGCAATCAGCAAAGACAATTGACATTTTCTCCTGCACCAATAACTTTTTTGGGGCAATAACTGTAAAAAGTAACATCCACTTTGATGAAGAAGCTAATGAAAATGACTATTTTTGGCAAAGCACCGCTAAATTGGCTATTGCTAATCCAGTAATTATTTTTACAAAAGTTGAGCGCGCAAAAGAACCTAAAGAAGTAGAATACCCGGTACGCTTAAATCTTACTGGGTATTTTGCATGTAAGTTATTACTAAAGTATAATTAACTTTTATATTAATAATGAGTTAAGGCGTTAAAATACTGAAAACTAAAATGCGTTCACCTTAAAACAAATAGAAGACTCACGCTGTTAAGAAACGGAGGGTTAGAAAATGAGTAAGATAAAAATTTTGGTAACGGGTGTTGTCCCAGAAGCTGGTTTAGCTGAGTTAAGAAAGAATTTTACCGTAGACTGTAAACCAGAAAAAGCTGGCAGAGATTGGGTTTTAGCTCATTTACCAGAATATGATGGGCTCGTACTCATGGGGTTGCAAGGCGATCGGGAACTGATTGATGCGGGCACCAATTTAAAAATTATTACTGCTATTGGTGTCGGCTTTGACCACATAGATATTGAATATGCTAAACAGAAAAAGATCGTGGTGACTAATTGTCCCCAAAGCGTTCTGATTCCTACTGCCGAAATGACTTTTGCCCTAATTCTAGCAACTGTTCGGCGTTTGCATTTTTATGATAAAACCATTCGTGAAGGAAAATGGGTTAGTGTTTCCAAACCAGAAAATATGGGTACGGGACTTCAAGGAAAAACGCTTGGCATCTATGGTATGGGACGCATTGGCTCTCAGGTAGCAAAATACGCGCAAGTCTTTGGCATGAAAGTCATTTACCATAATAGGCACCAGTTAAGTTCTGAAAAAGAAGCAAAAATGAAAGTTAATTATGTCGATTTTGCTACTCTTGTTAAAACAGCAGATGTGATTACTCTGCACGCCCCGGCAACTCCTTCTACGACTGGCGTTTTCAATAAACAAGTTTTCCAGCAAATGAAAAAGACAGCTTATATCATCAATGCTGCTCGGGGTAAATTGATTAAACAAACTGATTTGATTGCCGCATTGCAAAATGGAGATATTTCCGGAGCAGGTTTAGACGTCTATGAAACTGAACCGGAAGTACCATCAGCTTTGCGTGCTTTAGACAATGTAGTTTTGTCACCGCACGCGGGTGCAGGAACCCAAGAAGCGCGCACGTCTGTTACTGCTGAAGCTGCTCAGAACCTCATTTCCTATTTCCGAGATCACAGATTGATAAATCAGGTAAATAAATAATTACTATAATTATTAACAATTAAAAGCCAAGTTTTGCTTGGCTTTTTTCTTTTGTCGTAATATAATACGAAGCTAACTACATGAAGTATACTTCACATTACTAAGAAGGTGAGATTATCACAAATTTAGTTAAAGAAAATAGAAAAAAGCTGCACTTAACGCAACGTGAACTTGCTGTCAAAGTGGGTGTCACTGAACGAACGATTATCTCAGTAGAAAATGGTAAATACAAACCCTCGCTCATCTTGGCATATAAACTAGCGCAAGTTTTTAGGACCGATATTGAAACCTTATTTTGTTTACAGGAATATATAGAAAATGAAGAAGAATAAGAAAAGAAAGATCAAATATTATTTCGCAGCATGCTTTTTTACATTTTTAGCACTTCTTGAGTTAGTGCTGATCAGTTTAGAGGTTCTGCAGCACCGCAGGCAAACCGATATACCGAAAAATATTATTTATGCAGTTTTTGCTATTAGTTTTGCTTTTTATCTTTATTATAAAGCCAAAACTGTGGGCACAGATAAAGATGTTGAAGACGAGCGTGATGAGTTTATTGCAGTAAAAACTGATCACCAAATGTATAAAATAGCTAACTGGTTAATTTATATTCTGAGCCTGGTCTTTCTAACTAGCGCAGCGTTCATGTATGAAGCTCAAGGGTTTACGACACTGGTCATAATATTGATAACCATTGCCGCTACTTTAAGTGTTTTATGGAACTTATTATTATTAATTGAGGTAATTATGGGTATTACTAATGAACTTAGAAATTAGTGAGGTCTAAATATTTACAGGGTTATAAAACTGGTTTTGCATTTTAGTATAAAATTTGTCCCACTTACATTCCTGATAGTGACCTCTTAGTCAAATAGTATTGTAATCAAAGTCTTTCTCAAGTTTAATTAATTTATCATCTTTAAGAATGAAAAAATTATTAACAAAACTGAGGGAGAAAAATAATGATTTACCATAACTATTCACATTTAAAATTCTTTTGGCTTAATGTTTTCGGTTTGATATACAGTACTTTAAATATCTTTGCTGCTTATATGCTTAGTAATTTGATCAATATGGCAACTAAGAGACAATTTTCAGCTTTACCTTCTTTAATGCTGCAGATCATAGTAGCGCTGACTATAATCTTAATTTCAGGCTTACTATTTAATTACTTAAAAACCGATGCAGTTAAGCAGATTAACACTAAGTTGAGATCTAAAGTACTGAAAGGAATGCTGCTAAATAAAGAAGAGGACAGCTCTGATTTAGGTTTTTTAACTAACGACTTTAAGTTATTAGAAACTAATCGTTATGAAGCTGAAATTGAAATGCTGATCTATGCTTATACCGTTATTTTGGCGCTGGGTTATGCTTTATATTTAAACTGGTTTGTTACCTTGATTTATTTCGTGGGCTCAGCAATCCCTACAATCGTGTCCAACTTTTTTCAAAAACCAATTCAAAAGGCTTCAGGTGATTGGACTAAGGCTAACGACAAGTATGTCAGCCAAACCAAAAACATTTTAGCTGGCACCGGAACTTTTAACTTATACGGCAAGCAAGACAATGCTGTTAAGCAGAATAAGCGTGTCGTTGATCGCTTGGAAGAAAAACTGGCCAAAATGAATGTGCTGAATAATAATACTAATACCTATCTTAATGTTATCGCGATTGCCAGTGCCTTTTTACTACCATTTGCTTTTGGGACATTATTGGTAGTCAATGGTCAAATAACTTTGGGAGCTTTATTTGCCATTACCCAGCTTTCTAACTCATTTGTTAACCCTATCCTGCAAATTTTAAATGAACGAAACAATTTATCGACCACGAAGGGTATTGTTAACAAGATCAAGCAGTTTATTGCTAAAGGTGAGCAAAAACCCCAAAACGATGTTGCTACTGGTGACTTTAAGCAATTAGAAGTGAAAAATCTGACTTTAAAGCGTCAGGGTAAAGAATTAGCTAGTCAAATTAATTTTGCAGTTGCAAAAGGACAAAAAGTTGCGGTCATTGGACCGTCCGGCTCTGGTAAATCCACCATGCTTCAATATTTAATGTATGGTGATTACGGCCAAGCACAAGAAGAGTTGCTTAATCAAAAAGCAGTACAACCAGGCACTTTTACCAACCTGTTTGCATATTCAGGCCAAAGTGCGGTTATTTTTGCCGACTCATTATGGTTTAACCTTACGTTAGGTGCGAATATACCACGAGAAAAAGTTACGGACGTGTGTGAACATTTAGAACTGGGACAGCTGGTTAAAGAAAAAGGTTTTGACTATCAATTAGGTGATAATGCGGACCAATTATCCGGTGGACAATTAGCACGAATTGAACTGGCAAGGGCTATCTTAGCCAAACGACCAATTTTATTACTGGACGAAGTCAATGCCTCATTAGATAAGGCAACTTCTCAAGCAATTCATGATTACTTGTTTGCTTCAGACTTCACTTTCATTGAGGTTATTCACCACTTTGAACCGGCAGAATTAAAGCGGTATGATACTGTAATAGACTTTAATGATTATGTTTAAGATATGACATCATAAAAAAACTTATTTTCTTACGATAGAAAATAAGTTTTTGTTTTTTTATGTAAAACCAAAATTATTAAGTTCAAATATTTAGTGGCTGTCACTGAAACCTTGGAACTTAAAAGTTAATGTAATTGGGCTATCAGCCTTAATTTGGTATTGTGCGTGAACCGGTGCGCCCCAGGAGTCATCCCCGCCAACACCCATTTGTCTGGCCAGAATTCTGACTCTCGTGCAGTATGGTTGAGGCAACTCATAATGATGATATGCATTTTGAATTTCATATTCACTGTAAGGCAGAACGCTTTGTTCGAATGGTTTATTGAGCGCAGTAAATTTTAACCCGCGGCCATTGTTGTCGTACACTTTGAGCCAGCGTGTTGCACCATGATTTCCTGCTTCCTGCGGTACTAAATACGGGGTGAAATTAGCTTGGGCATTGCCTTTAAAAATTCCAAGTTTAACACCATTATTACGATCACTATAATTTTCATCTGGTCCCAAACCGTAAAATTCGTAATGGTTAAATTGTAACGGTAACTTGAAATCCACTCCGATAGCAGGAATATTAGGCAAATTTTTGTGTCCCGGATAAGAAAGAGTAACTGTTACCGCCCCGTCTTGAGTTACCGTATAAGTGATGGTATTAAACACTTTTTCGGGCAGAGCCAATTGATATTTAAAGCTCATCGTAACTGTTGTCTCAGTTTGTGCAATGTCACTATCAATTAATTTTTGATATTTGCCGGCAATAGACCACATACCAAGTTCAAAGCCACCATTGTAGCCATCGTCATTATTGGTTAATGCGCGCCAATAACTGGACTTGGGAATTTCGGAAATGTATTCTTGTCCGTCATATTTATAGGAACTCAAGCCGCCTTTGGCCTTTGATAGTTGTAAGCTAAAGTGTTCTCCGCTGACACCAATGTTGGTACTGCCGTTAACCAAATTAAGTTTGCTTTTTTGGGCTGCTGGTTTGTTAATAGACTTGATTAACTTTTGGGCAAAGCAGATTTCATAATGTTTTGGCGCCCACAGAGTATCATTTTTAAGTTTAGCCGCAACTTCTGCAACATATTCTCCGGGTTGGGTACCAGTTGACCATGGCAAAGACTGCTGCAAACTCTTTCCCGGTTCGACAACTAGGTTAAAGTCTCGTTCTTTTAAAAGCTTGCCGTCTTTTAGTACTTTGGCAGTAAAAATCAAATTGGCAGTATCAATAAACAAATTTTTGTTTTTAATAGTAAAACCGTCCTGATCAATTCTAATTTTGATATTGGAATAGTCTTGCTTAACTTCAGCCGCTTTAGGAGAAGGGGTCCGATCAGCCAGCAGAATCCCATCGCCACAAAATTCATAGTCGCTTGGTCGATCTGTCCAATCACCGCCGTACGAAATACATTTCTGCCCGCGCGGATCGGTTGTTAAAAGACCTTGGTCAATAAAGTCCCAGATAAACGCCCCTTGGTAGTTGGGGTACTTGTCTGCAAGTTCTGTATCTAATTTCATACCACCAGTCGAGTTACCCATTGAATGCATGTATTCGCATTGAATAAAGGGCCGGTCAGTGTGTTTCTCCAATTGATTAATAATATCTTGGGGTTTCCAGTACATGTGGGTCTCCATGTCAGAATACTTCTGGTTTGCGCCGCCCCTAAAGAAGCCTTCATAGTGAACTAATCTTGATTGGTCATGCTGATGAAACCAGTTGGCACTTGCGACTAAATCTTTACCTGTGTATGATTCGTTTCCCAAAGACCAAATTAGGATTGCCGGATGATTTTTATCCCGCTGAAACATAGAATTGTCCCGATCAATAATTGCTGGGAGCCATTCAGGATGATCGCCGGGAATATTCCAAGATTTTCCTAAAGCATCAATTTGTAACCAGCAGCCATGAGTTTCTAAGTTAACTTCATCAATCATATAGATACCATATTGGTCGCAAAGCTTATACCAGAAAGGATGGTTAGGATAGTGGGAAGTCCTGACGGCATTAATGTTATGCTGTTTCATAAACTTAACGTCGAATATCATATCTTCTTTAGTGACGCTGTGACCAAAGCGGTAGTCAAACTCGTGGCGGTCAATGCCCTTAAAGACAATCCTTTTTCCGTTTAACAACATAATGCCGTTCTTTTTTTCAAATCTTCTAAAACCAATTTGAGTAGATGTGATTTCAACAAGATTTTCCTGATTAAAAATGCTAAGAACAGCGTTGTATAAGTTAGGTTCTTCTGCACTCCATAACTTAGGGTGAACTACCTTAAATACTGCTTGGGCTAGTTCTTTATCAGATAAAGTCTGCTCTAGCACTTTATGTTTGTCGGGAGCGAATAATTCAAAGCAAAACTTGGTTTGCTCATTTTTATTTTCAACTTCAGCAGTAACACTAACCTTGCCTTCTGAAAAGTCGGCGTTAAGAACAGGCTGATAATGCAGGTCCTTGATATAGGTAGCGGGTACGGCGTAAAGGTAGACGTCACGGAATATCCCAGACAATCTAATCATATCTTGGTCTTCTAGCCAGCTAGCACTGGAATATTTGAATACTGCCACTGCCAAGCGATTGGTACCAGATAGTAAATAATCACTAATATCAAACTCACTGGGAGTAAATGAATCCTCACTATAGCCCACAAAATGACCGTTCAACCAGACATAGAAAGCTGTTTGGACACCTTGAAAAGAGAGAAAAACTTTTTTATTTTTCAGATTGTCCTTGAGTTCAAATCTCTTTACATAGCTTGCGACCGGATTGAATTTTTGCGGAATAGCGGGAGGCACCAGCTGCTCATGTCCATCCCACGGATATTGCGTATTAACATATTTAGGATGATTAAATCCTTGTAATTCTAATTGTCCAGGGACTTTAACGTATGAAAAGCCACTATCATTAAAATCATTCTTGTAAAAATTTAATGGTGCAGTAGATAGATTTTGAGCAACATGCACTTTCCAAGTACCATTTAAACTTTGTTTTAAACTGGTTTTTTTACTCTGAAATTCTGCTTGATTTTGATAAAAGGCAAAATCCGCGTGTGCTGGCAGGCGATTAATTTGAAAAACTTGCGGATCGCTGAGCCAATCTAAAGTAGGGTTTTTAATTTTTGCCGTCATTTTGTTAACACTTTCTCTATTTTTATAAAAAATAAGAGACGGAAAAAGTTTTTCCGATCTCTTAAATCATTAAAATTTAGTTATTTGAATTTTTAGCTTCTGGCCAAACTTTATCGTAATCAACACCAATAATGTCTTTAGTGGTGCGCTTTACTTCATCAGTAGCATCAGCTTTAGAACCGCCGGCACGAAGTCTGGCAATTTCGTTGATTATTATGGTATGGCTCTTCTTATTTAGTTTATAACCAAATGAGATGAGTAATGCTAAGAAAATCAATACACCAGAGCCAAACAAAATGACATTTAAAATTGCATTTTGAGTAGCAATTGGCTGAGTTGCTGCATTTTTGGCAAAGCCGTTGTTATCAAGATACATACCAACAAATATACCGGATAGTCCTGAAGTTAAACCACGGACAAAACTAACGACTGCTTGGAAAGTACCGGCCTTGTTTTCGCCAGTGAGCAGTTCGCCTAAGTCTGGCATAAATGGGTACATGTTCCAAGGAAGGAACCAGTCAATAGCTCTGGAAATTATGAAGAGCATCATGATGATAAATAATAATACGAATGTGTTCTTGGGTTGCAGTTTGCCTAGAGCATAAAGAATGATAAATGTAGCCAAGTCAATTGTTAAAGTTACGCCATAAATTTTTCTAGGACCGAATTTAACAACAGCCCAGCCACCAATTAAAGTACCAATAAAACCGAAACCGGCAAATGACATGATGTAACCGGCAGTTGAGGCGCTGCCGTGCAGACAGAAAATAACATAATATGTCCAGACCATGCTCATAACATCAAAGCCGGTGAATGACAGCAGGTAAATCAAAATTTGCTGAGTATATGATTTAACCCGGAATACGCGAAGATAATCCAATAGTTGTCTTCCCAATATCTTCCAGAAAGAACCGTGAACTTTTTGATGCTTTTTTTGTTTGTTTTCTTCAGCCTCTTTGTCAGCCACATTTTCGACTTGGTCAACAGGCATTTCCCAAGTATTAAATGCTGTCAGCCAGAGGCCGAGCAAGTAGACTACACCAAAGAAGACAGCGTTAAGAGTCAACGCCATAGCGCTGTGTTGCCCAAACACCTTAAAGAGTTGTGCGGGAATGAAGTTGGCAAAGAAGTTTGAAAATGCGGCAAAGACCAACCTGGTGGTAGAAAGTAACGTACGTTCATTAAAGTCGGTAGTCATTTCGTTTGGCAGAGTTGAATAAGGTACAGTAATCATTTGTTGGATCAGCAAAAATGCTAGATAAACAAAGAAGTAGTACCAGTAGTTCAAACCGCCGAACCACAGGCAAATGTAGGAAAGAATTAATGGTGAACCAAAGATTAAAAAGAAATGGCGTCTGCCAAATATTTTTCCTAGTTTAGTGTGGTAAAAGTTGTCGGTAATACCACCAGCAACCAAACCAAAAACTGCAGTTACCCAACTACCAATAGCAATAATTGAAGCACCTTGTGTAGCAGATAAATTGCAGAATGATGTGAAGAAGTAGAGCATCCACGCTGACTGAACGGCTTGCGCCCCACCACTACTGAAATCAGTTAAACCATAACAGATAGCAGTCCAAAGAGTGACTTTCCGCTTAGTATAAATTCGTTTTGAAAGTTTATTCATTTTACATTCTTACCCCTAAATCTATTATAAATCGAATCTATTAAACTATTAGGAAGCGGTTCCACTGAAAATTGTAAACATATTTTGTTCAAAAAACCAGAAGTTTTTAAAAAGTTTTTTGTAAAATAAGCTGGCTGTGAATAGCAATTTAGTATACTTAAACTAGTTTTATATATTTTATTTAAAACATTTTTGCGAAAATGGTCTAGACCTAAACATAACAAAAAAGCCTAATAATTTAGCCATAAAATAACTATTTTATAAAAGTGGTCTAGTTTTACTATCTGTGAATAAAGTTGTTTTGCTAAAATTACTATGCTAAATTAAAAACATGGAAGCGGTCACAAAAAATAAAAAGGTTAGGAGAAATATTTAAATGGATTCTAAGAAATTTACGGTTTCACAAAATGAATCTTTAACTAATTTTCTACTTTCACCAATTACCTATGAGCGCCAAACTACAGTTCCGCCACGAAAATTTCGCAGTGGGCTTCGGCCTAGCCCTTATGAGTATGAAATGAAAGGTATTGATAATGAGTATCCGGGAAGAGCTTATTTTTTAACTCATAAAGTAATTGACCACCAAGATTTAGCTAAGAATATCAAATATACTAAAGTGTATTCCGGCTTTGAGGATGACTTTATTACTTTATCGACTGAAGTTCCGGTACCGACAATCTTAAGATGTTGGGCTAAAACTTATATTGATATGGATGAAGATGCTAAAGTTCCATTCCAAATGTCAACACCTGGCGGCATGAAAATATGGGTTAATGATAAGTTGGAAGTAACTTATAAAAATTATACGCGGAATACAACTAAGGCTAAGAACTGTGAATTGTCTTTAGCACAGGGTACTAATGAAATAGTCGTTTATTTTGATGATTTAGCTGAAAGAGACGCCGACTTTATCTTTTCTCTGGTCAATTTAGGCACTAAAAAGCTCCATGGACATATTCCGGTTAAAGATGCTGCTGCTCTTGAACATGCACAACATTTACTGGCTTCAATTCATTTCTTGAAGGATTATTACGCTCAAGGCGACATAAAGTTTTTTGTAGATTCACCAGTAGATACTGCTCTAAGAATTAGATTTAATCCACCTGCTGAAGATCCGTATAGTGATATGCAAAGCGGCAATATTACCGAATTCAAGCAGGATGAGCGCAAAGTAACAATTACGCCAGGTGCACATGAATATGTAATGGGCAACACGTATGATTTTCAATTTGCTTCCTTAACCAATGTTGAATTTGGAGTTAAGTTGCCCGATGATTCGTGGGTTACCAGAATTATTACGTTAACAGTTTATAATACTAAAAACTATGAAAATGTGATTACTGGTAAAACGCTGGCAGAACGTAAAAGACAAGCTTTAGAATATTATGCTAGGCAAAACCTTGATGATATTAATGTTGCTATGGCAAAGATGTATCTGAATAAGCCACTTACTTATGAAAAAGGGCATAAGCTGCCTTTTGAATTAGAAAGTGCACTTAATTTAGTCAATAATCATGGGGATTGTTCCGACTTTATTTTGGCGCCTTTGTTAAGCTTTATGATTAAGTATCCGGACAAGATGTCCCCAGAAATTAAGCAGACGCTTAAGGAAACAGCACTAAAGTTCAGATACTGGATAGATGAGCCGGGCAATGACGTCATGTGGTATTTCAGTGAAAATCACGCATTCTTATTCCATATTGCACGTTATTTTGCCGGTTATCTGTATCCGAGTGAACAATTCACGGTCAGTGGTCATAAAGGTAAAGAACAATATGAACTGGGTAAAAAGCAAATTGAAGACTGGTTTGATGAGTTTTTCAAGTATGGTCTGGCTGAATGGAATTCGTTAACTTACATGCCAATTGATTTGATTGGACTGTTCAGTTTATACAATGCGGCACCGGATGAAAGTATCAGAAATCTAGCGCAAAAAGGACTGGATTTTTGTTTCCAAATCATTGCGATCAACTCATTTGGTAAAAATTATGCCTCAACTTATGGTCGCGTTTATGAACACAACTTAAAAAACATCTCTCTCAGTGAAATTGCCAGTTTAGCTAAAGTCGCGTTTAATATCGGCTGTTTTAATGATGCCTTAAGAGATGCTGCCCCGTTTTCACTCTCGGATTACGTACCACAAAGTAACCTCAAAAAGTACTTTATTCCGACTAAACCATATAAATTTGAGTATCTTCAAGGAATTAATCAGGCTCATTCATATATCTATAAAACTCCCGCATACGCAATGGCTAGCGTGATTAACTACCAAGTTGGTCAGCACGGAGTGCAGCAGCACAATATGAATATTGCTTTGAAAGACATGATTACAAACGTCTGGATTACAAACCCTGGTGAGCGTAAGTATAGCGGTGATCATAAACCAAGTTACTGGGCAGGTAATAATAGAGAACCTCAAATCAATCAGTATAAAAATTATATGTTTATGACTTATAATTTAACTAAGGATGACTTACCTTTTATTCATATCTATTATCCATTCTGGGAGTTTGATGAAGAATTAGCTGGTGAAAATTGGTTAGCCTTTCGTAAAGGCGATGCTGCTTGCTTTATTCACTTTTCAAATCCGATCGTAAAAACTAAGTTTGGTCCCGAAACGGACCGTGAATTTATTAGTAACGGCACTAATCACTTTGTTTTTATTACTTGTTTTACAGTAAACGGTAAGCTACCCTCCCGCGCTGAATTACTTCAGCGCTTTAAAGTAGACGATGTAAAAAGAGCAGTAGTAGCTGACGGACGGCACTTCAAAGTAAGACCAGAAAAATTAACTGTTGATAATGAAGAAGTGCCGACTAATACTGCCAGCTATTTAAAAATTGGTGGTTTAACAAATTAAAATTTTAGTAAGTAGCGGCGATAAATATGGAAGATGTTGTAATTGGCATTGATTTTGGAGGAACAACGATTAAGTTCGGCTTGGTTACTAGAACCGGTCACATAAAAAGGCAATGGTCTATTGCTACTCCAGCAAAAACTGCACCAGAAACCGTTATGGCAGAAATTGTTCAGGAAATAAAACGGCGAGTAAGTAGTGCAGAGCACCTTTTAGGTGTTGGTCTGGGTATTCCAGGATCGGTAAGACCCGATACTTTAGCTGTTTATGACTGCAACAATTTAGGTTGGATTAAAGATACGGATATCCTAGCACTGCTGCAAAAAGGCTTGGATATACCGCTTGTAATAGAAAATGATGCCAATGCTGCAACTATTGGCGAGAAGTGGCAAGATAGCACCAGTAAAGACAACCTCATGTACGTTACGTTAGGGACTGGCGTAGGAGCTGGAATTGTATTAAATGATCAGTTGGTTCATGGGTTTGCTGGTGCTGCTGGTGAACTAGGACATGTTATCGTTGACCCAAAGGGGTTTAAATGTACTTGTGGTAATCGCGGCTGCCTTGAAACGGTATCATCAGCCACTGGAATAGTACGTCTTTATCAAAAAGAGAGCGGACAAGATGAAGTCTCAATCACAGCAAAAGAAATTTTTGACCAGGCAAAGCAAAACTCTCCTTTAGCCTTAAACGTGGTGGATCAAGCTTGTGATTATTTAGGCTTGGCTTTAGCAAATGTCGCGAATGTTCTTAATTTGGAAGAAATTATTATTGGTGGCGGCGTAGCTGCTGCTGGTGAGTTTTTAAGAGCAAGAGTTGAACGGGCTGTGGATAAGTATCTTTATTTTAGCGCTCAAAATCACATTACTATTAAATTAGCAAGTTTAGGCAATGATGCAGGGATTCTAGGCATGGCAAAATTGGTTTTGCAAAAAGTAAATAAATAATATTCATATTTTGGTTATAGCAGCTGCGCCTATAGGTCTGGGTCATGCTGATCATTTGCTTTTAAAGACGAGGTAGAGCTTGTGCTTTATCTGGTCTTTTTTAAAAAGGTGAATTAAAAATGAAAGCGAATCTACGGTTAAAAATTAGTGGCAAAAATTCACGCGCAGCTTTAATTGATAATGGTCAATTACAAGTATCTTTTGATGAGCAAGGCAAAGTAAAGCATCTACGTTATCAGGGTTTGGAGTTGCTTACCAATCTTGCGGGCGAGCCGGGTGATCCCGATAAAAGCCATAGCTTTTATTGTGACTATCATCGGGCTGGAAAAACTGTTAACTTGCAGCCGTCGACCCTAAAAATTATTGAGAAATCTGCCGCACGAATACATATTGCATATATTGATGATACAAACGAATTAGGTATTGAATATCATATTATTATTAATAATAACGATTCCGCAATCTATTCTTATGTCAAAGCATGGAATAACGTGCACCGCAAATTTAAGATTAATGAATTACGCACGGTTTACCGCTTAAATCGTTCTTTAGTTCCTATTAGTTATAACGGCGAACGAACTGGTTTGCAACCAACTTCTGCGCACATGATGCAGGGGCAAAAATTGCAAGATGAAACTTACCTCATGCCGGATGGCTCGCTTTATGACAGCAGCATGATTTATTCAAAATATGATTATGCCGGATATTTGGGTAAGACAGATTTGTGGGGCCAATTTGGTCAAAAATTAGGTTTTTGGCTAATTTTACCAGATAAAAGTGCTTATGGTTGTGGTCCTCTTAATCAAGATTTGCTGGTCCATTATGATGCGATAGTCCTCAATTACATGGTCAGTGAGCACTTCGGCAAGGGCGTGTTTGAAGTCCAACCTGATTTTAATAAAATTTTTGGCCCCTGGTGCATTTATTTAAATAATGGTGACTTAGCCGATGCTAAAAAAAGAGCGAATCATGAAAAAACCGCTTGGCCTTATGAATGGGTTAAAGACCCTGATTATGCCCAAACTCTTTATCAGGTACAGGGCAAAATCTATTCAGAATATCGTCATCAAAACTGTACGGTCATTCTGACAGATACTAAGGCGGATCAGGTGCCGCTTAACCAGCAAAAGGCTGGTTTTATGTACTATACGGATACGAATACTGCGGGTGAGTTTAATATCGCTCACATCAGACCAGGCAAATATTTTCTATATGTCTATGAAAATTATGCAGATGATTTGGCAACCCATCTTTTAAAAGAGGTAATAGTTACTGATCACAATTTAGATCTGGGCTTGTTAAAGATTAAGCGGACAACAACAACTATTTGGCAAATTGGTCTGTGTACTCATACTACAGCCGGGATGAAATTCAGTGAGCAGCTGCGAAATTATAGCTGGCTTGATTTGGTTCCTGCAAACTGGGATTACGACATTGAAAAAGAAGCAGAATGGTACTATTTGCAAAATGACCGTGGTCGATGGCAAATTCACTTTAGTAAAAAATCCCTGCAATTCGATGGTCGGGACTATGAATTGCAGTTATCTTTTGCCGGGACATCTCAAAAAGATATGACAAATGATAATGGCTGCACGGTAAAAATTGCTTTAAATGGTACTACAATAGCGACTAAAATTTTCCCGAATGATCGTGCCGCTTACCGTTCAGCCATGAAAAGCGGCGGTTATCATCTATGGCAGATAAAATTACCTGCCGCCGCCGTTTTAAATAATAATGTTATTAGTATTACGACTGATGGGTACTTAATGTATGACACTATAAGTTTAGTTAAATCAATAATTGATTAGTGCTTTTTCGGTATGAGGAGTCAAATTATGAGTAAAGAAAAGAAAAACACCCAGTACCTTTCTACAGGTGGTGAAGGAGTCAAGATTCCTTTATGGCGCAAAATTGGTTTTTCGGCTTTTCAATTGTCTAATGTAATGATCACACTGGTGACTACATGGTTGATGTATTACTACACGACTTTTCTTAAAATTCCGATTGTGGTTGTTACTTTAATGTTTACGTCTGCTAAGATCATTGGCGCTGTCTTAACCCCAATATATGGCTATATTTCTGACCGTTTGTATCAGACAAAGTTTGGGCGCAAACATGGGCGTAGAAAATCAATGTTTTTAATAGGAATTCCGTTAAAGTCTTTGACCTATATTTTTATGTGGATTCCAGGGATGCCGCAACCATTATATTTTGTTTTCTTTTTGCTATATTTTCTTATTACCCCGATGCTGTCAACTTCTCAGTTAACTTTGACATCAGAAATGTCGGAAGACTCTGATCAACGGGCACAGCTAGTAGGTTTTAATCAGGCTGGAGCTGCTACTTCCGGAATATTTGCTTCTTTGTTTATTGCTTGGATATTCAAGCTTTGTGGACAAAATAACGTTAATAGTTTTGTAATTGCCGCTGTAGTCTACGATATTGTAGGTACATTGATGCTCATTCTTTTCTACAATTCGGTTTATGAAAGACCGCTTGATGAGTCGACAGTGCTTGAACAAAATAAGATTAGTTTGTGGAAGCGTCTGGTTAATATTTTTTGGAATTTTATTAGTGCTATCAGAATAAAATCTTATTGGACGTATTTGTTAATGTGGCAGTGCGAGGAACTGTTTCGGACTATTCGGGGAGACATTAATACGTACTTCATTATCTTTGTCTTACTGTTAAGCCCCACAGAAGTTGCTGTTTCTACGAGTGTAGGCTACTTTTTTGGCATTATCTTTCTCGTGTTCTTCATGTGGCTGCAGGCTAAAACAAATGGTATGTTTTCATACCGTGTGGGTGCCTGGGGCGCAATCGTTGTCTTTATCGGTATTTTCATGCTGGCCGTTTTAAAACCGGCACATTTAAATATGTGGTGGATTATTGCCATGGTAGCGTTAAATTTCGGCATTACTGGTGTGGTCAATTCTTCGCAATATATCTTCACTTTTTTGCCCGATGTAGATGAAATTGTTACTGCCAAAAGGCGAGAAGGAGAATATGCCGGTGTAAACACTACCATTGATACTATTCTTGATTCACTTTTTACCTTAATTATCGGCATTATTTTACAAATGACCGGCTTTAAGGCCGGCACCAAAGTACAAGCGCCAACCACGGTCAATGCACTGCTTATTTTATATTGTGTTGTTCCGATTGTTCTGCTGCTTTTGGGCATAGCCTTTTCTTATATATGTAAATTGAATGTGGAAAACCATAAGATTATTCTGCAGGAGATTAAACGGCTTAGAAATGGTGGCGCCAAAAAGGATGTCACTCCTAATACTAAGGCGGTTGTCGAGAATCTAACCGGAATGCCGTATGAAAGATGTTGGGGAAATAACAAAGTTATGGACATTACGCGAAGTATTAAAAAGTAGTGGTGAAAATGAAAGACATTGTACTTGATTTTGAGAAGAAAAGTTTTACTGCTATTCCGGAATATTATTGTTGTGAATACCCTAAACCCGCTGCAGGATGGCACGAGCAGGTTTATTATCCCAGATCTATTCAAATTACTAATAATTATCCCGTAAAGACTGATTTAGAGGGCTTAAAAATGACCAATAAATCGTGGGATGAAATTGGCGCAGCGCTAAATGATGATGTCAAAACTTGTCCGCATTATACTTACGCTGAAACAGTACATTTGGTGCTTAAAGTTGCTAATGCCAACTATCAGCTTTTCTTAACTGTAGCAAATCCCAAAGAAGTTGATCAGAAAGTAGATATTGTTATCAATAAAATTAACGAGAAAACCATATTGGTTCCAGCTGCAGGGCAGGTAAAAGTGAAGTTGGAAATTGCATTGTCACAGACCGCTTTTGATTTATCCTTGATTACTCATAATCGCCCTGATAATGCGCAAAAAGCGCATCCAGCAACAGTTTATTTGAATTACTTAAAGCTAGAGCAGCAGGCGTTAAAGCCAACTAGCACCAAAATAGGTATTTATATTGCCTCTGACTCTACTGCGCAAACGTATTCTTTAACAGAATATCCGCAATCAGGCTGGGGAGCAGAACTGTATCACCAATTAAAGGGAAAGACGGTAAAAATAAAGCCGTCATCTTTTTATCCGCAAGCGACAATTTATGAATGGGAAAATGCTTTTGTCGATAATCGCTCAATGGGAGCAAGGTCCTCCAAGTCATTTATCTTAGAAGCAAGACTTGAGGCAATCTTAAAAGATATTGCCCCGGGGAATTATTTACTAATTCAATTCGGTGATAACGATGCCACGTCGTATCGTCCTAACCGCTATGTTGCGCCGGAAAAATTCGCTGAATATTTAGTGCAATACATAGATAGTGCATTGGCAAGAAAAGCAATTCCAATTTTAGTTTCCCCGCCAGCGCAATTTAAATATAATGACCAAACAAAGCGTTTTAGCGTCTGCTTTGATGATTACCGCAAAGTTATGTTGCAAGTTAGTCACCAAAAAAATATTCCGCTGATTGATTTGGGCAAAGAGTCAACCGCGTTATTGAATTATTTAGGCTGGGATGCGGCACACATGCTTTATTTACAAACAAGTAAAGTAGATTATCCCAACCTTAGTGAAGATAAGCATGATATAACTCATTTTTGTTCTTTTGGTGCTTTCGCTTTGGCTAAAATTATTGCTCAGCATTTAAGCAGTATTATCGGTGTAGAATACTTTGAGTTAAAAGAGTTTAAGCAAGATTTAAGACCAATTATTGACCAGCGCATTGGTATGATTCATTTATCCTGGCCAGAAATTAAGGGTGCAGAATTTTATGTCGTAAAAGAATGCGGTCAAGAAAAACATTATCTTGCTACTACGTTTAAAACTAGTATTTACGTCAAAGATAACAGACAAAAGCAGTTGGCAATAATTCCCTACCATGGCAACCAACCATTGGCAAAAGAGTTAATAATTGAAGTCTAGAAAGGTTAAAAAAGTTATTGATTAATTATGGATACTGAGCAGGAATTGGGGTCAGATTACAAAGTTTTTTCCCAAAAAACAATTACCGTTACCCTGATTGTCATTTTAATATTATTTGTTATTGGTACTGTTTGGGATCAACCACTTTCTCAGTTAGTGGGAAACCAGAATGAATGGTGGGCAGCTATTATCCAAGATATGGGTGCTTTTCCCAATGTAGTGCTGTGTTTTTTAGGAGCAGAAGTCATTTTCCAAAAAGGAACCAGACTGCAAAATCGTCTGTTGAAATATATGACGCTGCTTTTTAGTTTTATGTTTGGTTTAACCAAAACCTGGGATTTTTTTATCGAAGCCAGAAGTCAAATGGGACAAGCATTTGCTAATGCTGCTAAAAACTTGCCGGTAGGCGCTGGCAATGACTATTCATTCATAGTTACTAATAAAGAACTCTATTTTGTTGTGCTATATATCATTGCTTTTTATCTCATTCATAAAACCGTGCAGCTGGTTTGGCTCCAAAAAGTCAGTGACCGTGATCTTGCAAGACTAGTAATCGTTGGGTTAGCTGGAATTGTAATTGATACAGCAACAGGAGAAATACTTAATCAAATTAAAAATATTGTTAGCAGACCGCGTCCATTTATGAATTTGACTAAAAACGAACCGTTTAAATCATGGTTTATGGTCAACGGCATGTTAGGTTCTGATGATTTTGCATCTTTTCCATCGGGTCATACCAGGTGCTTTAGCATGGCACTTTATTTTTCGCTGTTTGTTAATAACGATAACGCAAAATGGAAAAAGATTTGGAAATATATTGGTTTTGCCTATTTAATTATTGGTGGTTTTTCCAGAATGGTCATGGAAAAACACTATCTTTCTGATGTAGCAATGGCTGCCTTTATTGGCTTTTTAGGCATTACTGTTTTGGTAAAACTACTCCGTTTAGAAGAAAATAAATTTGATTTTTAAACTGATGAGGGAGAAAAGATGTTGGAAGCTAGTTCGAAGATTGATGATAATGCGGTTGTAGGCAAAGTTGAGCCGAGAATGTTTGGTACTTTGATAGAACAGCTTGGTCGAGGTGTCTACGGCGGACTTTATGATCCAGATTCAGAATATGCTGATGAAGAAGGCTTTAGGACAGATGTTATAGAGCTGGTAAAAGAACTGGGGATAACGACTGTTAGGTGGCCGGGAGGAAATTTTGTTTCTGGCTATAAGTGGGAAGATGGCGTAGGACCAAAGGATAAGCGCCCACGACGACTAGATTTAGCTTGGCATTCTACAGAAACTAATCAATTTGGCTTGCATGAAATGGAAAGATGGCTACAAAAGGCAGGCAATTTAGAACTTATGGCCGCGTTAAATATGGGTACGCGCGGTTTACAAAGTGCACTCGACTTTTTAGAGTATGCCAATATTCCCAGCGGTACTGCTTTAGCAGACCAGAGAATAAAAAATGGTGCCCCAAAGCCCTTTAATATTCGTTTATTTTGTTTAGGAAATGAGATGGACGGTAAGTGGCAGCTCGGTCATTTAGATCAAGTTGAATATGCCAAAAAAGTGGCAAGAGTGGCTGCAGGTATGAGACAAATGGACCCTCATTTGGAACTTATCGGTTGTGGTTCTTCTAATCACGGGATGGCAACCTTTGGTGAATGGGAAGATACTTTATTGCAATATGCTTATGATGAGATTGATTTTGTTTCCTGTCATGCCTATTACCACGCTGATCCCGGTAAATTAGCTACTTTTTTGGGTTCAGCTGTTGATATGGATCGTTTTATTGATGAGGTCGTTTCTTGTATTGACGCCAGCAAAGCTAAGTTAAGGTCGAATCATCAAGTTAATATTTCTTTTGATGAATGGAATGTATGGTATCAAGGATCAGAGCCAAGCAAAGTTCCAGAAGGTCTAAATAATTGGCCGGTTGCACCACATTTACTGGAAGATATTTATACAGTAACTGATGCAGTTGTAGTAGGAGATTTTTTAATCACTTTGTTGAAACATGCTGATCGGGTAAAAGCCGCATCTATTGCCCAACTGGTTAATGTGATTGGACCCATTATGGCGCCGGCACACGCTCCTGCTTACCGCCAAACCACCTTCTATCCTTTTGCTGAAATAGCTTCTTTGACCAAAAACGGACGGGTGCTAACAGAAGTATCTGCTTTTCCTAAACTTGAGAATGAAAAATATGGCACGATAGACGTCATTGACTCAGTGAGTGTCCAGTGCGCGAATAATTCCTTAGCTATCTTTATCGTCAATCGCTCAACAGATGAAGATATTAATTATAAAATAGCTTTACCGGCTGATCATAAATATTCGGAGATTGTTAAGGCGCAAACACTGCATGATGACAATTTTTACGCGCAAAATACTGCTGAAAATAATAGTCGCGTCATTTTGAATGATAATGATAGTATTAAGCTAGATTTGCAACAAAAAAAGTTGAAAATTAATTTACCTAGAAATTCATGGACAGTTATCAATATTAAATGATTTAATTTTAACTATCTAGATAGTAAAGGAGGTAGTTTAAATGAAAACCTTAGTACAGAAATATGACAGAATGAATGGCAAGGACCTTTGTGAGATAACTTTGATTAATGAGCACAATGTTAGAGCTACAGTTCTTAATTATGGTGCTACTTTAGAAAAGTTGGAAATTCCCACAGGCAATAATAAATGGGAAAACATTATTATGTCTCTTGCAACTCCCAAAGATTACGCTAAAGAAAGAAATTTCTTAGGTGGGACAGTTGGCAGAGTTGCAGGTCGCATTAAGGATGGTAAATGGCAACACGGAAACCAAATTACCCAATTTAAATTAAATGACGGACAGAATTCACTTCATGGTGGTGGAGAAGTAGGTTTTGATAACAAACCTTGGGATTTTAAAGTAACTAGTGATAAAGATACGGCTAGTGTACAGTTAATTCTATTTGATCCTGATGGAGAAAATAATTATCCGGGAAACATGAAGATTATTGCTACTTACCAGTTAGATAATGATAATAATCTGAATTATAATATCACTGCTTTTACGGATAAAACGACTTTGTTTAACCCTACCAACCACACATTTTTCAGGCTGGATGGTCCACAGAGTAATGTTGAAGACTTAAATTTACAGCTTAACGCTGATTATTATGTACCAGTTGATGATGCAACTATGCCTATTATGGGAATGGCAAAGGTAGCTGATACTGTCTTTGATTTCCGCAAGCCTAAGAGATTAGGCGCTATCATAAATTCTACAGCAGAACCACAAATTAAAAATCGTAATGGATTAGATCATCCCTTTATTCTTAATGGTTATAAGCCAGCAGCTGTCTTGTCTTCTACCAAAACGAACAGGAAGTTAATCATGTCTACGGATGCACAAGCGGTGGTCGTTTTTAGCGCGAATACTTTTAACCATCAGGGCGCTGCTAAAAATATCGGCAGGCATGATGGTATAACATTGGAGGCACAAACCGCTCCTGAAAGTGGCTATAGCTTATCTTCCTTTACATTAGTTCCCGGCGAGAGATTTTCCAGAACTATTAATTGGCAAGTAGTTTACTAAGTTAAAAAAACAAGTTCAATTCTGAACTTGTTTTTTATTCTGCTGGCTGTTTTCTTTTAAACCATTTGATTGCAGCAACTGTTATGGTGATTAGTACACCAGCAATTACCAGCAAGAAATTAGACTTTTTGTTTTCCCCTGTTTGTGCTAATTGCTTAGCATGATTTTTGGTGCCGTGTATATTTTGCTTTTTAGTAATAATGTGCCTATTTACATTAAATTGATGACTTTTTTGATTGGTGTTGGTTTGTTTAGCGGCCGCTAAATGCAGTTTGGCGGCTGCTTTTTGGTGTTGGGTTTTTATAAAAGAGTGCTTTTAAACGCGCTCTGGTGATAGTGTAATAAAAATTATTATGCTATACATGTAATTAAGCTGATAAAAATATGATAATATTATTATTAATAACTTTTTACAGTTACTGGTTAATTTCATAAAGTAAGGCGGTGCTTTTTATGAAAAGAACATATTTTAAAGCTAATTTTAATATTGCACGGAAATCTAGGAAAAACATATTGCTAATGGTGGCACTAGTTTTATTTATGGTTCTCTTTGTCCTAGTGGTTGAAACTCAAAATCTGGGAGATAATTACCGACAGTGGCAGTCATACCATGATTCACTTGAGATTAATATTAGCTATTTTGATAGTAATTCATTACATAAAAAAGAATATAAAGAGACATATTACAATCTAAATAATCAAGAAGCCTGTATTGCCGGTTTACAAAATGGAGAGGTTTTTAGTGCGCCGCAAACCTATTTAGAGAATTCAATCGGCTTATTTCAAACCATGCTAAAGGGTTACCGTAATAATTATTTGGGAGCCAGTACCTTAAATGTGCCACCAAAGTATCAATTACATCAAAGGTTGGTGACTTACAAATATCTTTACCGCCACCACATACCAGCAGTGATGAATTCTAAATCATCTGTAACATATTTGATTTATATCCTAAATTTTGTGGCTGTTTTTATTTTCTTTTATGTTTTGTTGATATCTAGTGATGTATGGATGATCAAACTAGACCATGATACAGTCTTGCGCAATATTCCGTATCGTGTAGAAGACGAAGTGAAGGGCAAAATCCTGATTAATCTGGTTTTAGTCTTGGTTCCCATACTTATCGGCTTAATTGGGGCATATCTTTTCGCGGGCTTTCGCAACGGTTTTAGGAGTTTAAATTACCCCAATGTTTTTTATTTCAATAAAATTAGAGCAATCCCTGTATGGCTGGATTGTGTCTACTTTTTACTTTATACGGCAGTATTAGTCATTTTTGTTACCAGTTTAACGTTATTTTTAAATCAATTAACCAAGAACGTATACTTAAGCATATTTATTGGGATTGCGCTATATGTTTTATCCTATGCGTCTAATCAGCTCTCTAAGTTTATTGTCTGGCTGCCATCCGAGTACCTTAATGTTAACAATGTTCTTAATGGTACTGTAGCAAGCAAAACGGGCTTTGCCGGTTTAAATTTGGTAACGGGAGCTATCATTTTATTAATCTGGTCTTTGATATTAGTTGCAGGGTTTAGATATTTAATCAATAAGGGAGGAACACAAAGATGAAATGGCGTTATTTTCTTTTTCAATTAAAGGCGTTCCTAGTTAATCCTAAAAATGTCGGTTTATTTATTATCACTATAGTTTTGTCGCTTTATTTCGGCTTGGTTTCCGTGCCTAACCATACGGTAATTGAACAAGTCGATCCCCGGCCAATTCAAAAAGAATATATTGACTATAAAGCCTTTCTTAAAGCAGCGCGTAAGGAGTTCGTACTTGCGCGCAAGCCGGGATATCATTATTCTCCTAGTAGAGGAGCAATTGATGCTGTATACACTTATCCAAAAGTTTTAGCATACGACCGCAAACTACTGGGAGCTTTAAAGAAAAATGATATGAACGCCTATGCCCACTACGCTAGTATGCGCTACAAGTACATTGACGACTTGATTTTTGAAAAAGGCAATCAGAACTTTTTATATCCAGCTGCATATAATAAAAATGACAACTTTAATATGGAAGGACATTATGGCTATCAACGGACATTTCACTTGTATAATGCACTTTTAGCAGGTAATAAGGATAAAAAAACACCATTAAATAAAAATATTCTGGAAGAACGAACCGCTTTACAAGTAATGCAAAATTCGCTTTCTGGCTGGACAGTATTATTACTAGTGGTGATGGTATGCTTCTTTACCGCTGATATTGTGACTAATGACCGCAAATATTACACTGTTTTAGAAAATATTCCTTTAACTAAGCGCACGATTTTATGGCTGAAAACCGGAGTCGTTGAGGTAGGAGTTCTGTTGAACTTTGTTGTAGCGGGCATAATTATTCTTTTCTGCATTGCCCCTAAGTATGGCTTAGGTTCATTAAAGTTGAATACGGTTGATTATTTAGGAAAAATAAACTACATACCTACTTTCAGAACTGAAACATTGGGTATGTATTATTTGCAATTTATGATATTTGCCGTCATTATCACTTTTATTAGGCTTACAATTTTGTTATCGATAGTTTTACATAATGAATATGTTGCTGGAATACTTAGTAGTTTGTTTGCCATTAGTGCGAAAATGCTTTACTTTTCGCTAGGAATGGGTTTTGTTTATCCAGTTTTAGAAAAGCTGCCTATGACGTATTTCTCTATTGGCGATAGTACAACGGGGAATCTGGCATATTTAATGGATGTACCTGGCTGGGGTTTTAATGCAGGTATCAAACCGCTGCTTTACCTGGCACTTACAATTGAAATATTATTATTTTTGTTCACTCAAATTAAAAGTATACCTTTAGTTAAGCGTGGTGATTAAAATGCTAAATTTAAAAGATGTTACATTAGCTTTTGGCAAAAATGTTGTTTTAGATGGTATAAACTTGCAATTCAAACAGGGAGAAATAGTGGGTTTGGTTGCACCTAACGGAACGGGTAAATCAACTTTAATTAATGTCATTTTGCATAATTTGACCCCGCAAAAAGGCTTCATTGAGTATGAAGGTACGCGTTATCAGACTCAAAAAGATACGATTAAATTGCACCAAGAAATTTGTTCCTTTCCTGAGCAAAACGACCTTTTTCCTTTTATGACGGGAAGAGACCATCTTAACTTGTACGCCGATCTTTGGCATAATTCTGAAAAGCCCGTCGAGCAAATAATTACTGACTTGCAAATGGCAGACTATGTTGGCCACAAGGTTGAAACTTATTCATTAGGAATGAAGCAGCGGCTTTGTTTTGCGATGGTAGTAGCGGCTAACTCTCCTGTAATGCTTTTAGATGAAGTAATGAATGGTCTTGATCCCCAGAATGTAGCTTTAATTTCGCACATGCTTCTTGATCTAAAGGGTGAGAATAAGTTGATCATTATGGCTTCACACCTTTTGTCCAACTTACAGGAGTATGCAGACAGGGTTTTGTTTATGGGTCACGGTCAAATAATTGAAGATTTAGATAATAAAGAACAACATAATCGTTATTTGAAAATGCAGTCCAGTCCTAAAGCAGTAAAAATACTTTCCGGATATGATTTCGAAACTTTGCCCAATAACTTGATCTTGTTACCTTTAGCAAAAATTGAACAGGAAAAGTTAACGCAAATTTTAACGGATTTAGTTGACTCTGATATTCAATATTCAGTTGAAAGAATTGATATCGAGGACTTATTTAACAAATTCTATAATTAAAATTTTCTAACCTGGTTTAATATCTTTAAAAAATAAGTAGCCGTAGTCTGCATATTCATACTAGTTAAAAAGTGAATAATCGAAATAGCAGCCGTATCATTGGCGGTATTGTGAAATGTCAAAATGGCGTTTAGGAAATTGCGGCCAACGATTAGCAGCATTTCATTATCTGACAAGTCAATCTGATTTATTCGTGTAAGTAGTTGGTCTGCAAGTTTAAATTGATTTCTGGTAATTAAGCCAATGACGGCTTCAAAAAGTGCTGCTATACCGAAATGGAAGGTATTTTCTCCCGCTTTTTTAATAAAGGAAATATTGCTGCTGATTTGAGCAGCGGTCTGATAGATAATTCTGGGACTAATAATAGGAATGATGTTGGCAAAGAGTGAGAGAAATTCATGCCCCCAAACCGTTACTTTGTTTAATTGGCGGTTTAACTCATTTTGTTGAGTGATAGGAAAAATATTGTGCTGAGAACTCTTATAATACAAACTGCAGGCAATTGCTGCATAGTCCAAGTCAAAAGGATCTTGACTTAATTGATATTTGTTTAAAGCCGCTTGAGCCAGTTTTTCCAAATAGTCTTTGTCGTGGTTACTCCAAGACTCTTCTAAAATTTGGGCAATATGATCCTGTGGGTCGAGTTTAGCAAGTGCAATATATTCAGTTGCTGATAAATTAAGCTTTTCACACAGTTTGAGAACGCGGTTAAAATCCATGTGTCCTTGATTATTTTCCCAGCGGGAAAGCATTTGAATGGAACAAATGCCTGCGGCAGCTTCTTTAAGGGTAATATGCTGCATTTTTCTTAACTGTTTAAATTCATTCCCTGATTGCATAATGTTTTTGTCCTTTTTAAGATATTATGGCACTTTTTTCTCATATATGAGAAGTAAAAAAATCTCAAAAATAATTCATGCTTTAATATGCTTAATTTAAAACATTACAACGGTTTTTAATAGTAAAAAAGGAGTAACAAAATGCAATCTTCGTTAAAATTTGCACCTAAATGGAAACTTGGTGCCTACACACTTTTAGCAATAATCAGTGCATTTGGCAATGTGGTAATTGCGTATGTCACTAAGATCATGCTAAATGCAGCGCAGTACCGTCAGGGTAATAGTGCTAATTTAATTAAAATTGCCGGTATTGGTGCTGCAACCATCTTAATCATTATGCTGTCCAACTTTGTATACCGCTATATCAAATGCGCTATTATTCAAGATGTTAATGTTTATCTTAAAGAGAAAACGATGAGCTATCTGATTGAGCAGCGTAGTGACTCACAAAAGGATGGTTTAAGTCTGATGACCAACGATCTTAAACAAATTGAGACGTCTAAGACTACAAATGAACTAATGATTATTGCAGAATTAGTTTCTTTTGTACTGTCAGTTGTGGTTGGTTTAATCAATTCTTGGATTTTAACTTTAATTTTTATGGTAACTACTTTAATTCCTGGACTAGTGCAAAGAGCATTTACCAAAACAATTCAAGCTAAAGCAAAAGTTTGGGAAACGAACAACGTCGCATACACCCAAAGTGTGAATGACGGATTAAACGGGGCGCAAACTGTCGGCTTATACGATGCCCAAAGTTCGACTATTGTTAAAGTCATTAATAGTGCCAAGAGAATGGAAGAAGCTTTAAAGAACTTAAACTTCACACAAGCTGCTGCGGGAGAAGTTATTATGGCTTTTGCGGATATTTTTAGCTTTATATTACCATTTCTAGTAGGTGCCATTTTAATGCTGCAAGGCCAGATTGGTGTTGGTACTTTAATTATGATAGTGCAATTATCCAATGAATTTATTAACCCGATAGTTAATATTTTTGAACAATTGAACGCAATCAAGTCTACTAAGCCGATGTGGGATAAGGTAGAGCAAGCCTTATCTTTTTCAACCAGTAAAGTTAAAAGCACCAAAGTTGGTCAGTTTACTGGTTTGAAAGTAGAGGATGCCTCTTATAGTCAGGGTGGTAAAGCAATTTTTACTCACCTTAATTTAACAGTTGCCCCGAACGAAAAAATCTTACTCATGGCACCTAGTGGTTGGGGCAAAACCACGCTGTTAAATTTAATGTTAGGAAAAATTAAGCCTAATGCGGGTCATGTCTTTATTGATGATGAAGACGTCACCGGTAATTGGGCCGCAGCCCACGATAATTTCAGTTACGTTAACCAAAAGCCGTTTATCTTTGATGATACAATCAAATTTAATATTCTATTAGGTCGAAAAGTTTCCCCAGAAAGTTTGGCTGAAGCAGTTGAATCGGCGGGACTAACTGAACTCGTGGATGAAAAAGGCTGGGATTATCAAGTTGGTGAAAAGGGGGCAAATTTATCTGGAGGACAAATCCAAAGAATTGAAATTGCACGTGCTTTTTTGTCTGAACGGCCTGTATTGCTCGCTGATGAAGCTACTAGCGCGCTTGACCCAGAACTGTCACTTGCAATTCATAAAACGTTATTAAAAAAGCCTAATTTAGCGGTAATTGAAGTGGCTCATAAAATTTCTGCCACTGAAAAGTCGTTGTTTGATCGAATAATTAATTTGAATGAAAAAAATGGAGAATAAAGAATTATTAATGCGTTATATTGACGCTGATGGTGTTGTTAAAGTATGGCCTGGTAAAGCCAAAAATCGGTTGTTAATTTTAAAGTATTTGGCAACTAAATTTGAACCAACAAAAAAATATTCTGAGCAGGAAGTAAATTTAATTTTAATGCGGTTTGTGGCGGATTATGTTACCAGAAGACGAGACCTAATTGAAAACCATTTTTTAAAGAGAACGGATGACGGTAGAATCTACTGGCTAAATGAAGAAAATAGAGTAAAGTATTAGGATTTAATTGATACTGAAAAGCTGGCATATAAAAAGGGCGTTAGACCATAGTTGATGATTATCAAACTAAATAATAAACAGTTTAAAAGGACAAATGGCTGCATGTCGTTTGTCCTTTTTTGTGTGAAAAGCTAAAAGCTGATGTAGTAGCCTCTTATGAAGATAGACAACAAGATGGCAAGACTTGAAATTTATATTTAATTTGACATTATGATATGTTCCTAAAAAGTAATAATTAAATTTATTGGTTGAAAAATGATTGAGACCTGCAACTTTAAAAATTGTTATTTTACTTTTTAAACATATTTTTACCTTTTAATTGAATGCAGTTAATTAAAGATATATAATTTAAATATTAAATTATTATTTTAATATATGATTACAGTTAAATTGATAATTAAATGGAAAAATATTATTAATATTAAGTCAAAGTAGGTTGGGTAAAAATGAAAAGATCACTTAGTATAGCAGCAATTTTAGCTGTTTTTGGTGCAAGCTTGATATTTAGTGCAACAAGCAGTAATTATGTGCCTGTTAAAGCAGCTGACGTAAGCGATACAAATACTATAGTCAATAATCAGAATGCATCTGATAAAACATGGTCTAGCAAATTGACTAAAGCTGGCTATGTTTTCAAGTTAGCTAAAGATGAAGTTTCTGCTGATGGTGGATTGTTTCAAAAAAAACATGGTTTGGCTAAAGATTATAGTGTGAAGTATGCTAAAAAAATTTTTGCTAAAAACATGTTATTCAAAATAGATCGCGCTATATCAATAAAAAATGGTTCCTTAGTACATATTGTGTCGCAAAATGGCAAATATAAGTTTTGGACTAACTTTTTAACCGGGACATACAATGTAAATGGTCTAAGAAAAGCGCTTAAACCATTAATAAAAACCGAAGCAGAAATAATCCACACTACTTCTAAAGAGAAAATAGCAAAGAAGCTAGTCACTGCCGAAAAACTGGCTAATAATTTAAAAGGTTCAGACAAAAAGCTAGCTCAAGAATCAATTACTCAATTGAAGCAATGGATTGACAACAAAGTTTTTGCTAATATTCCTACTCTTTTAATCGGTAATTTTTAGTTGTCTGATTGTAAATAAGGCTAAAATTTAGCCTTGTGGGTCTAGAGCATGTTTAAGCAACTTATGCTAAAATATAAATGTATAAATAGTTTAGCGATTCCACTGGAATCACAGAAAAAATTTTATCCCAATTGATATGACCCCCAAATTTAAAACAAATTTGGGGGTATTTTTGTGACTAAATTATCTAAGCAAGATACTGTCAGCTTTAGTATGATTATCAAATTTGTCCTGGTGAATTAAATTGGCATTATCAGGTTGGACTACCTAATATTAATTACTTGCTAGCCTTGATTGCACGTTGTGGTTTGGCTATTTTAGATTAGCCTTACACGGTTTATAGCAATGATTTTAGGAAACAGGCCCATAGGTGAATCGTAATTGACCATGACACTGTCTATTGAGTAGCACTAGAATAGCGCTTAAAAAGTTGCGGCATGTTCCGCTCGATTGGGCGCCCCAAGTTGATTTAGTAGCCATTACGCAGGAAAATAACGCAAAAAGAATTGTTTATCAGTTTATCAAGTTTGTTCAAGATTTTAACTTTGACTTTGATTGATCCTCCTAATGTTATTATGCGGCCTTTTTAGCAAGTTTTTTAGGACCTTAAATAATAAAAATATGAGATTTAATTGACCAATATGGTAAAATAACATATAATTTTCATAATTTATCGTACAGTGAAGGCTAATAGTAAACTGACTATTGTTGCTAGATTGAGAATCTATTTCAAATGAAAATTATCTGAGTTTTGATTCTTAGCTAAATTGGGGTTACATCTTTTAGGCGATAAGTTTAAACTGTTTCAAAAATGTTAGGTAATATTCACGGAGATTTCTATGAAAAAAAAGTTTTATGCGCTCTACAAGATTTTCCTTATTAATGCTTTTAGCAACAAAATTGCATTAATGTTTAACATTGTCTTTCCAGTTATATATTTTGCTATATCTAATGCTCCGGTCTTGATTAATAATTATACTGTCAGTAAGGATAAACTAATTAGCGCAAGTGCTTACTATTTTGCCTATATTGCCTTAACAACTACTCTAAATTCAGTGATTCTGGCAATGGTTGAGTATCGTGATTATGGTTATTATAAAGTTATTTACATGGTGACCAATTCAAAGTATCTAGTATTGATTAGTCAATTTTTATCGCAGTGGACGTTTTTAATAATAGAATTATTCCTTTTTAACTTAATCACCACACTAATGTTTAAGTCCCTTGCTTATCTGGGCTATTTACTATTGACCACAATAATAGCTGCGATTGTGTTTGTTTTACCTTTAACTATGGGCTTATATTTTTTACTTACAGTAAAATTAAGATTGCAAACTTACAATATTGTGATTACGTTAATTATTTTGCTCTCTTTCATGGTGTCAGCTTTTGAAGCAAAAAACGAAATATTAAATTTATTATTGCTATGTACGCCTGTTAAATACCTAATGACTGGGTATGAAGTAATAATGCAAATGATGTTTTCTAGAGTAAATTGGGCAAATCTTATTAATTTATTGCTCGTTATTTTAATTTATGTCCTATTTGGAATGATTTTTATTGCAAAACAAAATATTTCTACAATTTTTGAAAAAAAATAGTTGGAAGGTGACAATATGGAAATTAAGCATTTGAACTTCTCTTATAAAAAGAAAGAAATCTTTGCCGATTTTAACGCCAAATTTATTGGCGATCAGTTAAATGTGATCATTGGTAGTAATGGTGCTGGTAAAACGACTTTACTTAACCTAATTTATGGCTTTATTGACCGTCCTGCTGCAGCTATGATGGATTTTCCTTCTATGTCTAATATTATTTATAAATTTCAAAACATGTCTTTCTTTGATGAACTGACAGTAAAACAAGTAATAAATTTTTTTAAATCGATGAATGATCATACTGTTGCAGTCACTAATGCACAAGTTAGTTTTTATAATGAGATCATAAAGGAATTAATAAATACTAAACTAAGGTCTTTATCCGGTGGAGAATATCAATCTGTCATGGTTTATTGTACTAGTATAATGGAGCGGGAATTATATTTGTTCGATGAACCTCTTAGTGGAATTGATAGTTATATTGAAAATTTGATTTTAGACTTAGTTGAATCTTTAGTTGTTGAGAAAAAGAAAAAAGTAATTATGACTTTGCACCAGTTGGCTAAATTAAACTCTTTGCAGGCACACATTGTATTCGTTGGCAACAAAAAGTGTGTTTTTCAAGGTAATCTTAGCCAAATGCTGCAGGTGGCAGATACAGATGATATTGATATTGCATTTAAGAGAATGCGTCAGGTAGTATCTTGTTAAATCAAGAGTAACTATACTTTTAATTTATAAGAGATATAAAATTGATTGAGCTAAACAAACTATTTTGGTTAGGTTTGCTTGGCGTATCAAGCAGAAGCGTATTACTTATATATAAAATGAGGTGACTTAAATAGTATGTTTAAGTCACCTCATTTTTATTCAAATTAATAATAGTGCTACATGAGCAATTCATCTTAAATTCTGATGGTAACTTTTCGACTGCAGTATTTTCTAAGTTAGATTTTCATAGCAAAAGAAGTCATTCTTTTAGCTATATTAACAAAGCCAGCGATTCATAAGGCTGTAAAGCCAAAGTCTTTGGTACTGCGCTTAAATTCCTATTATAGTTGCTAATTAAAGTTTGCGTTTTTTGTCCTTGATAAGAACCGGATAAATCATACGTCACTTTTTGCCCATAAAAATTATTTATTACTAGTAAGGTTTGTCCCTGATAAAGTCTGCAATAAGCAAAAATTTGCGGGTGATCCAAATCAATGGGTTCATAGCTCCCCTTAGCGATAATGGGATAATGTTTTCTCAAGTAAATCAGCTTTTGATAATAGGGGAAAACTTCACCGTGATCAAGTTCAGCCGCCACGTTAATTTGTTCTTGATCTTTAGGCTTCAGCCAGGGAGTACCAGTAGTAAAGCCGGCATTAACACTATCATCCCAGTGCATTGGCGTTCTGCTGTTATCACGCGACTTCGCCTGAATAATTGCCAGAGCTTTGGCGTCACTTAAGCCTTGTTTTTTAAGGTCATCATAAGCATTAAGTGTTTCCACATCCACATAATCGGTTATCTTCTGGTAGTTAGGATTAATCATGCCGATTTCTTCGCCTTGATAAATATAAGGAGTACCGCGTAAAAGGTGCAGCGCAGTAGCCAGCATTTCAGCAGATTTTTCCCGAAAATGTACGGGATCACCAAAACGGCTCAGAGCCCAGGGCTGGTCATGATTATTCCAAAACAGGGCATTCCAGCCGCCGCCTTGACTCATTCCTACTTGCCAGTCATTTAGGGCCTTCTTTAAAGCAGAAAAATCAAAGGGCATCTTGGTCCATTTTTGTCCATCTTGATAATCAACTTTTAGATGATGAAAAGTGAAAACCATTGAAAGTTCATGATTTTCTTTTTTAGTGTAAGCAACAGAATTAGCAATGGTCGTTGATGACATTTCACCCACTGTAATGGTATCGGGTTCCTGACCAAAAGTCTTCTGATTTAATTCTTTTAGATATTGGTGGACTACCGGCTGATCCGTATACATTAACTTGCTGGCAGTGTTTTTAGGTGCATCAGTAAGCTGTTCATCTTTGCCGATAACATTAATCACGTCAAAGCGAAAGCCTTTAACCCCTTTATCACGCCAGAAATTAACTACTTTAAAAAGCTCTGTTCTAACTGCTGGATTATGCCAGTCAAGATCGGCTTGAGTTTTATCATATAAATGAAGGTAGTATTTGCCGGTTTTACCAAACGGTGCCCAAGCGGAACCACCAAATTTAGACGTCCAGTTGTTAGGCAAACTGCCATTTGCTTTAGGTTTTCTAATGTAGAAAAATTTTTGATAATATTCGTCGCCAGCTAAAGCTTTTTTAAACCAAATATGATCAGTGGAGCAGTGATTTAACACCATATCAAGCATCACACCAATATGGTTTTGCGCAAGCTTAGCGACTAATTCTTCAAAATCAGCCATTGTGCCAAATAACGGATCAATACCATAATAATCGGCAATATCATAACCATTATCATTTTGGGGAGATACAAAAAAAGGATTGAACCAAATCATATCAATATTTAGTTTTTTTAAATAAGGAATTTTCTGGATGATCCCCCTTAAGTCCCCGATACCGTCACCATTACTGTCATAAAACGATTTGGGATAAATTTGATAAATAACTTTATCTGCCAAACTCATAGAATAAGACCCCCATTTTTGTTTTTCCTGTGTGCAAAGTCCACAAACTTAAATTTATCAGGCCGATGTTGCGAAATAGTGTACTGAAAAAAAGATGTGTCTTTTAAGTAAGTTAAGCTGCGTACTACTACGACTAAATTGGTATTGGTAAGCTGCAACTGCTTGATTACACTTGCACTAGCTGGCTCTACCGTAATAGTTTTAGTGGCATAATCAATTTCAAGCCCTAAATCATGCTCAAAATAGTGGTATAACGAGCTTTGTGCTTGCTGCGGCGAAATTTGGGGCACGTATTTTTTTAAAATATAATCTTCGTCAACTACTATTGGTTCATGATTGATCAAGCGCAAACGTTTTACATAAGTCGCAGCAGTTTCTGTTAAGGATAAATGTTTACTGATGGTAAACGGCACACGTGCATCTGTTAACTCAATAATTTTAGTTGCCGCGTGCATTTGTTTTTGCTTGTTGAGTTCGTCAAAAGATTCAATATTAGAAACTGGGAAGGCAATGCGAGCGGCATTAATAACCACTGAACCTTTACCCTGTATTTTTTGAATTAAACCGGCGCCTGCCAGTTCAGTCAAAGCTTTTCTAATTGTTTCACGTGAAACATTATATAACTGTGATAATGTCGGTTCGCTTGGTAAAAAATCACCGGCTGCATATTGCTCGTGCTTAATTTTATTCGCTAAATCAGCTGCAATTTGGATGTACTTAACTGCCATTATTAAAGATCCACCTTTTTTTATTTAATCATACCACCTTGCTTAAAATTATAACCTGTCTAGTATAGTTAATAAATATAAAAAATACTATTACAACAATATAATAATCAAAATGTTGACACTTGTCTATACAAGAACTATAATTTTTAGGAAAGCGTTATCAATATATGACGACCCTTTATGCAGTAATTTCATGGAGGTTTAATTATGAGTAGTACGATTAAAATACTGGCACCTATTGCCGGTCAGGTCATTAATCTTGAAGATGTTAATGATCCTGTTTTTTCTCAGAAAAAGTTGGGGGAAGGCTTTGCTGTTAAACCTAGCGCAGGAGAAATAGTTTCGCCTGTAACCGGTAAGGTGGTAATGGTTGCTAAAACAAAGCACGCACTTGGTTTGCAAACTGCAGATGGTGTGGAAGTGATGATTCACCTTGGTATAGATACCGTTGAACTTGACGGCAAACCGTTTGATTTGCAAGTGGCAGCCGGCTCTGAAGTAAAAGCAGGGCAGCAATTAGGGACAATGGATCTGCAGGCAATTAAAGATGCCCAAAAAGATGACACCGTCATTCTGGCGATTACTAATACCGCTGATATTTTAGCTGGTATCGATCTTGCTCTGGGCACTAAGTCTGCCGGTGAATCGGCAGCCACTATTACATTGAAACAGACTAAGTCAGCACCGGTTGCAGCTAACAAAAAAGAAAATAAATACCAAACTACAGCTCGGGAAATTGTTAAGGCAGTTGGTGGTGCTGATAATGTTAAAAGTGTTATGCACTGCTTTACTCGTTTGCGCTTTACCTTAAATGATAATAGTATTCCGCAGGATGACGAGGTTAACAACATTAAAGGAGTAATAGATGTTACCCGTGCAAATAACCAATATCAGATAGTAATTGGTCAAACGGTAGAAGACGTTTACGATGAATTAATCAAACTACTTGGACCAAAATATGCTGGGCAGGGTGAGACTACAGCTGCTGCTCCTGCTCCAGAGACTAATCAATCTATTGGTGGCAAGATTAAAAATGGTTTCTTCCAGTTAATAGGTGTAATTACCGGCTCTATGATGCCTGTAATTGGCTTGCTGGCCGCTAGCGGTATGTTAAAAGGTATTCTTAACATTTTAACTAACTTTTGCCACATGTCTACGGCTTCGCCAACTTACACTATTATCAATGCGATGGGGGATGCGTCGTTTTACTTCCTGCCTTTAATCGTTGGCTTTACTGCTGCTCAAAGATTAGGTTCTAACCCGGTAGTTGTTTCTATTATCGGCGGCTTTCTGATTTATCCTGATTTAGTAAAAATTTATGCCAGCGGTAAATTTAGTTACTACTTAGCTGGCGTTGGTATTAATGCCAATTTCTTTGGTATTCCAATTCATATTCCGCAATATACTTATTCGATTTTCCCAATGATTTTTGCGGCTTGGATGGCTGCTAAGATTGAACCGTGGATTAAGAAGTGGATGCCAGTCACATTAAGACAAATTTTCACTCCTCTAGTAGAAATCTTTTTAGTAGGGATGACGGTCTTAATTATTGTGGGTCCTGTAATTTCATTTATTTCTACGGGAATTGCCAAAGTATTGCAATGGCTGTTAACTGTCAACACTGCACTTTCTGGTTTAATCATCGGTGGTCTTTACCAGATACTCGTTATCTTCGGACTGCACTGGGCAGTAGTGCCAATTATTGCCAATGATATTGCTGCAACGGGACATAGTATTTTAAACGGTATTGTTTCAGTAACTATGATTGCACAAGGTGCTGGTGCTCTGGCCGTTTGGTTTAAGACCAAGCATAATCCTGACTTAAAGGGATTATCTTTAAGTGCCGCTATTTCCGCTGCTGTTGGTATCACTGAGCCGGCAATGTACGGTGTTAACTTAAAGTATGGTCGTGTATTCATGACTTCAAGTCTTGGTGCTGCCATTGGTGGTCTGGTAAACGGTCTGCTTAAAGTTGATATGTATGGCTTTACTGGCAGTTTAATCGGATTTCCATCCTTTGTGCCTAAAGCTGGGCAAGGCAATCCTAATAACCTGCTGAACTTCTGGATTGCCTCCATTGTGACAATTGTTGCTGCATTTGCTTTGACCTACTTCTTTGGTTATAAAGAGCAGGACGCTAATAGTCCTAAGGATGCTCCTAAGAAAAAGAATTTAGCTGATTTATAATTGATAACAGTTTTATAAGTACAAAATATTAAAGGGCTCCAAAAGCATGGTCGCTTTCGGAGCCCTTTTTCTGTCTAATAAATTATTGCACCAACTTAATTGGCACCTTGATAACCGCCTTTTTACATGGCTTTTCATTAACGTCTAAATCTAAGCAAGCTTCATGAGCATCTTCAGGAAATAAAATAATATAATCTCCAGGATGTAAGCAAATTGAAGTTGCTGGACCAGTAAAGCGCTGATAATGCGCTACGTCATCCGGGCTTGCAAGTGCATTATCTATTTCAGTCAGGCCGTCAGGTTTGGTTACCCTTGTTATTTCTGCACCCTTAATTAAATAATGAAAATCAAGGTGCGTTTGATGATTTTCAAAGCGACCCTTTTTTTCGTCTTTCGTATTATATTCCTGAATTTTAACAAAAATGCCATCACTGATATCGTATCTGCCAACAGCTAAATTGGTCAAATCGGTTTCTTGCAGCCATTTAAAAGCCTTATCCAGATACTGATTTTGACGAATGAAAGTAGTAGTTGAATCATTAATATTAGCGTAAATCATATCATTTTCCTTTCTTACATTCTGGGTTAATTATTTAGCATTTGCTTTGAATTAAGTTGCTGGATCTTATCCACCATTTCATCAAACGAAAGGTTGCTCAATTTTTTATTGGTAGTAAATTGTGTATCTTCTAGAGTGTTGAAATCACCTATTAAGTAGTATGCGGTCAAGTAACTTAACAAGAATTTTTTGGCCTCAGGTATTAAGTCTTGTTGAGAATAATTCATTTGACGGGCAACTGTCGCAAAATGATATGCGAATTTTTCTGGATCAATCTGAGTATTTTCGTTAACAGTCATAGAAAACCTTCTTTCATAAAAATACTTTTAATCCTATTCTATATTGCCCAATTAAATTGTTTTAGTGTTTATTGTTTAAAAATAAGACGATAAATATTCATTTACGAGTGATTTCTTTTTATCCAGTAAATAATGTTTAAAAATAAGACGATATTCAATGTAGTTTAGTTATGATTTTTATTAGCATAAACAATGTAAGCGATTAACCGGTATGTTTTATTTGAGAGAGGTCATTAAAATGTCACAAGCGTACATTGTTTTAATTGTAATGGCTGTAATGATCGTAGCAATGGTTTCTGATAAGTTTGATTTTGGATTTGCGCCAGTTGCCGCCTGTACAATCTTGGTTTTAACTGGAACAGCCACCGTACAACAAGCATACGGTGGCTTTATTAACAATAACACTATCTTAACTGCAGGATATGTAATTATCAGTTCACTTTTTGCGCGGACACGTGCCATTCATAAATTACAGGCATTTTTGTTAAAAATTCAAAAAGGTAAAAGTGGGCTGACACTATTTGTAGTTTTGCTATTATTCACTGTTATTCTGATGACAGTAATGGAACCGGGACCTGCAACCTTATTAATCTGTTTGGTTTTGTCAACTTTACCTGCAGGTGGTGGTATACCATCGGGACAAATGCTGTTGCCGCTGGCTTCAATGGTCGATATTAGCGCTCGTAAAATTCCTATGGGTATGACCATGGTTTATGTGTTAGCGTTAAATAATTTTATTACTAACGCTGGCTTCAGCCATACAGTAAGTATGGGCACTTGGATCATTGCCGGTGCAGTGCCACTTTTAGTTGCATTTGTTTATTCCTTAATTGCGTATCGTGTTTTACCCAAAAAGGAATTAAAAATTGATGCGGGGCAGGATCAAAAAGAACAGGAAGAAGAAGCGACTGATAACTTAAAATCATGGCAGGAAAATTTGATTTACATTTCTTTTGTTGTAACTACAATTGCCATGTTTTTTACCAATCAATTAGGAAATATTGTCTACGTTATCCCACTAGTAGGAATTGGCCTGATGTATTTTTGCAATATTATCAGTTTTAAAGAAATTCGCGAGGGTATGTCCAGTCCCATTATCTATCTTTTAGGCGGAATGTTTGGTCTTGCTGATATTATGGCTGCTAAAGGCGTAACCAAAATGATTGGTTCAGCATTACAAGGAGTTCTGGGCAATAATTCCAGCATTTGGGTCATTACCTTTGTCTTTGCTTTTGCGGCGACAATCATGGCCAACTTGACCGGCTCGAACATGGGAACAACCATGATTTTAACGCCAATCGCTATTGCAGTGGCTGTTGCTTCCGGACTTGATCCCCGTGCTGCAGGTTTAGCAACCGTAATTGCGTCTAATGCTGCAGTTATTATGCCAATGGATACTGCCATAGGTATTGCTGTTGCCCAGGGACACTATAAAATTGGCAGAACATTTGTCTATACTATCCCGTTAACAATAATTTATATCACCGTTGTTGCTGTGATGTGCTGTGTATTATTCCCAGCATAATTTGGCAGCAGTTTGATAATAACCCAGTTTTTACCGTTTTAAATAGCGCCATAAAGTTGCGCGACTAATGTTTAATTCTTTAGCCGTTTTGGTTTTATTGCCATTATTTTCTTTGAGCGCCTGTTTAATGTCTTGGACGATAATATCATGCAAAGAATGTCCTCGATGTGCGGGACTGGCTACCTTTAAAGCCGCTTGTTCTGGCTGTGATTTTTCACTCACAGCCAGCTGAGTTAAGATCAGATCAATATCTTTGCCCTTTAAAATCGGGGCGTCAGCTACTGCTAGGGCAGTAGTCAAAACGTGAATAAATTCGCGGTAGTTGTGGGGCCACGGGTAACTCGATAGATGGTCTAATGCTGTGTCAGAAATTCCTGAAAAAGTTTTACCCGTCTTTAAATTAAAATCGTTGAGAATGGAGTGTACCAACTGATTAAAAACGTCATAAGACATTGCGTTTAAAGGTTTTAAAAAGAGTTCGTTAACTGTGAGGTAATCAGGAAAAGAAATGTTCAACTTTGTTCCATAAGGCTGGGTAATTAAGAAAACCAACTTGTTTCTGCCGTCCAAATTCGATTTACGGATAAATTCAAAAAAGTCATTTTGGTCAGAGGCTGGCAATTTCTCTAAGCCGGTGATCTGAATAAGATGGTGATTATCAAAGAATATCGATTCATTATCAGCAAGAGCTTTGCTTAAGCTTTCATGATCTGACAGAGAAATCTGAATTGGAGCTGCAGCGTCTGTTTCTTTAAAGATTAGGCTGCCTAAATATTCTTTTTCAAGGCCATCCGCTCCGATTATGGCAACGGGTGCTTGGAGGTGAGAATAGTGTCTGAGTAATTTGAAAAACTGGTTATCATAGCAGGTCGAATAGACTGAGGAGATATAGTCCGCATCAAAGTGTGTTTGACTGCTTGATGGAGCTTTTCCTAAATAATCAAGTGTGGCAATTGAAAAGTTGGTTGTCTGCGTTACTACTACGTGCCAGGAGGAATTAGCCCAGGTTACGATCGGTGTGGCGTCACTGAGCGCTTTACGCACCTTTTTTGCCAAAAATGCGGCTTTTTTCTTATTAGTGCTGAACAGAACGTTAAAATAATTATCTTTTTCAAAAAAGAGTGTGTAATTATGAAATGCTGCGAGGGTTTCGGAAAGCAGATTGAAGTAATTAATATTTGTTTCCTTTTCCCTAAGTAAGAGAAAACAGGTTTTAAGTGCTTGATAGACAACTTCGTCTCCCGATTCAATCAGATAAGAATTGAGGTGGTAGATATTGTTGGAAGCGACAATTATGCCTGAATCACAAATTATATTGTGATAACCGCTTGCTGCAAGCTTTGCCATTGCATTTTTAATATCCATTTTTTTCTGTACTACATATTTGGTCATTTTAATATTGAATTGAGCCAAAGTTTGGGAGATAGCTTGATCGAAAGCGTCATAGCAAATGATAGCAGACTCACTCAAGTCTGGAATGCTTTTGATCGTCCGAATAATATCGTACTGGGAAATGCCAATATCTATTACAGGTACATTGGTTTGTTTTTCCAAAAAAGCGACAGTTCCACCACGGGAAAGTAATAAGTCAAAATCATTATTTTTAACTAAAGCGGCCAAATTGTTTTTATTCGCTAAATTAGCTAGTTCAATTTGAATTCGAATGTCCAGATCAGCATTTTCTGTTGTTAATTGCTTAAAAAAGTGTTGGACTTTGTTTCTCAAACCGGGATAGGGAACGATGCAGAGAATTTTAGCAGTCATAATAACCTCCGTTTCAATTTTGAACATATTTTTAGAGTTAGTATACTTCATTTTTAATTCCCTGATAAGTGTTTAAAAGTGAAACAAAAAATATTACAGCTTTGTTCTTAATCATTTTAAGATTATCTATGTAAAGAATATCTGATGGCGGGTGGAAAAATGGCTAAATTTTTGATAATTGCTGATGACTTTACTGGTGCTAATGATACCGGTGTTAAGCTTACAGAAGAAGGTATGCCAGTAAATGTTTTTTTCTCAGCAATTAATATTGTTCCCCACACTTCTTGTGTAATTGATACGGAAACACGAAATGACTCAGAAAAAACGGCTTATGAAAAAACAAAAACAATCTTAAATTCAATTGATATGAACCAGTTCGATTTTGTTTATAAAAAAGTTGATTCGACTTTGAGGGGTAATATTGTTACTGAATTGAGAGCGATTAACGACCGTTTTGCACCAGATTACGTTGTTTTTGCACCAGCCTTGCCGGCGCTAGGCAGGCAGGTAATTAATAAGAAAGTTCTGGTTAGTGGCAAAGAACTGCACAAAACGGAATTTGCCTGCGATCCCGTTAAACCGGTATTACTGGATAATGTTGAAACAATCTTGGCCCAAAGCTTTGGCGTTAATAACGTGCAATATTACTCTTTAAAAGATTTACGGTCTAACAAGGATTTGGATTTGAGCAAAAAGTGCTTTGGCTTTGATACCGAAAATGATGAGGATTTTTGCAAGATTGTTTCTCTATTTCAGGGATTAAAAGGCAAAATCCTCTGGGTTGGCTCCTCTGGTCTAATTGAAGGAATGGTCAAAAAGAGCAGTGTAGTAACACCGGCAATTGCCTTGGTTGGCAGCGTCAGCAGTAAAACTAGAAAACAGATTCTTTATGCCAAAGAAAATGGGCTGGCTATCATTGCCTTGCCGATTTATGAAATTTATAAAACAGAAAATTATTCTGAATACGTTGACCAGGCTGTACACATTTTAAAAAAAGGCAGAAATTTGGCCCTGGTATCTTCCGCATCACTAGAAAGGGCAGATTTAATAAAAACCAAGACCAGTTTTAATGATGCTGGCATAGTTGGTACGGAAATGGAGAACACCATTCAAATGATACTGGCAGGTATTTGCCGCCGCGTGATTAAAGAATTTCCTGTTTCTGGCTTATTTGTCACTGGCGGTACAACTGCACAAAGTATTTTAAGAATTGTGAAGGCGCAGGGAACGGTAATTAGAGAAGAAGTTGCTTTGGGGATGCCGCTATTAACCGTTGTTGGTGGTGAGTTTGACGGCATTAATATGATTTCTAAAGCTGGTGCTTTTGGAGATTCGAGTTTGATTATGTTTGGTTTAAATAAATTACGTTCTTTAGGAAAGAAGGCAGAAATATCATGGAATTACAAGAAAGCTTAACTGCTAAATTTGACAGAACTATGTTGTTGCCAGATTCGGGAATTCAAAGTCATGCTTCCAACTTATTGATATTACCTAATGGTGATACCTTTTGTACTTGGTTTTCAGGTACTGAAGAAGGCACAGACGACATTACCATTTTTATGGCTGAATTGAGAGCAGGAACAGATAGCTGGTCAAAGCCGGTTCCAATGTCGAACAATCCCGGTCGCTCCGATCAAAATCCAGTTTTATTTGCGGCACCTGATGGCGATATTTGGCTACTTTATACTTCTCAAGTTGGTGGAAATGAAGATACGGCAATAATTCAATATCGTGTTTCACATGATAATGGGAAAACATGGAGCATGCAAAGTAATCTATTTCCAGGTGAAAGTGGTCTGTTTATTCGTCATCCGCTAGTTGTAACTGCTAATGGAGAGTGGCTTTTGCCCCTTTATCATTGTGTGGTTAAAAATGACGGCAAACCGTGGGATGGCAGTTATGATTACAGTTGCGTCCGGGTTTCGCAGGATAGCGGACAAACTTGGAAAGAATACGAAGTCCCTGATAGTCAGGGCTGCGTTCAAATGAGTATTGTCAAGTTGCAAAATAACGCAGGATATGTAGGCTTTTTTAGAAGTCGCTGGGCTGATAATATCTACCGTTCTTTTTCTAATGACGGCAGCCGCTGGACGCCACCTAAGGCAATTGACTTGCCGAATAATAATTCATCTATTCAAGCAGCACTGCTGCCTGACGGCAACATAATTTTAGCTTTTAATAAGTCCAGTGCTGAAGATGCAACAGTGAGAAGACTATCATTATTTTCCGAAAAAACCACGGCAAAGGAAACGTCCAACAAAAAAGCTGCTAAAACTGCTTTTTGGGGTGCGCCCCGGGCACCATTAACCGTAGCAATTTCAGAAGATAACGGTAAAACTTGGCCCTATGTAAGAAATATTGCCGAAGGCAGTGGTTATGCCCTCACTAATAATTCTAAAGATAAGAAGAATAGGGAATTTTCGTATCCCTCAGTTAAACCGACAAGAAACGGCAAAATTGCTTTGACGTTTACCTATTTCAGGCAAAATATTGCTTTTGTCGAGTTTACAGAAGACTGGGTCAAAGAAGAAAAGGAGTAAGACTGTGATGAAAGAAGCTTTTTTAAAGTTACCCCAGAGGGTATATCTGGGTGAAAATTTACTGGACAAATTAGGTGAATTTTTGCAAACCAGAAAAAATACGAATGTTTTACTTTTCACGGATCAAGGACTGTTAAAAGCGGGTTTGGTTCAACCGCTAGAAGATTACCTGCAAGCACATGGTATTGCTTATCAAATTGAATCCGAAATTAAACCTGAACCAAGCTATATTCAAGTTGATGCTCTTTTTAAGAAGGTTAGCCAGTTTAACTTCAATACGATCGTAGCTATCGGGGGCGGCTCGGTAATGGATGCTGCCAAACTGATTTCACTATTGCTTCATACCGATTTGAGCGTTAAAGATCTGATTAATGATCCGACCAAAGCACAAAAACACTGTGCCACCGTTTTTATTCCGACTACTGCGGGTACAGGTTCAGAAGCTACAATTAATGCGATAGTCAGCATTCCAGAAAAACAGGTTAAGTTTGGTATTGTAGCGGATGCAATGCTCCCGGATTTAGTTCTGCTTGATGGCAATAATGTTAAAAACCTACCCAAGTCAATTCTTGCCTCGTCAGCAATTGATGCCCTCAGCCACTGCGTTGAATGTTATACGGCTAAAAACGCCACTGTAATGAGTGACGGTGTGGCACTTCTTGGTGCTAAATTGATTTTTAAGAATATTATTAAGGCCTATCAAGACACAAAGGATATTCAGGCACGTGAAGCGCTGCAACTGGGTGCCTTTTATGGTGGTGTAGCAATCACCGCTTCCGGAACCAACATAGTTCATGCCTTGTCGTATCCGCTTGGTGGCAAATTCCATATTGCTCATGGCGTAGCTAATGCCATTTTATTTAAAGCATGCATGGAAACTAACAAGCCGGCGATTGAAGATCGTTTAGCAGCACTTTGCACTAATATTTGGCCGGAAGAAGGCAGTAAAAGTACTAGTGCAAAAGCCGATTTTGTAATTGCTAAGATTGCAGAAATTGTTGCAAAAACCGAAATACCAACTGATCTTAAAAAATTTGGTGTACAGGAAACAGACTTGGACTTTTTAGTTGATTCAGCACTAGAGCAAAAGCGCTTGCTCAGTCACAATCTGAAAAAATTAACGCGCTCAGAAATTGCTCAAATTTATAAAGCAGTAATGTAGTTTAGAAGGAGGAGTTTTTAAAATGTGTCAAACAAAGATTGCTCAGGGTATTATTGCAGCAATGGTGACCCCGATGGATGAAAATGGTCAAATAAATTATGCAGAGTTGAAAAATCAGGTTGAGCGGCAGATTAATGCCGGCATCAGCGGAGTTTTTACGCTAGGCACAAACGGTGAAGGATATATTCTTAGCCATGATGAAAAATTAAAAGTGATGGAAACGGTAATTAAACAGGCAAATCACCGGGTTCCAGTATATGTGGGCACAGGTTGTGTTTCAACAGCAGAAACAATTCAGTTGTCGCAGCAAGCTGAGGAGTTAGGGGCAGACGCATTATCAGTTATTACTCCGTGGTTTGCGCAAGCTTCACAGGAAGATATATTTAAACATTATCAAGCTTTAAATGATGCTGTTCATATTCCAATTTTGCTTTATAACATCCCTGCAAGGACGGGCAATGCTCTTGCACCTAAAACTGTGGCTCGCCTGGCCGATTTGCCGCATATTGCTGGTATTAAGGATTCAAGCGGTAATTTTGACAATATTTTACAGTACATTGAATTAACCAGAAATAAGGACTTTGCAGTCATATCAGGTAATGATTCTCTCATTTTGTGGACTTTAAAAGCTGGAGGTACCGGTGGTATTGCTGCTTGTGCGAATGTATTACCGGAAATTATGGTATCAATCTACCGCTACTATCAAGCTGGTAAATGGGAAGAAGCTAGGAAAGCGCAAGATTCTATCCGTCCGTTTAGAAATTGTTTCAAGTTGGGAAATCCGAATACAATTGTTAAGGAAGCAACTAATGTCATGGGCTATCCTGTGGGGATGCCACGTGCACCATTTAATGGTTTAACTAAAGAAGCAGTGACGACCATTCAAAATACTATAGATAAGTATTACAGTGAATATAAAAAGTAGTTGAAAAGGAGACAAAACTGATGGGCAGACCAATTGTTGGTATTACAATGGGAGATCCTGCAAGTATAGGACCGGAAATATCTTTGAAAACTTTTCAGGATCAACGACTTTATGAAAAATGCCGACCTTTATTGATAGGTGATAGTAATGTTCTCGAAAAAGTAATGGAAATATTGCCTGACCGTAAACTGCAGCTTAACCCCATTACTAACGTTAAAGATGCTAAGTTCCAATACGGGACAATGGATGTTTACGATATGCACGAAGTTGAAATTTCTGAATTGCAGTTTGGCCAAGTCAGCAAAATGGCGGGTAACGCTGCTTTTCAATATGTCAAAAAAGTGATTGACTTGGCTAATGCCCATGAAGTTGATGCTACCGTAACGAATGCCCTAAACAAAGAGGCAATGAACTTAGCAGGACACCACTATGCTGGGCATACTGAAATCTATGGTAAATTTACCCATACTCCAAACTATACTATGATGCTCGCCCACGGCAATTTAAGGGTGGTTCATGTTTCTACACACGTTTCTTTGAGAAAAGCCTGTGATTTGGTGAAAAAGCCTAGGGTTGCAGAATGTATTAAGCTGGCTGACGAGGTTTGCCGTAATTTGGGCATCAAAAATCCGCGGGTAGCAGTTGCAGGGCTAAACCCACATGCAGGAGAAAATGGCTTATTTGGTGATGAAGAAATAAAGGAAATTGCACCTGCGGTTGCAGAAATGCGGGCAAAAGGCGTTAACGTGACTGGTCCCGTTCCTGCTGATACAGTTTTTGCAAAATGTCATGGCGGGATGTACGACATTGTAGTTGCAATGTATCATGACCAAGGACATATACCGGTAAAAGTAATTGGCTTTCAATATGATGAGCAAAAGAAGAAGTGGGATAGTGTTGCAGGAATCAATGTCACTTTGGGTCTGCCAATTATCAGAACGTCGGTTGATCATGGCACCGCCTTTGATCAGGTTCTTAAAGGCACAGCTAATGAGGTCAGTTTAAAAAATGCAATTGATTATGCCGTTAAACTAGCTGAAAACAAGTAGTGCAAGATAATACTGCTGTATTGCCTCATGAACTTAGCAGATATAAATTTAATTAGTCTTTTGGCTTAAATATAGGCAAAAAAGAGCTATCAGTGCGATAGCTCTTTTTATTTACTCTCTTTGCAATATTTGTATTTAATGAAAGGCCAGTGCCCAGCAATTTAAACACTGTTAATAATGGTATTTATTTTACTAAAAAACATTATTTTAATTTTGCTCTTGACATAGACGTCTATGTTTTTTGGTGATATCTTCTATCTAAGATATGCGGTATAGCCAAAATAGAGAGCTTGACACAGGGTAAGAGCTGCAATAGTCCACTTCATAACTTTGATGGGAATAAAACGCATTGCTTTAGGCCCTAGATAACTACCAAAAAGAACGCCAATTGCCAGTGGTATTGCTGCGGACCAGTATACTTTAGAAGTGAAAATATAAATAATTAAAGCAACAAAATTATTTAATGCGTTAATCACATTTTTCATGGCATTAACAGTTAAGAATTTGTCATCAGTTATTAAATTAAGAATGCCCAGCATTAAAACTCCTGCTGCTGCGCCAAAGTACCCGGTATATAAACCGGTAATTATAATACAAAGTAAAGTAATAAACTTAAAAACTAGTTTATTTTTGGAGCTATTGTTCTTAAAGTCTTTCGGTTTAGGTAATAACACCATAATGCCTGAAAAGGCAATACAAAAAGGAACAATTTTTTCAAAAGTCTTGCTGGGGAATCTAATAAGTAAAAAGCAGCCAATAATTGAACCGAAAATAGAAAAACAAGCAAAAAATAGCAGTTTTTGCCAGTGTCCTTTTAATTCATTAATTGATGAGGCCGTAGAGCCAATGCCAGCCCAAATTAGGGCAGCATCATTTGTTATGTTGGCGTAAATAGGAGGAATACCCAGTGAAAGTAAAACCGGATAGGTTGCTAAAGATGCCATGCCTGCCATAGTTGATGCTAATCCACCGAAAATGCCTCCCAAAACAAGATAGATAAATAAAAATACTGTTTTCATTATTAATATCCTTTTTGTTGAGATTGCTATAGTTATTGTGATTTATTTTGTGTTATTAAGCAAGTTCATGACATGTACATAAAGTGCCTTTAAGTAAATTTGAATTTCTTCTATTCTATATTTGTTGAAAACGATTTATTAATTAAAAACAGAGAGGCTAATTATGGCAGTTATTCCTAAAGTGACGGAGGTTAAGGTAATACCGGTTGCAGGTTATGACAGTCCAACTTTGACTTTGAGTGGATGTCATTACCCTTTTTTTACCAGAAATATTGTTATTATCAAGGACGATAGTGGCAATCAAGGCATTGCAGAAATACACGGCGGTGAGCCAATTAAAAAATCTCTGGAATCATATATTCCTTTTGTAATTGGACACGATATAAGCGACTATCGTAACATTATTAAAAATATTCAGGAAAAAATTGGGCATCCAGATGACAAGGGAGAAGGCATTCAAAAACTTGATATCTCTCAGTTACAGTATGTTGTCCATGCTGAAGCAGCCATTGAATGTGCGCTATTAGACTTAATGGGGCAGTTTTTACATAAACCAATGGTGGACATTATTGGTCAAGGCAGACATAGGGACTCCGTACCTTTTTTAGGTTATTTGTTCTATGTTGCGGATCGTGACAAAATTGACTTACCTTATATTAAGGATGATCAAAACCAAGGGGCTGATGAATGGTCTAAAATCAGACGGTCAGAAATCATGGATGCAGATGGCATTGTCAATGAAGCCCGCGTACTTCACGAAAAATATGGCTTTACCAGTTTTAAATTAAAGGGTGGGGTTTTTGATGGTAAAACTGAAATGGAAACCGTTAAAAAATTACATGAGACTTTTCCTAATTACCGCATAAATATTGACCCTAATGGTTGCTGGTCCCTAGAAGAAGCAATTGACTTAATGAAAAAGTATGGCACTAATCTTACCTATGTTGAAGATCCTACAAATGCGGAAGCAGGCTTTTCAGGTCGTGAAGTTCTCAGCTATTTCAGGAATGCTACTAATATGTCGGTAGCAACGAATATGATTGCTGTAAACTGGAAACAGCTTTATCCAGCCTTGCAAATGAAAGCGATAGATATAGTTTTAGCTGATCCTCACTTTTGGGGGATTGAAGGTACTTTAAGAGTTGCAGCAATTTTGAATGATTGGGGGTTAACTTGGGGATCGCACTCTAATAATCATTTTGACATTACGCTGGCTTTATATGCGCAAGTTGCTGCGGCAGCACCTAAGATTACTCCTGTTGATACGCATTGGATTTGGCAAGACGGACAACAGCTCTGTGATGACGCTTTGCAAATTAAAAAAGGGCAAATTCGTATCCCTAATCGCCCTGGTTTGGGCGTCACCATTAATGAAAATAAGCTGGCAAAAGCCCATGAATTGTACGAAAAGTTAGGCTTTAAGGGCCGTGATGACACCAAGGCAATGCAGTATCTTATAAAAGGTTGGCAGTTTGATCCTGATCATCCAGTATTTGTGAGGTAGTTATGATAAAAACAATTAATCCTGGAAGAAACGAAAAACCAATAGACTTTTGGGATGACATAATTTATTCAAAAGTAACAGATTTATCTGGTAATAAAGTAAATTTAAAGCTATCCGTTATGGATCAAGAAGAAAATCCGCGTCCAATAGTTGAATCCCCTGTATATGCCAAAAGAAAAAAAGATAATTTTAAACGTCCTGCAATTATCTGGGTCCCTGGCGATGGGTACAGGCAGACTAATAATAAAAATAAAGATCTAGGCAGAACTCATTACTTTGCAAAACAAGGATTTGTAGTTGTTTCTGTTCAATATAGATCAAGTGCGCAAGCAAAATGGCCTGCGCAGATTATTGATGTCAAGACTGCTATAAGATGGGTTCGAAAACACGCAGCAGATTATCAAATCGATGCTGACCATATTGGAATAATGGGAAGATCAGCTGGAAGTCATATTGCTGTAGTTGCGGCTATGAATGAAGAACAAAAATATATTGCAAATGAATATCAGGACTTTTCTTCTTCTGTTCAAGCTTGTATTGATTTGTTTGGCCCCGTAAATATTCAGGATTTGATCTCTCAAGATAGGGAATTAATTAAGTCACCTGGATTTAGATGGCATAAAATGTCTGATACCCATGAAGGGGCATTATTGGGACATGATCCCGATCACAATCCGCAAAAAGAATGGCAATTAGGATATGAAGCTAGTCCTATCAATTTTGTTAACGCAAACACTGCACCTATTTTGATTATGCAGGGCGACAAAGATCCATTAGTTCCAACTAAAGTAAGTGAAGAACTCTATCAAAAATTAGTAGAAGCAGGACTTGAATCTCAGTCATATTTGTATTGGGTAAAAGATGCAGGTCATGGGACCCCTGAGATTTTTCAAGATTCAGCATTGCAAATTATGTCAGATTTTTACCAAAAATATTTATTTTAATTAGAAAGAAGAAAAACAATGGAAGTCGAAATTAAAAGGGATGGCTTAATTTTAAAAGGAGTTTTGCATGTTCCACAAGATAAAAGAAATTATGATTTGTTGCTGCTATTTGAAGGTTTGAGGGGTGACCATACTCACGCTACTGTGAGTGGCATTGCCCAAGTAGTTGAAAAGCAAGGTTTTGCTACATTTAATTTTGATTTTGAAAGTCGGGGTCAAAGTGAAGGCAAATTTGCGGATATGACTTTACTGGGGCAAATTCTGGATGCAGCTGCGGCGTTGAAATATGTTAGATCTTTACCAGGTGTAAGAAAAATTTATGTTGTAGGGCATTCTACTGGAGGACTAGTAGCACCTCTGCTAGCAGGGTACTTTCATGACCAGATTAGTGGCTTAATTTTAGTTTCTCCTGCATTGACTGCAGTTAAGCAAGCCAGAGAAGGTCAAATATTTGGTCAAGAGTTTGACCCTGTTCACGTGCCAGAAAAAATATCTTTGCCAACTACAAATAATGTTTCACACATTAAATACAATGAAGAATTTGATCTAAACGGTTTCTACATTCGCCAGCTGCAAAGTTTGCCGATGTACCAGATAGCCAAGTTATTTACTGGTCCAGTATTGCTGCTACATGCAGAAAAAGATGAAGAAGTTTCACCACAGGCTTCGTATTGGTTTAGAGGGCTATTTGAGAATTCAAAGTTGTATTTTATTAAAGGAGCTACGCATGGCTTCAAGGAGCCTGGAGTTGCTGTAGATGCGGGAAAATATGTAGCGCAATTTATGTCTGCTCACCATTAGTGGTCAAAAAATAAAGTGTGATCAAGCTTGATACTTTATCACACTTTATTTGCTTTTTTTATTATTTTACTTTACTAATATGATCCCTTAACGTGAAAATCTTTAGCAACGTTATTCTGGTTATACCAGGTAATTTTATTAAGTAAATTGCGCTTCTTGATTACATCCCAGTCAACACGGAATGGCTGTCCAGGGATATCAGGTAGATAGAAGCGTCCGTTTTTAATTTCACATTTCACCTTTAAGAGTTTGCCCATAGGTCCTACCATAGGTTCGTGGAATTCAAGAAGCTGGTCTTCATCGTAAAGAGCGCCCAGACTAGCATTAACCCAAGTCATACCCCCTGATACAAATCTGAGGTTATGTTCTTTGCAATACAGCGAAGTCTGATAATTTTGCCACATGCTTGGGGTTCTGCCAATATAAGGGTCCAGAATTTGCACGCCATGTTCGGCATAGCCAACTTGAGCATAATAGTTTCTCATTGATTCACCAAAACAAATAGGCATGGAACAATTGTTTACTACTTCTTGAATTTCATCCATGTGTTGCGAATTGATTGGCTCTTCAAACCATTCAATTTGATATGGTTCAGCCATTTGGGCAAATTTAATGGCATCGTCCTTGCTCCAAACCTGATTAGCGTCAATAGCAATCTTGATGTTGGGACCAACGGCTGCTCTTACCTTTTTTAGCCTGCGCATATCGCGCTCCATATTGTGTCCCCAATCGCTGCCGACTTTAAATTTGATAGTAGAAAAACCTTCTTTGACAAATCTGGTCATATCACTGACCAGCAAGTCGTCATCAGCTAAAAGTGAACCGCCACCTTTATATGCTGCAGCCCAATTTTTGGTAGCTCCTAAAAATTTGTAAAGTGGCAAGTTTCTTCTTGTTGCCATAATACATAACATCAACAAATCAAACTGCCCCAAGTCAGTAATTTGTGGAGAATTAAAGCCAAAATTGCGTAATTTCCAATAGATTAAATTATACCAGTCCTTATAACTCTTAGTTTCACCAGTTAAAATTAACGGAAAGATATTGTCTACCATTCCATGCGAAGTAAACGTACCAGCATGATTGCCATCAGTATCATATAGTTCAACCCAGCATTGTAATGGAATCGCACCACCAAAGCCACCGGTGGCATCACGCCATGGGTGATCTACAGGAACTGAATTTAAATCATAAACAACTGCCTTAGAGAATGATAATTTTTCGTTTTGATCAAAATCCCAAACCATTAGCAGGCCTCCTAAGTAATCAAATATGTTCTTTGTGACACTTTTAACTTAACACGCTTTTTAATTAAAGGAAACGGATTTAAAGCTGATACGCAAAGTATCCGGGATGGATCCCAGAAAAATAATTATTAAAATTTTGCTGTTTGAAAGGAAAAATAAAATGACTCTTTTAAAAAAAGAAATTTACCAAGAAATAAAAAAGCAGATAATTAGTTGCCAATTAAAGCCTGGTACTTTTATCAGAGAAACGGATTTTGAAAAAGAACTCAGAGCAAGTAGAACTCCATTGCGTGAAGCATTTGCCAAATTAGAAGAAGAAGGATTATTGCAAGTTATTCCCAAAAAAGGCGTACAAGTTAAGCCCCTTTCTTTGATGAGTATTGCGCACGCATATGAAGCCAGACTGCTGCTTGAACCATTTATATTAAATAACTATTGGGACAGCATAAATACTGCTGCAATGACAAAAATCAAAATAGCTTTAATTAATTTAATTAAGAAGCAACCGCTAAAACTTAGCAAACACTATATTTACTCTTTTTTCGAGCTAGATAATAAGTTTCACCGTCTTATAAGTGAATCTTGTGCCAATGAATATTTAAGCTCAACTTTGCAACACGTTGATGATGAGGTAGAGCGGGTAAGGATGCAGTTAAGCTATAATTCACGTTACTTAGAATCTGCTCAAGAACATATAGTTGTAATTAAAGCGATAGAAGGTAATGATAAGAAAGCAGCGGTAGCAGCTTTAGTTACGCATATCAAAAACTCTCAGGGGGTTGCTCTCAATAGTATTTCACATCAAAATATTGACTATGTAACTTTTCAATAACATGAACTTTTTGGACTACTCATGAAATAATCGGGAATATATTTGAAAATGCTTCTAATATAAACTAAAAATAACAAGAGAAAAGTGTAGGAGGATTTTAAATGCATAAAATTGCAATTATTGGTTTAGGTCATGTTGGCGCTACAGTTGCTTATACATTATTTACCCACGGTACTGCAGGTCAGTTACTGCTATTTGATCGTAAAGCAGACAAAATTGAATCTGAATATCGTGATTTGCATGATGCTATTGCTCGTGATCACTATACTGTTAACGTTTATAAAGCAGATTGGGATAATAAAGCAGATTGGGCCAAGTTGAAAGATTTTGATCTAATTGTTTCTGCTTTTGGCGATATTAGTGCTACAGCTAGGACAGGTAGCCGGCAGGCAGAACTCGAAGAAAATACAGTTGGCGTACGTGAAATCAGTGCAAAAATTAAGAATTCCGGTTTTAATGGCATCTTGTTAAATATTACAAATCCTTGTGATGTAATTGTTGACTTATATGCCAAATATACTGGATTACCTAAAAAACACGTTTTTGGGACAGGTACTTTTCTTGATACTTCTAGAATGAAACGGTTTGTTGCTGAAAAATTGGCTATTGATCCACACAATGTGCATGGATATGTAATAGCAGAACATGGTGCTGAGCAATTTACTGCATGGTCAACTGTTTCTGCGGCTGGCAAAAAAGCTGACGACATTTTTACAGAAGAGCAGGAAAAGCAACTAAACTCAGAACCCAACCACAGTTCAAAAGTTGTTTCAAAAGGCAAGGGTTATACTAACTGGGCAATTGCTTCAACTGCATGGCGCTTGATTGAAGATATTTTTTCCGATGCCCATGCTGTCGTACCAGTTTCGAATTATGATGCTGAAAATGATCTTTACTTAAGCTGGCCTGTAGTTTTGGGTCAGGACGGTATTTTGAAACGGTGTAATCTTCATTTAACCAAGGCAGAAAACGAAAAATACCAAACAGCTGTCAAAGCGGTCAAAGATAGAATAGAGAAAACTAATCAATTTTAGTTGGCATGCTATATGAAAAGCTTGCCTTTTCTTTTAACTATATTTGTGAAATACTGAACTAATAGAAAGAGAGCTAATTATGAAAATAACAGGAATTAAAACCTATAGGCTCAAGTATCAATACGATGATGACTTGGTCTTTAGTGATGCTATGGGTACTAACCCCGCTAGACAAGCGTTATTAGTGAAAATAGAAACAAATACCGATTTATATGGTATAGGTGAAGCATGGAGTTATGGCAGTCCGACTAATATTCAGAGTGCCATTATCAAACAGCAATTCGAGCCTATGCTATTGAATGAAGACCCAACGAATATTGAACAGCTTTACCAGAAAATGTACTGGCGCACTATTGCGCATGGAAGAAGAGGACTTATTTTAGGTGCTATTAGTGGTATTGACATTGCACTTTGGGATCTTTTGGGCAAGATTTGTCACATGCCGCTTTATAAATTATTAGGTGGTCATTCTAACAAGGTGGCTTCATATGCATCAGGCGGTTTTTACTTTCATACTGCTAAATATAATATGGCAGATACGATCAAGAGTTGGGTTAAAAAGGGATACAAAACTTTTAAGATTAAAATTGGTCGTGATAATGATGTTGATGGTAATCCATGCCTATACTCAGCAGACCAATCAGATAGTGTGACTCTTGCGGAAGACATAACGCGGATTGCTCTTTTAAGGAAAACTGTGGGTAAAAACAGCAGAATTATTGTAGATTGCAATTCGGCTTGGACTCCAGAAATTTTTAATCATGTGCTTGCAGAACTTAAAAACCTTAAACTTAGCTGCATTGAAGAACCGTATCCGTTTGAAAATACAGCTGGGTATCAAAAACTTCATGAAGCTTTTCCAGAAATTTCAATTATGGGATTCGAGGGAGAACAAAATATCTTTAACTTTTCAAAATTAGTTAACAGTTATTATTTAGATATTCTTGAACCAGATATTGGTTGGTGTGGCGGTTTTACTGCTACTAAGAAAATTGCGGCTGAAGCAGAAACCCATTATAAGCGAATTTCAATGCACTCTTTTGGCTCAGCTGTCCATTTCGCAGCCAGCTTACAAATGGCAGCGGCTATCCCTAATGCTTTTCCAGTAGAAGACGAAGTTAACTATAACCCGTTAAGAACAGATATTTTAAAAGAGCCATTCACAACAGATCAGAATATGAATTACGTCTTAGCACCAGATAAGCCCGGTTTAGGAATTGAACTAAATTGGGATGAAGTTAAACAGTTTGAAGTAAGGAGCTAGAGCTATGGCTTTATATATTACAAGTATCATTGTAGCAATTGTATTGCTGGTATTTCTTATTTTTAAAGGTGTAAATATGATTCCAGCATCTTTAATTGCTTCTTTAGCAGCAATCTTAATTGGTGGAGTTGATTTATGGAAAGGTTTGTCGCAAGGATATGGTGTGACAATGGGAAATTATGTTAAGGACTTTTTCCTAATCTTTTTTCTCTCAGCTTTATTCGGCGCTGTAATGTCAGATAGTGGTGCGGCTTCAAAAATAGCTTCAACTTTAGTAAATAAAATTGGTGAAAACAGTGTGATTTTAGTCCTGCTGATAGTTACTTTAATTCTGTCATATGGCGGGATTATGACCTATTTAGTTGCCTTTACGTTATATCCAATTGCAGTTATCCTATTTAAAGAAGCAGATATTCCGATTAAGCTTTTTCCAGCGACTATTTTGGGGATAGCAGCAACGATTTGTATGACCACTTTACCGGGGAGTCCTCAAATTCAAAACATTATGCCTACACAATATTTTCACACGAATATATATGCTGGAGCAACTATAGGTATAATTTGTGGTATCTATGTTTTTTGTGCTAATTATCTGTATTTGAAATATGCCAAACGAAAATGTGCCCAAAAAGGAGAACATTATGTAAATCTCGATCCTGAAAACAGCGGTAAAAATAAACAAAATTCCCAAAACATGAATTTCTGGCTGGCTGTATTACCAATAATTGTGATGTTGGCTTTGATCTTTATTCTTAAAAATAAGTTTGCTGCTAATTTCTCTGTTGTGATCGCTATGTTTACTGCTAATGTATTAGCTTTTATTCTTTTTTATAAACAATTGCATGATCATATTGGTGAAACCTTAGAAACAGGAACCAATAATGGCATTAATGCGTTAATGACAACTTCAGCTGTAGTTGCATTTGGTGGAGTTGCGACTATGTCACCTCAATTTGCTAATATTGTAAAATTAATATCTAATAGCCATTCCAATGTTTATTTAATTTCAATGTTAGTGGTAAGTATCGCTTCGGGAATTTCAGGTTCAGCCAGTGGTGGTATTGGAATTTGGCTAAATTCGTTTGGAACGCACTTATCAACTATGAACCTTAATTTTGGGGCACTTCATAGATTAGCAGTTATGTCCTCTGGTTGGACGGGATGCTCACCATTTTCTAGTGGTCCAGTTGTTGCCAGCTCTGTAGCTCACGTCAAACTAAAAGATTCCTATCCTTACGTTTTCGTAACGTGTGTTGTTAATCCGTTCATTGCAATGATAATTGGCTATCTTTTATTCAGTGTGGGAATAGTTTAGCAGGCAGCCACTTTTAAATATATAAAAAAGTAATCCTACTACTAGGATTGTTTCTTATTTCCAATTGCTTTTAGCAATTTTAATTGCCTCGCGCATTGTATTAATAATATCTGCGAAAAATGGTTTATCTTTCGTTGGGATAAGATAAGCACTGCCATAGCTGTAACTTTTGTTCCACTCAAGAAAACGATAGTAAAATGCAGGATTATCAGGATTGTAGATTAAACTAGGAACGATAGCAATGCTGTTTGTAGTTGTAGATACTAATATTTTTGCTACTGCAACTTTGTTAACGACCTCCAAGGGCTTTGCCTTTTTATCGTAGGTCAGATTAATTGCATCTTCTAGAATTTGTAAAGAACGTAAATTAATAGAAGGGCTATATAAAAATACTTGGTGTTTATGTAGTACGGAAATTGGTATCTTAATGTATTTTTTCAAAGGATTACTTTTTTTAATGATTGCTGAAAAACCAGATTTAAAAAATGGGGTGAACGAATATTTCTCTTCATAAAAATAGTCTGACTGGAATAAAGCAAAATCTACTTGTCCAGAATCCAGTTCTTTTTTTATGTTCATACCGGTTAACATATTAGGCTTTAGCTTAATGTCCCATTTACCTTGTTGCTTTATTAACTTTAAAAAAATAGGCAAAAATTTTTGCTCAAAAGCGATATTTGTAAATGCAATCGTCACAGTAGCTTTTTTAGTCATATTAGTTGATCTGGTTTTTTGTAAAGTGTAAGTGAGTTCCTGGTCAATGGCTTTAATTTGTTCAAAAAAATACTGGCCTTTACTAGTCAATTGAATATGACGATGTTTTCTTGATATAAGAGCAACTCCAACTTCTTTTTCAAGGTTCTCAATATTTTTTGATACTGTTGGTTGTGTTAAAAATAATTCTTTTGCTGTTTTTGTGAAATTAAGAGTCTTTCCTAATGAAATAAAACATTTAATTTGAGTTGAGTTCATATCTATTATTCCAATTTTATATATTACTATTCTCTATTACGTTATTTTGAGTGCTTATTATTCAATTATACTATGTGTGGAAGTGATAACAATATTTTTATACGGAGGATCACTATGAAATGTGAATATTATTTGTTTTTGTTGATTCAAAAATTGAGCATATTAGTCAAGAAATATGCTGCTAGTTACGGTAAGGAGCAATCAAGATGACAATTTCAATTTGGTTGAGTGTTATATTGACTTTAGTGGTCATACTAGCCTTTGTGTCAGGCAAATTCCCGATGTCAATTATTGGTGCATTTATTATTTTTGCAGTTCTACTTTTTAATCTTGAGCCAACCAATATGGTGTTTGCCGGTTTTGGAAATGATGCAGTGGTAATTCTAACTGGTATGTTCGTAGTTGGAGCTGGTTTACAAAAGACAACACTTATTCCTAAATTAGCAGGCATACTAAAAAAATATAGTAGTCATCCAAGATGGTTGATTGTAATATTGGGAGTGATAACTTTCTTACTGGCAACTGCAACGAGTGCTGTAGTAACTTTGCTAATTCTAATGCCTATCTTGCAGGGAGTGGCAAAAGAAATTAATATTAAATCCAGCAAATTCTTATATCCTTTAGCTGTAATATCGTATGTAAGCACTGGATCATGGTTTCTTGGAGTTGGAGCTTTGAATTTATCATTCTCGTCTATGATGACTAATTTAGGAGCTAAAACGCCTTTAAGTGTAAACGATTTTTTAATTACCAGAATTCCCCTTGTAGTAGTAGTGATAATTTATTGTGCAACTATTGGCTATAATTTATTGCCTAATAAAGATCCCAAAAATGTCGATGATGAAGAGAGTTCACAACAATCTCAGGCAATTGATACTGAATTGCCAATTCGAAAAAATATAGTTGGCATAGTCATTTTCTTTGCTACTGTGATCTTAATGATTGCTTCATCATACATCGGGATGAAATCCTACATTTTTTCCACTGCTGGAGCGATTTTGATGGTTATTTGCGGCATTGTAACCAACAAGGAAGCATTAAAATCTATTAATTTGAATTTGATTTTCTTTATTGCAGGCATGTTAGCTCTTGCTAATTCACTTCAATATACTGGAGCTGGAAAGCTTATCGGAACAGGTGTCGCTGGGATTGCAAGTAATATTCATAATCATTTCTTGCTCTTAGGATTGTTCATGTTAATTCCTATGATTATGGCTTTGTTTATTAATAATATTGGCGTCATGACAATTTTTGTTCCGCTGTGGACTTCTGCTTGCTTACAAATGGGTTTAGATCCAAGAGGTGCAGTATTGGGATTGATTTTTGCTAGCACAGCAAGATGTATTTCTCCTGTAACAAGCACAACACTAGCAATTGTGATGAATCCTGGTGGTTATTCCATCAAAGATTTTGTTAAAGTGGGGTTACCGTTACAATTGATTGCACTGGTTGTCGGTGTGATATTTATTGAATTAGTTTATCCTCTATAGAATAAGGAAAAGATAAAAATGATAACTAGAAAAAGCAAATATGATTTGGTAATTGTTGGAGCAGGACTATCTGGTTTTGCTGCTGCAGTAGAAGCTGCTGATCATGGCTTAAACGCGCTTTTAGTTGAAAAGGGCAGAACAGTAGGAGGTACAGGAAACTATGTTGAAGGTATGTTTGCAGTTGAGTCAGATTATCAAAAGCAGCATGGTATCAATATTACTAAAAAACAGATTTTGAAGATTGAGCAGGACTTTACTCATCATACAGCTGATATGCGTGTATGGCGTGATTATGTTGATAAATCTGCGGGTAATATCCGTTGGATGCAAAAACATGGCGTTAAATTTGGCAGTATGAGGAATTTGGGTACAAAGGGGTTATCAGTATGGCATATTTTTGAGGGTCATGGCTTTGCGGCTATTCATGATGGTCTACAAAAAGCTGCCGAATCCAAAAATATTGAAATAGTTACTTCAACTAAAGCTACGGAATTACGACTTAATGATAACGGAGAAATACAAGGCATTGTTCTTGAGACTTATTCAGATAATGAACATCAATTTATACAAGCTCCTTATGTAATATTAGCTACAGGAGGGTTTTTAAACAGTCCAACATTAATTGATCGATTAACAGATTATGATTCAAGAAGAGTAACACCTATGAATTCGGGTAAAAATACGGGAGATGGACTAAAACTTGCTTGGAGTATTGGAGCGTATAAAGCTAAAGGCTTCATTATGAGTTTTGGTGGTAGTCTAAAAGATGATCATACTCCCGCTTACGAATTTAGAGGAACTGACATTAACAATGCACCAACTAGAGAAGGGTTACTTTGGGTTAATCAATTAGGTGATCGCTTTGCAAATGAAGATGTATCAGCCAATTGGGGTGTTGGGGGAAGGTCATTAGCACGCCAAGCAAAGACATTTGGTATTTTAGATCAAAGCCAAATAGATTATTTAAGTAAGAACTGTGGTCCAATTACAGGTAAGAAATATGCTGAACTAAAAATTCAAATTAAAAACGCATTGACTAATAATGCTCCCTTTTTGACAGTAGCAAAGACTATCCCAGAACTTGCTCAAAAAATTAAAACGCCGAATTTACAGGCTACAATACAAAGATATAATTCTTTATGCGAGAATGAGAAAGATACGGATTTGGGAAAAGACGCTAAGTTTTTAGTGCCACTAAAACATAGTCCTTATTATGCTTTTGAATTTGGAGACGGAGCATTTTGTGCCGCGGGTGGCTTAAGAGTTGATCCGCAAAATTGTGTTTTAAGTGATGATGGGCAAAAAATAAGTGGCTTGTACGCTGTAGGTAACGATGCAGCTAATGTCATCACTGGCGATAGCTATGATGTAATTGTTTCAGGAGCAGAAGCAGGATATTGCATTTATTCTGGAAGAAATGCTGTACAAGCAATAGAAACAGAAACAAACCGTTAAAATCTCTTTATGCAAAAGACGAGCTATTAAAAAAGAATCTAATATAGTGAAAAGTAACTAAAAAGTTAAACATTTTATCATCCACAAGACCCAATACACGATTTCTATATTTAATCGAAGTCGTGTATTTTAGTTTGTTTGATCCTTATTTACCTTAGCTGGCCTAATGACCATAATGATTGTATTAAAAGTCTTGCTATTAATACAGAGTACGACAAGTTTGCCAGATATATTTAACTTTTAAGCCAGCTAAAATTTCTTGATGAGACAAACAAATATTTACTAAAAAATTCAGTTTTGTGATCAATTGAATATTTAGTCATGAAAAATGCTCCATAAATAGTCAGATTATTAACGTTCGACTAATATAGAGTACTTCAAGTTAAAATAGCTTCGAGCTTTTTAGTATCTTTAAATTATCTAAGTAAGGACAAAAATAAAATTCTTAGTCAAAGACAGGATTATGTATAAATTATATAAAACTGTATAAAATATATTAATTTAGTTCATCTTCCATGATTATATCTATGTTTCAATCAAAATATAAGATTATAATTGTTACTATAGTTTAATTCGACTATAGTCACGGTGTTAATAACGAGGAATATATAATAGTCTGAGCGATAACATAAATACTGTTAGATTTGTTGAAAAACCAACTATTATATGTTTTAAGAATGATCTTGATTGAAACACTAAACAAATTTTAGATGAGATTGTTTGGTAATAATACTGAAGTAATAAATTATATTTCTAAATGTGTAGTGATTTTTATTATAGCTTAAACTGAAGAATACAAAGAATACATATGTAAAATAATTTAGGTAGAAACATTTTTAAAATTTAATAGAATAAGTAGTAGCATATATAAATTCTGATTAATGCAAGCCAAATTGTAATATAGAAATTCGAATAAAAACTATCGGTTCAGCCAAGTTAGTGATCTCTTAGTTGGTCCCATATCTTTTAGTCTGCATAATGCTATCGTTATTGCATGCTGTCTTGCTTGCTGGATCACTGTAGAAAAGGCTTAAAGCAGTGTAACTATAAGTAAAACTCACATGGACTGTTGAAAAGAGTTACTCTAACTCTAGTAAAGAATCGGTGCATATGATTAGGGACAATATATGTAAATTGGGTAAAGAAAATATAAATTAATAAGTATATCTATTGCTACAAATTTGTAGCAGTGTTACATTGATTATGAATTAAGACTTAAAAGAAGAAATTTATTAACATGCACAATAATCCTAAATTACAGATCCCATTTATAAGTGAATTTTTGAATGAATTCAAGATATTAGTGAGTGAAGGAAAATTAAATATTATTCCAAGAAGAAAAAATTATGCTACTATGCTTGAGTTAACTCCCGATTTAATAAAAGAAATTTTATTGAGTCTGACAATTGATGATTATGTCTGTGGCCCTGAAAAGGATAGAGATAGACCGGATGAATATGTTTGGAAATTTGGAAAAGATTTTTTCAAAGATAAACAAATTTATATTAAATTAAAAATAGTTGATAAAGATAATGATAAAGAAGCTAGAATAATTTCATTTCATTATGCTGAAAGGGAAATGAAAAACAAGCGTTTTTAAAAGGAGAATAAAATGCAACCATTTAGTAAGGAAATTGAGGAAACATATAAAATTCGTGGTGAAAATATAACAATTAAAGCTGCTGCTATGTTTGATGCTAATACGGGTAAACAAATTTATGATGAAAAGCTTGACAGTGATGCTATAAATAAGGCATTTGATATATATCGTAAAAAGCATAATATAATTGATCCAAATAGAATAAAGAACCTTAGGAAGAGTTATGGACTTAATCAGCGTGATTTTGCTACTCTCTTAGGAGTAAGTCCTACAACTATAGCTGTCTATGAAATAGGATCATTACCAAGTGAAAGTAATAACCTTTTTTTAACTAGTTTGGAAAAGCATCCTGAAAGAATCAATGAATATTATAAATCGAAGAAAAATAATCTTTCTGATAAAGGTAAAGAATCTATAGAGAATTTTCTTAACAATAAATCAACTAATAAAATTTCGACAGTAGAGTATTGTAATAGCCTTTTTAATAAAAAAATCTCGAAATTTACAGGCTTTTCTAAATTTGATGCTATAAAAGTTTCAAATCTAATTGTTTATCTGATTTCTCATGCTAAAAATGTTTCAAAAACTAAATTAAATAAATTGCTATTTTATACAGATTTTAAAACATATAAAAAACAAACTCGTTCTATATCAGGATTGTCATATGTAAAATTACCATATGGTCCTGTACCTGATAATTACGACACTCTATATCCTTTAATAAAGGAAATGGGATATATAGAGATTTGTAATGAAAATGAAGATTATTCAATTTATAAAACTAAAAAGAAGTTTGATAGTACAATTTTTCAAAATTACGAATTAGAGATAATGAAAGAAACTGTAAAAAAGTTTGGATATAAGAATGCAAGTCAACTTTCTAACATTTCTCATAAAGAAAAAGGTTGGTTAGACGTTCCAGTTTCTAAAAAGATCTCTTATGAATTCGCTACACAATTACTTCAGTAGTTTCTTGACTCTTTGTCGAAGTTGATCATCTAGATTTGAAGTATAACTAAGTAGTTTAATGTTTTATATTAAAAAATGTGTGATATGAGTCTGTGAGGATCATTTAGACATTTTAAAAAAAGACATTATATCTGAAGTTAACCCTCTAGATTGGACAAAAATCCAACTGGAAGGTTTTACTATGGTTAAATTTACCGTCAAACAAAAATTACAGGCGCTTAACTTGC
>CAMKZU010000010.1 GCA_946477855.1 uncultured Lactobacillus sp.
ATATTATACAAAAATTTTATCAAGCAAATATTGCTAATTTAATTGAATCTAGAATTGAAAGATCGGCTAACGCGTTTTCTGATTTAACCGACGGCACCGTTGATGTAGCAATATATTCGTGGATGGTTCCTATTAACGATCCCGAATATTTTATCCATAACTTGCAAAGAACCGAACTGGTCATTATTACCAGTACAAGCGATAAGTGGCGGGATGTCCACCAAATTAGTGCAGCAGACCTGCGCAACTGCAAATTTGTCGCCCGCAAAAGAGGCTATTTAACTAGAGAATGCCTTGAGCAGGAAGCAAAATTGGGCGATTTTACGCCACAAATTTCATACACTGCTACTACAATGAGAATGATGATTGAATTAGTTAAACGCAATGTAGGAATTGCTCTTGCAATGGAAAGCAGCTTAAAAGAGGTTTCCGATATACATGTCATTCGGTTAAAGCCGGGGCAAAAATTGTGGGCATACATGCAGATAGCAATGAGAAAAAGCTTCATACCTAACAAATATCAGCGCAAAGGGATCGAAATACTGCGACATTTTAAACCAGATGAATATCAATAATTTTGGGCAAACAAAAAGACTCACGTCTTGTTAACGTGAGCCTTTTTCATTAGACAATCACATTGAATAATAATGCTGCAATTACCCCACCTAAAAGTGGTCCAAAGACTGGCACCCAACTATAAGCCCAATCTGAACCGCCTTTATTGGCAATTGGCATAAATTGGTGAGCAAGTCTTGGTCCTAAATCACGAGCTGGATTAATAGCGATGCCAGTTGGTCCTCCCAAGGACAAACAAATCGCCGTGATCAAAAATCCTGCTAGTAACGGATTGAGACCCGCTGCTAATTTAGTATTAGTTAATCCGAGCAAACCGAAAACCAAAACAAATGTAGCAATCATTTCTGTAAAGAAATTCCACGTATAGTTTCTAATGGCCGGTGTAGTTGCAAAAGAACCTAGAATGCCCTCTTTATCAGTAGTTTCTTCCCAGTGAGGAAAATAGGTTAGCCAAACTAAGATACCGCCGATAAAGCCTCCGGCTGTCTGTGCCAGCATATATGGCAAAACTGAAGACCAGGGCAATTTATTTGCAAGAGCCATTCCTAATGATACGGCTGGATTAAAGTGTCCCGGGCAAAGCCAACTAACACAAAATACACCGAAAGTGACAGCGAAACCCCAACCAAAAGAAATAACGATCCAGCCGCTGCCTTTTGCTTTTGACTTGTTCAAATTGACACCAGCACAAACGCCATCTCCAAGCAATACTAAGATGATAGTTCCGATGAACTCTCCCACTACTTGCATTGTTAAGCTATTATTCATTTTTTAAATCTCCTACTTCGATTATTAGGTTAATAAACCTAAAATAATGTCTAGTAGCAAATTACTCCCAAACAAAATATATTATAAAATCTAGCGTGTGTAAACCCTTTCTTTAAATAAAATGTTGAGTGCAATCTTTTTTAAATAATTGTTATTTAATATTCTTGCTTTTATGAAGTTTGTATTCTATTTCTTAATAATTTTTGTTATAATTTTACATTTGTTATTTTTATTGAACGAGTTAACTTTGAAATTTGATATGCCTTCCAAATTAGGACAAAGCAGCAGATTATATCTTTTTAAACCTATTTTTTTATTTTTAAGCACTCAAGTTGCTTTTCTATTTCAGTTAAATTAACTCCAGCTTCAATCAGAGTAGCTGCTGTATACGCTCCTTCGATAAAGGCCACATCATATAAGTGGATTTTTTTTGAAGTCATTTCAGTAGCTAATTCAATATTCATTTTGGCACTGCCTAAATCATAAAAAGCCAAAATTTCATCAGCTTTATTGTCCGAAAAGGCCTGCAAAACTTTATCCATACTGGTACCTATATCTTCTTCATTTGTTCCGCCAGCAGTTGTGATTGACAAATCTTTTGCAACTTGCTCTAAAAGTTTAGTTAATCCTGTAGGTATTGCGGAAACATGTGATACTAAAGTGATACCTAAACTCATAGTATGCCTTCAGTTTCCAGTAAAGCCTCAAAGAGATAGCCGCTAGATTGCGAACCCGGATCAATATGACCCTTTGATCTCTCTCCTAAATATGAAGCACGACCCTTTTTAGCAACTAAATCTTTAGTCGCAGCTACAGCAGAATCAATTTTTTCTCGCGTTAAATTATGTGCTTTTATTTCAGGTACAAGCACTGACCAAACATCAACCATTGTTTTGTCTCCGGGTTCAGCACCGCCACGTTTCTTAATCCCAGTCAAAGCAGCTTCCAGTAATTCACCTATATCATCACTAGTAGCGCTTTTCTTAGCCATTTCTAAAAAAGCAGTGCCATACAGTGGGCCTGAAGCTCCACCAACCGTCGAAATTAAAGTCATAGCAATTTGCTTGAATACGTCAGTAATAGTTTCAGGTTTAGTAGAAAGTTTTTGACTAACCGCTTTCATGCCGCGACTCATATTAAAGCCATGGTCACCATCACCTATAGCTGTATCAAGGTCACTTAAATATTGCTTATTTTGTTCGATTTTGGCGGAAAAATTATTTATCCAGTCAATTAAATTGTTTACAGTCAATCCCATATTATTTTTCCCTTCTTTTACCAAGCAATTGTTTCAACGGGCTGATTAAGGTACCCGAGCCATTTTTCATCAGCTATTTCAAAAAATGTGAGGGAAATACCGGCCATATCCAATGAGGTCATGTAATTACCAACTTTCATGAAAGCAGGTTTAACATCAAACTCTGCCAATTTATCAAGCAAGTCATTGCTAAAAATGTATTGTTCCATTAATGGAGTTGCACCCATGCCATTAACCAATACTGCATATTTCTTGTTGTGATCTAAATGCATCTCATCATTTAATTTGCCTACCAATTCAGACACCAAGTCTTTTGCAGGCTTAATTTTTTCACGACGGTAGCCAGGCTCTGAGTGGATACCTACGCCATATTCAATTTCATCATCTTTTAAAACAAAACCAGGTTTGCCTGTTTCGGGATTGGTAGCAGCTGATAACGCTACTGCAATTGTTTTAATATTAGGCAAAACTTTTTTGGCTGCTGCATCAATTTCGTCTAAACTTGCACCGTTTTGAGCCATGGCGCCAAGTATCTTATGCATAAATAAAGTACCGGCTACACCACGTCTACCTTGCGTGAATGTGCTGTTTTCTACAGCAATATCGTCATCGACTACAATTGATTTTACTTTGATGTTGTCCATATCAGCCATATCTTTTGCCATATCAAAGTTCATGACGTCTCCTGAATAATTTTTAATTACTAAAAAGACACCTTGACCTTGATCGACTGCTTTGATGGCTGCGTATATTTGATCAGGTGTTGGGGATGTAAACACTTCCCCGCAAACAGCTGCACTCAACATCCCTTTACCTACAAAACCAGCATGAGTAGGTTCATGGCCAGAGCCTCCCCCACTGACAATGCCTACTTTACCAGTCATCGATTCTTTATCTGCTCTCATCACAGCTTCAGCATCTTCTATTTTAGTTATAAATTGAGGATAAGATCTCACCATACCTTTAACCATTTCTGGTACAACATTAGCAGGATCATTAATAATTTTTTTCATGTAATTAGCTCCTTAAGTAAATAAATGTAACGCTTACATAACTATTATACCAAGTAACATTTATATAAACCATTTGTGTTGTAATAAATTAAAAATTTTGTCAAAATAAAAAACTTTAGCTAGCGTCATTAAAATGCAGCTGATAGCTAAAGTCTTTGATTTTTAAACTTAAGTTCTTATCTTCTTACTACTTTGTATCTATTTGATCTATCATCATTTGGTTGTTCAGCAGCATGACCGCAGGCAACAATAACACAGGTTTCAAAATTCTGCGGAAGACCTAACTTCTCTTCCAAGTTTTTAGCAGAATTGAGCACGCTTGCTGCATTCATTAGATAAACCGAACCCAAGTTGAGTTCTGCCGCCTCTACCATTATGTTTTCTGCAGCAACAGATGCGTCTCTTTCACCAAACTCATTGTTCTTTTTGACATTAATGACAAATAATAAAGGGGCATTATAGCAAGCATTATTTGTAACTTGTTCTATTTGTGATAATAATTTTTCATCCTCAACCACTGTCATCTGCATCACATCAGCTTGATGCATGCCACAAGGAGATGCTTGAAAAGCATTGATCAACTTATCAATATCATCTTGAGCAACTTTTTCAGTCGTATATTTTCTGACAGCTACTCTCTTTAAAACAGGATCAGTCATTTGTATGCCTCCTAAGAAAAACAAAACCGCAATTATTTAATGACTGCTTTACCAGTCTTATGAACTAAATCAGACCATTTTAAAAACTGTGTTTCAGATATTCCTACTAACTTTTTACCTTTGATCTTCTTTGTACTATATACAAAAACTGTTGTACCTTTTTTAACGTATGAATATTTATTTCCTTTTACCAGAAGCTTGCCTTGGCTATTATAAACTTTAGCATTGCGTTTTACCTTATAGCTGGCAACTTTAAAAAGCTTTACATTACCTGGCTTTACGTATTCTTTCTTCTTAGTTTTCTTGCCATTCAATGATATTTGCAGGTAACTCTTATTTTTAACTGTGTTAAAACCCGTAACTGAAAGAATTGTTCCTTTTTTCAGTTTCTTGTTTTTAATTCTTTTACCCTTACTGTCAAATATATAGGCATTTCTCTTTAATTTGACAGTTTTGCCTAAATATTTTATCGCATTATTTGAATTAGTTTTATTTTTCTTGGGCTTTTTGTCTGTATCAGAAGTAGCAGGTTTATTGGTATTGTCAGTTGTATTTGATTGTCCATTATTGGTTTTACTTTGGTCGTTAGTATTTGTCGTGTTTGAATCTCCCTTCGCAGTATTAGAAGTTGCATTATTAGTCTGACTTTGATTGGTGGTTGCTGCAGGAGTATCTGCAGCGAGCACTGGCTTAGTTACACTCAATCCTAAAGTCAAAGATGCGACTCCAGCTACACTTAACAGTAGTTTTTTCTTCATGTTAACACCTCATTGTTAAAAACTTATTTATATACATTCTACTACTTTGAATAAATAATTTCTTTTACAAAATCAAAACAATTAATTTACGGCTTTGTTTTGTGATATATCATTTTCATAACTTATATTATGAGGTACATAATGTACTTTTGCTTTATACTAAGAAATAGTGAAAACATAATAATGTTGTTAAAGGAAGAAATCCATGAAAAAGTCGCAAAAAGAACCAATTGAAATACTAGTCACTATTGACCAAAACTATATCAAACCACTCGAAGTTATGATGTATTCTCTTAGGCTTAACAATATGACTGAAGAGTTTCATGTCTGGCTAATTTACGATAACATCAACCAGCACGCTCTGAATAAATTAAAAAAATTTGGGGAAAAAATAGGAATTAAAGTATCCACCTTAACTATGAATAAGAATATTAAATTTCCTGATTCATTACTCAACTTGCATGATTATCCAAAAGAAATGTATTTCAGATTACTTTCAAGTAAAATTTTGCCGCCTGATTTACATCGAATTATTTATCTTGATCCTGACATATTAGTTATTAACTCAATAGTACCCTTATGGGAACTAGATCTTGAAGGTAAAATGTTTGCAGCTTCCGTGCATGAAGGTTTAACGGACATTATGAGTTCAATCAATAATATTAGGCTAGGCACATCAACAGGCTACTTTAACTCTGGAATAATGTTAATGGACTTAGATCAGATGCGCAAAAAAATAAAAATTACAGAAATTACTCAAGCAATTGAAGAGCATCATGATACTTTGATTTTACCGGATCAAGATATCTTAAATTACTTATACGGAGAAGACATTCTAAAAATTCCAGAAACCCGCTGGAACTACGATGCTAGAGCTTTCTCTGTTTACTTAACAAGGAGCACAGGTGAAATCAATACTGAGTGGGTCATGAAAAACACCTCAATTTTACATTTTTGCGGTAAACCCAAGCCCTGGCAAAAGGAGAAACATTCCCGGTTCAAACCCCTTTACCTTAATTATCTGCAAATGGTCAACCGCTTATTAAAACAACAAAAATTAAGCTAACATTTAGCTTTTTACTGTTGAAGGTTGCTATATGTGTGCTAAAATAATAAAAGTTGCCGAATATCAAGCGACACAATGCTTTAGGTGGATTGGTATAGAAAAAATACAAACTATTTAATAGCATTGAATGTGTAATATTTTTTATAGAAAAGAGAAGAATTATGGCTTCAATTAACAAGTCTGAACTTACTAAAGAAGTTTCAGCAAAGACAGATCTTAAACAAAAAGATGCAGAAAAAGTTATCGATGCTTTAATCGAATCAATCAAGGATAACTTGGCTAAAGGCGAAAAAGTACAAATCATAGGTTTTGGCTCTTTTGAAGTACGTAATCGTGCAGCAAGAAAAGGTAGAAACCCACAAACTGGCAAAACTTTAACCATTCCTGCAACTAAAGTACCTGCATTCAAGCCTGGTAAAGCATTGAAGGATGCAGTTAAATAATTCTACTTTTAAATACGAAAAAACAACGAGATTCAACTCGTTGTTTTTATTTTGTTTTTAAATTTTTAACGATTTTGATGATTTAATTTGTTAGCGAAAAAGTCACCAATAACCTGAACAATAAATATTAAAATAATAACTAAAACAGTCGCAATAAGAGTAACGTCATTATTAAACCGATTATAGCCGTATGAAATTGCAGTATTACCTAATCCACCAGCTCCAATTGCACCTGCCATTGCAGTCAAACCAATTAGACTGATAACCGTTACGGTAGAAACACGAGCAAGTTCTGATCTGGCTTCGTTTAAATAAACGCTAAATATAATATCCCAGATCGTAGCTCCTAAACTCTGTGCTGCTTCAATTTTACCGTGGTCAACACTTTCAAGTGCTACTTGAACCTGTCGCGCATAAAATGGGAAACAGCCTAATGTAAGAGGAACTAAAGCCGCTTGAATGCCAATTTGGGTACCCACAATTTTTTGTGTTACTGGAGCAATGAATGCCAGTAAAATGATGAATGGAATTGCTCTAAAAATCGAAACAATTTTATCGCAAAGGTTAAACCAAAATTTATTAGGCCTGATGCCATCACTCTTTGTCAAGACTAAAACTATACCAAAAACCATTCCTAGAATACCGCCAAAAATTCCGGCCCAAAAAGTCATATACAGAGTTTGAATAATGCTGGTGCCCCAGCCAGTATCTCCCAGCCAGCCTAATTGCACAACATTGGGAAAAACTTTGCTAAACCAACTACTCATATAGATCCCCCTTTTCGTTTAAACGAGTGACAGCAACTTCTGCTTTTCTTAAATAAGCAACCGTCTCTTGCTGTTTTGTCTTGTCTCCTTTGACTTGAACAAGTAAAGTACCAATTGGCTCATCATCAAGCAATTCAACATTGCCGTATAACATACTGGCTTCGACCCCTACTTCACGATACAAATCAACAACAATTGTTTTAGTGACATTAGCCATACTATAAACAAGTTGATAAATAGCTTCATTATCATTGTCAAGTTTATCAATATTAAGAGATTTCAAAGTGTTGATTACCTCCAAAGAGCCACCCACGAAACTCTTGGTCAAATCATTTTTAGGATGTAGCACAACATCCCTTAAACTTCCTTTTTCAACAATTTGCCCAGACTGCATTAAGGCAACTTTATTACAAACTTTCTTAATAGCAGCCATTTCATGAGTTATTAAGACAATAGTTAAGTTAAGATCTTTTTGGAGCTTTTTGAGCAATGTCAATATTTGGAGAGTATTTTGGGGGTCAAGAGCACTGGTAGCCTCATCTGAAATCAAAATATCTGGTTCATTCGCTAAAGCTCTGGCAATAGCAACTCTTTGCTGCTGGCCTCCTGAAAGTTGTACCGGATAAAAATTTGCTTTGTCTCTTAAATCTACTAAGTCTAATAATTTTAATGATTTTTCCTTTATTTCTTTTTCTTTTAATCCAGAATGTTTCAGGGCAAAGGACACGTTGTCAACGACGCTTATTTCATTTAATAAATTAAAATTCTGAAAAATCATGCCAATTTTTCTGCGAGCTAGCTGTAAATCTTTGTTAGCTATCACCTGTTTGCCATCTTTAACAAAATCAGTTCCGTTAACTTTAATATTGCCGGCTGTTGGCTTTTGTAAAAGGTTAACTGTTCTGACTAAAGTAGACTTACCAGCCCCGGAAAAGCCCACAACGCCATATATATCACCTTTTTCTACAGTTAAACTAACATCATGAACTGCTTGTACAGTTTTGCCTTTTTTATCAGGAAAATCTACACTTACGTGTTCTAAATCAATAATACCCATTACAATCTTCTCCGATCATTAAAATTTTTACTTCAATTTAATGTCCCAAGCACTTCTAGTCATGTTGCCATAATATTTCTTTTGTATCCGTTTAGTCTCAGCAGTTTGATAACACTTGACTACTGCCTGATAGTCCTTGTTCTTTGCTTGATCTTTTTTAGCTACAATAATATTTATCCACTGGTAAGAATCTCTATTTACCGGCTCAACAAAGATTGTTTGTTTTTCACCTAAACCTGCTGGACGAGCAAAGTCATTATTAATAACTGCTGCATCTACAGAATTGATTACCCGGCCACATTGATCGGCACTAATTTCTTTAACTTTGATGTTTTTAGGATTCTTTACAATATCTGCAACGGTCACAAGAGCTTTACCTTTGCGTAATGTAATTAGACCAGCATTTTTCAAAACGAGTAAGGAACGGGATTCATTACTTGCGTCATTTGGTACGGCAATTGTAGCACCTTTTGGCAGCTCACTTAATTTATGATATTTCTTTGAATATAGTCTAATCGGATTTATATCTGTGCGTCCGATGGCTACTAATCCACCATGATTGGCTTTATTCCAAGCTTTAAGAAAAGCATAATGTTGGAAAGCATTTAGATCTATGTCTCCACTTTTTACTGCCTTATTTGGTTGATTGTAATCAGTGAAATTCTTGACTTTAATTGTTATGCCATATTTTTTCTTGGCCAAGGCTGCTGCGTGATCCCAAATAACCTCTTTGGGTTTTGATTCACTAACTATACCTACAGTAACAACGTGGTTCTTTTGATTGCTATCTCCTTTTTTGCCAAAGCTAAACCAGGCAATGGCAATAATTACAATGGCTGCAATTACTCCAATAATTATATTGCGACTTTTTTTAGTCATTAGAAAAACCTCCCAATTTTTCAATAAAAAAAGCACTCATCCTAATCTAAGGACGAGTGCTTCGTGTTACCACCTTTAATTTGCTTATTACTCACGTAATAAACCTCAACAGCTATCTAACAATAGCTTGCAATCTTAACGGATGCAACTCCGCCACTAGCTAAATATCACTAGCAGTCATCGTTTCAAGCCCATATTCACTACACCTTACTAACTGACTCTCACCAAACGTCAGCTCTCTTTATTAGTAAAAATAATAGCTACTCTGCTTTTCAAGATGTATTAATTATTTAATTGTTTATTAATTTAACATCTAAAAAATCATCTGTCAACCGAAAAATAAATTATTTTTTAGCTGTTTGATATGATTTTATTATTTTAAAAAAATATTGTCCCACAGCAAAAGTTACAATGGCCATACCAATTACCTGCCACCAATAATTATGATTTAAGTTTTCTGCCAGTATAAAACTGCTAATCAAAGTCAGTATGCAAATTATCAAAACGACGGTAGAAGCAATTACTTGTTTCATGTTACTTCTCCTTTCTCATATAAGTTAAAAATTCATAAGGATAAAGATTTAAATTGTCAGGCTGATGAAATTCCCTTTTTACTATCTTAAAAGGGCTATAATTAAGTTTTGTCATTGTCACATCAGCTGTAAAAGTGGCTTTTATTTCAGTTTTTTCTAAGCAATCTACTTGATTTTTCAAGGCGTCAAAGACCGAATTACCACCTATTACACAAATTTCCAGATTTTCATGTTTGTGAATCCAGCATTGTAATTCACTGATCGAAGGTATTATTAAAACTCTTTGATCAGCAAGTAATTTATTTTTTAATTTCTGACTAGTTGTTAAAACAATATGCTTGCGACCTGGTAGAATATGAGGCAAGCTCATAAAAGTTCTTCGACCCATGACAATGGGATGTCCATAAGTTATTTTTTTAAAATGGTGTAAGTCAGCAGGCAGTTTCCAAGGTAAATGTCCATCTAGACCAATTTGGTGTTTTTCATCTTCTGCCCAAACAAAAGTGATCATTAGTTCGCCTCTCTCTTAATTATAGCGCTTTATTTATTAGATTTCTTGTCTTTTGCCCAGCATTACCAATTATGCCTGGTTAATTTTCCGCAAATAAATTTAGACATGATTTTTCAAGCTAATGTTGCTATAGTTATTTAAGTATCTTAACAAATTACAGGAGGAAGTCATGTCTGAAAAAAGTCAATTTACTGAAGCAAAATATAATAAAATGAAACAAACTGAAGCTGATTTAGTGCGCGATTTACAAGCAATTGTAAAAGATCCCTCTAAAGAAGCCGATTTGAGTGATGATGTCTTTACCAAGCATCAAAACTGGCTGCGAATTATTATGCCTAATTATTCTACTAAAATTCATTTAGGAATAGTCGATGCTTATGACAATGATACTCGCTACCAATCCTATTATGATGATAAGGCTGGCAAAGGTGCAACTAAGATATTAAGTAGAATTGTCAAAAAACATTTAGCAAAATAAAAGAAGTCTTTTACATGAAAGACTTCTTTTTTGTCAATGAAACCAGCTAACATGCTTATCGGTAAATGCCAGTAAATCATTAGTTAAATACAAAATATATGTTAAAAATAAAGTGAGATTAGCATCCCCTTGAAATGCGGTAACTCCCCATAAAATAATTGAAAGTACTCCTTGAATAGTCCAAAAATAGTATTGCTCGCGAAAATGTAATGTGCAAAGAAGAGATCCAGTAATTCCGATTGCTCCCGCTGTTGCATCGATTAAGGGCCTAGGACTAGTGAAAATTTTTGTATCTAGCAGATAAAGTAAAACTAGCACTACGGCAAAAAAGATAATGGTAAGAAGCCACTTTGTCAGTGTCAAACCATGAATATGTTTTTCCGTATCTTTAGACCAAGACGGCAACAACAATACTGGTAAATCCAAAATAACAATATATACGCCCTGTAAAATTACATTGGCATAATTTTGGGCATAAACGGAAACAATAATGTAAATTGTAGCTGAAATCAAACCCAAAATACCGTTAATTTGTCTGGCGTTAGTAATAGCAAGAGTACAAGTGAAACCTAAAATTGCAGCAACCATTGTCAATAATGAAATTTGATCAATTGGAGACGCAACAGTAGTCCCAATAATAATACCAATCCCCAGCATTAATAAGAGATATGTTTTAAAACTCCAACCACGCATTTGGTTAATGTACCATTTTAATTTAAAAATATCAGCTTTTAGCTGAACTTTCATCCGACCTTCCTACCTTCTACTTGAATTTCAGTTAAAAAACACGTTTTTAATACTAACATAACTTTTAAGTCACTTTAAGAAATTTAACTAGAAAGTCAGATCTATGAAAATGACTGCTGTCAACTGTCCTTTTGCCTTATCTATCTTTATCCATTTTTATTATTGACCATTTAAGCAGAAAGGGCGAAATCACAGTTGTCATAATGATCGCACCAATCACAGTTGAATATGCCGCTGGCGCAAGTAGATGGTTTGTCAAACCTATCTGTGCAACCACGAGAGCCATTTCACCGCGCGAAACCATTCCGGTCCCGACTAACAAGGAACTGGAATTGCTAAACCCAGCAATTTTTGCGCCCAAGCTTGCGCCAACTAATTTTGATAAAACACCTCCAATAATCAAAACGATAAATAAAATAAAATCGTGTAATATTCCTCTAATGCTCATGTCCAAACCAATACTGACAAAGAATACGGGGATAAAACTACTGTAACCAATGACGGTAAAATTCTTTTTGAGAATTTTCTGTGCTGAGGTACGATTGAGAGCCAAACCGGCAAAAAAGGCGCCAATCACGTTACTAAGTCCTACTTCTTCAGCAGCCCAAGAAGCTAATACCACAATAATCATTGCCACCAAGGTTTCTGGAACAGGCAATGTCAGACGCTGACTTAAGCTAATTAACCGAGGTATGACATAAATGCTAAGAAGAACTAATAATATAAGAAAGGCTGCCTGAACAAGGAGGCTAATAATAAAGTTTTTTTCCATACTTGAACCTTGCTCAGAAACACCTGTCAGTCCACTAACAATGCTCAAAAGTAATATTGAGAGCAGATCATCTGCTACTGCAGCACCTAAAATTGTCATGCCCTCCTTTCCTTCCAGGCGTCCCATTTCTTGCAAAACGGCTACCGAAATTGAAACCGAAGTAGCTGAAAAAGTTAAGCCTAAAAATAAACTTTCAACCTGTGAAAAATTAAAGAGAATGCCTGTTATATAAGCAATAATAATTGGTACTATCATGCCAAAGGCAGCTACCAACACACTAGGACGAAAAAGTTTTTTTAGTGTTTTAATATCACTGTCTAGACCTGCCAAAAACATCAAAAAAATCACACCGATGTCGGAGAACACTTTAATGATTCCGCCCGGTTGTACCAAATTAAAGATTCCCGGTCCAATCACTATCCCAGCTAGTAATTCGCCGACAACAGCTGGTAATCTTAACCTTGCACTAAATTGTCCGCCAATTAGGGTAGCTATTAATATAACAACTAGCATTCCTAAAAATTTCATTTACCTTCCAGCTTTCTATAGCAAAAAAGACCTTCAAAATTGCTCAGGCAACCCAAACCTGAGAACAATTCTTGAAAGTCTTTCACTTCAACCAAAATATTTATTTAATTTAAGAACCGATTTGATTTTTGCACAAATTAGCAACTTTTATTAGTATAACTCACAATTTTTTTAATTCAAATTTACAGAAATATAAACCAATTATTGATCGATCTTTCACTAAATAAAAAATCGTAATAAAGCTAAAGAAACTACCCCAACAATAACAATTACTAAAAGTGATTTGCTAATAACCGCTGCTATAAAAGTTGGAACTGAAGCAACAAGATATTCAAGGTTAGCTTTTGGCAATTGACCTGGTTGAGCGGTGAATAAATTGCAAAACCACATAGTAGACATTATAACTATCGGTACAAAAGATAGAAATTCAACCACTGCTTTAGGTAAAGTGAATTTTTTTAATAAAACAAAAGGAAGTATCCGCGATAGCCAAGTTGCAAGTCCACATCCGATAATAGTCAAAAACAAATAGTTAGAAGAAGACACGTTTTATTACCATCCCCAATGCACATCCAATAAGGGTTACAACAATAATAACCATACTGGGTGGCAAAATCATTGTCAAAATATAGGTCAACAACATTGTCAGTAAAATTACTATTACTTGTAACAGCTTATTTAAAGACTTATCATTGTTTACTTGCAAATATAACAAACCAATAAACATTGCCACATTTGCAAAATCAAGACCTAATTGTTTTGGATCTTTAATAAAGTTGCCAAGTATGGCACCAATCGCTGTAGCAAATACCCAAGTTTTATATGAAATCATATTTTCAGTATTGAACCAACTGAAATTCATTTTGTCATTTGTAAAATTAAGTTTATTCATTGCTAGAGCAAAGCTTTCATCAGTTAAAAGCGTGCCAATTAAAATACCTTTGCCCAATTTATCTTTCTTAAAGTACGGTGCCACCGTTGTACTCATTAAAATCATCCTTGAATTGACCATAAATGTAGTAAAAATAATTGAAGCAATCGGACTACCTGCTACTAGCATACTAACAGTGGTAAATTGTGCTGATCCAGCATAGATTATGATTGACATCATGATTACTGTAATAGTCGAAAAACCTGTTGAGCGAGCGATCACACCAAAAGCGGACGCAATTCCTAAATAGCCAAAAACTGTTGGAATTGTGTCAATAACAGCTGCACGCTTAGATAATGAACTTTCCATATTTCACTTCTTTAACTCAAAAATTAACTTACAATTAAATTCATGCATGCTTGTTTTATAGTCATAAAAATACGAACTATAACAGCTTCTGATTAAAAAACTAGTTTACTTATAACAGTAACTAGTTTTAGTCATGACTTTATTCACTTTTATTCGATTGCGTGAAATCTATTCCACGATCTTTGAATACCTTTTTAGCAACATTAATCGCGTTTAACACTTTCGGAAATCCCACGTAAGGAATAGTTTGAATAAATGTCTCGATTACTTCCTTTGGCGTTAAGCCGACATTTAAAGCGCCATTGATATGAACATTCAGTTGCGGTTCAGTGTCTCCTTGTGTCAGCAAAGTTGTAATGGTAATCATTTCCCTTTGCTTTAGATCCAGGACACCACGATCGTATACGTCACCAAATGCAAATTCAATAATGTAGCGCCCTACATCTTCAGATAAACCAGCTAGTGAATCAATAACTGATTTGCCGCCCTCTTGATCAACTTTTTCTAAATTTACTAAACCTTTTTGATAACGTTCATCATTTTTCATAGTTTTTCTCCTTTTTGTTTTGTAAACTTTTTTAACGGTTTATAGAATAGTTGCTGGAGTATAGTCCATGTCAACTACTATTTCAAAATTTTTTGGTAGTGGTAAAATATGACGATGTATCATTTACCTAGCTTGAATTTTTTAGAAAGGAACTACAATGAAATATTCAATTGGTCAATTTTCGAAACTTAGTGGCTTTTCAATCGACACACTGCGTTATTATGAAAAGCAAAAATTACTTTTCCCAAATCGTGATGAAAATAATCGTCGCATTTATACTGAAAAAGACGTAGCATGGATTAGTTTCATTTCCCGCTTAAAAAAGACTGGTATGAGTATTAAAGAAATGCAAAAATACACCAAATTACGCTATGAGGGTGACCAAACTATACCTGACAGACTTGTTTTACTGTTTAAGCAGCTTGATAATTTACATGAACAGGAAAAGAAAATTGACGATAATATCAAGTTTGTAGAACAAAAAATTAAAACCTATCTCAAGACAATCGGTGATTTAAAAGAATAAAGTTGCTATCTAGTGTGTAGCTGATTTAATTGCTTTTTTCGATATTACATCAAGCAAATACATAACAAACACGCACTTGTTCAATTTAGAAGAAAATGGCAAGTTGAAAAAAATTTCAGTTAAGGTATAATGTTATTCGTTATGGAGAGTTGGCAGAGTGGTAATGCACCGGACTCGAAATCCGGCGAACCAAGTTCTTCCTTGGCGCGCAGGTTCAAATCCTGTACTCTCCTTAAATTAAGTTAAAAAGCTTGTAGTATCACCTATTACAAGCTTTTATTATGTTCTCGCACGGCATAAAAATGATAAAGAGCAGTTTTACTAAAATTGCTCTTTATTGTTTTAGCTATTTAGTTGATCTGAATATTTTTAATATTATCGCGCTCATAACCTTTAACCAGACCTACAATGTCAGGCTGTAATTTCTTATCTAGCGTTTTGATGTTATACGTAACTTAATGGACAGTGATATCAGAAAGTGAAAGTAAATGATGGCAGATTTATTAAAATACGCGTTTGATAAGTGCCTTCTATAAGATGCTTATGGTTATATCGCAAAGGCAATTCCATGCAGCTTCTAATGCCTGAAAATAATGATTATGATTCAATTGTTTTTAAACAAAGATAAGCCGGGAAAAATTTTAAGTAAAGTTGTCCATGTAGAATACGCTGTTCAATAGCATTGAAAAACATATGCCAATTTATTCTTTTAAGACATTTATAAAAATGGTAAATTGTAATTGTATTGTTAAAAATATAATGGGAGAAGGCAAATGAAATTTTTATGGATAATTGCACTAATAATATTTGTTATTTACATGATTATTAGCGACAGAAAATCAAAAAATAGCAAAGATTATAAAGAAGCATTAACACCAAGTAAAAATCCATCAAATGAGCCATTAGTGAAACGTTGGTGGGTATGGGGATTAATACTAGTTTTAATTTGTGGTTTCTTTGTATCAACTTCAAATGATCCTGAGAGTCATGATGAAGCATATAAGACTACTGTACATCATTCAAAAAAACCATCATCTGTAAAAAAGAGGAAAAGACTTTCTGACTACGCTTCCAAAAAGGTTACCAAATTTATGCCAGTGAAGAACACAGCTAAAGCAGTTACTTTAGGTGCTGGTAAGTATAAGGTCGGTAGAGATATCATGCCAGGCAGATACGTTATTAAAGCTGTCAAGGGCAGTGGTAATTTATCTAACAGCGATTTCACTATTAACGTTATTTTAGGTAACGATGATAAAGGAGATCAGTTAACTTCTTTTACTACCAACTTAGTAAAAAACGACAAAATCAAGTTAGACTGGATAGAGTCTACAAGCTTCACGCCAACACCAGATAAATATACTTATAAAACAAAAATAAGTGCTGGTATATGGTTAGTAGGACTTGATATTAAACCCGGAAGATATGTCATACGGCCAATAAAAGGCAGGGGTAACTTAATATCAGAAGATGGGTCTGATAATAATTTAAACGAAATATTAGGCAAAGATACTGAAAAAGGTCAAGTCAGCAAAGTAACGGCTGATTTAACTGCTGGAGAAGTTATATTGTCTACTATAGAATTAATTGGCTTAAGTAAAAAATAAGATTTAAATATTTAAAAAACAAAAAACCTCTAAGAAATTACTGCTCGAATTTAGATTTCTTAGAAGTAACACAAATACAACACTTTTATGACCTTTTGCATTCTCTATCATAGGAGTAAAGTAATTGATTTATATGCCATTTCAAAACGTTTAGGAAACTCAAACATGACAATAGATGCGAAAACTTATGCCTATATGCTTGATGAATATAAAGCACAGCAAGATGATAATATTGAAAAAATCGTCAATAGCATATAAAAATGTTCGCCAACTTTAAAATTAATTATTAATTACTAAATTTCATTTTCTATTATTTTTATAAAAATAAGCTGTACCCTTCTTTTATCATTACTATGAAAATAATCTTATATATTTTTTGTTTTACAAAAAAGCATTGAGCAATATAGCACAATGCCTTTTTTACATGCCTTTTCTTATTCTATACATTATAAATAAACTACAAACTATTTATAAAATATAAAAAATGTTCACAAGATGATCGACTTTAGTATTTAATTTACACAGTACCATTCGTTTTTTAAATTAAGCGCAGAACTGCTAGTGAAATCATACCAACTATCACAATGATTAAAAGAGACTTACTAATAATTGCGGAAATAAATGTTGGCAGTGAAGCCAAAGCGTACTGCATGTTAAGTTGAGGCAAATGACCTGGTTTTGCTATTAATAAGTTACTAAACCAAAGAGCAGCCATTATTACTATAGGCACAAAAGACAAAAATTCAACTAATTTTGGCGGCAAGGTGAATTTTTTCAACAAGACAAATGGTATCACTCTAGATAACAAGGTGGTGATTCCACAGAAAATGATTGTCGTTAAAATGTATTCAGAAGAAGACATGCTTTATTACCATTCCTAAACTACAACCAATTAAGGTTACGACTATTACCACTAAGTTGGCAGGTAAAATAATTGTCAGTAAATATGTCAGCGCAAAAGAAATCAATATCACAATTATTTGGAGTACTTTATTTAGTTTTTTGTCCCCAATTACCTGCAAATAAAGCAAACCAATAAACATTGCTACAATAGCAAAGTCAAGCCCTAATTTTTTAGGATCAGTAATAAAACTGCCCAATACTGCTCCCAAAAGTGTTCCAACTTGCCAAGTTATGTAAGAAACTATATTTACCGTATTAAACCAGGTAAAATTTAACCTGTCATTTGTATAATTAATTTTATTCATACCTAGAGCAAAACTTTCATCAGTGAGAAAAGTTCCTATCAAAATATTTCTTTTTAAATTTTCTTGTTTCAAATAACCTGCTACAGTCGTGCTCATAAGAATTACTCGAGAGTTGACCAAGAAAGCGGCTAAAACAATTGAAGCTATTGGGCTTCCCGCAACCAGCATATTCAGAGTGGTTAATTGAACGGATCCGGCATATATTAAAAGCGACATTAAAGAAACTTCTAAAGTAGAAAAGCCACTGGCTTTGCCAATAATTCCAAAAGCCATACTTATGCCAATATACCCGAAAATTGTTGGAATTGATTCTTTAATTGCTGATTTTTTGGTTAAGTAAGTATCCATTCTTTCACCCTCTTTTGTGAAAATTCATCAAATAATGTAGTTAGTTGTACCATGAATAATGTAGTTAAAAATATTTAAATTATTTCGTAGCTTACCATTTGTTTTTAATTTTTACAATATTATATTTTAAATGGAAATAAATTTTATGTTGCGTGCAAATTATATAAGCTATAAGATAATTGTATAAAGTCATTAAAATATAAATATTATGTTATTGGTATAATATTTTTACACAAATTTTATTTAGGAAAGGAATATCATGGATTTTAGCACATATGATAAAGAAAGATTGACTAATCAGATAGATTGGTACGATAAAAAAAGTCAAAAAGAAAAAAAGTACTACTGCGCATGTAAAGTGCTCGCACTACTTTTTTCTGCTTCTATACCTGTTCTAGCTTCCTTTGTATTAAAATTTCATTATATTTTAACTGTTATTTCTGTTTTTAGCGCGTTAATAACTTTTTTGGAAGGTTTATCGTCACTTAAAAAATTTCATGACAATTGGATTCAATATCGTTTCATTTGCGAAACACTAAAAAGAGAAAGACAAATGTATTTATATTCAGCTGGTATTTACGATGACCCTGATACAGATAAATTAAAAACTCTGATAGAAAGATGTGAGTCATTAATTTCAAGTGAAAATATTAATTGGACAAACATGAATAACAATGAAAAACCTAGAATCAAATCTAGTCAGAGTTCAAAAAATGAGCATAATAAAAAGGATCCCAATTACGAGAAGGTTAAATATTCAAAAACTTATAGGAAATCTTTTTTTCATCGCCAACATTAAAAATTTACTCTTTATATTTTTCATATGTTTTTTCAAAAATATCTTTTTTTACCGGCCATTTTTCACCATCAATGCCCGTTAATATCCAGTCACCAACATTGGCATGCATTACACCTTCATTTGTTTTTATATCGACTGGTTTTTTAGTTTGAAAAGCTTCTACAGGTATTGGCTTTTTGATATATTTCATAGTTAGAATTCTCCTAATAAAAATATTTACGTAATTGTATCACATACAATTTTAACAAAAGCAAACAAAATTATTTTTGAATAAAACATTTATATTTTTATATTCCGAAAATTGCAATTTTCGATTTTGTTTTTTTAAAAGTTTGCTGTTAATCCCTTCTAATCAGGACATTTGCCTTTGGAACCTAAGAAAACAAGTATTTTGAAATATTTTTAAGAATCTAAAACGTTAGCTTGACAAGGAATAAAGTTCTATAAGTTTATAAAAATTTTGAGTCTGAGGGCTAAATTTATAAGTCGAATCAATACGGATAAATTTATAAAAAGACGCTTGAATCAGGCTTTATTGTTATAAAATTATAAATTGCTAGCGTTTTATTTCAGTGATAAAATTTAACGGAAGGTGAGAATAAAATGAAATTAAAGAAAACGTTGGTAATATTAGTCTCTATATTAATATTAGTGGCAACTGGACTGGTCTTTTCTTCAAAAGTAGAGGCCAAATATGTAGGGCATAATGCTACTCCCACAGAATTAAGAGGTACTTGGTACGAATATAAAGGGCACAACAAATGGAATCATATAAAGATTACTAAACATGCATTTATACAAAATGGTCAAGTCCTTTGTAGCTTGAATAAAAAAGGATATAAAAAATTACATGTCACGCGTTATAAGCAAAATGGCAGACCCTATTATGTCTTGAATAAGTTTAACTATCATTATCAAGAAGTTGGTTCTTTTTGGTTATCCAAAAGAAAAATTTATGGCAAACATGTAATGAAATCATATTACAATATGGGATATTTCTCTGTCTATACAAGAAACAAAATAAAGCATGATTATTCTTATCAAACTAAAGGTAATTATAAGAAACAATTGGGCAAATAGTCAGTTGCCATCGGACAGTCTTCTGACAACTTTACAAATATTTTATTTCGTATAAAATAGTTCTCAGATCGTGTTGATAAGGAGTAAATTAAAGGGAATCAAGCTGCTAATAAACTGTTTGATTCTTTTTCTTTTACTTTGTTTTTTGCCAATCTGATCTTGCTTAAAACAAACTTCAGTGTATTTTATCCCAATCATATTTGGTATTCAGATGCGATAGAGTTCAATATCAAGGGACAGAAGACTTACTTGACGCCTATTCTTGACGGTTGTATCCATGAGATTATTTCCTATACCATTTCGTTTCTTAATTCTTAAACTTGCTATGGACATGTTAAGGCAGGTTTCGCTCAGGTATCCAGCACTGGATGGCCTAACTTGTCATACTTAAACGGAAAATGTTTTATGGATTTGAAAAGAAGTTTTAAAAATCTGAATGAACTGGAAGACGCAATCAGAGACTACATTGAGTATTACAATAAGAAAAGAATCAGGATCAAACTAAAAGGACTAACTCAAATTGAATATTGGAAGGTAGTCCTCAGTTAGCAGCTTATATAAAGTGTCCTAATTTTAGGGTTCACATCACTATTGTATAAATTGCTTTTTATTCAAGCTAATTATCTAAAACTTCATAGAATCGAACTTTATAAGCAAATCTGCTCTCAATATTAAAAAAGCCAGTAAAAGAAATTACTTTTACTGGCTTATCTTTGTATCAGTGTCCTCATGGTCAAATATATTCATACTTAGCTCTGCATTTAAAAGACTCTGACTTTATGTAAATATTTGTATTGCAATACAGTTCCAATAAGTGCAACAAATATACCTAAGAGGTTTGCTGATAACCAATTGATTGAATTATCCGTGAACAGACACACTGCAACCCATGGTGCAATGGGTATCAGATAGCCGCGTGCAGCCGTCATTAATAAAGTACCCCACTTAAAGCCTTCGCTTATATTATTTGTAACAACTTTATTGTGTAAAAACCTTTGAAATAGAACTGTACCCAATACTATTAAAATAGTAATTAAAACAAATTGCCAAGCTTCAAATTTAACTAAGATGAATTCTTTATAAGAAAAATGATTTGCCAAAAGGGCAAAACCACACGCAATATCAAAGAAAAAGCCTTGGTTGACATAACCCTTTTTGCAACTTTTAATACTAAAATCAAAAGCTTTTTTGCAGGTCTTGCTTGGTGATTCCTTTTGCCTGTCAATGACTTGATGATTAGTCAGGTAATTATATTGACAAGTTGTTCCAATCAAAGCAGTAATTAAGCCAACCGGCAAAGAAATGGAGAAGTTAAATTTTCCCTGAGTATGCATACTAAGAGCTAGCAATGGTGCGTTTCCTATTACAAAACACCTCACACCAGTTGAAATCAAACTAGTATTTACGAAAAACGAAGTCATTTTTTGGGAATTAACCTTGTGTCGCAAGAAGTTTTGATAACGGATTACGCTAATGATTGCAACAACTGCTAACAATACAAACAGCCAGTCAAACCAAATATCAGAAAATAAAAGTGTAAAAAGATAAAGGGTGCCATAAATAACGAGATCACCAAGATGGTTAGTAGAATTATCAGCTAAAGCAAAGTTATGTTCATGGTGAGCAATATCACGTATAGCTTCACCCACAGTCTCTTGCTTAGAAGTGTGATTATTATTCATTTTTTCCTCCTAAATTACGCCCTAACTTGATAATGATAATTTTAAGTTGGTTTTAATTAAAGTCAAGCTTTTTTTAAAAGTAATTACCTTGCTAAAACTAATTTTAGTAAAGTTCAAATTCTGAATTTCCTTTAAATTACAAATATTAAGTTTTGCTCAAGAGTAGATTTTAATTTTTATGCTTTGCCATGTTGCTGTTAAAATACAAGCGAATATAAATTATAGGTAGGGATGTGTTTTGAATATTAATTTTTGGATATCTTTATTATCTGCTCTAATACTAATACTACTTATCTTTAATGTCAGAAATTCACGCCGCTTCAATTTATTTGATCACTGGCTTCATCATAAATTAATCCGAAAACGTGACGGTATCGGCTGGCAGATCATTGCTTTTATAAACGACCCCAAACTATTAGTTGTTTTGGATGTATTTTTAGCAAGTTTTTTAATCAGTAATAATGAAAATTTACTTGCTTTCTGGGCATTATTTACTTTAGGCTTTACTGATTTGATTGGCATCTTTTTAAAAAAATGGATGCGCAGAAAACGTCCAATTCTGCATTCAGATTTAGAAGAAGGCTATAGCTTTCCAAGTGGTCATGTCTTAGGAAGTACTGTTATGGCTTTAATTATCTGGCGACTTTTTGCAGGTCAATTAGGTAATAGACTTTTATGGGTTTTGCTTATAATTTGGCTCATGGTTGTCATTTCTCGTATCAGTCTTAAAGCCCACTTTCCATCAGATATTATTGGCGCCACCTCTCTAGCCGTCTTTTGTTTTTGTATTTCTCAACAATTACTTTTAATGGTTATTTAAAAACAAAACAGCCCCAAACTTTTGGTTTGAGGTTGTTTTTAGTCATCGACAATTATTTTATAGAATTAATTTATAGGAAACTAAGCATCTTTCCTAACACAAACACGATCACACACAATAATGCGGTGTACCATGCACAATGCGGCAAAGCTTTCTTAAGAATAACTCCTTCTTTACCCTCAAGACCTGTAGCTCCTGTAGCAATTGCGATGTTCTGTGGTGAAAGCATCTTACCGGCGGTAGCACCAACCATGTTAGCAGCTGCCAGCCAGTATGGACTTACTTTCAGTGCGTGGGCAGCTTGTACTTGCAATTCACCAAAGAGAACGTTAGCTGAAGTATCACTACCAGTGATAAAGATACCTAGAACACCGATGATTGGTGAAATTACTGGGTAAAATGCACCAGTTAAAGTTACGAGGCTAACCGCAATGACATCAATCATTCCGCTGTAACCCATTACTTTGGACAAGCCCACAATAGAACAAACAGTGATAATTGTTTTAACCAATTGCTTGATAGTACTTGTCAATACGGAAAACATTTCCTTAAATGACAAACCTTGAATAGCACCACCAATGATACTCGACAGTAAAATTAAAGTACCCGGTGATGACAACCAGTCAATGTCAACTGGCTTGGCATTTGCACCATTATAGAAGTGGAAACTGGTTTTAACGCTTGCTAGTGCATTATGAATTGCTGGGAACATTGATGAAGTGAAAATGATAAAGCAAAATACCAAAATAAATGGTACCCAAGCCTTGATTTTATCAGCAGTGGAAATAGGAGCTTTATCGTCCTTTTCAGCACTAGCGGATGCAACTTCATCTTTGCTGCTGTATTTCTTAATAATAATTACTAAACATAGTAAACAAACTATTGAACCTACAATTGATGGTAGTTCAGGACCTAAATATTTAGTAATGAAAATTTCTGGAACCGCAAATGTTAAACCAGCTACCAAGGTGCAAACCAAAACACCTTTTCCTTTAAATGACTTAAGTCCCTTACCTTCAGTCATCATGACCAAAACGAATGGAACTATCATCATTAAAACAAATAATTGTATAGCAATTAAATAACCTAACTCAGTAACTCCTAGACCTGTTACTTTAGCCAGAGTTGTTACTGGCAAACCAACGGCACCAAAAGCAGTAGGAGCAGTATTTGCTACCAAACAAACCACGGCTGCTTTAATAGGACTCATACCCAACATAATTAGGATACTTGCAGGGATCGCTACCGCAGTACCGAAACCGGCAATGGCTTCCAAAAATCCGCCTAATCCCCATGCTAAGATCAATACTAAGAATCTCATATCCTTAGTAATTGAAGTTAACATAGACATTATTGTATCCATTCCCCCTGATTTTCTACTAATATTGTAGATAAACAGAGCGGAAATAATAACATAAATTATTGGCCATAAAGCCATAATTATGCCATCAATTCCGGCAGTAATACTGTTTGAAAACGAAAAGTGGAAACCGACAATACTAAGAATTATTGATAAAGCAAAGCCGATTAAGCACGACAAATCTCCTCGAATGCGAAAAACACCCAAGGAAAGTATCAGCCAAACGATAGGGATGATCGCAAGAACTGTTTTAAGTATATCCATTTTTATTCCTCCGACGAAATCAATTTAACAAGTGCTAAATTAATTTCTCTCACTTTCTAACATAGAACTTGATAAAACTTATTAGACAACACTATATGAGTTTGTGATGTAAGCGCTATCTAATTTCATTATAGCACTATGTAATGCGCTTTTGAAGATGAATTTAACTTCACAATCTTTTATATTTAAGCGCTTTCATTAATTAACAAAAAAATAGTCCTAACTTTATTGAGCTAGGGCTAAATCACCTTTTTTTATATTCTGTTAGATAGAGAACAAGTGTAAAAAAGGAATTTTTTATTTGCCAAAAAATTACAAATCGTCAAAACCAACCATCAAACTGCCTTCTTCGGCATAAAACGTGCAAAGTCCCCTCATTGAGCGAATTTTGATCTCTGCTTCTGGATAAAGTGCTAAAATTTTTGCTTTTAAACTTTCAGCATCTTTTTCATTTTTACAATGATCAATAATTAAATTACCACCCTTGTATTTCATTTCACTCATTAATTTCAGAACTTCTTTAAAGGCACGCTTTATTCCACGTACTTTTGCTAAAGGCTCTAGCTTACCCTCTTCACTGGCAGTACCTACTACATCAATATTTAAAACTTTAGCGACTTTAGCCACGGCCATATTAACTCGCCCATTGAGTGCTAAATTATGCAGTGATTTTAATACGAACAACAAATGAGTGTGTGTCTTATAATCAGATATTTTTTGTTCCAAATCTACAAAACGGGTTTTGCTATTAACCAATTTCCGAATTTCTTGTAGAATAACTGAAATCTCTGGGCCAGCAGTCCTTGAATCAATCACAATTACATGGCTATCAGGATGATCTTTTTCATATATTTGTTTAGCTTGAAAAGCAGATGAAAAGCTGCCACTAAGTCCACTAGTAATTGTCATCATTATTGCAAATTCAGATCCTTTTAAGGCCTCAAGCCACTCATTAATGCTCGGACAGGAAGTTTTGCCCTCCTCCGTGTTTTTCTCCATGCTGCTAATGAATTCATTGATATCAAGATTTTCGTCATCGACAAAATCTTTTCCTGCAATTGTCATAGTTAATGGCACAACAGTCAGATTTTCATTTGCTCTGTCATTTGCGCCAGAGTCTATTATTAACTTTACTTTATCCATATTTGTGTATCCTTATATAAATAAACTATATATTCAAAAAAATATATAGCTAAATAATAAATCAAATACCAGAAAAAAGCGATAAAAATTTTTTTAATATTTTTTAACATTAGAAATCGGTTACAAATGTTTACATAATCACAAACTTAGGCTAAAATTTGTCATGTAGATATGGAGCCTATGCTCCACTAATGTATGTACTTACACAAAATAGTACAGCATTTATTATTTAGGAGGTTTTTAGATGTTAAAATCAGTCATTGAAAATGTTCATGCACTGGAAATCTATGATTCACGTGGTAATCCAACTGTTGAGGCTTTTGTAACCTTATCAAACGGTGTTGTTGGTAAAGCTGAAGTTCCATCAGGCGCTTCAACTGGTGAAAATGAAGCAGTTGAATTACGTGATGGCGGCAGTCGTGTAGGCGGTAAAGGTGTTTCCAAAGCCGTTGAAAACGTAAATACTAAAATTGCTAAGGCATTAAAAGGTCTGGATCCACATGATCAAGCAAACATTGACCGTGTAATGATCGAATTAGATGGCACCCCTAACAAGGCTGAACTTGGTGCTAACGCTATTTTAGGCGTATCAATGGCTACTGCAGCTGCTGCAGCAAAAGACAGCCACCAACCTTTATATAGATACCTTGGCGGCACTGATCTTGAAATGCCACAAACTTTCCACAACGTTATTAACGGTGGTGAGCACGCTGACAACGGTATTGACGTTCAAGAATTCATGATCACTCCAGTTAAGAAGACTTCTTTCCGTGATGGTTTTGAAAAGATCGTTAACACTTACCATACTTTGAAGAAAGTTCTTGAAGATATGGGTTACGAAACTGGCCTTGGTGATGAAGGTGGTTTTGCTCCTAACATGAAGAACTCTGAAGAAGCTTTACAAGCTTTACACGACGCTATCGTTAAGGCTGGTTACAAGCCTGGTGAAGATATTGCCATTGCTTGTGACTGTGCTGCTTCTTACTTCTACAACAAAGAAGACGGCAAGTACCACTTCGAAGGTAAAGTATTTAACGATGAAGAATTAGCTCAATACTACGACAAGTTACTTGACGAGTTCCCAGAATTAATTTCAATTGAAGACCCATACGATGAAAATGATGTTGACGGCATGATTAAATTTACTCAAAGCCACAAAGACAGAATTCAAATTGTTTTGGATGACTTCATTTGTACCAACCCTAAGCTTTTGACTAAAGCTATTAAGGAAGGTGCCGGTAACGCTTCATTGATCAAGTTAAACCAAATTGGTACTGTTACTGAAACTTTGGAAACTATCCGTCTTTCACGTAAGAATGGCTACAACACCATGATTTCTCACCGTTCAGGTGAAACTGGTGACACATTCATCGCCGACTTTGCCGTTGCTGTTAACGGTGGTCAATTGAAGACTGGTGCCCCAGCTCGTTCAGAACGTGTTGAAAAGTACAACCGTTTACTTGAAATCGAAGAAGAACTTGGTGAAGGCGAGCGTTTAGCTACTTTCCCAGACAGCGTTGACAAAGATTAATTTGTTAGCCTGAAAAAAGCCTGCATTGCTGCAGGCTTTTTTTACTGTTTTTATTACTAGTCGTCTATTTGATTAATTGCTTTTAGATAAGTAGTTTGAGAAATGTAGTTAATTTTTCTGACGTACTGCCCCTTGTGGTCGATCTTAATATATTGTCTACTCGGATCAAAGCCACCTACTTTTTTAATTTTATATGGTAATTTTTTACCAGTATCAGGATTATAGGCCTGAACGTTTAGATAATTCTGGGTATTTTTTGGGACCTTAGCATAACTGGTTACTTCTGGAATTGAAGTATCGGCTCTGTCAGTCCAGGAATTATGATCTAATGAAATTTGGTTAGTTATAATCAGAAAAAAGACATAAACTGGAACCAAAAGTTTTTCGAACATGGTATCTCCTTCTATCTAACTTTTAGGAATGAACTTTCTTTTGAAATTCTTTTTTGGAAACATATTTAATTTCTTTCACATACTGGCCTTTATGGTCAATTTTAATATATTGCCTGCTTGGATCATAGCCTCCTACTTTTTTTATTTTGTATGGAAGTTTTCTGCCGGTTTTAGAATCATATGCTTGAACATTAAAATACTTTTGCGTATTTTTTGGTACCTGAGCATAACTATATGTTTCAGGAATCGCAACGTTAAAATAATCTATAATCTCATTGTGAACGAAAAAGGGTAAACAAAATAGAGCTGTGAGCGTTAATAGTGAAGCCACAATAAATTTTTTAACTGACATGAATTCCACCTCCTAGATTAAAAGCGAATAAATTCGAATTTTTTTAAATGATATATTAAGATTTAGGTGTACTAATACACTACTATACCTATTTTACACTTTTCTATAATTATTTTAAATACAAAATTAAAACAAACTTGCAAATGATAATATTTAATTTGCTAGCAAAAGTCTTATTTTTATGCTACTTTAAATTAAGTATTTATAACTAAGGAAGTAAAATTATGGCTGAAAAAATTACTGGCTTAAGTCAAGCCGAAGCAGATAAACTTCTGCAGAAAAATGGATTAAACGAGGTTCCTGAACCTCAATTCAACTTTTTTAAAGAATTTTTATCCAAGTTATGGAATTTATCAGCATGGATTCTTGAAGCTGCTCTACTTTTAGAGTGTATCTTAGGAAAATGGATACAATCGTTATTTGTGCTTTTAATGCTCCTTTTTGCTGCTTGGAATGGAGCTTCTAAGAAAAAGCAATCAAGGCGAGTGCTGAATAATATTTCACACAAATTAACTCCTACTATTTCGGTTCAAAGAGATGGGGAGTGGCAGAATATCGACTCAAAATATTTAGTTCCTGGTGACTTAATCAGTATGCAAGCTGGTGATGTTTTGGCCGCCGATGTGAAACTGATTGATGGACAAATTTCTACTGATGAGAGTTCAATTACAGGCGAAGCAAGGACAGTGCGGAAAAATCCACAAGATACAGCTTATGCTGGTACGACTGTAACAGAAGGCAATGGTTTGGCCGTTGTTACTGCTACAGGTGCTGATTCTCGTTCTGGTAAGACAATCAACTTAATTAATAATTCTGCAGCTCCAGGTCACTTGCAACAACTATTAACTAAAATTATTTACTATTTATGCATTCTTGATGGAATTCTAACTTTAGTAATTGTCATTGCTTCTTTCTTTAAGGGTGGTGACCTGAATAATTTGATTAACATGTTACCATTTTTAGCAATGATGTTTATTGCTTCAATACCAGTTGCAATGCCCTCAACATTTGCGCTTTCTAACTCCTTTGAAGCAACCCGTTTGAGTAAAGAAGGAGTATTAACTTCTGATTTAACCGGTATTCAAGATGCAGCCAACCTTAATTTGATTTTGCTAGACAAAACAGGAACAATTACCGAAAATAAAACAGCAGTTGGCCAATGGACTAATTTCAGTTCAATGAATAATAATGATGTTCTACAATTAGCATCAGCTGCTACGGATCAGAGAAACAAAAAACTCATTGATACTGCAATTGATGAATATGTTAAAAAACAAGGATTAAGCATTAAGTCAGCTTCCGACTTCACGCCTTTTACTTCAAGCACTGGCTATTCTATGGCAACCTGTGATGGCCATAATATTAAACTAGGTTCATTTAAACAACTTTCCTTAATTGATCAAGATGCTAACGAAAAGGCAAAAGAAATTGATTTCAGTGCTGGACGTTCGGTAGCCTTATTAATTGATGACAAGTTGGCTGGTGTTTTCATTTTGCAAGATATGGTGAGATCTGATTCTAAGGCTGCCCTCGAAGAGCTCAGAAAACGGGGAGTAAAGCCGATTATGCTGACTGGAGATAACCAGAAAACTGCTATTGCCGTTGCTAAACAGGTTGACTTGCAAGGTGAAGTAATCTCTATTCGTGATTTTACTGACCAAACAGATACTAGCAAACTAGCCGGTATTGCAGACGTTTTACCAGAAGATAAATTGCGCATGGTTAAATTCTTCCAGAAGAAAGGTTATATAGTAGGTATGACTGGAGATGGCGTGAATGATTCTCCTGCTCTAAAGCAAGCCGAAGTTGGTATAGCGGTCTCTAATGCCGCCGATGTAGCTAAACGTTCTGGTAAAATGGTGCTTTTAAATGACGGTTTGTCTTCAATAGTAAAAATACTTGATGCTGGACACAGAGTGTACCAAAGAATGACTACCTGGTCCTTAACAAAGTTGGCCAGAACTGCGCAGTTGACAATGCTTTTAACATTTGGCTACCTTTTCTTTAACTATATTCCAATGGCCTTAAACGCTATGGTTATATATACAATCATGAATAATATGGTGACAATGATGATTGGTACTGATAGAACCCACATCACCTATAAACCAGAAAACTGGAATATGGCTAAATTAGCTAAAATCGCTTTTTCATTAGCTTTCGGTTGGACAGCTATTGGTATTGCTGCTATTGCCTATCTTAACACGCACGGCTGGGGTCATGGTACTATCTCAACGATGGTTTATGTTTACCTGGTTTTGAGTGCTATGTTTATAGTTTTAATTACCAGAACCAAGAAATACTTCTGGCAGGATTATCCGTCTAAAGCAGTTGGCTTGACACAATTAGGAGACGTCCTTCTAACGGTCATCCTAGCGCTGTTTGGCATAGCTATGACAAAAATAAACTGGACGAATTTATTGCTTACTTTTGCTATTGCTTTGATAGCCGCAATCGTGATTGATTTATTCTATCAGCCAATAATGAAGAATCGGTAATTTTAAATTCAAATAAAGAAAAACCTGATTGCGGAAATTTTCCGTAATCAGGTTTTTTAAGGTTTACCGATGAGTTCCTGACTTTTCCATCACACCGGTAAAAAGGTTTTGTATATGCTATTTGGTATAATAATTTAGAATAGGAAAAAATAGTTAAATTAATCAGGAAAGTTAATTATTTAATAAGAGGCGAGCCAATAGCAAAGATAGATAGTTATTTTGCTAATTGACCCTTGAATCCCCCCTTTCACTGGTTGTACGTTTATAACAAATGCTTTAAATTACATTCGTTATATTTATATTAATACATAAAATAACTAAAGTAAACAATTTTGTCCAACTTTTTTACTTTTAAATCAATATTTTTTTATGTTTAAATAACGATTAATCTTTTGATTTTACTTTTTTAATTCATATACATATGATGTTTCATTTGGACGATAAACACCATGTAAAAGGCCAACTTTTGTAAAACCCATTTTTGCAATCAAATGCTGCATTGCTTTATTGTCTTCGTGAGTATCAATTCGAATTGAATCAATATCATCACGATTAACTTTTATATCATTAATTACAGCTTGTAATAGTTTAGTAGCATAACCTTTACCAGAATGCTGTGAATGAATTGCTACACGATGAATAACAACATATTTATCCGTATTGCTCAGCCACTTACCGTCCAAGTGATCGTATACATGGTCAGGGCCATCTACTATGGCAATTGCGCCAACAGTTTCTTTATCTTCGGAAACAGCTAAAAAAGCCCAGCCATTTTCAATATCTTCTTTAATTTGACCTTTAGAAGGATAGTCTCCTTGCCATTGATTGACACCATGTTCAGCTAATTGATTAGCTCCATCTTTTAAAATAGCGATAATTTGGTCAAAATCGGCCATTGTTGCTCTTCTTAATTGCAAATTACTCTATTCTCCTTTTTTGAAATACTGTATCATTATATATACCTGACCTGAGCTTGTAAAAAATTTAGACTCAAAATTCAAAGTTTTTTTCATATTTTTGCAAGCGCTTTTATTGATTTAAAATATTTGAATTTTGCTAACCAGAACCAATTACCCTTTTTATAGCTGGCAGACAAAAAATGCTCTTAATAGCTGATTTCAAATACAACTACTGCAGACAAAAAATGCTCTTAATAGCTGATTTCAAATACAACTACTAAAGAGCACATTCATGTATATTTATTTTTAAAATTTAATACTTAAAAATCCAGTCAATAAAAATTAAGCACCATGATATTTGACTAGAGAATATACGTCAAGTCCTGGTAATTTTTCTTTTCCCTTTAGATCTGGTAATTCAATATAAAAACAAGAACCTACTAACTCTCCACCTAGGTTTTCAATTAATTGCTTGCAGGCTCTTAGAGTTCCTGCTGTAGCAAGTAAATCATCACAAACCACAACACGCTGACCGGGTTTAATGGCGTCTTTATGAATTTCCAAACTATTTGAACCATATTCCAGGTCATAAGAAGCACGCTCGACCTCCCGCGGCAATTTATGTGGCTTTCTAGCTGGCACAAAACCAATACCTAATTCTGTTGCCACCGGACAACCAACAATAAATCCACGAGCTTCGGGACCGACAATTATATCGGCATTTTTACTTTTAACGTATTCAGCTAACTTGTGTGTAGCTGCTTGAAACAATTTGCCATCCTGTAGCACAGGAGTGATATCCCGAAAGATTATACCTTTGTTCGGAAAATCCTTGACACTTGCAATATGTTTCTCAAAATCGTTTGCCATAAGAAGAAAAACCTCCAAAAACTTAACTTTCTTGCTAAAGCTTATTCGACCTTTATATTCTAACAAATTTTGGGCTTAAAATCATTAAAAGCAAGAAAAATTAATGTTGCTTTAATTGCCCATTCACGTACATTAGTAATTTTTGACTCGGCATTTGCCGTAATTCGTTTACAAAAGAAATCTGTGACTTGGTAGCTTGAAAATATTTCGAATTTGTTAGTTTATTTTTGACAGGATTATTAACGCCAAATATTTTATTATCTTCTAACTGAATAAAGTTCAGTTCAAAGAATACTCGCAAAATAAAGAGAATGTTATCGTAACTTAATTTTATAAATTTACCGACCTTGCGGTAATCTTGCAGTGTCAGACCAGGGTGAGAGTATATATATTTTAATAAAATTTCAAAATCAGATTTTAGCGGCAAATGTTGTACTGGCAATTGATCCATAAGAAAGTGTAAATAAAGTTGTTCGTAACTATTGTTCAACGCAAAATTCAATTCTTTTTGATTGTGAGGGACATCTAGAAAGACTGCTACTTCACCTTCATTGTCATAATCATTTACCAATGTAATTTTTGCAGGATCAATATCAAATAAACTAGAAGCAGCGATCTTATTTCTTTTATCAAATAATAAATATCTGTCCGCAAAACCCATCACATATTCTTCATTGCGCAAATCAACAACTGGTTCAGGAACTGCTAATTTTGGTGCAGCAAAAATGATCCCCTTTATAATGCCTTGCAATTTTATTTGTTTACGAAAACAATTTTCCTGTAGCTCTATGAATAGCTGATCTATATATGGTAAAAGAATTTTTGTAAGGAACTTCTTGTTAAATCCAACAACATCAACTTTATTATGGTCTTTACTAATGCTTAATTTGATATGATTTTTATCTTTACCCATGTAAAAACAGCTGTTAATTTTCGGATGAGTTATGCTAAAAATGGGTTTGACATTATCAGTTCCAAAAGGACCAACCTGTTTGATATCAGCTATAATTTGCAAATCAAGATGAGAAAAAGGTAGTTCACAATCATAATAACGAATATTTTGATCAAAAGTACCCGTAAAACTATCTTCAAATGATTTGCGTAAAGAGGAAATTTTGCTTTCTCTCATAGACAAGCCACACGCAAAATCGTGACCACCGAATTTAAGAAAAAGTTTATCCTTTAAAGGCTCTAAGGCGTTAAAAAGATTAAAACCATCTACAGACCTTCCCGAACCCTTGATAATTCCCTCTTCATTCTTTGTCAGGACTATGGTTGGCTTATGAGTTTTCTCAACTAATTTATTTGCAACTAATCCTAAAACCCCTTCATTGAATTTTGGATTATATATAACTAAAGTCTTAGCTCTTTGCCAACCATTATTTTTAATCTGATTAATACAGGATTGATAAACTTCAGCCGTTAAATTCTTACGTTTATCGTTTAGACCTTCAATCTTGTCTGCTATTTTTTCAGCTTCTTCATCAGTCTCACATAATAGTAAGTCAACGGCTAAACTCGCATTATCCAGTCTGCCTACAGCATTCAATCTTGGTGCAATGTTAAAGCCAACATCGGTTTCATCAATGTGCCCCATCTGTAAACCAGCATTTTTTATAAGAGCCCTTAAGCCTGGCCGCTGAGTTTCGTTAAGCATTTTTAAACCGCGTTTAACGATAATATGACCTTCTCCGGAAACCTTGACCATATCTCCAATGGTGCCAATCATTGCCAGTTCCAATAATTCTGGCATTAAATCCTGCATTAAAGCTCGGCAAATAGTATAGGCCACTCCAGCACCACAGTAGTCATCAAACGGATATTTTTGGCCAGGGTAGTTGCAATGCACTAACGCATAGCTTTCAGGCACTTTATCTTGAAATTTATGATGATCGGTAATTATTGTATCTACGCCCATGCTCTTAGCGTAGGCTACTTCTTCAACTCCTGTAATGCCATTATCAACAGTTATAATTAATTTTGTACCTTCTGCTACTATGCGCTTATACTCATCTAGATTGGGACCATAACCATCACGGAAACGACCGGGTATGAAAAAATTAACGTCTGCGCCCAATATCCCAAGTGTTTCCATCATGATACTTGTCGCAGTGATACCATCTGCATCATAGTCACCATAAATAGTTATTCTTTCCCCTGCATCAATTGCCTGGTTAATCCTGTCAACAGCTTTTTTCATATCGTGCATTAAGTAAGGGTCTGCCAAGTCATCTTCAGTCGCATTAAACCAAAAATCAATTTTTGGCGCAGTATTTATTCCGCGCAAAGAAAGCAGCTTAGCCGTAAGCGGACTAAGCTGATACTTTTCTATCAATTCTGGAGCTAATTCTTCATTTTTGCGCTCATGCCATTCAATCATTAATTAATTTTGCCTTTTTGTAATTCTTTCTTATTTCGAGTTCAAGTCATCATCATTCATTTTTAAAACAGCCATAAATGCGTCTTGAGGAATTTCAACATGACCTACTGCTTTCATCCGCTTTTTACCTCTCTTTTGTTTTTCGAGAAGCTTTGCCCTTCGATCCGGATCACCCGTATGAATTTTCCAAGTGACGTCTTTGCGGTATGGCTTTACAGTTGCTCGCGAAATTATTTTTGCTCCAATTGCTCCTTGAATATCAACTTCAAAGTTTTGTCTAGGAATTAACTTCTTAAGCATTGAGGTCATTTGTCGCGCTCTATTTTGAGCTTCATCACGGTGAGCAATGAAACTAAGAGCATCAACCACTTGTTTATTCAACAAAATATCAATTTTAACTAAATCAGTTGCCCGATAGCCCGTAATTTCATAATCAAGTGAGGCATAACCTTTAGTAGAAGATTTTAAATCATCAAAAAAATCATAAATAATTTCAGCTAGCGGCATATTGTAAATTACGTTAACCCTATATTTGTCTAAATAGTCCATTGTCACAAACTCGCCACGTTTGCGTTGACATAATTCCATCACAGGACCGACAAAATCATTCGGAACCATTACTTCTGCTTTAACAAAAGGTTCCTGCACTTCCTTATATTCACCTGCAGACGGTAAATCAGAAGGATTATCAATTACTTTGGTTGTGCCGTCATTCATAATCGCATGATAATCAACAGAAGGGGCAGTCATAATCAAGTCTAGGTCAAATTCCTGCTCTAGTCTTTCCTGCACCACATCCATATGGAGTAAACCTAAAAAGCCGCACCTAAAACCAAAGCCAAGAGCAGTCGAAGTTTCAGGTTCAAACTCTAGAGCAGCATCATTTAGCTGCAGTTTTTGCAAAGCTTCTTTAAGGTCGTCATATTTGGAATTATCAACTGGATACATACCAGAATATACCATTGGTGGTATTTGGCGATAACCAGGAAGTGGTTCAGCTGTTGGATTTTCAGCAGAAGTAATGGTATCACCAACACGAGTTTCACGAACAGATTTGATATTTGCTGTCAGATAGCCAACATCCCCAGCAATCAAAATATCTTTTTTAACTGGATGTGGACTTGATACTCCAACTTCCGTAACTTCATATTCTTTGCCGGTATTCATAATTTTTATTTTATCGCCGGGTTTAACCGTACCTTCTTCAATCCGTACAGATAAAACAACACCACGATAGTCATCATATTTTGAATCAAAAATTAGTGCCTTAAGTGGATCTTGCAAATTACCCTGCGGTGCAGGAATATCTTTAACTATCCGCTCAAGCAATTCTTTAATTCCTTGACCAGTTTTACCGGAAACTTCAACAGCGTCGGAAGCATCTAACCCCAACATTTCTGTAATTTCTTCTTTAGCTTGCTCCGGATTAGCGGATGGCAAATCAATCTTGTTAATTACAGGCATTATTTCCAAATCATCATCAATTGCTAAGTATGTATTTGCCAAAGTTTGGGCTTGCACACCTTGCGAAGCATCTACAACTAACAGTGCACCTTCACAAGCCGCTAAGGAACGGGAAACCTCATAAGAAAAATCCACGTGTCCTGGGGTATCAATTAGATGAAAAATGTAGTCTCCGCCATCTTGAGCATGATATTTAATTTCTACTGAGTTCATCTTGATGGTGATGCCGCGTTGGCGTTCCAGCGGCATATCGTCTAACATCTGATTTTTTAATTGGCGTTCAGATACCGTGTCAGTCAATTCTAAAATGCGATCGGCAATCGTAGACTTACCATGATCAATATGAGCTACAATGGAAAAATTGCGAATATGTTTTTGGTAATCTTGTAATTTTGTTATGTCCATAAATAATTTGCACCCTTTACTCTATCTTTACTATTATAACAAAGTAAATGAAACAGTTAAAAGCAATTAAGTAAAAAGTAGAGGTAGTCAAAACTATTTTATTAATTAGATTTGTTTTTCTATTTGATAAAAAATTTGGGGATTTTTGTACTAATTTTATTTGTAAATTATATTTAAAACCTATCTCCTTTATTTAAATAAATCGTTTTGTCAAACTTATTTTGAATCTTCTGATTCAAATTGTGCGCTATCATAAATACCGTAACAGGACTATTAAGAATATTGTTAATTATTACCGCACTATTTTCTTCATCTATTGCCGAAGTACCTTCGTCAATTAACAAAAATTGATTTTCGTGAATCTCTGACCGAGCTAAAACTATTTTTTGCCTTTGTCCCCCAGACACATTCAAATTATTTAAGTTAATAATTGTCTCTTCTTTTGCAGCAAATTTATTAAGGTCCTGATTAAAACAGGTATTTTTAATTACTTGGTTTAGATTTTCTTCTAGATCTTTATTAAACATTGTTATATTGTCCTTGATACTAACGGGAAACAAAACGGGAAATTGAGGAATATAACCTAACTTTAAGTTTTCCGGATTAAGCTTGGTTTTATTCTGATCAAAAAAATTCACCGCACCAGTTGTAGGTTTCAATATACCCAAAAGCAATTTAAAGAAAGTAGTCTTGCCACTACCAGAATCACCAATTAATAAAACTTTTTCATGTGGTTTAATAGTGATATCTGGAAAAGTTAGTTTTTGACCGTTAGAAAAAATATAGCTTAAGTTGTGGGTCTGCAAACTTATAGGCTCTATACCCTCTGTTACATCAGTCACTGGAACACGATATTTGGCAATTTTCTGATTTAATTGACCAGCAGAAGAAATTTGTCCAACTTCATTTGTAAGACTCTGTAATGCTTCTAATAAATTTGCACTAAAATTTTCAACGGTAACGATCACGCCAAAGGGAATAATTTTCTGTGTAATTAACAGAGCAGTGCCAAGCAATAGAAAGAAATTTAACAAAACTGAACTTGCTTTATTCAAAACTGATAAGAATTGCATAGTCTTTGTGCGGTTAATATTTGCTTTTTCTAGTTTTTTCGAAGCTTTTGCCATTACAATTGAAAGTTTTTTTCCAGCCATAAAATTTTGCAAGTCAGTTAATCCATCCAACCAATTTTCTGCAGTTTTTAAATATGACGCGTTAGCTGAAGATAAATTTCGAACAGCTTTTCGCAAGGGTTTTCGTAAAAGGCGGGGGAGCAACAAATTTAAGCTGCCTAAAAATAATACTATTATTAACAAGCTCCAATGAAATGACCAGAGGGCTAAGATAACAAAAAGAATTTGCGCAGCATAATACGGAATATCAGTATAAATGCTCAAAGAAGAGGATTTAATTAAGTTAAGATCATTTGTGAGTATGTTTTGTACTTTATTTGGACTGTGGTGAGCGTAATCATTAAAAAAATGGGCAATAATTTCTGCTCTTACTTGATGATTATATTGTTGAATTTGTTTTTCAATTAAATACTGACACAAATTCATGCCTAAATAACTAGCAAAATATAAAAGTAACACGATTAGGCAAAACAAAAGAAACTCATTTATCATTCTTTTGCGAATGAAAGAAAAGATATACGTACTGATATAACTTGTACCAATAACTAAGCCAGAAGTAATAAATTCTAGTAGTAAAATGACTATCATTCTAACTTTATTAGTTGAATACAATCCTTTAAACGTCATAATTAGCTTCACCTCGATTAGGGTCAATATTTATCACTCTATCAAACAATTTTTTAGTATCTTCAGTAAGATTATGAGCAATAACTATAATAGTTTGATCACTATTCAAAAGATTACTAATTATTTTGTTGGTTGCATTCTCATCAATGGCACTAGTAGACTCATCCGCTAAAATTACGGGCTTATTTTGGATCTCGTTACGTGCTAAAACAATCTTTTGTCTTTGACCACCAGAAAGATTATTTTTGTCAACATCAGCCAGCGTTTCTAGGCCAGCGGGAAAGGCAGCCAAATCTGACTCCAATTGAACTGATTTTACATATCTTTCAACAGCTTTATCTAATTTACTATTGAACATGGTAATATTTTCCTTGATAGATGCTGGAAATAGAAAATTGTCTTGCGCTAGATAACTTATTTGACTGCAACTAACTTTAACCTTGTTTCCTTTCTTATCACAAAAACATATTTGCCCACTAGTGGGCTTTAACTTACCCAAAAGTAGCTTAAACAGAGTCGATTTACCAGAACCGCTTCTGCCCTGCAATAGAATCTTCTCTCCCCTTCTTATAGTTATGTCAGGATAAGAAATTTCCCTGTTATTAGGATATTTATACTTTAAATTTCTAGTTTTAATTGTAGAAAAATTTGTTTCATTTGAGTATTCGACCGATATTTCTCTTTGCAATTTATTTAGTTGTTGGTTAATATTTTTAGTTGACTGCATTCTTGTTAATGCCGTAGTAATAGTCAACGCTGCATTAAAAATACTAGATGCAAAAGTACCTGCGGCAATGATCGTACCGAAAGAAACAATTTTAGCAAAAAATAATATTGTTGCTAGGAAAGTCACAGCTACTTGAGAAAAAGAATTTGCGCAGCCATTAATAAACTGCGCTAGTCCCATGACTTTTTGCCTGTCAACATAAGTCTGCACCAAATCCGTTCCCTTTTTTGTCAAATAATGATTGAAGGCATCAAAGGCCAAGTATCGTCTTAATTCAGCCAGACCATTAAACCACTGAAAAATTGTATTTAAATATTTTTTATTTTGCTCAGAAATTTTTCTAGTCGCTTTATTAGCAGCTTTACGCGTTAATTTTGGTATCATTAAAGTGACAAAGACCAAACAAATCACTAATACAGCTATTGACCAATGAAACATGACTAAAGCAATGGTCGAAGTAACCATTACAAAAATGGAGCTAAGTATACGCAAAACCTGATTACCATATTGATCGGTTAATAACTGCAAATTATTATTTAAACTATTTATCATTGCTCCTGTAGAATCAGATTCACTATGGAAATAATGCTTAACCAGCTTTTTTCTGATCAAGCCAATATATTGTTGCAGTTGTTTACTGTATAGCCACGTTGCCACAGAATTAATTATAAAGGCCACTAATCCTGTGATTAGACTAAGTAAAATAAAGTACAGAAACTGAGTGAAATGACTTTTACTCAGACTATTATAAGCAAACTTAATAACGTATGAGCTGAAGGCAGAACCACAGCCATAAATTACCACTAAAAATACGATCAAAATTGAATTTAAAACATTTGCTTTTATTAAGTTACTTAATTTCATTTTTATTGCCCATATCATTAACAAATTATTAAATATTTATTACATTATAGCGCGTAAAAATTTAAAATCAATTAAATCAGAAAAAACTAATTCTAGACCAAGAAAAAAAGACATTGAGCTATACTGCTCAGTGTCTTTTCATATACATTTTCTTCTTTGTCTTGATATTATTTATTCTTTATAACTAGACTTTGGTAATTGATGACACTAAATATTCAATTAGTCCCACAAAAAATCATTTTCCCGAACTTAGAGGTCTCCCACCAAATTTGAAAAATTAGTCCTTTAGTTAAACTTTCAATTAATACTAATAATATCTTATAATACCATTTTTATCTGGCTTTCCATTCTCTTTAAAAAGCCTAATATAATCTTTGAATTCTTTTTTACCCAACAAGGTGCGTCAGGTTTAATAGTCAAGTCAGATCCATTTTTACACCAGTATTTATAACCTTTTGGGCAACTCAACATCATAATTCCCATTTTTAAAGACCATCATTTACAGTAATAATAGCATAATTTTTATTGCAACTTTTCCTTTAATCTCTCAAAGAATCCTTTTTCTTGTGGTGTTATTGAACCACCACCGGCTTTAACGAAATCAACCAGAGCCTGTTTCTGTTTTTCATTAATTGATTTTGGAATCTGTACTTGAACAGTAGTTATTTGATCACCATTACCATTGCCACGTATGTATGGAACACCCTCACCGTGTAAAGTAAATTCCTTATTAGGTTGTGTACCAGCAGGAATTTTCAACTTCTTTTCTCCATGCACAGTCTTAACATTAATTTCATCACCTAAAGTGGCCTGCGCAAATGAAATTGGAACAGTAGTATAAATAGTAGTTCCTTTACGTTCGAAATCCTTTGATGGCTTAATACGATAACTGATATAAAGGTCACCATAAGGGCCACCATTTTTACCTGCTTCTCCCTGGCCTTCATAACGTAATTGTTGACCATTATCAATTCCGGCTGGAATATTAACTTCGATAGTGTTTTTGCCATCAATTACGCCTTTGCCATGACAAGTTTGGCAAGGATGCTCAATAATTACACCTTTGCCGTGACATTTATCACAAACTGTCTGACGACGAATAACTCCCAACATAGATTTTTGGGTGATGGTCATATAACCAGTACCATTACATTTATCACAAGTTATTGGGTGTGTGCCTTTTTCTGCCCCATTCCCTTTGCAAGTTGGGCAAGTTTCGCTCCTAGTGTATGAAACTTGCGTCTTTTTGCCGGTAATAGCATCCATGAAGTCAATGGACAAGGTATAGTCTAAGTCTTCACCACGAGTTGGTGCTGTCGGGTTGGCGCGGCGCTGATTAGCTCCTGTTGCACCACCGAAGAAATCATTAAAAATATCTCCAAAATCACCAAAGCCACCAAAATCACTATATCCTTGACCTGCACCACCAAAGCCACCTTGACCATTAACCCCGGCCGATCCAAACTGATCATATTGTGCTTTCTTTTGCTTGTCATGCAAAACTTCGTAAGCTTCATTAACCTTCTTATACTTTTCCTCAGCACCCGGTTCATGGTTTAAATCAGGGTGGTATTTTTTGGCAAGTTTACGATAAGCAGAGGTAATTTCCTTATCACTGGCATTGCGATCAACACCAAGAACGCTATAGTAATCTTCTTGTGCCATCTATAAGCTCCTTAACTTTACAAAAGAAAAGAACTACTTTTCCTGGCAGTTCTTTTCTAATTTATTCAATTATAAACCCTTTACTTATCTGGGTCTACCTTATGAAACTCGCCTTCACCTGCAGAACCACTACCTGAATTACCATCTTGGGATCCAGGATTTTGTGGTCCTGACTGAGGTCCAGCCTGTCCTTGTGCACCTTGAGCCCCACCATTAGCTTGGTACAATTTGACTGCTAAGTCTTGAGCAACTTTGGATAATTCATCCTTCTTAGACTTCATTTCATCCAAATTGTTGTCTTTTTGTGCCTTCTTCAAAGCATCAAGTGCATCTTGTACTTTCTTAGTGTCGTCATCAGATACCTTGCCTTTGACATCCTTCAAAGTCTTTTCTGTTGAGAAGATTAATTGGTCGACTTCATTACGAAGGTCAACTTCTTCTTTCTTCTTCTTATCCTCTTCAGCATGTTCTTCAGCTTCTTTTTGCATCTTCTTAATTTCTTCATCGGATAAACCGGATGAACTCTTGATAGTAATCTTTTGTTCTTTACCGGTTCCCATATCCTTAGCAGAAACATTAACGATACCGTTCTTGTCAATATCAAAAGTAACTTGAATTTGTGGCACGCCACGGGGAGCTGCAGGAATATCAGTTAATTCGAAACGACCTAAAGTCTTGTCATCAGCAGCCATTGGACGTTCACCTTGCAAAACGTGTACGTCAACAGCAGGTTGATTGTCGGCAGCAGTAGAAAAGATTTGACTCTTGGATGTCGGGATTGTCGTATTCTTTTCAATTAACTTGGTGAATACACCACCCATAGTTTCAATACCTAGAGAAAGTGGAGTAACATCGAGTAAAACAACATCCTTAACGTCACCAGAAATGACACCACCTTGAATGGCAGCACCTAAAGCAACAGCTTCGTCTGGGTTAATCGAGTGATCAGGCTCTTTACCAGCCCACTTCTTAACTGCATCCTGAACAGCAGGAATACGGGTTGAACCACCATTCAAAATAACTTTATCAATGTCATTAACTGTTAATTCAGCATCTTTTAACGCATTATCAAACGGAATCTTAGTCTTTTCAACTAAGTCAGAAGTTAATTCATCAAATTTTGCCCTAGTTAAGTCTGCTTCTAGGTGTAATGGACCGGATTCACCAGCAGAAATGAATGGTAATGAAATATGAGTCGAAGATACACCAGAAAGATCTTTCTTAGCCTTTTCAGCAGCATCCTTTAACCTTTGTAAAGCCATTTTATCTTTAGAAAGGTCAACACCATTTTCATCTTTAAAGTTCTTAATCAACCAATCAATAATCTTGTTATCGAAATCGTCACCACCAAGGTGAGTATCACCATTAGTTGAAAGTACTTGAAAGACGCCGTCACCTAATTGCAAAACGGAAACATCAAAAGTACCACCACCAAGGTCGTAAACTAAAACTTTTTCGTCTTCAGCATCTTTGTCAAGACCGTAAGCAAGTGAAGATGCAGTAGGTTCGTTAATGATTCTCTTAACATCAAGGCCAGCAATTTTACCAGCATCCTTAGTAGCTTGACGTTGGGCGTCATTAAAGTATGCAGGAACTGTAATCACGGCTTCTGTTACTTTTTCGCCTAAATAATCCTCGGAGAATTTCTTGATATATTGCAAAATCATAGCGGAAATTTCTTGAGGTGTGTAGGCTTTATCTCCAATCTTGACCTTATAATCAGCTTCACCCATGTGGCGCTTAATTGAAGAAATAGTATTAGGATTAGTAATTGCTTGTCTCTTAGCAACCTCACCGACTTGAATTTCTCCATCCTTAAAAGCTACAACTGAAGGAGTTGTCCGATTTCCTTCTGGGTTAGTAATAATTTTTGGTTCCTTACCCTCAAGAACAGCAACCGCTGAGTTGGTAGTTCCGAGGTCAATTCCGATAACTTTTGACATTGATATGCTTCCTTTCAATTATTGTGCTACAACAACCATTGCTGGTCTTAAAGTACGATCTTTGTATAAATAACCTTTTTGCAAAACTCGCACAACATGATCTTTTTGATCATCATTTTCAGCCGCAACGGTTTGAACAGCCTGATGTAAATTAGGATCAAATTTTACACCTTCAGCTGTAATTTCACTGATTCCGTGATCTCTCATCGCTTTAACCAGTGAATCAAGGGTCATTTGTACACCCTTTTTAAGTTGCTTTGATGCTTCGTCATCAACTTTGGTAGCTAAAGCTCTTTCTAAATTGTCCATTGCTGGCAGAACATCTTTAGCCAAAGACTGTGATTCATATTTAATAAGTTGTGCTCTCTCGTTATTATAACGATTTTGCATATTTTGCATTTCCGCTTGGCTGCGCAAAAACTTATCTTCAAGATCATCTTTTTCTTTTTGCAACTGAGTCAAATTGTGCTGTAATTTACTTTCCAAAGATTCGGGTTTCTTTTTTTCGTTAGCCTTATCTTGAGAATCCTTTTTAGCTCCCTTTGATTCAGTTGTTTCTTTTTGCTCTTTTTTTGAATTTTTACTATTATTTTCTTCTTTACTCACGGCTAACCTCCTTTATTTGAATCTACCATAATAATCAAGTAATTTTTTAGATAGTTCGTTTCTGAAATACTCGAGTAATCCAATCACCTGAGAATACGGCATATTATCAGGGCCAAGTAAAGCAATTATGCCCTTTCCATGAGAGCCAACGCTGTACTCTGCCGTAAGCAGACTGTAATCCTTTAACAAATCATTTGATAATTCGGATCCTAAACTAACTCGAACGGGATACCTGTCGCTTTTCAAATTTTGCCTATTGTCCAAAATACTGGAAATCAAATCATTATGCTCAATCATTTCATAGAGCGATCTTAAGTTTGAAATATCGTCCAGAGAAATGTTGTTAAGCAGGTTAATCTGACCATCAACATAGGTTTGCTCACTGGCAGCATCGTTAATAACATCCTCGACCAAATTAATCAGTTCAGAGACATGAGCAACTTTAAGTTTATTGCCCAAAGTCTTTTTAAGATAGTCTGGAGTAACTTGATCTAAAGTTTTGCCCACCAGCTGATCGTTAATCATGCGCACAGCCTGTTCAATTTCATCACCATTAACATTATAAGGTAAAGTATAAACCTGGTCATGAACGTCACCGTCACTAGTTCCTAAGACAGCCATAATCTGTCTGTTAAACAATGGCACGATCCGAAAACCAGTAATAGTTAATTCACTATTTTCAGGACCTTCCGCAAATGCTGTGTAATTGGTTAGATCCGATAAAATTTTGACAGCTGCCTGTACGATATCGTTAACCTGATGAAATGGTTGATCAAGCTGACTAATGATTCGCTTGTATACAGAAGATGAAATTTGTAAAGGTTCAACTAAATTGTCAAGATAATAGCGGTAGCCTTCAGTTGAAGGCACGCGGCCACTAGACAAATGAGTTTTCTCAATCAAACCCTTATCTTCTAAAACAGCCATTTCGTTACGAATAGTAGCACTTGAAACCTTAATAGGCAGTTGATTCATAACAGTTTTGGACCCAACAGGATCATGTGTCTGCGTAAAATCATTGATAATTGTTTTTAAAATTAATTCTTGACGTTCGGTCAACATAAATATCGCCCTCACTTTTAGCACTCAATCCTATTAGGTGCTAACAATTAATATGATACTAGCTTTTAGCAGAATGTCAAGCTGAGTGCTAACTTTTTTACCAAAAAAGACCCATCTCTTTAAAATCAATCAAACTAATCAATATTTGCAAAATAAGTCTTAATTTCTGACTCGTCAGCGCTCATTTGTTTTTTTAGATCCTTCAAGTTATCAAATTTAATTTCGCCACGGGTATACTTATACCATTTGATTATTATTTCTTCATCATAGGCTTCTTGATCGAATCCAAATAAATTTGATTCAATATAAAGTTTTTTACCTTCATTAATCGTGACATTATAGCCAACACTTGTCATAGAGTCATACCACTTACCTTTGATTTTGGTTTTAGTAGCGTATACTCCAATTTTAGGAACCACTTTGTCCTCGGACCAAACAAGATTCGCAGTAGGAAAACCAAGCTTATGACCATTACGTAAACCGTGACCCACATAGCCGGACATAACATACGGAGATCCCAATAACTTCGCGGCCAATTCCATATCTCCACTTGTGATAGCCTTTTTGATCTCGGTAGAGCCGATTTTTTGGCCATCATACGACTGTTTTGGAACATCAATAATATTGAATCTTCCTTTGGCAAATTTGGGGAAGTTTTTCATATTGGCAATCTGTTTGGGACCATAAGTATAGTCAAAGCCAGCTACAACTGTATCAGCATTTAGTTTAACAATAATCTTATCTACAAATTCCTGGGCAGTCAGTTTGCTAAATGCCTCATTAAAATGCATCACAAGCAAAAAATCAACTTTTAGTTCCTGCATCTTATAAGCTTTTTCAGCTAATGTATCAATATAGCTAACTTCTTTATTCTGATAAATTTCTTTAGGATGCCGATCAAATGTCATTACTACTAATGGTAAATGCTTTTGAATTGCTTTTTCTTTTGCGATTTTGATTAATTCTTGATGACCACGATGAACGCCATCAAAAAACCCTAAAGCAAGAATTATTTTTTGAGGAATAATATTCTCCTTAAACGGGTATGTTAAATGGATAATTTCCATAATAAGACCTTCATTCACTTATTCATTTTGTAAAAGCATTAAATAAGGGCGATACATGGTACCATCTTTTTGATAAATTGCCTTAACTCTATTATTGTATCCTAATGCCACTTTTTTTGCATTCGTTTTCAGTGAAATCGTAGCACCATTTTTAACTTTGGCCCACAAATCTTTATCAATATCCTCGTGAGCATAATTAGTGAAAAAAGAGTCAATTGGTTGAAGCAATTCAGTAACTATATTTGGATTTTCTATAACTTCTGTCAATTTAACAGCCTGATTAATATTAAAGCCGGAACTAGAAGTGCGGCGCAAGTTTTTCATTACTGCCGGCACACCAAGCTTTGTTCCTAAATCATTTATTAAAGAACGAACATAGGTCCCTTTGCTACATTCAATTTCAAAATTAAAAACTTCTTGACCATTTTCTTTATCAAAAAAAGGTTCATTTGCAAGATCGTAAGAAAGAATTTCAACTTGCCTTTTAGGCCTTTCAACTTTAATACCTGCTCTTGCATATTCATACAAATGCTTGCCATTCACACGGACGGCCGAATAAATAGGTGGTACTTGTTCTATTTTGCCCACAAACTCTTGCATAGCTTTTTGAATTTGATTTGCTTTAATTTCGGTAGTAATTTTTTTATATTCTGTCTTTTTGCCACTAATATCATAACTGTCAGTTGCAAAACCCAAAATTCCCTGTCCTGCATATTTCTTATTTTCCTTATGCATCAGTTCAATCAATTTTGTGGCCTGACCGATTGCAATTGGCAGCACTCCCGTAACGTCAGGATCAAGTGTACCTGCATGACCCATTTTTTTAATATGCAACACTTTGCGTAGATGATAGACAACATCGGCACTTGTCATGCCCTTATCTTTATCTATCACTAAAATACCATTTAACATTTTTTAATCCCTTAACCATGAAAAAAGCGCTTCACAGCGCTTTTCTTAATTATTGCGATTTGCATCCTGCTTTTTTACTTCAGCGATTAACTGATCAATTTTACTACCATATTTAACTGAATTATCTCGTTTAAAAATTAATTCGGGCACTTTATAAACAGTTAGGACTTGTCCCAGCAAATGCCTCATCATTCCCTTAGCCTTATTTAAACCAGCAGCTGCTTCTTCTTCTTTTTTAGAATCTTCAGAAAGAATACTGTAGTATACAGTAGCATAAGAGAGATCATTTGTGCATTCAACCGCTGTAATTGTAACATCATTAACTCGTGGATCACGAATATTTTTACGTAAAATTTTCGTTAATTCACGGAGGATTTCTCCTTCAACACGACCTATTCTGTGTTTCATACTTTCCTCCCAGTTAACTTATTCAGGCTTAACTTCCTGTTTTTCGACGGCTTCCATTTCGTCACCGATCTTAATATCATTATAGCCCTCAATTGTTAAACCACAATCGAATCCTTGCTTAACAATCTTGGCATCATCTTTAAACCGTTTGAGTGACGCAACTTTTCCAGTGTAAATTACAACTCCATCACGGATCAAATTGATTTCAGAATCTTTTGATACGTATCCAGAATCAACAAAGGCACCAGCAATCGTCCCAACTTTTGAGACTTTCCAAGTCTCACGTACAGTCAAGTTACCGACAACCTTATCTTCATAAGTCGGTTCAAGCATACCTTTCATAGCAGCTTTAACATCGTCAATTGCCTTATAAATTATACTATACAGTCGGATATCTACTCCATCTGCTTCAGCTTGAGATTTAGCAGTAGCAGTTGGACGAACATTAAAGCCGATAATAAAGGCATTCGAAGCTCCGGCTAACGTAACATCTGATTCATTTACTGCTCCTACGCCAGCATGAATAATATTAACACGAACGCCTTCAACTTCTATCTTTTCAAGCGATTGTTGTAAAGCTTCTACTGAACCTTGGACATCTGCTTTTAAGACAACGTCTACTTCTTTCATGTTTTCTTTCTTCATTGTGTCAAACAAGTTATCAAGAGTAACATGTTTGACATTTTCACGAGACTGTTGTAAAGCCTGTTGTGCTCTTTGTTCACCAACGCTTCTTGCAGTCTTTTCATCATCAAAGACTACTATCTTATCGGCTGACTCGGGCACATCATTTAGCCCAGTAATTTCAACTGGCATAGATGGAGTCGCTTTTTCTACTTGACGACCGCGGTCATTCGTCATAACACGAACCCTACCAAAGCGATTTCCAACAACAATTGGATCACCGACTTTTAATGTACCCTGTTGAACTAGAAGGTCAGCAACTGGGCCACGTCCACGGGAAAGGCGAGCTTCAATAACGGTGCCAATAGCCTTTTGCGTAGGATCTGCTTGCAGTTCCATGACGTCTGCCTGTAAGAGAATCATTTGTAAAAGTTCATCAACATTTTCACCAGTTTTGGCAGAAATGTTTACAAAAATAGTGTCACCACCATAATTCTCCGGAATCAAATTGTACTTCATTAACTGTTCAGTAACATGTTCAGGATTTGCACCTGGTACATCCATCTTGTTAATTGCAACAATAATTGGTACCTTAGCACTTTTAGCATGGTCAATTGCTTCAACAGTTTGTGGCATAACCCCATCGTCTGCAGCTACAACCAGTACAACAATGTCAGTGATTTCAGCACCACGTTCACGCATATTAGAAAATGCTGCATGTCCTGGCGTATCTAAAAATGTGATTGGTTTATTATCAACTCTTACCTGATAGGCACCGATTTTCTGCGTAATGCCACCAGCTTCATGAGCAGACACGTGAGTATGACGCAAACGATCAAGTAAAGTAGTCTTACCATGATCAACGTGTCCCATAATCGTAACTACAGGTGGACGTTTGGTCTGGTGTTTAGATTTCTTAGAAGCAGCCATTCTCTTATCATAGAGAGTATCAATGTCAGATATATCTTCATGAACTTTTTCTTTGGCATTAATATTATATTCAGCAGCTACTAATTCTATTGCATCTTTATCAAGTGACTGATTTTGATTAGTCATCACACCTAACATAAATAGTTTTTTAACTATTTCAGCTGGTTCACGGTGCAGCAATTTTCCCAAATCTTGAGCATTCATACCAACTTCGTACACCAATGTTTCTGGTAACGGACGTTCTTTTCTTTGAGTTGGTTGCTTCTTTGGTACCTGTTCGAACTGCTTTTTCTTATTTTTGCGTTTACGTTTTTCTTGATGCCTTGAATAATTATTAGCACCAAAAGTTTGATTTTTGCCTTTTCTGCCAGGTTTACCAGAATTACGACCATGACCATTACCACGACGCTTTTCTTCTTTTGCTGGTTCAGGTGCACTATTTGTATCTAAAGCTTTAGGTTTATTAACTGGACTTGCCTTTTGTTTATTCTTCATTCTGGCAGGTGAAGGCTTAATTATTTTTGGACCAGTTACTTTAGGTACAGTAGTCTCGGTCTTGATAACTTTGTTTTCGGATTTAGAAACAACTTGGCTATCTTCACCAGAAGATTTTTTAGCCTTAATTTGGTCTTCATTATAAGATTTCTGGACTCTCTCACTTTGACGATTTAATTTCTTTTCATCCACACGTTGTTTTTGTTTCAACTGTTTTAATAAGTCCTGTGCTACTGGCTTTGAAGCCTTTTGATTTGGGTTAGTACCTTGCTTATTACGATCTTGAGCCTGTCTTGATCTATTGTTAGATCTGTGAAAATTGTTGGTTCTTTTATTGTTCTTGTTACCTTTATTTTCCTCATGCTTTTTTTCATTTTTGCGAATTGAGGTAACGGAAATTTTAATTTTACTGCTCCTTTTCGCAGGTTTTTCTTGCTTTTGCGCGGGAGCGGAGCTACGAAAACTATCTTTTAATTGATTTACTTGTGAATCTTCAAGTGATGACATATGATTTTTAACATCGAGGCCCAGGTCCTTCGCCTTATTGACCACAGTTTTATTATCGATGCCTAATTCTTTTGCCAATTCATAAATTCTTGTTTTAGCCATCAAATCACACTCCTTCATCTATTTTTTGTAACAATGCTTTGCAGAAACCAGTATCAGTAATTCCTAAAACTTTTCGTTTTTTTCCTATTGCTTGGGAAATTTCATTACTATTAAATTCATTAATAACAAGAACGTTATTTTGTTTCCCAACTTTGAATATTTTTGCAGTAGTATCTGCATGACTATCTTGAGCTAAAATAATTAGTTTTACCTTTTTGGCTTTTGTGCCCACAGAAACAATTTCAGATCCTGAAACTAATTTTCCAGCTTTTTGACATAGTCCCAACAAGTTCAATGCTTTTTTTCTATTTTGCAAATCTATTTATCACCAAACAATTCTTTTCTCGCCTTTTGATGGTCAACATATGAGTAAAGCTCTTGATAAAACTCTTTAGGCACTTTTGTTCCTAAACTGCGCTCAATTAAACCTTTCTCTTGAGCATTTTTGATCTGACTCGGATCAAGCGAAACATACGCTCCTCTACCAGGTTTTTTACCAGTAGGGTCAACTGAAATATTCTTTTCTTTGTCGACTACAATACGCACCAACTCTTTTTTGGGCTGCATAGTATTAGTTAACAAATCTTTTCGCATTGGAATCTTTCTTTTCTTCAAAAGTTTCACCTCTTGCTTTAATTTTCAGTAGAATCTACTGTTTCACCATCAGTTACTTTATCTTGTGACTCATTTTCTGATTCAGTCTCTTCAGAAGTTGTTGACTCCCCATCAGATTCATCGCCCTCAGCAAAATCAGTATTTATCTTTGAAGCAGAATTTGAACTATCTTCAACTGAATCAGCCGTTTCAGCTTGTTCATTTTCTTTTTCAGCTTGATCACTGCTTTCATCGACAAATTCTACTTCAGATTCCGGTCTAATATCTATCTTATAGCCAGTCAATCTGGCAGCTAAACGAACATTCTGTCCTTTTTTACCAATTGCAAGTGACAGCTGGTAATCTGGAACAATTACTAAAGCACTTTTTTCATTGTCTTCATCTCCAAATTGAACAGCAATTACTTCAGCAGGATTCAAGGCATTAGCAATGTAGTCTGATGGATCTTCCTCGTATTTAACTACATCGATATTTTCACCGTCAAGTTCATTTACTACATTTTGTACCCGCGCACCTCTTTGACCAACGCATGTACCTACTGGATCAATATTAGGATCATTAGATTTTACAGCGATCTTGGTCCTGTCTCCAGCTTCACGAGCAATTGAGACCACTTCAACAGTTCCATCATAAATTTCAGGTACTTCCTGTTCAAATAATCTCTTCACCATATCAGGAGCAGTGCGTGAAACCGTAATTTGAGCACCTTTTGAATCTGAACCAACATGAGTAACTAAAACTCGAATTTGATCTTGTGGATTATAGCTTTCACCTGGCATCTGGTCGTTACGTGGCATTACTGCTTCAACATTACCAATTTTAACATAAACGAAACGATTATCACGTCTTTCAACAGTGCCTGTTATTAATTCATCTTCGTATTGAGAATACTCGTCAATAATATGATTTCTCTCTGCCTCACGCAAATGTTGCATAATAACTTGTTTAGCCGTTTGTGTCGCAATTCTACCGAAATTCTTAGGTGCAACTTCGAAACGAATTTTATCACCAAGTTCATATGCCCGATTAATTGTTAAAGCGTCCTTTAAACTGATCTCCAACCGTTCGTCATGAACTTCTTCGACAACAGTCTTTTCAGTCATCAGCTTAAAGTCGCCTTTACGTTCATCAAATTCAACTATTACATTTGTTGCCTGATTATAATTTTTCTTATATGCTGCAACCAGTGCTGCTTTTATCGCTTCAACAATTACGTCTTGCTTTATACCCTTTGTTTTCTCGAGAGTAGCGAACGCTTCAAGCATTTCCTTAGACATAAATTTTAATCAACCTTTCTAAAACTCAATTGCGAAACGAATGCTTGCAATTGTTTTACGGGGAAGTGATAAAACTTTCTTTTTAGTTTTTACCTTTATTTCAAGTTCGATTTCGCTATCATTATAAGATTTTAAAGTTCCCTCATATTCTTTTCCACCTTCAACTTTCTGGTATAACTTCACATGCACATATTCATTTAAAGCTTTTTGCCAGTCAGTCTCATTTCTGATCGGCCTTTCGATACCAGGAGAAGAAACCTCTAAAATATAAGGGTCAGGGAACGGATCGGGTTGTATCTGATCAAGCTTTGCAGATAATAATTCACTTAACCCTGCAATTTCATCCATATCAATACCATTTTCTCGATCAACATATATTCTTAAAAAATTTTGTCCCTTTTCTTTAACGTATTCTATATCAACAAACTCATCTTTGCGTTCTGCAATAATTGGTTTAATTTCTTTAAGAACAGAATCTTTAACTTTTGCCAAGTACTTTCCTCCGTAATAAAAAGAGTGAGCACAGCTGCTCACTCCGAATCATTTATTCGAACTTCTTTAGAAATTATATCACATTTATATTAATACTGCAAAATTTTAAAAGAGCGAAAGTTGATTCTGTTCCGGCATTCCAGTTAGAACTTCGTTATTTTCTAAATAGTCCATAATTGACTGGGATACTTTTCCACGGTTTGCCAAGTCTTCTTTTGACAAAAACTTCTGCTCAGTTCTGGCAGCAACAATTTGTTTGGCTGCATTATTTCCCAGCCCGGGAACAGCGTTAAATGGCGCTAAAATCGTATGCTGGTCAATAATTTTAAAATTAGTGGCTTCTGATTGGTTAATATCCACCATTTTAATTTTTATTCCACGCTCTAAACATTCATTAGCGATTTCAAGAACTGTTAACAAACTTTTGTCTTTTGCCGATGCATCATTACCTTGATTTTGAATATCAGCCATTGCTTTTTTAACCGTATTTTTACCATGACTCATCGCTACTAAATCAAACAAATCAGCACGCACCGAGAAATAAGCTGTATAGTATATTTCCGGATAATAAACTTTAAACCAGGCAATCCTCAAGGCCATTAAAATATAGGCTGTAGCATGGGCTTTCGGAAACATATACTTGATTTTAAGACAAGATGGAATATACCAGTCAGGAATTTTATCATTTTTCTCGAGAACTGCCATGTCATCGTCACTAATTCCGCGACCGTGACGAACAGATTCCATGGTAGAAAAGGCAACTTCTGGTTTAACTCCCCAGTGAATCAAGTCCATCATGATGTTGTCGCGACAACCAATAACATCTTTTAGCTTGCAAGTACCATTGTTAACTAATTCTTCAGCATTTCCTAACCAGACATCAGTACCGTGTGATAAACCAGAAATTTGCAGTAACTCAGAAAATGTAGTTGGCTTTGTTTCTTCTAACATTCCTCGTACAAATTTTGTACCAAATTCAGGTACTCCCAGTGTTCCCGTTTCTGATTGAATTTGTTCAGGAGTCACACCTAAAATTTTGGGACTGGAAAAAAGCGACATTACTCCTGGATCATCGGGCGGAATTGTTAAAGGATCAACCCCAGAAAGGTCCTGCAACATTCTGATCATAGTTGGGTCATCATGACCTAAAATATCAAATTTCAAAATATTATCGTGAATCGAATGAAAGTCAAAATGGGTGGTCAACCATGCAGCATTTACATCATCTGCAGGATATTGTACGGGCGTGAAGTCATAGATATCCATATCATCAGGAACAACAACAATACCGGCGGGGTGCTGCCCGGTAGTCCTTTTTACGCCACTGACACCAGCTGCTAAACGATCAAGTTCAGCACTACGCAGGTTCAATTCTTTTTCTTCATCATAGTGTTTAGCATAACCATAAGCTGTCTTGTCAGCAACAGTAGCAATTGTACCCGCACGATAGGAATTATCTGGACCAAACATTACCCGAATAAAATTATGGGCTACCGGTTGATAGTCACCTGAAAAATTCAAATCAATATCGGGAACCTTATCACCGTGAAATCCTAAGAACGTTGCAAAAGGAATATCTTGGCCGTCTTTAACTAAGTCTGCGCCACATTTAGGACATTTTTTATCAGGCAAGTCGTATCCGGAACCATATTCACCGTTTTCAAAGAATTGAGAATACTGACATTTTGGGCAACGATAATGTGGTGGTAGTGGGTTGACCTCAGTGATACCAGACATTGTCGCAACCAAACTAGAGCCAACAGAACCACGAGACCCAACTAAATAACCATCTTTATTAGACTTAGCCACTAGTCTTTGTGAAATTAAGTAAATGACTGCATAGCCGTTTGAAATTATAGAATTGAGTTCCATGTCGAGTCTGTCTTGGACAATCTTAGGCAGGGGGTCTCCATATAACTCATGCGCTTTGTCGTAAGTCAAACGTTTCATTTCTTCATCTGCATTATCAATGTGAGGAGGATAAAGTCCATCTTTAATAGGTGAAATTTCTTCAATTGATTCAGCTATTTTATTAGGATTGGTTATGACTATTTCCTTAGCAACTTCTTCACCTAAAAAGCTAAAAGCATCCAGCATTTCCTGTGTGGTGTAAAAGTGCATATCAGGCTGCTTTTTATTTCTATCAGGATTGCTACGCTGAGCCGAAATTAGAATCGTCCGGTAAATTGCATCATGTTCTTCCAGATAATGCGCATCCCCGGTGGCCACTACAGGTTTATCAAGTTCCTTGCCCAATTTGTAAATATTAGTCAGAATTTCTTCAAGTTCCGCTTCATCAGCTATCAGATGGTCTTCGATCATGATCGAATAATTTGCTGGCGGCTGAATTTCAAGATAGTCGTAAAAGCGTGCCTTCTTACGTGCTTCGTCATAGCCCTTTTGCATCATTGCAACAAAAACATCGCCTTCAGAACAGCCCGAACCATATAGCAGACCTTCATGGTTCTTAAGCAAATCAGATTTAGGAGTGCGTGGAATCCTATAAAAATCTTTGGTGCTGGCAATAGAAACTAAACGATACATGTTTTTAAGGCCCGCTTGATTTTTAGCTAAGATAGTCATATGTTGCGGTCTTGCTCTCTTAAATACTTGACCTTGAGCAGCATAATCATTCATCTTGCCTAAATTATCTTCATGATATTTTTCAGTAAAGGCATCTAAGAGCTTAAACATTAAGTATCCTGTTGCTTCAGCATCCTGATTAGCTCTATGGTGATGCTCTAATACTACATTATATTTTTTAGCTAGTGAATCGAGCGTGTGTCTTGATTGTTCTGGGTGAAGCAAGCGCGAAACTTCAAGTGTATCCACAACAGGTTGCGTTATTTCGCTGAGGTCCGCCCGTCTTAAGGCAGCATTGACAAATCCCACGTCAAATTGAACATTATGCCCGCAAAGTGGACGGTCGCCATAAAAATCTTGAAATTGTTTGATTACTATAGCTTCATCATCAGCAGCCCCAACCATTTCATCGGTAATCGAAGTTAAGTTAATGGTCTGTTCGCTTAATGGATGATGAGGATTGATAAATTTGTCAAATCTTTCAAGAACTTCCCCATTTTTCATCTTTACGGCGCCAATTTCAATAATGGTGTCGTAAACGGATGATAAACCTGTAGTTTCAACGTCAAAAATAACAAATTCACGATCTTTATATGTCATTGATGCAGGATTAAGAACTAGTAATGCATGATCGTCAATCATATTTGCTTCAAGGCCATAAATAATTTTGACGCCATTCTGTTTACCAGCATTATATGCTTCCGGGAAAGCTTGAACATCGGCATGGTCAGTAATAGCGATTGCTTTTTGACCAAACTTTTTGGCTGCTCTGACAAAATCAGTTGCTGTATTAGTAGCGTCAAGCTGGCTCATATTAGTATGTAAGTGTAACTCTACTCTTTTTTGATCACCTTGATATTTTTCCGTTCTGCCAACATGCTCTACAATTTCAAAACAAGAAATATTAAAAACAGTGTCATGACTCCACTGATCTTCAGCAGCCGATCCCTGCATTTTAGCCCAAGTTCCCGGTTTGATTTTTGTCATATTTTCAATTTGTTCTTTATCGGAAACAAACTTTTTAAATGAAATTGAATCAGTGTAGTCAGTTATTTCACCTGTAAAAATGATTGAGCCATTTTTTAATTCGCGACTGGCAATATTAAAAATATTGCCTTCTATGACAACATTTCTGGTACCGTCAATTACTTCTTTTATTTGGGTAACAGGCAAACTTTCATCCAACTTGCGGTTGCCATAGCGAGTCTTTTTAGTTGGATAAGTCGCTTGTTTAGGCTTCTCTTGTGTTGGAGCAGCATCGTATTCTTCCTGCATATTTTGCTCGTGCTGTTCCTGCAGTTCCTGAAGACTAGCCAAATTATTTACTGAATTTTCATCGTCAATTTCAGTTACAAATTTTAAGTTGAAGAAGCCAAAATTTCTCATTTCTTCTGCTAGTTCATCAAGCATTTTTTGTTCGAGCAGGCCATCAACAACTAAATTGTCTACCGGAATAATCCAACGCCCATTTTCCTTTTTAGGCTTATGACTAGAAATAAATTCACGTGCCACAGGTTGTAAAGCATCAGAATTTTGCACTGCGAATTGCCAATAATCAGATAAATAGTCATCTGCTCCATCTTGAGAGCGAACATACAAATGAACATTGACAAAAGAGGAAAAACTGGCTGTTATAGCTTTATTTAAAGCCTTAAAGGTTTCAAATTTTAGTGGCGTAGTAAAAAGAACATGGATATCCCACCTATGTTCTTTAGCGTAAACATCCACGTTCTCAATTTCGCCCTTCTGCAATAAATCATTATCTGCAAATTCTTGCGGAAACTTTATTTGCTGCAATAACCTTAAAAATAGTTTATTTTTATCAGTCACGAAAATTATCCTAACTCTTTATTAATAAATTCATCTAATTCGGACAACGTCATTTCGGTTGCTTTTTCATCAGTAGGTCTTTTAACTTCAACTACTTCTTCATTTGCTTTTTTACCGACAGTCACCCTAACTGGAGCACCTAGTAAGTCAGCGTCAGCAAATTTAACTCCTGCCCGCTCATTACGATCATCATATAATACATCATAATTAGCGCTGTATTTTTCTTCAAGTTTTTGAGCTAAATTTGTTTGCCCTTCATCTTTCATTTTCATTTGCACAATGTGCAGGTCAAATGGTGCGATTTCTTTAGGCCACGCAACGCCATTTTTGGTCAAATGCTGTTCTATTACTGCAGATAAAACTCTCGTGACGCCAATACCGTATGAGCCCATTATAACAGGTTGGGCTTTGCCATTTTTATCCAGAAAGTTTGCACCCATAGTTTTTGTGTAGTATGTTCCCAGTTTAAAAATATGACCAACTTCTATTGAAGTTGTAAATTTTAATGGTAGGTGATCAACTGGATCTGGTTCACCCTCGTTGGCCACTCTCACATCTGCGAATTTGTCAGGATTAAAATCACGTCCTAAATTTACATTTATAAACTGAAAACCCTTTTTGTTAGCCCCGACAACGAAGTTATAAAGATTATTTACTGTATTATCTGCAACTACCTGATCAGCCCAATCAGCATTAATTGGTCCCACACTACCTTTAGTTACACCAGTGATGTCTGTTAATTCAGCATCAGTAGCTACTCGAAGTGAATCAACATCCAGCAAGTGCTTCAGTTTTATTTCGTTTACTTGTTTATCGCCCCGAATTAAAACCAATACTTTTTCATTTTCATTAGCAATATAAAGTATACTTTTAACAATTCTTGTAGCTGGAACTTTTAAAAAGTCTACTAAGTCTGAGATTGTTTCTTGCCCGGGAGTAGCAACTTCTTCAACTTGTTTTAATTCTTCCTCTTCTTGCTTAAAGGTATCTATGCTGCAAGCCATTTCTAGGTTGGCTGAATACGTTCCTGTTTCATTGGTAGCAATGGTATCTTCACCAATAGCTGCTGGAGCTTGAAATTCAGTTGAATTTTTTCCGCCCATAGTTCCGGAGTCAGCAATAACCGGAGTAACTTTTAAGCCACAACGGTGATATGCAGCTGTAAAAGCCTTTTTCTCATCCTCAAATTGTTGATCAAGCTGTTCTTTAGTAGCCGCAAAGCTGTAAGCATCAAGCATGATAAATTCACGTGATCTCAATAAACCGAAACGAGGCCTGTTTTCATCTCTAAACTTTGATTGAATTTGGAAAAGAGCAATCGGCATTTGCTTATAGCTTTTCAAATCTTTTGCGACAATATCAGTAAATGTTTCTTCATGAGTTGGTCCCAGCAAACTTTGACGACCATGTCTGTCTTTAAGTTTAAACATTTCTGGACCATATTTTTGCCATCTACCTGATTCTTCCCATAAAGTGGCAGGTAATAGATCAGGCATTGACATTTCTGGCACGTTGATCTTAGCCATTTCCTCACGCATTATCTGCTCAGCTTTACTTAAAACCCGGTACCCTAAAGGCAAATAAGCATAAACGCCCGCAGTAACTTGGCGAACATATCCGCCTCTAAGCATCAGTTTATGACTTTCAGCTACAGCATCAGCTGGTGCTTCCTTTAAAGTCGGCATAAATAATTTAGATTGTCGCATTAAATCTCTCTCCCAAAATTATAATTTATTTAATAAAGTAACGGTAAATATCATTTCCCGTTACAGCAATAATTAACACTAACAGTAAGCCAAAACCTATCAATTCCACTATGGCTTCATGATTTTCAGAAATTGGTTTGCCCCGAACTATTTCAATAAGGTTAAGCAAAAACTTACCACCATCAAGACCAGGTATAGGAATTAGATTCACTATTCCCAAGTTAATTGAAATCATGGCTAAAAAGGCTAAGATATAGGTAAAACCCATTTGCGAAACCTGTGATGTCTGAGAATAAATGCCCACAGGTCCAGAAAGTTTATTTAAACTAAAATGACGGAATAAACCACCAACTGCATTGAAAATCATTCCAGTTGTGGAAACAGCCGTGTTCCAACCACGGTTAAATTTAGCACTGATGCTCTCATCACTTTTTGCCCTAATTCCAATTTGATATGCTTTTTGGCCTTGGACTTTAACAACTTTTGGTTGAACGCTTACCACTTTTTTTTGCTTATTTTTGATAACAGAAATATTAATTTTTTTACTTTTATTCTGAGATATTTCTTCCGAAATTTGTTCGAAAGACGTTATTTTGTGCCCATTAAGAGCCACAATTTTTGAATCCGGTTCAAGTTTTGCAACAGCAGCTGGTGAATTAGGTGCTACTGCAGCTATTTCTGTAGTTGCAGGACCTGGAACAGTAAATGTCCAAATTAAAAAAACAACAAAACCTAGAATTATATTCATTAGCGGTCCGGCAATGTTGGTAGCTAATTTTTGCCAGACATTGGCTTCTTGAAACTGGGTATCTCGAGGTGCAATAATTAGCTCAGTTTTTGACTGATCAATAACCGTGGCATCATGATTGACTTTGTAAGTAACCAGCCGATCTTCTTCACCATTTTCATATCCAGAAATAAAAAGTTTATCTACCAAATCAAATTTCGTGATTTGTAATGGTATTCCTTCAATCGGTATATCTGATTCAGAAGCGTCAATTCTCACAACTTCTTTTTGTTGATTAAGCTGCAAAACTACTCTCATCCCTGCTGCTAAATCAGTTTCGTCATCTTTACTTGCTAAACGGACATATCCGCCTAACGGAAGCCACCTAATAGTGTAAGTAGTTGGATTGCGTCGTACTTGGAAAAGCTTAGGTCCCATACCTATAGAAAATTCACGCACTAAAATACCGCACTTTTTCGCAACGATAAAGTGCCCAAATTCATGGACAAAAACCAAGATTCCAAATACTACTAAAAAGATAAGTATACCTTTCACAAGAATCCTCCTAGTGTATGATTCCCATCAAAGCAGCAAAAACAGGTAAAACAAAGAGCATGCTGTCAAAGCGATCCAGAATTCCACCATGTCCTGGCAATATCTTGCCTGAATCTTTAACGCCATAGTATCTCTTATAAGCTGATTCAACCAAGTCACCCATTTGTCCTACAATTGATAATACAAGAGCAAAAATAATCATTTCAATTTGCGAGTGTTTCAAGTTCACAAAGTAAACATAAATTGCAGCACAAATTACAGCGCAAATTGTGCCACCAATTGATCCTTCCCAGGTTTTATTAGGACTAATTACAGGCCACAATTTATGTTTGCCTATTTTACGCCCAATCATGTAGGCTCCAGTATCTGTTAACCAAACTACAACAAAAACATAGCAAAGAAGCGCAAGCCCATTGTCAGCGTTTCTGATACTTGCCATGTAATGAAAGCCGGTGCCTACATATAGTGAGCCCAAGGTATAAACCGCTACATCATCAAAAGTAGTTTTATTTTTGGTTAAAACTGTCCAAGTTAGCATTAACATTATCAAGGCAAAATAAATACCGTATTTTGTCCAATGAAATGGCATTGACCTGAGAAAACTATCAGGAACTGCCCAAACAATAGTGGCTAATAAAGCTAGTAGAAAGTTTATTGAAACCAATATTTGTTTTTTCATTAAAAAGAATTCACTAATACCAACGGCCGCAAACAAAACGGTGAGCCAATCCATCCAAAGCCCGCCAGCAATGACGATAGGAATAAATAAAATTAAAGCAATAACTGCTGTGATTACACGTTGTTTCATATATTTACCTAACTATCCGATTCATCGACTTTACCGAAACGTCGATGACGATTTTGAAAATCAATAACAAATTTTTCTAGATCTTCTCTAGTAAAATCAGGCCAGTTTTTCTCACTAAAAGCAAGTTCTGAATATGCTAATTGCCATAACATGAAATTAGATATTCTTTGCTCACCAGATGTTCTGATTAATAAATCTGGATCACTGCATTTACCAAAGCTTGCAGTCATCAATCTCTGCGAAATCATTTTTTCAGAAATTTCATCACTTGTAATACTACCCGTTTCAACAAGAGTAGCAATTTCTTTTACTGCTGTAGTAATTTCTCTTCGGGAGCCATAGTTAAAAGCAAAGTTTAAAATTAAACCACTATTATTAGCAGTTTCAGCCATTGCTCTCTGCACTACATCATAGGTCTTAGAGGGTAACTCGTTTAAATAGCCCATAATGTTCACTTTAACATTTTCTTTCATTAAGGTTGGCATAAACTTATCAAAAAAGCGTACAGGTAAGTTCATCAGATATGCTACTTCTTCTTTTGGTCTACCCCAATTTTCAGTAGAAAACGCATATAAGGATAAAACTTTGATGCCTAATTGGTTGGCTGCCAAAGTTATTCTTTCCACATTATTCATACCTTCGTAATGACCTGCAATTCGTGGTTTGCCCTGTTTTGTGGCCCAACGACCATTACCATCCATGATAATAGCTAAATGATTTAATTGATTTTTTTTATCAGCCATTTAATTAGCCTTGGGTAATCTCTTTACGTTTTTCTTCTGCAATTTGGTCAATCTGTTTGGTAGCATCGTCAGTAACTTTTTGCACTTTCTTTTCCAAATTGCGCTGTTCATCTTCAGTAATTTCATCGTCTTTTTGTTGTTTTTTAAGACTATTCATAGCTTCACGACGAACATTTCTAATTGCAATTTTACTTTCTTCAGCCATTTTATTGACTTCTTTGGCAATTTCTTGACGTCTCTCACCAGTTAATTGTGGAATAACAAGACGAATGACCTTACCATCATTTGCAGGAGTCAAACCCAAATTGGACGCCAAGAGTGCATGTTCAATATCATCAAGACTGTTTTGATCATAAGGTGTAATTAATAACACGCGTGGCTCAGGAATAGTCACACTAGACATTTGCGTCAAGGGGGTCGGCGCTCCATAATAGTCAACTTTTACCCCATCAAGTAGAGCTGCGTTAGCAACACCGGCACGAATAGAGCTCAAGTTTTTTTGAAAAACAGTAATTGATTTTTTCATATTATCTTGAGCTTTTTTTATTGCGTCATTATTCATTATTTTTTCCTCCGATTACTGTTCCGATATTCTCACCTAATACCACTTTTTTTATGTTACCTTCAGTATTAACATTAAATACGATAAGAGGAATGTTGGTATCCATTGAAAGTGAGCTTGCAGTTCTGTCCATGACTTTTAAGTTTTTAGAAATAATATCTAGTTGAGAAAGTTCACTGTATTTTTTGGCATGCGGATCAACCTTTGGATCAGCGGAGTAAACTCCGTCAACTCCATTTTTAGCCATTAGGATCACGTCAGCACCTATTTCCGCAGCTCTTAAAGCAGCAGTTGTGTCGGTAGAGAAATAAGGATTACCAGTGCCGCCACCCATAATAACTACGCGTCCTTTTTCCATGTGGTGAATAGCCTTTCTCCTAATATATGGTTCAGCGATTTGCCTCATTTCAATTGATGTTTGCAATCTAGTTGGTACACCTACATGTTCCAAGCCATCTTGAAGAGCTAACCCGTTCATTATGGTAGCAAGCATCCCCATATAATCAGCCTGTGAACGTTCCATCCCTAGTTTTGCGCCAGTTTCTCCACGCCACATATTACCGCCACCACAGACGATACCAATGTCAACTCCCAAATCGTGAACAGATTTAATCTCCTTTGCTAAATGACTAATGACAGTAGGATTTATACCGGTTCCTTCATCACCAGCCAGAGCCTCACCAGAAATTTTCAAAACTATTCGCTTATACTTAACTTTAGTCATGACAACCTCCTCTATTAACTTTAGTTATTCTACCATATAAAAAGGGCAAATGTGGACTTAGAAATAAAAGAGTGGAATTTCTTAAAAAAATTCTTTGAGCTAAAAAGTAAAGGGAGAAAACAAAAAATCTCAAAGTTATCTACTTCGAGATTTTCAAAATATAATTAATATTTAT
>CAMKZU010000011.1 GCA_946477855.1 uncultured Lactobacillus sp.
ATTTATCCCGGTAGTTTGTGGTGTATTTATTCTGCCTTTAGCGACTTACCTTTTTAACGCACAGATTCAGGAATATCTTGATCAATTAAGAGGGCAAATGGTAGACCATTTTTATACTGAAAACGATGCGACAGTGGCGCAAATGCAGAACTATCTGCAAAGCAATCTCGATACTTTGACCAGCGATTTTGCTCTGCCGTGGGTTAATGTTCTTAGCAATTTATTCATTATCTTGCTTTCTGCTGGCGTCCTTTTTAGCTTAAATTGGTCTTTTGTTTTACTAACTGCAATTTTTGTTCTAATAGATTTAAGCTTGCCCAAAATAATGGCGCGCATGACTTCAGAGGCAAGTAGAAAAGTGATGCAAAATACTAGCACCTTTTTAACTGGTATCGGCGAATGGATCAATGGCTTAAATGAACTGCGGCGGTATCATGCTTGGACGATCTTAAATAAAGAATTGAGCAGCTACGCCGAGAAGTTAGAAAAAGCCAAAGTCAATCAAACCAATAAAAACTGTGCTTCCAATACAATTAATGGAATTGGTAATACTTTAGGGCAAATGTCGATTGCCTTTTTAGCAGGCATCCTATTTTTAACTGGTCAAATAAAAATTGGGGCGGCATTAGCTTCGACTTCTTTTGCTTTTGGTATTTTTTCAGCTGTATCCTCTATTACAAGTGCTGCGGTCAAGATTAAGTCTACTAAAAATATCAATCAAACTACTGCTAGTCTGATTTCTAACACTAAATCAAGACAAAAAGGTTCATCTGCTCAAATTGCCCAAATTGAAATTAAAAATTTGGCGCTTAAATATCCTAATGGTCCAATAATTAAATATCCCGATTTTGTGATCAATAAGGGTGAAAAAGTTTTGCTTGCAGGCGATAGCGGAACTGGCAAGTCAACACTGCTTCAAGCTCTTTTAGGTAAGATCAGGCCTTATCAAGGTCAAATTATTTTTAGAAATAGTGCAGGGCAGATTTTTCAACCAAATTTAAACCGGATCAGTTACATTGCTCAAGATCCGCAATTGTTTCCAGGAACGATTGCGGAAAATATCGTGATGTTTCACCAACAGTTGTTGGATCAAGTACCTAATTTAATTAATAAAGTGCAATTGCAGAGCGACATTGCGAGATTTCCCCAAGGGACTGATACCCAAGTTGATTTGGATAAAAATAATTTATCCGGTGGTCAAAGGCAAAAGATTATCCTTGCCAGATCAGAAGTTTTCGCTGATGAAATTATTTTGCTGGACGAAGCGACAAGTGCCATTGATAGTAAAGCAACTAAGCAAATTATTGCTGAACTTGTTCACACTAATAAGACTGTGATCATGATTGCTCATAATCTTAATTCTGAAGTTAAAAATATGTTTGATAAAACGATTCGGTTAGCAAGCCAGAAGGAGAACCACAATGACTTTTAAAAACTTCTTTCATACCAATCGAATTCGTTTCATATTCATTGTACTTTTTAGTTTCTTACAACCTTTGGTTTTAATTGGCGCATCATACTTAAATATGTGGGAATTTACCGCCTTGCGCCAGCATGACGGTCAAGCGTGGCTGTTAATCATCATTTTTACTACATTAGCTTATCTCTCATCGTATGCTTTTGACTGGGGCTCTGAATATTTACTGACACGACAAGTTCAAGAATTTAATCACACCTTAAGAAGCAAAATGGTAAGTCACATCTACCATGACCGTAAAGATTATCAAACTTCGCAAGTTAAAAATCGTCTGACCAATGATCTTAATACGGTTAACAATCAGTCCTTTAACTTAATTCCGGTCATTTGCAATTTTCTGGGCTATGTTATTTTCTCTGTAATTGCCCTGCTAACGATGCACTGGAGTTTATTGCTACTTATCTTAATTTCGGTAGCCGTTTCCCTGATTTTGCCTAAAATAATTGAAAAGCCATTGCAAAAAGCTACGGAAAAAGTATCTCATCAAAATAGACAATATTTGGATCTGATTGAAAAATGGCTAAGCGGTATTGCTGAACTAGAGCGGTATCTTGCTGGCGATAAATTAACTAGCGTAATGCATAAAGGTGCCCGCGACTTAGAAAAAGTCAACCTCAAACAGACACAAGAACAACAAGTTCTAACCATTATTACTAACGGTGTTGCCCAAATTATGATCCTGATCTTGTTCGTCTGGACGGGTATTTTAATTAAAAGCGGTCTGGTCACGTTTGGTGCGATTGCGGTTATCGGCAATTTCAGCCACTATATCTCGCTGGCAATCGAATACTTGCCATTCTATTTCGGCTTAATTAAGGGCACCAAAACTTTAAGAGATAGAGTTACTGCAGCGACTTTACCAGTAAAAACCGATGAACAAAACTTAGCAACACCTTATGCTTTTAGTACAAAAGATTTGGCAATTAGTTTTCCTAATGGTGAGACTCTAAAGTTCCCTGATATCACCGTCAATTTTGGTGAAAAAATTTTGCTATCAGGTGAAAGCGGAACAGGCAAATCAACTTTATTTAAACTACTTTTAGGGATTTTGCCACCGAGTTCGGGGAAAATAGCATTTAAAGATCAAGAGGGAAAAGTGATTAAACCTGATTTAGCTAAAATCGGCTACATTGCCCAAGATCCTGTTTTATTTCCCAGCACCATTAAAGACAATATTACGATGTTTGATCCTCGGTTAAATCAACTAGCTGAACCCGCTGCAGTTGCCGTTGGATTAAAACCAGATTTGACGCAATTTGCTCAGGGTATAGAAACCAAAGTAAATTTGCAAAAACTGAATGTTTCAGGCGGTCAAAGACAAAAAATAATTTTAGCGCGTACCCAGATACATGACAGCAAAATCCTACTGATTGATGAAGGCACAAGTGCAATTGATCAGGCAGGGACCAGAGCAATCCTGCAAGAACTCCTTAAAATGCCAGGTACTGTCATTTTCATTGCCCATAATTTCGATGAAAAATTGCAGCAATTATTTGACCGAGAGATTCATTTAAGTAAATAAGTTAATTTTGAACACTAAAGGCGTTGACCAAATTTTGATCAACACCTTTTTTATTTTTGTGTCTTAATTTCATCTTTTTGTGATTACTATTTTGTCTCTTATTATAAAATGCGCTACAAATTTTATTTGAACTAGTATGCTTAATTCAAATTAAGGAAGAGGTGTCACTATGTTAATTGAAACACAAGGGTTAACTAAAAAATTTGGTAAAAAAATTGCAGTGAATAAAGCTAATATTCAAATTAAAGAGGGACAGCTTGTTGCTTATTTAGGAACAAATGGTGCGGGTAAATCTACCACGATTAATATGCTAACCGGATTATTAAAACCTACTTCAGGTGTCATTTCATATGCGGCAGATTTGAAAATAGGCTTAGTTTTTCAGAATAGCATTTTAGATAATGAGTTAACAGTTAAAGATAATCTTTATTTAAGAGCAAAGATGTACCCCAAATTTTCACAGGAATGGCTTGAACAATTGATTGACTTAATCGGCATCAAAAACTTTTTAAAGCAAAAGTTTGGCACTTTATCAGGCGGTCAAAAAAGAAGGGTAGATATAGCCCGTGCGTTGATAAGTAAACCGAATTTACTGTTTCTAGACGAACCAACTACAGGGCTTGATATTCAAACGAGAAATGCTATTTGGGAATTATTAACCAAACTGCAACAACAACAAGAACTCACTATTTTTTTGACAACGCATTATTTAGAAGAAGCTGAAAATGCTGATCAAATGTATATTCTTGAAAATGGTCAAATCTTAGCCAGTGGTTCTGCCGCAACAATTAAGAACGAATTTGCTCCTAATAAATTAATACTAACTGTTGATAACATTCAGGCTTTGAACACTAATCAAAAAGTTATTCGGCTTAATCGTAAGCAAGTTGAAATTGATGCTTTATCGGCGCAAAAAACTGTTGAATTATTAAAAAACAATCAAGCAAATATCACTGACTTCACTTATTCTAAGGGAACGATCAATGATGCGTTTTTGCAGATTACTGGGAAGGAGATACAATAAATGATTGCTCTATTTCGCAGAAATTTAAAAATCTATTTTTCTAACATTATTGGTGTAATTATGTCATGCTTGGGTGCGTTGATATCTTTCTTTATTTATATTGGTTTTTTGCAAAACAATTTGAAATCCAATTGGCAAAATTTACCTCACGTTACTAAAATGTTAGATTTGTGGATGATAGCTGGTATTGTTGCGGTTTCTGGTATTACTACTGCTTTTCAGGCTTTGGGGCAGCAAGTAAGTGACCGCGAAACGCGAGCCGACGCTGATTTTAAGCTAACAGGCATATCACAGTTTGCACAAAATTTTGCTTACATTTTATCCGGTACAGTTGTCAGCTTTTTTATGCAAATCATTACCTTTATCGTAATGGCATTGTACTTTTCATTAGTTGATCATGTGACGATTCCTCAAAAAGCACTTTTACCCGGATTGCTGTTTATTTTATTGGGCGCTCTGGGAGCGACTTTATTAGATGAAGTTATCGCTTTTTTCATGCATTCCAGCACTACTTTTAGTCGGTTTTCTGCCGTCCTTGGCGCTGCTGCTGGTTTCGCTGTTGCAACTTATTTACCTTATGGTATATTGGTTTCTGGAGCACAAAATTTGGTAAAATTAGTACCAAGTAGCTATGAAGCAGCTGCTTTAAGATATTTTTTACTTAAGCAGACACTGGCCACTTTTCCTGCTAATGTAAAACGGCATTTAATTAATTATTTAGGAATACAGTATAAAATTAATAATAATAGACTAAATAATATGTTTGTTTTACTTTTAATGATTGCAATACTAATTTTAGTAATTATTTTACTTTCGTTTACCATTGACAGAAGGCGCAATAAGTAAAGTGAAGATTGAATTTAAGACCGATTCTGCTTTAAACAAACAAGACATTGAAGTTGAAATTAAGGCAGCTCAAAAAAGTGAAGTAGTTGATAATTTAATAGATTATTTGCATAAATTCGGCGAAAAGAAATATCATCTTTTACCAATTAAGGTAGAAGACCGCATAGTAACAATTAAACCTACTGAGATTATTAAAGTAGAAATCCAAACAACAGATATCACATTTTATACTACTAAAGACATAATAAAAACCACTGGTCGCTTATATCAGGTACTTGAAAAATTGGGTGATGGGTTTATTCAGGTTTCAAAACATGCCATTATCAATATTAATTTTCTGGAATCGATAGAAGTAGGCTTTGCAGGAAATATGATCGCACTTTTAAAAAATAATTTAAAAGCTGACGTTTCCAGATTATATTTGCCGGCATTAAAAAAAGAATTGGGGCTATAAAAATGAGGAAATTGAGTAATTTCATTAACTATTTCTTTACCGGTATGGGCTTTGGTGCAACTACTTATTTGATCATTATCACTTTTGCATCACCTAGTGTTCCTACCCGTTTAGGTGTTATTTCTGTTTTTATTATTTCTGGATTAATAGGCATTTTATCAATGATTTTTGCAATGGATGTACCACCTGCTATTGCCTTTAGTGTTCATATCATAGGCACATTTTTGCTAGTGTTATTAATGTCCTGGATAAATAAGTGGCCGATTAATTTTTGGTTGATAGGCGTATTTATATTAGTTTATGTTATTATTTGGCTGATCGTTATTTTGTCGCAAGTGCGGATTGTTAAGGAAATTAATTCCAGCATTAAAAAGAGGAATGCGAAAAAATAAAGTTGGAATTTTAATATATAAATAAAGGGCAGAAATTTGTTAGTTAAAACTTCTGTCTTTTTCAATTGCTTAAATTTAGTTTAATTCGCATATAATCTTACTCACTTTAAAAATTAGATTTATTCTAGTAAATTATCTTATGAAAAAATTATTGAATCGACGCTCACTATTATTGTTGCCATTACAGGTGTTGTAAATCACGATAGCGCTATTTCTTGTATCCAAAAACCTAGTCTTAATACCATTTTTAAAATGAACAAATAAAAAAATTATAGTATTATATACTTACCTTAGTTTTAAACTAATATGGCAAATCAAATTTATTATTATGATTATTTAAATTTTGAAGAACTGATAATGAAAGACTTAAGCAAAGTTTTAGAATGGTTACCCTTAATTTATATTTTCCTTTTTGCATATTTCAAAAAGGATTACTTTTTTGGAGTGATTAGTGTTGTTTATATTGTACTTAGTATTTATTTAACTATTAAATATATGGGTACTTATAATGCAAATCGTAAGGATATAAAAAAAAGAATCAAAAAGATTAACAAATTAGAGTATTACAATTTTATTGATGAAAAAAAAGCAAGAGATTTTATAGAGAGAAAAAAAGTTTATAAAGAAGTGATATATAATAATTTTCCAATTGCTTTTAATTTTATTTTCGAGGGTCCTGCAGTTTTGGTTATTTTTACAGTTTTTATAGGAAATATGTCCCATTTTATTTCATATGTATTTTTATATGTGCTTTTTTTTATTTATGTTTTGCCAGTTTTAATTTACTGCTTGCTCGAAATTTTAGGCTTTCTGTATTTACATCCAACTTTTAGTTATGTCTCTATCCCACTACTTAGTTTTGGTATAATTTCAGCTATTGACATAGAAATTACTAAAAATGAGCTTTTTAATAATTATATTTTTGCCATTATTATTTATTTTGTTTATTTTGTTATAGATGGTTTTTTTTATTTTTTATTATCTCTTGAACCAGCTCACTTTCTTAGAAAACTAAATATAAAAGCTGATTCAATTTCATCTATCATATCTATTGCTACTGCTTTTATTTTGCCGGTCGTTAAAAACGACTTGAGCGAAATTTTTGGGATAAATTCCTTTACTAAAATGAATGATTCCTTTGTATTAGAATTTAGTTTTATATTAGCTACGCTTAAAATTTCTTATTCTCTTGGTAAATTAATAATTAGGAGTAAAGTTAAAAGGAATGAAAATAAGGCTTTGCATATTTTCAGAGAATCTATTAGCATAAAATCAATTTTAAGCTATGACCTATTAAAAGAGTGTGCTTTTTATGGTGGTAGCAAATATGAAAACTTGTTGATGATCAATGAAAATGCCAAGACGATAATCGAAAATGCTGAATCAAATATTCATGTTCCAGATACTACGTGGAAAAATAAGTTGAAAACTTGGTGGGACCATTTCATTAATTTATAAACTTTAGATTATCTAAAATTGACATTAATTCTGATTCAAAATGATTGAAACGCAAAAATTGTAAAATTAATGTAAAAGTCATATATCGGCTTAAAATACATAAATGAAGATAGACTACTAAATAAATTTAAATTCAAATACCTAACTATTCGAGCTTTTTTTGCTGACCTCGATTTCTTTTTTGCACATATACATATACCGGCCAACCGCTCAGTGTAAGCAGAATGCCAATAAGTGCCAGAACTGGTTGAGTTAATGTAGTTGTAATGACGATGAATAACGCACCACAAATGGCTAATAAAGGTGGTAAAGGATACCATGGCGTTTTATACGGTCGCAAAATATCTGGTTGTTTTTTACGTGAAATGAAGACACCAGTAAACAATAAGATTGAAAATATCCATGAAACATAAACAAGCATGTTAGTTAATGAGTCAAACGTTCCGGAAAAGATCATTACTGTAGCGATTGCGCATTCAAAAATCATACTGTTTGTAGGAACAATGGTTTTACTATTCAACTTGCTAAAAAATTTAGCAGCAGGTAATTTGTTCTCTCTGCCCAAAACATACGGCATTCTGGAACCAAGAAGCAGGTGACCGTTGATCGCGCCAAATACAGAAACTAGAATTCCAGTGGCAACAAGCGTACCGCCCACACTACCAAAGAGTTTCTTTGCAGTAAGTAAGGCAGTTGTTTGATTACCCACAACTTTTGACCACGGAATAACCCTAACATAACTCCAATTAAGAAGAGTATAAAAAATAGTGACGCCAAAAAGTCCCCAAATGATAGCTTTCGCTAATGTCTTTGCCGGGTTCTTAATTTCACTAGCCAAATTACCAATACTTAGCCAGCCATCGTAAGCAAAAAGAACGGCAAGCAATGCTTGGCCAAAAGCCATTGCACCGGAAGAAGAAGTAATATGCGGTGCCGGCGCTCCCGCTAACTGATTGGGGCCCCTATAAAACAAAGCAAAGATAATAATGGCAGCAATCGGCAGTAACTTAATGACTAAAGTGATTTTTTGTACTTGACCACTTAATTTTGATCCTATCCAATTAATTAACAGAATAGTCAACATGACAATTAAAGCAATCACAGTAGTTGATAAATTCTTAAAGTGCGGTATTTCCTTTAGTTGCGTGGCGAAAACAATCGAAAGAGCTGCAATATTAGCAGGGTAATAGATAATTATTAAGGACCAACCGAAAAGAAAAGCTACTTTAGGACCGTAAATTTCTTCCAAGTATCTGACTGGGCCACCATCTTTAGGATAAACTGACGCCAGCTCGGCTATAGTTAAGCCAGCCATCAGTGTGATAAAACCCGCAAGAGGCCACACGATTATACTTAGCCAAGCATTATGTGTTAATGCTGATACATTAGCGATTTTAAAAAAAGCGCCTCCGCCTATCATTGTGCCCATGACTGTGGCTAAAGCGGCGAAAAAGTTAAGTTGTCTTTTCATATTTTTACCTTGCTCATTTAAATATAAGAAATATTATATTCTTTCTCCGTTAAAATAAAAAGTTCAGTTATGGTGGCTTAACTAATTTTAAATAAAAATTTGCTGAAAAAGTGTAATAGCCAGATGTGGTTGAAAGGCAGTTGGAATATGTTATTATTTGGTTTAAAAAGTCCGAAATTATCTTTAAAAGGGGTAAAAAATGAATAGAGTCACTGTTATTGGCAGTATCAATTTAGATACCAATTTACGTGTAAGGAAAATGCCTAAACCGGGAGAAACGGTTCACGCCACTGGTCATTATTCAGCAGCTGGGGGTAAGGGTGCCAATCAGGCAGTAGCAGCTGCCAGATCAGGTTGCAAAGTTAGTTTTATTGGAGGTGTTGGCAATGACGCACCAGGCAGTGAAATGCTTAATTTGCTCAAAAAAGAAGGCATCAACACCTCTGGCATCATTACTGCGCCTCATGAATCTACAGGTCAAGCTTTTATTACTGTTGATGATAATGGCCAAAATTCAATTACTATCTATGCTGGCGCTAATTATGCTTTTGGGCCCAATGAAGTTGTTCAAAACAAGGCTTTAATCGCCAATTCTGATTTTCTCATCGCCCAGTTTGAAACGCCACTAGAAGCAACAATTAAAGGGTTCGAAATTGCTCATGCAGAAGGTGTCACAACTATTTTAAATCCGGCACCAGCGCTGGCTGAAATTCCAGCAGACTTGTTAAAATTGACCGACATTATTACTCCGAATGAAACTGAGGCCGAAACAATTACCGGCATCAAAGTAATTGATGAAAAAACCGCCCAAGAAGCAGCTGCAAAACTACACCAGCAGGGTGTAGCAACAGTTATTATTACCATTGGAGCCAAAGGTGCTTTTTATGATTACCAGGGACAATACGCATTAATACCAGCATTTAAAGTTAAGGCTGTTGATACCACTGCTGCTGGAGATACATTTATTGGCGCTATGACTAGTGTCCTCAAACCGGATTTGACCAATTTAAAAGAAGCAATTCTTTTTGCAAATAAAGCCTCATCCCTGACAGTGCAAAAGTTTGGTGCCCAACCTGCAATCCCTTTTGCTAAAGATATTAAGCTCGTTAAGTGAGCGCAATTCTTTTGGTAAAAATTAAGTTTACAATATTTTACATATATACCTCTGTTATTGAAAGCCCTATTTCTATATAATATAAATGTAGTTTAGATTATGTTAACTGCTATGTTAGCAAGTTGATTTTTAAGAAGAAAGGCTCTTAATTATGACAACTAAGATTGGTATTATTGGTGATGGACACGTTGGTTGTACCGTTGCCCATGAGTTAATTATTTCGGGTTTGGTTGACGATTTGGTAATGATTGATGTTAACGAAGGTAAAGTTAAGGCAGATGCGATTGACTTTGAAGATGCAATGGCTAACTTGACTAATCACGTTAATATTATTGTTAACGATTATAGCGCATTGAAGGATGCTGATATCGTTATTAGTACTTTGGGCAAAATATCCTTGGAAACAAAAGGCGATCGTTTCCAAGAATTGGAATACAACAAGAAACAACTAGAGCCAATTACTGATTCAATTAAAAGCGGTGGCTTTAATGGCATTCTGATTGTCATCTCCAACCCAGTAGATGCAATTACAAGTCTTTACCAACAATTGACAGGTTTACCTAAAGAACATGTTTTAGGTACAGGTACACTACTTGATACTGCCAGAATGAAGAAAGTTGTTGCTAAAAAGTTCAATGTTGACCCTCGTTCAGTAAGTGGTTTTGCCTTGGGTGAGCATGGTGATTCACAATTTACAGCTTGGTCAACGGTTAAAGTATTTGAAAAGCCGTTAGCAGAATTAGTTAAGACAGAATCATGGAAACCTAGTGACCTTGAAGATGAAATTAAGTTTGGTGGACAAACTGTCTTTATGGGCAAGCATTACACTAATTATGGTGTTTCTGCCGCTGCTGTAAGAATTGTCCGTGCCGTTTTGACAGATTCCCGCACTGAATTGCCGGTTTCAAGTTTCCAAGATAAGTATGGTACATATATGTCTTATCCAGCCATTGTTGGGCGTGAGGGAATTGTTCACAAAATTGATTTACAGTTAACTGCCGAAGAAGAAGAATTGCTGCAAAAGTCTGCTGAAGCAATTAAGGAAAAATCCCAAGCCTAAATATCTGAAATATAAAAACACGCTTGTATGCTAATACCCCCAATTTGTTCAAAAATTGGGGGTATTATTGTGGTTAAATTAGCAACTGCATTATAAATTTATTGTCAAATTGTTACTAATTTTTTAATTAAATTCTGCTCTAAAAATACTGTTATATATTAAGCTAAAGCCTGAGCAGCTTGCTTATTTTTACTAGGTATATCTTCAAAGCCTAAAACTAAAGTCATAACAAAAGACACAGCTGCGGCAATAATCATCGCAATGATAGCGGTCCATAAATTACTTAAGTTATTAGGATTTGCTGGATTAATCCACATTGGTAGGGTAATTAGTCCCGGCGTCATAAAAACATAGGCGTTTAGTCCCTTAAAGCCGGCATATAGCCCGCCACAAAATCCGCCAATCATACACGCATACATTGGTTTACGCAAACGGAGTGTGACACCATATAAACATGGTTCAGTGATACCAGCAAAAAGTGCTGTTAAACCTGCTGAAATTGCAGTACCTCTAAGTTCTGGATTCTTGGTCTTGAACGCAATGGCCAAAGTTGCAGATGCTTGGGTAATATTATGCATAAGCGTTAAAGCTCTAGTTAATGGATCTACACCGTTTTTATTAATTGCTTCGATACCAGCAATTGCCAGTGCTGAGTGCATACCAGTTGTAACTATCCAAGGATATACTAATGCTAATAAGGCCAATGACAAAGGTCCTAATTTGCCACTTAGGAAAAAGACAATTTTAGATAAAGCAAATGACACTGCTGTCATTGCCGGTCCTATAACCACTAATGTTAGCGGAACTATGATTAGAATGGTTAATAATGGTGACATAAACGGTTTAATGGAGTTCCACAAGTGTTTATCCAAGAAATGTTGGATATATGACATTATCCATATTGCCATAATTGCGGGAATAATGGTGCTGCCATAACTGATGGACATTACTGGTAGTCCGAAGATAGATAAAGGCTTACCGCTTGCTACCAATTTAATAAAAGTTGGATTTAATAATGCACAGCCAACTAGTGCTGCTAGATAAGGATTGGCTTTAAATTGTTTTGCTGCCGCTAAGGCGACAAATATTGGCAAAAAATAAAAGGCAGAGTCAAATATTAGCAGTAGAATTTGATAAGTCATATCTTTATCAGATACGAGATGTACCATTTTAGCAATCAAAATCAAACATTTTCCCATACCACCAGCAACTAGTACTGGTATTAAGGGAGTAATGCAACCTACAATAGCACTTAAAACTTTAGAAATTATATTTGTATGTTCTTTAGTTTTTGTTCTTGGTACTTCTTGAGTTTCGGAATTGGTGTCATTTTCATTTGCTATCAATTCTTGAAAAGCATTATAGACATCATCAACACGATTTCCAATGACTATTTGAATTTGGTCTCCCTGTTTAACAACACCTATCACTCCAGAAATTAATTTGATTTTTTCAATATTTATTAATTCTGGGTTTTTGGGAATTACTCGTAAGCGAGTTGCACAATGCCAAGTTTTTTCTATATTTTGTTTCCCGCCAACTAGTGGCAATAAAGCTTGAGCAATTTCTTTGCTATTCATGATTAGTTCCTTCTTTCTCAAACAAATTTTTTCCTTGAGAATCAATTACTCGACGATACCAATAAAAGCTTTTCTTGGGCCAGCGTTGTTGGGTTCCTTTGCCTTTATTATCTCGGTCGACATAAATAAAACCATATCTTTTAGCCATTTCTGCAGTGGAAGAACTGACAATATCAATCAGCCCCCATACTAAATAGCCCATTACTTCAATGTGATCTACATTAATTACTTTTTCTAGTTGGACAAGATGTTGTTGATGATAGCTAATCCGATAATCATCATTAATTTTTTTATCATCATTTACAACATCTCGTGCTCCCAGGCCGTTTTCAACAATAAATAGGGGAACTTGAAAACGATTGTATAAATCTTGGCAAAGAATTCTTAATCCCAAAGGGTCTATTTGCCAACCCCAATCGCTTTGTTTCAGATAGGGATTGCTTTTACCCTTAATTGTGTTACCTTCTACTTGGGCTACATCATTTTCTGTTCCAACTGTTACCGACATGTAATAGCTAAAGGCTAAATAATCACAGGTGCCCGTAGCAATTGCTTTTAAGTCCTGATTAGTGATATCTAAATTTAAATCTTCTGTTAACATCCTATAAGTTGATTTAGGATAGTGTCCCTTTATTTGAACGTCTCCAGACAAGTAAGTATAATGTCTTAATTGTTGCGCCAACATGTCATCTTGCGGTTTACAAGAATAAGGATACGCAGTCAAGCCTGTAATCATACAGCCAAAATGTGCTTGGGGATCAATTTTTCTTCCGTATTCTACAATCTTTGCACTAGCAACATACTGATTGTGCATAGCTTGGTACTTATTCTTTTTGGTAATCAAGTTAGATGTTAATCCTGCGCTAACAAAAGGATGCCTCAGTACACTATCAATTTCATTAAATGGTATCCAATATTTCACCAAGTCATGAAATAAATCGATTGCTGTTGTCGCAAAATGGATAAAACTTGTCATAACTTCACGACTAGTCCAACCGTTATTTTCAACTACTAGTTTAATTGGCATTTCATAATGTGATAATGTAACAACAGGTTCAATATTATGATCTCGTAAATTTTTAAATAAGTTACGGTAATAAGTAACAGCTTTATAATTAGGTTTAGACTCACTTCCAGTGGGAAATAATCTAGTCCAAGCAATTGATGTGCGAAAAGCATTAATGTGCATCTGGGAGAGTAAGTCAATGTCATTCTGATAGCTATGATAAAAATCAATTCCAGTCCTTTTAGGATAATTTTGATCATTATGATCTTTTAAAAACGCATTGATTTGTGCAACTGATAGATGATTCAGATCAGTAGCATTACATTGCATAATATCAGCGGTTGAAGGACCCTTTCCGTCTTCATTCCAAGCTCCTTCAGCTTGATTAGCAGAAATAGCACCGCCCCATAAAAATTTTTTAGGAAATAACTTTGTTCTTTCCATAGTAAAAACCTCTAAACTTTTCAAATATTTGTTAACGCTAACATCATGGCTAAACTTTATCATTAAATTCAACCATGTGCAACGGCACAATGAATAAAAACATTTTGTGCAAAAAATCAATTAGGAGAAAAATATGCTTGACTTAGACACCCTGATCAAATTAAATTACCAAAAACTGACACCACAAGAACGAAAGGTAGCTGATAAATTAATCAAGCATCCCAGGTTTGCTCTTGAAAAAAACATTGCAAAATTAGCATCGAGCATTAATGTCTCACGTAATACCATTACAAGGTTTTGCAAGGCACTGGGATTTAGCGGCTACACGGAATTTAAATATGAATATATCAAATTTATCAACCGCAGAATGCGGAATAAGGCCACTTCCAGTAATAATTTTATTCATGAGATAATCACTACGTATAAGGATAAAATCGGCGAAATTGAAACAAAAGGAAAACTAAAAGATAACGATATTAAGCAGTTAGCAAACAGTATTGTTGAACACAAACCACTTAAAATTATTGGCACTGGTAAATCCAGTCCGGTAGCGCAACAATTGAAATATAGTTTGCAAACACTGGGAATTTATGCCCAAATAATGGATTCGATCTATTATGCTAATGATTTTGGGTATTTATTTAATAATGATGATGTAGTTATAGTTTATACAGTGTCTGGTCACAGTATTTTAACTAATGCTGTTATGAGAGGTGCAATAGAGAAAAAGGCTAGTGTCTACATGGTTACGACCAATGAAAACATTGATGTACCGTTAAACGCACTTTTCGTACTGCCTAACGTCGGTGCTGACAACTCTTTTTTGTTTAGCAACCACACCTTTTTCTACATTTTTAATGATATTTTGTGTAATTATGTTGATGTTTTGCTAAATAATGACAGTTTATAGATAGCAACAAAAATTTTATTCTGACAAAGCACAAAAGCGGTTTTTCGTCATTTGAAAAAGAGCTAAAAATCATGCTGTTAAAGCGTTAAGCACATCTTAAGATTATTTGAAAATGCTTAACGCTTTTTTGTGTACAAACTTGAATATTGTGAAGGAATAGGCAATTCAAATAATTGACAAAAAGTAAGTAAACGCATAGCATTAGAGACATTGATAGTTGCTAACAAAAAGGAAGTGAAATGAAAAAGGGCGAGACCAAATACTAATAAGGAAAAGTAATGGTTATTCCTGATCAAACCAGTTGGGTCTTTGTCGTTCACTTGTCGCAATAGTGCTAGCAATTATGACATTTAATCTACGAAAAGAATAATTCGTAGATTTTTTATTTTTGTGAATGTGCTTGATGCTCTTTTTCTGAGATCAGGCCGTCTGCATAAAAGTGGGAGGTAAAAAATGAGTTGGCAGATAATTACACAGAGTTTGCCTATTTTTTTAAAAGCCTTTGAATTAACCCTTTGGCTATCGTGTGTAGGCATTGTGTGCTCAATCCTTGTTGGTATTATCACCAGCTTGGTGCAGTATTTTAAAGTGCCCATACTGGGTAGAGTTTTGACAGTTTACGTGGAGCTTGCACGCAATACTCCGCTCTTGATTCAATTGTTCTTTTTGTATTATGCCTTTCCGGTCATTGGCTTAAAAATGTCGGCCCAAGTTTGCGGTATCATCGGTCTGGTATTCTTGGGCGGAGCCTACATGGCTGAAGGTTTTACAGGTGGTTTTGCTGGGGTTAGTCCAAGTCAAATTGATGATGGCAAAGCATTAGGGATGAATGATTTGCAACTAGCACGCTACGTTGTTTTTCCACAAGGCTTTGCTTTGAGTATGCCAGCCCTTGCGGCAAATATTATTTTTTTGATAAAAGAAACATCGATTTTTTCAGTCATTGCAATTCCTGAACTGACTAACACCGCTTTGGATTTGATCGGAATGTATTATCGCTCAAATGAATATCTTCTCGTGTTGGTCATTGCCTATGCCATTATTTTGGTGCCAGTAATCTTACTATTGAATTTTGTGGAAAGGAAAGTGCGTTATGGAACATTCGGCAATTAACGTCTTCTTTGCTGGTAATAATTTTGCGCGGATTCTGCAAGGTCTGTGGACTTCGGTCTGGATTGCTGCACTCAGTTTATTAATCGGTTTAGTACTGGGAACCTTGCTTGGCATTTTAAGAACACTGCCTAATAAAACAATTCGCTTTATTTTACGGGCTTACCTGGAATTTTTCCGTATTGTTCCTACTATTGTCTTGCTGTATCTGGTTTACTACATTTTGCCGCGGAGTTTGCATATCAATTGGCCGGCTAGTTGGATGGCAGTCTTGGCCTTTTCATTGTGGGTGTCAGCTGAATTCAGTGATATTGTGCGCGGAGCTATTGAGTCAGTGCCAGTTACGCAAAAAGAATCAGGTCAAGCATTGGGCTTGAGCGCTAGTCAATTATTTCGCTATGTCTTGCTACCGCAAGCAATGCAATTAGAATTACCAGCGACCATAAATTTAGCTACGCGGGTGATCAAAACCACATCGCTACTCATGCTGATCAGCATCATGGATGTGATTGCAATTGGTCAGCAGATTATTGAAGCCAACAACCAGCAGTATCCGAGTGCAGTATTTTGGATTTACGGCTTGATTTTTATTTTGTACTTTGCAATTGATTATCCGTTGTCCCTTTGGGCTAAGCGCCTAGCTGCCAAGCAAAAGAGGTAAGAAAAAATGACAGAAGAAATTTTACGAGTTGAAAATTTGAACAAGTATTATGGTGATTGGCAGGCTCTACATGATATTAACCTGACATTGCACAAGGGTGAGGTGCTGACTTTATTAGGTCCATCCGGTTCTGGTAAAAGTACGCTAATCAGGTGTTTAAATGGACTTGAAACATTTAGCAGTGGTGCTATTTACTTTAAAGGCAAAAAAATAGATGGCTCTAGTAAAACTTGGCAAGCTTTGCGGCAAAAAATTGGCATGGTCTTTCAGAGTTACGACCTCTTTCCCAATTTAACTGTGATTGAGAACATCATGCTTGCCCCAGTCAAGGTACAGAAACGTTCTGAAAAAGAGGTTAGGGCTGAAGCTATCAGCTTGCTAAAGCGGGTAGAACTAGACGAATACGTCGATATCTACCCCCGAGAATTGTCAGGTGGTCAAAAGCAGCGTATTGCAATTGTTCGCGCTCTAGCCCTTCACCCCGAAATCATGCTCTTTGATGAAGTGACTGCTTCACTGGATCCGGAAATGGTTCGTGGAGTTTTGCAGATCATGGCAGACTTGGCTAAAAAAGACCATATGACTATGATTATCGTCACTCATGAAATGAACTTTGCGCGGCAAATAGCGGACCAAGTGTTATTTTTAGAAGACGGTAAGATCTTAGAAAATACTTCTGGCAAAGAGTTTTTTGCACACCCACAAACTGATCGTGCCCGTGATTTTCTCACGAGTATGGATTTTTAAGGAGTAGAAAATGAAAAACAATAGAAATAGAAATATCATCATTGGAATTTTAGTAGTTTTAATCATAGCTGTGGCAGCATTTTTTGGTATCAAATCAGGAACAAGTAACAATAGTGGTGCAAACGAAAGCAGTGTGAGCGCAATTAAAAAACGGGGAGTTTTACGAGTTGCCGTATTTGGCGATCTGCCACCTTATGGTTGGGTTGATGAGCACGGCAATCGCGTGGGTTACGACGTTCGCCTTGCACGTCAAATGGCTAAAGATATGGGCGTTAAAGTGAAATTTACCCAAGTTAATGCCAACAACCGCGTTGACACCCTGAATTCAAATAAGGCCGATATAATTTTAGCCAACTTCACGATGACACCCGAGCGTAAACAAGTAGTTGATTTTGCTAAACCATACATGAAAGTATCGGTTGGGGTAGTTTCCCCGAAGAATTCCCCAATTACTAGCGCTAGTCAGTTAAAGGGTAAAAACTTAATTGTCAACAAGGGTACAACAGCAGAAAATTACTTTACCAAAAAAGGCGGCGTAGAATTGCTAAAATTTGATTCCAAAACGCAGCAATTTAATGCTTTTAAAAACAAACGCGCTGCTGCTTTAGCAGATGACAATTCTTATCTCTATGCTTGGGTAAAAAAGAACCCTAATTACACGGTTGGAATTAAAAACATTGGGCCTAATCAATTTATCTCACCCGCAGTTAAAAAAGGCAATAAGTCACTTTTAAACTGGACTAATAAAGAAATTACTAAATTAACTAAGAAAAAGTTCTTTATTGCTGATTATAATAAGGAATTAAAACCTTATTTTGGTAAAGAGGTTAAACCTAGCGATATTGTTTTAAATTAATCCAGCTGCTATAATAAATAAGTCTTGAAATTTACCTTTAAAGATGATAAGGTATTAAACGTTAATCGATTAATCTATGACTTGCAATAGGAGTCATGGCAAAGGAGTAATAAATTATGAAACAAGGTATTCATCCAGATTACCAACAAGTAGTCTTTATGGATTCAGCTACAGGTGCAAAATTTGTCGCTGGTTCAACTTTAACATCAAAAGAGACAGTAGATTACGAAGGTAAGACTTACCCATTAATCCGTGTTGAAATTACTTCAGATTCACACCCATTCTATACTGGCAAGCAAAAGTTTGCTCAAGCCGACGGTCGAATCGAAAAGTTCAACAAGAAATATGGCATGAACAACAAGTAATATCTTCAATCTGGTGGAAGGCAGCCCCATTGGGGCTGCTTTTTTATGTGAAACTTAATTGATATACTACTTTATTAAGGAGTATAATTACTTCTTTAGCAAAAAAATTCTTTTTTGGCTAGGAGAGACAAGATGAAAATGCAACTGGCAGAAATAGCCAAAGCAATTAATTCAAAGTGTGAGGGTAACGAGCAAACTGTTATTACTTCTGTTGCCTTTGATTCAAGAGAGATCGCTGCGGGTGGCTTGTTTGTACCGCTAAAAGGTGAACGGGATGGTCATGACTTTATTAATAGTGCTATCAGTAATGGTGCTAGTGCGACATTATGGCAAAAAGGTCATCCGAACAAGCCTGATAATATCGCTGTCTTAGAAGTAGAAGATCCTCTCAAGAGTATGCAGCAATTGGCACAGTACTATTTAAATAAGGTAAATCCTACTGTTGTTGGCATTACCGGTTCAAATGGTAAAACAACTACTAAAGATATGACAGCAGCAGTTTTAGCTAAAAGGTTCAATGTCCATAAAACTGACGCTAACTTCAATAATGAAATTGGTGTACCCATGACTATCTTAGATATGAAACCAAATACAGAAATTCTGGTTTTAGAAATGGGTATGGATCATGCTGGGCAATTACACCAATTGAGTGAATTGACTCACCCTGATGTCACTGTTATTACCATGATTGGTGAGGCTCACATTGAATTTCTTGGTTCACGTGCTGGAATTGCAGATGCTAAAATGGAAATTACGGATTTTTTACGTGAAGACGGCGAATTAATATATAACGGTGATGAACCGCTTTTACGTGAAAGAGCTGCTAAAATAAAACAAGCAAAAGTTACATTTGGTTTTGCAAAAAATGATACAGTTTATGCAACAGGTTATCGCAGCTATAAACACCATGCTACTTTTACAGTCAATAACTCTGAACGTAAATTTTCCATTCCAATGATTGGTAAACATAATGTTTCTAACGCGCTGTCTGCTATTTGTGTCGGACGTCATTTTGGTGAAAGCGATGAAGAAATTGCTTGCGCTTTAGAAAAATTTACCCCGACCGCAAACAGAATGGAATGGGAAAAAGGCGATGTAGGTGAGGACATTATGAGTGATGTCTACAATTCCAATCCTACTGCCGTGCGTGCTGTGATAACCAGTTTTGGGCAGATTCAGGTTCCTGCTGGAAGCCGTAGAATTGCCGTTTTGGGCGATATGCTGGAACTAGGGCCAAGATCAGCTGCACTTCATGCTGGGTTAGCAGATTGTTTAGACCCGCAGGTAATTAATGAAGTTTACCTGTTTGGTACAGAAATGAAACATCTGGCTGAAGCATTAAAAAGCAGTTACGATCCCGAAAATTTGCATTATTACACCCAAGACGAAATGCAACACATGATTGCAGATTTAAAAAATGATATTAAGCCAAACGACATAGTAGTCTTAAAAGGTTCGCACGGAATGCACCTTGAAAAAGTAGTTGAACGGCTTAGGTAAGGAGAATTTAGTGAAATTTTCAGAATTAGGTTTAAAAGATGAGCTTTTAAAAGCAATTAAGCGTTCGGGCTTTGAGGAAGCCACGCCAATACAGGAACAAACAATTCCTTTGGCTTTAGCTGGTAGGGACGTGATTGGTCAAGCTCAAACCGGTACCGGTAAAACAGCAGCTTTCGCATTGCCGATTTTGCAGAATTTGGATAAACATAATAAGGTAATCCAAGCATTAATTATTGAACCAACAAGGGAACTTGCTATTCAAACCCAGGAAGAACTTTTTAGACTGGGGCGCGATGAAAATGCGCGTGTACAGGTTGTATATGGCGGTGCCGATATTGGTCGCCAAATTCGCTCTTTGAAAAATCATGTGCCGGCTATTTTAGTTGGTACGCCGGGACGTTTGCTCGATCACTTAAAACGCAAGACTATTAATTTAGAAAATGTTAATACCATTGTTTTAGATGAAGCTGATGAAATGCTGGACATGGGTTTTATCCAAGACATTGAAAGTATTTTAAGTTACGTTAAAAATCGCAAACAAACCTTGTTGTTTAGTGCCACGATGCCTAAGCCGATTTTGAACATCAGTGAAAAGTTCATGAACAATCCTGAAATTGTGCGCATTAAAACTAAGGAATTAACTGCTGATTTAATAGACCAATATTTCGTCCGTGCTAAGGATGCAGAAAAATTCGACATAATGTGCCGGTTGATTGATGTTGAAAGTCCTGATTTGGCAGTAGTCTTTGTCAGGACTAAACGTAGAGTTGATGAAGTCACAAGAGGACTGCAAGCACGTGGCTATAATGCTGCCGGTATTCACGGTGATTTGTCACAGGCTCGTAGAATTACTGTATTAAAAAGATTCCGTGCCGGTAAGTTGGATATCCTAGTTGCTACAGATGTGGCTGCCCGGGGATTAGATATTTCTGGTGTGACCCATGTTTACAACTATGATATTCCTCAAGATCCTGATTCTTATGTTCACCGTATCGGTCGTACTGGACGTGCTGGTCAAAATGGTTGCTCAATTACTTTTGTTACACCAAATGAAATTGGCTACATGAGAACAATTGAACAGCTGACTAAGAAGAAAATGACACCGCTGCGTCCACCATCTGATGATCAAGCGTTGCGCGGTCAACTTAAAGTCGCAAAGTCCAAGATTGAAGATATCATGAAAGAGGACTTATCTAAATATACTGATGATGCGGACGAGTTATTAGAAAATTATTCTGCGGTTGATTTAGTTTCTGCTTTTCTTAAAAACTTGTCTAAGGATTCTTCCAATATTGAAGTTAAGATTAGTTCCGAAAAACCATTGCCGTATAAGGGCAATGGTCGTGGTGGCAGAGGCCGTGGTCGTTATAATCGTGGTAAGAATAGTCGCGGCAGTTATCGTGGCGGCAGCCGCAGCCGTGGAAGTTATCGCGGCGGACATTCAAGAAGATCCGGCAATGGTCATAATTTTGTGATTAAGAACAAAAAAGATTAACGATTTTACTAAAAAAGGGTTGCAACAATTTACAACTCTTTTTTAATATTATAAATTTCTATACTAAGAGGTAAATAAAATGATTGTTGGAGTCGGTGTAGACGTTGTTGAAGTTGAACGGATCAAAAAAATTGTCGCTAAAGGTGATAACTTCGCCCGCAAGGCTTTAACGCCAAACGAATTTGCACAGTATGAGAAACTAGCTGGAAAACGGAAAGTTGAATATTTAGGTGGCCGCTTTTCCCTTAAAGAATCTTTTGTAAAAGCTTTAGGCATAGGTTTTGGTAAAGGTGTAGGCTTACAGGATATTGAAACTTTGTGGGATGAATTGGGGCACCCAGTTACAACATCTAGCAAATTTACCGGCAAGATTTTCCCAAGTATCAGCCACGATCATCATGAAATAGTAACATTAATTGTGTTGGAGAAGTAAAATGGTTCCAGGATTCCATAGACCGGCAGCTATATATGTTGATTTAGCTGCAATTAGACAAAATATTGAACAAGAAATTGAGCACTTGCAGCCTGGGCAGAAATTATTTGCCGTAGTAAAGGCTAATGCCTATGGTCATGGTGCAGTCAGAATTGCCCAAGAAGCTGTAAAAGCAGGAGCCAACGGCTTTTGTGTTGCTATACTAGACGAAGCTTTAGAACTTAGGCGGGCAGGAATAATTGCACCAATTTTAGTATTAGGCGTGACCCAACCGGAATATGCGGCTCTTGCTGCAGCTAACGGTATTTCTTTGACTGTTCCCAGTTTAAAGTGGCTCAAAGACGCACAAACTAAGCTTGCAGGAAATAATTTACAGTTAAAAATTCATCTGGCAGTTGATTCAGGCATGGGGCGTATTGGTTTTAGCGAAGATAGTGAATTTAATGCAGCAAATGATTTTCTATTAAATAATCCCAATTTTGATGTTGAGGGGATGTTCACCCATTTTGCTTCAGCTGATAGTGCAGATGATACTTATTTTCAAGGTCAAGTTGACAGATTTACACACTTTAAAAAGTTACTTAAAGTAAAACCAAGATGGATTCACGTTGATAATACTGCTGCTAGTGTTTTTAATAAAAAAGTTCATAGCGATCTGGTACGCTTTGGTATTGGAATTTATGGTCTAAACCCTTCTTCAAACCCTACAAGTCCTGATTTACCAGTTCAAATTAAATTGAAGCCGGCACTATCATTTGTGAGTGAATTAGTTCAGGTCCACACAATACATCAAGGGCAGGGCGTCGGCTATGGTTCAACTTACATCGCTGATAAGGATCAAATTATTGGCACGGTACCAGTGGGCTATGCTGACGGCTTTATCCGTAAATTTCAAGGCTTCAAGATTAAAGTTGGTAACGAATTTTGTCCAATTGTTGGCAGGGTCTGCATGGATCAACTTATGGTGCTATTACCCTATGAAATGGCAGTGGGAACTAAAGTGGTTCTGATTTCTAATAATCCGGCAGCGCCTAATTCAATCAAAAAAGCTGCTGATTATGTTGACAGTATTCATTATGAAGTGGCTTGCCTACTTGATGACCGCTTACCCCGCAAATATTATAATTAAAAAAACATTGCACTTCTTCTTGCAATGTTTTTTATGTCTTTAATTAGTTATTATCTAATTATTTTCGTCTTGGTTAACGTAAACGCCAGGATTTTCATCGCTCATTAATGTCATTCCTGCTTGCAGATCTTCAATTTCAGCAACCACATAGCCTTTGCGCTCAAGCCTTTTAACGATTTCTTTTAGTGTGTCCTCGCCTACACCGGCAGGCAAAGTAAATAAAATGCGTCTGACAGAATTATCACTTTTTCCCGCTGTTGAAGCATCTAAACTCATAACACCGGCAATGGCAGAGAACTTACTAATGATTCTGGTCATTTTAGCTAAATTACCGCGTGAATTATCAGTTAATACTGTAAGGACATAAGAACCGTTTTTAATGTTCCAAGCATCTGACAGCATATCAAGTAATCTTGAGTGAGTTAGTATCCCATAAAACTTGTTTTCTTCATCTAAAACCGAAATGTAGGGCAAATCTTTAATTGTGAAGAAAACTTTAAAAAATGGCGAATTAACTTTTATTGTTTTGGTAGCATTTTTTAATAAATAAGTTACCGGCAAGTTCATGTCTTTACCCTGTGACTTATGGCGGTATATATGCATCTTGTAAATATTACCGCGGAAAATAGTACCAGTATCATCTAAAATTGGCACACATCTGAAGCCAGAATCCTCTAAAATTTTAAGTGCTTCTGCAAGAGTAGCGTGTTCGTTAACTGTAGTTAAATAATCTTTTTTAATAACTAAAGATTTGATAAGCATGAAACTGCCTCCGTAAAAAAATAAATCTCAATGATTATATCATAAAAAGAATAATGATTAAATAAAAATGAAAATAAAATCATCAATTAAATAAATTTTAGCACGTGCTACTTAATTTAAAAAGCTTATTTTATGCAATGAAATTAAAGTGTAATAGTCTTTGCCAAAATCAAGCGTTGTGATTGTGCTATCATTAAATACGACTAAAAATAAGGGGAATTTAGATGAAAATTATAGCAGGTCTGGGTAATCCAGGCAAAAAATATGACGGCACGAAACATAATACCGGTTTTATGGCTTTAAATTATTTTTTACAAAAAAATTCTTTAACTTTAGAACGGGAAAAGTTTGAAGGCAAATATACTAAGCAAAAAATTGCTGGCAATGATGTTATTTTGCTTGAGCCGCAGACTTTTATGAACGATTCTGGTCGTTCGGTGGCGCAATTTGCCCGTTTCTTTAAGGTTAACCCGCAAGACATACTAATAATTCATGATGACATGGACATGCCTTTAAGTAAAATCCGTATCCGTGCAAATGGCAAGTCAGGCGGTCATAATGGTATTAAGAGTATTATTCGTGATTTAGGTACCAGTGATTTTAACCGCCTAAAAATTGGTATCAGACACCCAGATAACGTGACAGAAGCGAGTGTAGTTTCTTGGGTACTTTCACAGTTTAATACGGAACAACAAAAGTTAATGGATACTGCTTATGTCACAGCCAGTGAAGTTATTTCTGATTTCATAGCTGGAAGGAGCAGCCAATATTTGATGAATAAATACAATTAAAATGCGTTTAACAGAAATAATAGCCAAAGATCATGATCTGACAGATTTTATTAATAGAACTACTACAGTTAAAAATTCACTAATCACCGGTGCTAATGCCGGTGCTTTTGACATGCTCTTGTGTCAGATTGTAATGACTCTGGCAAGACCGTTAATTTTACTGGAAGAAAACGAGAATAAGGCTCAGAAAATCTATAGTGAATTAGTCCAGCTTTTGCCTGAAGAAAGCGTGCAGATTTTTCCAGTAGATGCTACAATTGCGACTCAAACTGCTGTTACCTCACCAGATGAGTTGAGCAGCCGTATTCAGGCTTTAAATTTTTTGCTGAGCGCAGAAAAGGGAGTGGTGGTCGCTACTCCCCAAGCTTTGCAATATAAATTATCTGCTCCAACAGACTACCAAGCAGCAAGACGTGAATTTAAGTCGGGAAAAGAATTTGATTTATCTGAATTAACAAGTTGGTTAGTCCAAGCGGGTTTTCGGCGAGAAAATTTGGTTGCGAAGCCGGGTGAATTCGCATTACGAGGAGATATTTTGGATATTTATCCTCTTGATCGTGAAAGTCCCGTGAGAATAGAATTCTTTGGTGATGAAATTGACACTATCAAGGAATTTGACCTTGCCAGTCAAAGAAGCCAAAAGCAAATTGATCACTTATTTGTATCTGCAGCTCAGGACCGTGTTTTTACTAAAAGCGACTTTGAGCGCGCTGCTAAGATGATCAGAAAAGCAGTGGCAGATGCTCCTGCACCTGAAAAAAATGTCAGTGAGCATTTTGCTGACGCTTTAGCTGAGTTAGATAATGGCTTTTTGCCCCAAAATTACGCTTTTTTAGTTGATTTTTTAATTGACAAGCCGCGCAGTTTACTTGACTACTTGTCAAATACTGGTTTGGTAATGTTAGACGATTGGCCATTAATAAATCAAGCCGTTAAGACGGTGGATCAGCAGAATCAGGGCTTTATTGATGATGAGTTAAAGACTGGTGCGATGATTCCCGGACAGAGTTTGAGGAGCGATTTTCACAAGGTCTGGGGCAAAGATGAGCATAATCATATCTACTTTTCATTATTTCAACGCAGTATCGGTAGAATAAAACTGGGTCAGTTGTTTGACTGGCAAACTAGAGAACCCGAACAGTTCTTCAGTCAAATGCCCCTGATTAAGTCTGAAATCGAATCATTTCAAAAAAAGGGTCAGACCGTTATTTTGCAAGCTGACAATAATAAAAGAGCTAAGCAAATCAGTCAAACAATGGCTGAATTTGGTATGGATGTGCCAATAGTGAACCCTGCCGATTTAAGTGAAAAGCAGACCCAAATTACAGTGGGCTTTTTCGCTAGTGGTTTTACCTTACCTAATAATAATTTAGTTTATTTAACTGAACACGAGCTTTTTAATAAAGTAACTCATCACAATCGCAGAATTAGAACTTTAGAAAATGCGCAAAGATTGCGTAGTTATACCGAACTAAAGCCGGGAGATTACGTTGTTCATGTTAATCATGGTATTGGTCGCTTTGAAGGGATCAAGACTTTAGAAAATAACGGGGTCAAACGCGACTACATTACCATTACCTATCAACATGGCGATCAATTATTTGTTCCGGCTGACCAGTTGAAGTTGGTGCAAAAATATGTCGCTTCAGAAGGTAAAAGACCACACGTCAACAAACTCGGTGGCAGTGAATGGGCTAAGACTAAAAGTCGTGTGCAGTCGAAAGTTGAAGATATTGCCGATGAATTAATTGATCTTTATGCTAAGAGAGAATCGGAAAAAGGGTTTGCCTTTTCAAAAGATGATGATTTACAGCGCCAATTTGAGGATGCTTTTCCTTATGTGGAAACGCCGGATCAGTTGCGGTCAATTAAAGAAATAAAACATGATATGGAGCAAGATAAACCCATGGACCGCTTACTAGTAGGGGATGTGGGTTTTGGCAAGACCGAAGTAGCGCTCAGGGCAGCTTTTAAAGCTATTGAAGATAATAAACAAGTAGCATTTTTGGTGCCTACTACTATTTTGGCGCAACAACATTATGAAACCATTCAGGATCGTTTTAAGAATTTTCCTGTTAATTATGCTGTCTTGTCCCGTTTTCAAACTCCAGCTGAAGCTAAAAAAATTACTGCAGGTTTAAAGACGGGTAAAATTGACTTAGTAGTTGGCACACACAGGTTATTGTCAAAAGATGTGCAATTCAAAGACTTGGGCTTGCTGATAGTTGACGAGGAGCAACGATTTGGGGTGAAGCATAAAGAAAGGCTAAAGGAATTAAAAGCTAATATTGATGTTCTTACATTGACCGCTACGCCTATTCCGCGGACTTTGCACATGTCTATGGTTGGTGTGCGCGACCTTTCAGTTATGGAGACGCCCCCTTCTAATAGGTACCCCATTCAAACTTATGTAATGGAGCAAATCCCAAGTGTTGTTAAAGATGCCTGCTTGCGGGAGATGGAACGCGGCGGTCAGGTGTTTTACCTGCATAATCGTGTGGGGGATATTGATGATGTGGTTACTGAACTAGAAAACTTAATTCCTACGGCAAGAATTGTCAGTGTGCATGGTCGGATGAGCAAGAACTTGATGGAAGATATTTTATATCGTTTCTTAAACCGTGAATTTGATATTTTAGTCACTACCACCATAATTGAAACAGGTATTGATATGCCCAACGTTAATACTATGATTGTTGAGAATGCTGATCATTATGGCTTGAGTCAACTCTACCAATTGCGCGGTCGGATTGGTCGCAGCGCCCGCTTAGCTTATGCTTATTTCTTATATCAACCTAACAAGGTGCTAACAGAAATTGGTGAAAAGCGTTTAGACGCAATACGTGATTTTACTGAACTGGGTTCCGGTTTTAAAATAGCGATGCGAGATTTAGCTATCCGCGGGGCCGGCAATATGTTAGGATCACAGCAACATGGCTTCATTGATAGTGTTGGTTACGACCTATATTCTCAAATGCTGGCTGATGCTATTAAAAATCGTAAGACTAAGAAGAAAGTCAAAAAAAGCAATACTGAAATTGATTTGGGTCTTGAAGCATATATTCCAGATAATTATATTGGTGACCAAGAGGAAAAAATTGAATTTTATAAGAAGATAAAATCTTCAAGTGCTGCTGACATAGTGCAAATTCAGGATGAATTGATTGATCGTTTTGGAAATTATCCAAAACCGGTTGAAAATTTATTGGCAATTTCCGCATTAAAATCCGAGGCTGATTTGGCCCAAGTACGCAATATTACTAAAATAAGTGCCAATCAGATAAAAATCGAATTTGCAAGAGCAGCTTCTGATGAACTAAAAGGACCAAATATTTTTAAAGCACTGGAACATGTTTCATTTAAAGCTAAAATCAACCTGACTCCATCTAAGAGAATGGTTGTGTTGCTGGAATTGCCTACTAATATAAATAACCGGCAACTAATCAATAATTTAATTACTTTTATGACTGCAGCAAGTGATATTATTCAAAGATAAGGAGAAAATATGAGAATTGATAAATTTTTAAAAGTATCCCGCTTGGTTAAAAGACGACCGGTGGCTAAGGAAATGGCGGATCAAGGTCGAATTAAAGTGAATGACCACGTAGTCAAATCCAGTTATGACGTCAAGATTGGTGACATCATTGAAGTAGGTTATGGGTCAAAACAAGTTAAAGCTAAGGTTTGTGCTATTAAAGAAACAACCAAAAAAGCCGAAGCCAGTGAACTATACGAATTGCAAAATTAGTCTTTTCTTTAATGACATTTTTAGGTGGTCTTGCTATAATTAAAATAGTATTGTTTTGGTAATAGAGGTCGAAATTATGAACGGTCCACGTATATATAATTCACTTAGCCCGGAAGAACAAATAGCACGACTAAGACGGAAACAGGAAAAAAGAGAAAAAGAAGTACACCGTGTGCGGCGTAATCGGATAATTGCAGCTTTTGTGGTGATTTTTGCCTTTTTAGGCGTGCAAATCGGTGTCACCCACGCACAAACTGACCGTATTAACGGGCAAGTAGAAGCTTCGAAAAAAACTCTTAAAAAAATAAATAATCAAAAGCAAACACTAATTGCTAAGAAAAATGATTTAAAGGATCCTGATTACGTGGCCAAGTTAGTCCGTTTTAAATTTCTTTATTCTAAACCTAACGAAACAATTTACAATTTACCTGAAGGAAAAAATAATAATTAATGAAATACCAAGTTGGTCAAAGACTTACAGGAACTATTAATAATATTAGTGATTTAGGCATTTTTGTTACGCTTCCACATCACGTTTCTGGATTGATTCACCATAGTGATTTTGGTAATAACTGGTTGCGCGAAAAAAATAATTTTAATATTGGTGAGCAAATTAGAGTGGTAATTATCCATAACTATAAAGGTAAAATAGCTCTCTCAAAAAAGCGGGTTAATGATCCAGAGATAATTGATCATACTAACCCTTTTTCTGACACAAAAAATGCAGATTTTGATTCGGTTCTATCTCAAACCATTAAAAATGCTCGAAGCGAAATTAAGAATTTAGAACATGAATTGATTAGTTATGCAGATAGATAATTTTTTTAAAAAGCACGCTTTAGCACTAACTGGTAAAACTTTAGTTGTTGCAGTTAGTGGTGGACCTGATTCCTTGGCGCTACTTGATTTACTATATGAACTGAAAAGCCGCTATCAATTTAAGTTGATAGCGGCTCATTTGGATCACAAATTAAGATCTGATTCTTTTAAAGAAGAAAACGTGATTGCTAAGTATAGCCAAGGTAGGGATATCAAGGTAGTAAATGGGTATTGGCCGCCAAAAGAACACCCTAATGTTGGCATTGAAGCCGCAGCGCGAAAATATCGTTACCATTTTTTAGTGCAAGTGCTGCAAGAAAATCACGGTACTTATTTACTGACTGCTCACCATGTGGATGATTTATTAGAAAACATTTTGCTTAAATTTATTCGCTCAGGAAATCCTGGTGAAATGAATAGTTTGCATGCGATTAGTTCAGTAAATGGTTTTACATTACTTAGACCACTTTTGACGCAGAAAAAAGCTGATTTGCTTTTATACGATCAAAAAAAGGGAATACAGTATGTCATTGATCAAACAAATAACGATGATGATACGTTACGTAACAGGCTACGACATCACGTGGTTCCGTTATTAAAACAAGAAAATCCTCAAATTACTGAGAATGCAATTAGGTTTAACGAGCAAGTTAGTTTGTTGACAGAATTAGCAAGTCAAAATTTTGCACGAATTAAGCGGCCTGAAAAGTATTTAGGTTTCGTGTACCGCTTAAGAAAAGATGAACTTAAAGAATTAACGCAAGGCGAACAAACAGCCTTTTGGCAGAATTTTATTTGGAAGACATGGCACCAGCGGGTAAATAAATATTTAGCTAATTATACTTTACTCAGCTATCAGGATTACTTTTATTTATTCAAAGATTTACCTGCATTACCGACCTCCAAAAAAGTCTATTTAGATCATGAATTCGCTTTTGGTCAGCGGCATTTTTTCCTTTCATTAACAGAACATTTATCGCATCGTTTAATAGGCAAATTTTTTGCGCCAGCAAGCGCGAATTTTAGTGTTGGATCCATTAAAACCGGAACAAAGTTATTATTAAAAAACGGCGACCATGTTAAAAGCAAGAAAAAATTTGCTGAAAGTGGCATCCCTAATATATTGCGTCCTTATTGCTTAACGATATATGATAATAACAATGTTTTTTTCGTAGAACAAACATACTGTTACCAAAAAATTGCTGCTAAACAAAAATGTTATTTTTTGTATGAGGACAATTAATAAGAAATTTTAAAATATTAGAGCATAAATAGAATTTGTGATAAACTTTTATTCGTATATCTCTAGAAACTTTGCGGAGGTTTTTTATGAAAAATAACCGGAATCGGCTGTTTTCAAACGGCTTGTTCTATATACTTGTTTTCCTTTTATTAATAGGAGCAATTAACTGGGCAGTTGGCGGATCAGATAATTCAGGCAGCAATGAAAATATTAGCTACTCCGAATTTGTCAAAGATTTGCGCGACGGAAAAGTTAAAAACTTTAATGTTCAGCCAGCTAATGGCGTATACAGCGTTTCAGGAACTTATAAGGAAGCACAAGAAAGTAAAGCACAGTCAAAAAATACATTTGACTTTTTTAACGGTAGTTCAGGTTCAAAAGTAACTCGCTTTTCAACCACGATGTTACAAAATGATTCAAGTGTGTCCAAGGTTCAGGACTTAGCGCAGAAAAATGACGCTAAGATGACTACTCAAGGTGAGTCGCAATCGGGCAACTGGATTTCTACACTTGTGATGTTTGTGCCAACCATCCTCTTTATCGTTATGATATGGATGATGTTCAGCCAAAGTAGTGGTGGACGTGGTGGTAACGGCGGCATTATGAACTTCGGTCGGTCACATGTGAAGCCTGAAGATCCTAAGAAAAACAAGGTACGGTTCTCTGATGTAGCCGGAGAAGAAGAAGAAAAGCAGGAATTAGTTGAAGTCGTTGAATTTTTAAAGAATCCGGCTAAATTTACTAAATTGGGTGCTAAAATTCCTTCCGGCGTTTTGCTTGAAGGTCCTCCGGGTACTGGTAAAACTTTACTAGCTCGTGCTGTAGCGGGTGAAGCAAACGTACCATTTTTCTCAATTTCCGGTTCTGATTTCGTGGAAATGTTTGTTGGTGTTGGTGCCAGTCGTGTACGTGACTTGTTTACTAATGCTAAAAAGAATGCACCCAGTATTATCTTCATTGACGAAATTGATGCTATCGGTAGAAGACGTGGTGGTAATGCCAGCGGTGGCGGCAACGATGAGCGTGAGCAAACTTTAAACCAATTACTGGTAGAGATGGATGGTTTCGAAGGTAATGAAGGTGTTATTGTTATTGCCGCTACTAACCGCTCTGATGTTTTGGATCCGGCACTTCTTCGTCCCGGTCGTTTTGACCGTAAAGTTTTAGTAGGTACTCCAGATGTCCGCGGCCGTGAAGCAATTTTACGTGTTCATGCCAAAAACATGCCTTTAGCTGATGATGTCGATTTAAAAGAAATTGCAAGACAGACCCCTGGGTTTGTTGGGGCAGATTTGGCCAATTTACTTAATGAAGCGGCACTTCTTGCTGCTAGAAGAAACGGTAATGATATTACTGCGTCTGACTTGGATGAAGCTGAAGATCGTGTGATTGCTGGTCCTGCAAAGAGAAATAGCTTAATCTCTCAAAAGGAAAGACGTAGAGTAGCCTTTCACGAAGCCGGTCACTCTATTTGTGGTTTAGTTCTAAGTGATTCCCGAACAGTGCGCAAAGTTACGATCGTACCTCATGGCAGAACCGGTGGTTATAACTTGATGTTGCCAAAAGATGATCAGTTCTTGCTAACCAAGAAACAATTGATGGAACAAATTGTTGGTCTAATGGGAGGACGTGCAGGAGAAGAAGTTGTAGTAGGTGACCAATCTACCGGAGCGTCTAACGACTTTGAACAAGCTACACAGATTGCTCATAGTATGGTTGTTAACTATGGTATGACTGATTCATTGGGAATGGTTGAGCTTGAAAAAGAAGGCGAAACCAATCCTTACGGCTTTAAGCCATATAGTGAAGCTACTTCTGCTAAGATTGACGAGGCCGTTAAGAAGTTACTTGATGAGGCCCATGCTAAAGCAGTTGAAATAGTTAAAAATAACCGGGAAAAACACCGGATTATTGCCGAGGCTTTACTGAAATATGAAACCTTAGATGAGAAGCAGATTATGTCTCTTTATACTACTGGCAAAATGCCTGAAAAAACAGAGCAGGAATATCCAAGCGAATCTAAGGCTTCCACTTATGAAGAAGCTAAAGCTGCTGCTGAAAAGAAAGAAAGTCAATCTCAGAAAAAGAACATAATCAATTCAGATGAGGCTCAAAAAGAAAGAGATACTTCATTAGAATCACCTAAACAAAAAAATGAAGAAGCGGAAGAAACCAATCCTGAAAATCCAGAAAGAGCTGAATTTCCAAAGGAAACGGATCTTACTACTGAAGAAAAAACTTCTGCTGAAAAACAACTTGAACCTGAAAATAAGGATTTAGGGCAAGAGCACAATTCTGAAAATAACGAGGATCATTCACAAGGTGAAAATGATCACTCACAAGACTGATAAAATTAGTAGAGCCTACTTCAGGCTCTATTTTTTTAGGAGAATGAAATGAACGATTATTTAGTTAAAGCAATAGATAAAACTAAAAATTTACGCTTATTAACAATTACAGCTACGAACTTGGTTCAAGAGGCACAAACCCGTCATGATACATGGTCAGCTTCTTCTGCCGTGCTCGGACGAACCTTAGTTGCAGGAATTTTACTGGCTGGAGCTGAATTGACTGACAAGGAAGAATTGACCGTCAGACTTTTGGGTGATGGTCCTGTTGGTCCAACAGTTGTGACTGCCAAGTCTGATTTAACGGTAAAGGGCTATGTTAAGAATCCCCATATTGCATTACCCCCAAAGAAGAATGGTCATATTGATGTGAAAAAAGCTGTTGGTAAAGGTTGGCTTGAAGTTACTAAGGATTTAGGATTGAAGAAGCCGTATACAGGACAAGTGCCAATTGTATCTGGTGAAATCGCTGAAGATATTGCCTATTATTTAACAAAATCTGAACAAATTCCGTCTGCTGTCGGCTTATCAGTTTTTGTAAATCCTAATAATACAATAGGTGAAGCCGGTGGATTTATGTTGCAGGCATTGCCTGGAGCTTCCGATAGTTTAATTACTGAAACTATCAATCGTATCAATGATTTACCTGCTCTTTCGAGCGCCTTTTTAGATGGATTAACTCCTGAAAAACTTGCAGCTATGATTTTGGGGGATGATTGTAAAATCTTGGAAAAAGATGAAGTTGCTTTTAAATGTGATTGCTCTAAAGAAAAATATGGTAATATTTTAGCAACTTTAAAGGACAGTCAGCTGAAAGCCATGATCAATGAAGACCATGGTGCTGAGTTGACATGCAACTTTTGCGGTAATAAATATCAATTTTCAGAAGAGGAATTAAAGGCAATTTTGTCCGCAAAATAAATGGTAAAGGACAGATAAATCTTGTTTTCTTTTGAGTGAAAAGGGAAAGTAAATTATGGCTTGGAAATATATACGAAAAATAATAACCAGAATTGGAATTGTCAAAGTTGCACTTTTTAGCGCATTTCTTTTTGCTGGTTATGTCGTGTATTTCGCCCAACCATATTTAATTACTAAATTATTTGAGCCAAAATTGAACCGTGATTTACAAATATTATTGGTATGCGCATTAGCTCTTTCGCTGATGATGGTGCCAATTATTAATAGCTGTAATAATTCGTTTATTCAGGCTGTCCGTAAATATTCAAAACAAATTTTGTGGGAGTCTGTGGTTAACAAACCTTTTAGATATTATTCAGACAAGCCGGTTGGTATGGTTCAAAGTTATATTAAAGATGTTTCGTTTGCCTGTCGCGAATTGGAACAAACCAGTTTGGCGGTTGTTGTGCAAATGACAGTAATGCTAATTATGTATTCAGTAACGCTCAGCTTGCAAAATTGGGTTGTTGGTATGTCATACTTATTTTTCTTTTTAGGCTACATGATGATCTCAGTATGGATGGCCAAGCGAAATAGAAGTAACGTGGCTGCTTCACTAAAAAGTGCTTCTAAAGTCAATGAGTACATTATCGATTATTACCGTAACGTTGAAACGGTTTTAGCAAGTGATTCCAAAGACTTTGAAGAGCACAACATGGCTAACATTTTAAATGAAGAACAAAAATCTTTTACCAATGTGCAAAAAATTACTAATATTGCCTCTTTGTTTCAGCAATTCTTAATTGTTGTTTTGGCGTGTATTATTGTGATTCTGGGACAAGTGTTAACGGGAACAAAAGGAAATTTGTCACTTTCACTAGTTTTGGTTCTGTTATATTCTATTGTTAATTTGTCCGGCTTTGGCACCCAATATCTGGCTATTGAGGAGCTTTTAAATAGAATTCGGGCTGGATTAAATGAACTGGAATATGGAAAAGAAACACCTGCTCCTAATCTGCCTTTTAAACTTGATGGAACTAAGAACGCAATTTCTTTGGAATCTATCAGTTATGCTTATCAGAACAACCAACAAGTTTTTCACAACTTAGAGTTAGTTTTTCCCAAAAATAAGCTGACCGCTTTAGTAGGTCCAAATGGTTCTGGTAAAAGTACACTATTAAAAATTTTGACGGGTTTTTATCAGCCACAGTCGGGACAAATTATTTTGCCTTTTGTCAGTCAACCAACTTTACTGTATTTGCCCCAAAGTGCGCAGCTATTTAACCGTTCGATTATAGAAAATATTTGTTATCCAAAACAACAAGTTACAACAGAACAGTTGCTTACTTTAATTAAAGAAATTAACCTTGATACTTTGATTAAGTCTGCTGCTGATCTCACTGTCAAAACTCCGGGAGATTTCAAAAATAAGATTTCTGGTGGTGAAAAGCAAAAAATACTTTTTTTAAGAACAATTGTCTCAAAACCACAAATATTGTTGTTGGATGAATTTACCAGTAATTTGGATGAGAAAACAATCATTCTTGTTTATCAGATGATAAGAAAGTATTTACCCTTAACTACTATTATTAGCGTGGTTCATCGCTATGACGAATTAAAATACTATGATAAGGTAGTTCAACTTGGTCAACCACATAATTTTAAAAATCAATTTTAATAGTGAGCCTGCCCTATATTACTCATTTTTATTAGCTTTTCTTAGAAATTAGCCGATATGTCCATACCAACTTTGCTATAATGAAGAAGTTGGATAAAGATTTAAGGAGAATATTAATGCTAAATGTATTTATTGTGCGTCATGGTCAAACAGATACTAATAAAGTGGCAGCTATTAATGGTTCTGGCACTGATTTGCCTTTAAATAAATTGGGAAAGCAACAAGTTGAAACATTAAGGGATAGTTTTGATATTAGCAAGATTGATTATATTTATGCCAGTCCACTAACCAGGGCTCGTCAGACTGCAGAAATTTTAGCTCAGGGTCAACTCGAGGTTAATGTCGATGAGCGTCTGAAGGAAATTTATTTTGGTAATTGGGACGGTCAAAGTATTGAAGAGATACAAGAAAAATATCCCCAAGCGTTCGATGAACTAGGGTATTTTAAAGAAAATTATGTCGATTATTGTACTGGTGAAAGTTATCAGCACCTGGCAGATCGTTTAATGGATTTCTGGCATGAATTGGTTAATAATCATGAACATGAATCTGTTTTATTGGTTTGCCACGGTATTGCATCTCGGACTTTGGTGCAAACTTTACTAGGAATTCCCAGTATGACGGAGATCAGTTTGATTCAAAATGCAGCTGTCATTAATTTAACTGTAGACGATCAGACTAAAAAAGTATTTTTGCGGTATTATAACAGGATTGCGCCTGGGAAGTTTTTTATTGAGGATAAACATGGAACTGCTTAATCAAATAGCCTTACCTTTTTATTATGAAAAGGACTGTTGATTTTGCATAAATGATCCTTTTTGTTAAGATATTAGGGTGTTTGAAAGGGTGATTAAGTGGATAATAGCTGGAAAATTCGCGATTTAACTATTGCTAATCGAGTTGTTGTGGCGCCAATGGCTGGTGTATCAAATTCTGCGTTTAGAATGATTTGTAAGGAATTTGGTGCTGGTCTAGTCGTATGTGAAATGATTTCAGATCACGGTATCATTTATCGTAATAAAAAAACCATGTCTATGATGAAGGTGGATCCGCGTGAGCACCCGATGAGTATTCAGATTTTTGGTGGTACTGAAGAAACTTTGCTTGAAGCAGCGCAATATATCGATCAGCATACCGCTGCCGATATAATAGATATTAATATGGGTTGCCCTGTTCCTAAGGTTACTAAAACAGATGCGGGTTCTAAATGGCTTTTGGATTCTAATAAAATTTACCAGATGGTACATAAAGTTGTCCAAAATGTTGAAAAACCTGTTTCTGTTAAAATGCGTATTGGATGGGATCGTAAACATATTTTTGCGGTGGAAAACGCTTTGGCGGCCCAAGAAGCTGGTGCCAGCATGATTGCAATGCATGGTAGAACACGTAAACAAATGTATATGGGAGAAGCCGATTGGGAAACACTTCACGATGTTGCTCAAGTTCTTGATATTCCATTTGTGGCAAACGGTGATATTACGACACCAGAATTAGCCAAAAAAGCTCTAGCTGAAATTGGCTCTACCGCTGTGATGGTAGGGCGTGCAGCATTAGGTAATCCTTGGATTATCAAAGATATGGTACACTACTTAGAAACTGGTGAAAGACTAAAACCGCAAACAGTACGAGAGAAAGTTGGCACAGCTAAGCATCAACTTAAAGGTTTAGTTGACTTAAAAGGGGAAAAAATTGCTGTTCCCGAGTTTAGGCAACAAGCAGCTTACTATTTAAAGGGTGTTCCCCGTTCGGCTCGTACTCGTGCTAAAATAAATGAGGTTTGGACAGCACAAGAAGTTTATGATTTGCTCGATAACTTCGTTGATGATTATGAAAAGCGGCAAAAACAAAGAGCTGCTAGAAGTGAAACTAATTAATAATGGAGGAATTGTAATTGGCTAAAAGTGAAATGAATGACCAATTAATCGTTCGGCGCCAAAAATTAGACGAATTACGTGAAAATGGCATCGAACCTTTTGGAATGAGAAAGTTTGATCGACAGGATTTGGCGCGGTCTTTGAATGAAAAGTATGCTGAAGATGACAAAGATGAACTAAACGTGGAACTACCTAAGACTAAAATAGCCGGCAGAATGTTAGCTAAGAGAGGCAAGGGTAAAGTTGGCTTTGCTGATTTATATGATCGTACCGGTAAAATACAGATTTACGTTCGTAAGGATATTGTGGGTGAAGACAACTATAAGATCTTTAAAAAGTCTGATATCGGCGACTTTTTAGGTATTGATGGTGAGGTTATGAAAACTGACACGGGTGAACTAACCATTCGTGCAACTCACGTTACTTTCTTATCAAAAGCTTTGCGTCCTTTACCTGAAAAGTATCACGGCTTAAAAGATGTTGAACAAATTTATCGTCAACGTTATCTTGACTTGATTACTAACAGAGAAAGCTATGAACGTTTTGTTAATCGGACCAAAATTATTCAAGCTATTCGTGATTATCTCAACAGCAAGGACTTCTTAGAAGTTGAAACTCCCGTTTTACATAATATTCCTGGTGGTGCAGAGGCACGGCCATTTATTACTCATCACAATGCTTTAGACATTGACTTATACATGAGAATAGCTTTGGAATTGCCATTGAAACGGTTAATTGTTGGTGATATGGAAAGAGTTTACGAAATTGGTCGGGTATTCAGAAATGAAGGACTTGACACTCACCATAATCCTGAATTTACTGAACTCGAAACTTACTGTGCATACTGGGACTTCCATGATGTCATGGACGAAGCAGAAGGCATTATTCGCGCAGCTGCTAAAGTCGTATCTGATGATGGTAAAATTACTTATCAAGGGACTAACATTGATTTGGGCAAGCCATTCCGCCGCGTTCACATGGTTGATATGATAAAGGAAAAGACTGGCGTTGATTTCTGGCAAGAAATGAGTGTGGCAGAAGCTACCAAGATTGCAGAAGATCACGACATTAAAGTTGAAAGCTTCTGGAAAGTGGGTCACATTATCAATGCCTTCTTTGAGAAGTATTGTGAAGAAACAATTGTTGATCCAACTTTCGTTTATGGTCACCCAGTTGAGATTTCACCACTGGCTAAGAAAAATGCAGATGATCCAAGATTTACTGATCGTTTTGAAATTTACATTATGGGAGAAGAATATGGCAACGCCTTTTCCGAATTAAATGACCCTGATGACCAGCGTGAACGTTTTGAAGCGCAAATGGCAGAACGTGAAGCTGGAAACGATGAAGCTGATATGATTGATGAAGATTATCTGCGTGCTATGGAATACGGTATGCCGCCAACAGGTGGTTTGGGCATCGGAATCGATAGATTGGTGATGCTTTTGACAGATGCACCTGCAATTAGGGATGTTTTACTATTCCCAACAATGCGCCCTGAACGAATTGAAGATATTGAACGCGAAGTCGAAGAAGACATGAAGAAAAAGAGCAAATAATAATTAAGAAAACATTTTAAAAATGAGCCCTAAAAGAATATTACTTTTAGGACTCATTTTTATTTTGTTTACAGTTGGTATCCCATTTGTTCGTTATATTCAGAAATCTTTTTAAGTAGATTATCTTTAACAGACTGGTTTGAAAAATAAAAATACCAGTTTTGAAGTAATTTGAGCCAGGAACTTAATCGATACCAGCTGATGCGATCATTTTCTGCGAGCTGCTGATAAATTTTTTCGTTATAGCAGTTAATAAACGAATTAAACTCAGCAGTCGGTATTTTACCGAAATGAATGCCTTCAAAAAAGGCAAAAGCTAACCGTTGCTCCTCATCATCAATAAACGGTCCTTGCATATTTTGAAAGACCGTTTCAATTATGGCCAAAATATCAGCAGTATTATTTGTTGTAAAATCTGGATGACTTAAAGTAGAGCCTAAAAAGTCGCTACCATGAGCAACGCTGTGAGCCCAACCTTTATCTTTAACATAACCGCGGAAATCTTTTTCTTCCTTCAAATAGGAAATACTCCAGTTAAAAAGAGTTTTTCGTTTGGTCGCATTTAAAATCGAATGCTTTTTATCGTCATCTAAAATTAGGGAACCCAGTAATGCACTGAATGTTCTGAGAAAAATTAAATCGTTTTCTGGCTGATCGATGCCCTTAAACAGATTTTTTGAATTTATAAAATTGGTAAAAATTTTTGCTTTCTGCTTTGAAGTAAATGAATTTTCAAAAAAGCCACGAGCAAAAAGCGTATAAACAACATCATCACGAAGATGTGGGTCAAGGTTTCCGATATTTTGCAACATATAGTCGATTTGACTATCATCAAAAGTGATTTTACCAGAATCTAAATTAACAAGTTTTTCCAGTTCTTTTTGCAATTCTGTAGCCTCCTTTTTATCTGACAGTGATATGATTTCATATTTGTGTATAACAGAATACTACCTTTTACTAGCAATTATGTTTTAGAAACTCTCAAAAGGCAAGCTTTCCCGTTAAAATACTTATTTTACGGATTTATTTTACTAAAAAAGGTTGCAAAATGAGATTGGTTTGCTATAATAATATTTGTCTTGCGGAAGTAGTTCAGTGGTAGAACATCACCTTGCCATGGTGGGGGTCGCGGGTTCGAATCCCGTCTTCCGCTCTAGGAAAAAGACTCACCAAAAGTGGTGAGTTTTTTTAATAAACGGGAAATAGCTCAGCTTGGTAGAGCGCTACGTTCGGGACGTAGAGGTCGCAGGTTCGAATCCTGTTTTCCCGATTATCGCTATCTCATACTTGTAATTTTAAATTTGCAAGTATGAGATTTTTTTATACTTTACCAAGGCAATAACAAATATTTCTTAGTAATTTTAATTAACAATCGTTGTCATGAAAGAAAAGCCGGCTTTAAGGACTAAAAAAGCCAATTGAGTTTTAAAACTGAAAATAATATACTAATAAAAATAAATTATTAAAATCTGGTGATAGATTTTTTAGGAGAATTTTTAACTATGAGCCGCATTGAACAAAGCCTGATCTATGGCATTTCGTTTTTTATTTTTGGATTATGTTATAGTCTATTTATTGATCAAAAAATTGTTTTTCCCAATAGAGTCATCCAGGATTTAATTAGAATGATTGCTTATGTACTTTTTGCATTATTAGTTGGTAAAATTATCTCCCATTTTAAAACTAAATAGTCAAGTTACCGTGGTTCATTTTAGGAGCATACTAAATAAAGAAGAATGTTAATTCGCAAGAAGTACTTGTCTTTGATATAATGATTGCAAAGTTTTTTGACATGACACTTACATTTGGCCTCAAACAGAATATTTTACAAATTCTCAAAAAGGTTTATAGTGTATACACGACATTTTTAAAGGTGGTGCTATGATGAAAAAATCTTATACGACTAGTGCAAACCAAGTATTAGAAATTGCACGAGAGCAAGCACAGAATTTTCATCATCGTTTGATTGGTACTGAACATGTACTGCTCGCGATGGTAATTGAATCTGATGGTGAAGCTGGCAAAAATTTGCGGGCTTGGGGTGCAACACCGAAGGCAATTCGTGAGGAAATTGAACGTTATACGGGATACGGCTCAGCTGGCAAAACCAGTTTTATGCAAATGTCTCCTCGTTTAAGTATGGTTTTAGCGTATGCTGGCACTTTGGCAGAACGTGAAGGCTCTTCTAAAATTAAAACTTGCCATATTCTATTGGGTTTGGTTTTAAATGAACAAATTCTGGCATCAGTTATTTTGCGTAACTTAAATATCGATCTTGATGGTTTACGTAATGATATTCTTCATAGTTTAGGTGAAGATGAGCAAGATATGGATGAAAACGAGCAAGACGATAATAGTTGGTCAAGCTTTAATGGTTCTGAAGAAAGCACAAACAAAAATTCAAGCACGCCCACTCTTGATCAAGTATCGGTTAACTTGAATGAACGTGCTGAAAACGGTGAAATTGATCCGGTTATTGGCCGCGATCGCGAAGTTGCCCGTGTAATCGAAATTCTATCTCGGCGTAACAAAAATAATCCTGTTTTAATTGGCGAACCGGGAGTTGGTAAGACAGCAGTGGCAGAAGCTATTGCGACTGCTATTGTCGCTAAAAAAGTGCCACATGATTTACTTAAGAAACAGGTTATTTCACTTGATTTAGGTGGTCTAGTTGCCGGCACCAAATACCGCGGTGAATTTGAAGATCGAATGAAGAAAATCATTAAGGAAATTACCGTAAACGGCAATATCATACTATTTGTAGATGAAATGCATACTCTTATTGGTGCAGGCGGAGCTGAAGGTTCAATTGATGCAGCCAACATTTTAAAACCATCTCTAGCTCGAGGTGATATTCAAATGATTGGTGCTACCACTTTTGATGAATATCAAAAATATGTTGAAAAAGATCAGGCTTTGGCACGTCGTTTCCAAATTGTCAGGTTAAATGAACCTTCTAGAAGTGAAACTTTGGCAATCTTAAACGGATTAAAGCCTAAATATGAAAAGTTCCACCATGTTAAAATTTCAACTTCAGCTTTGGAAAATGCAGTTGATCTTTCCAGTCGCTACATTTCAGATAGGTATTTACCTGATAAGGCTATTGACTTGATTGATGAGGCTAGTGCGGCGGTTAAGATTAAGTCTGGTAAAGGTTCAAATAATCAGTTATTGCAGATTAATGATCAAATTGAAAAAGTAATCAGTGAGAAAAATCGTGCTGCCGTTAACCAGAACTTTGCTAAAGCTGCTCAGTTGCAAGAAAGACAAAACAGCTTGCAGAGAAGACAAGATGAGCTAACTGCTAAACTTGATCAGGCAACTAGCAAAGATGCTGTGGTTCAGCCTGAAGATGTAGCTAAAGTAGTTTCTAACTGGACGGGCGTTCCGGTTACACAAATGAATAGGGACGAAACTAAACAGCTGGCCAACCTTGAAACTGATTTACATAAACGCATAATTGGTCAAGATAAAGCAGTTACTGCTGTTAGCCGGGCAGTGCGCCGCAGCCGCAGCGGAATCAAAGATGAAAATAGACCAATCGGTTCATTCTTATTCTTGGGCCCAACGGGTGTTGGTAAAACTGAACTAGCAAAAGCTATTGCTGCAGCTATCTTTGGTTCGGAAAACAATTTAATCAGAATTGATATGTCCGAGTATATGGATCAGATTGCCAATAGTAAATTGATTGGCTCGGCACCAGGATATGTTGGCTATGATGAAGGTGGTCAATTAACTGAACAAGTTCGCCGCCACCCATACTCAGTTGTATTATTGGATGAAGTTGAAAAAGCCCATCCAGACGTATTTAACTTATTGCTGCAAGTTCTTGAAGATGGTTTCTTAACAGATTCAAAGGGCCGCAAAGTAGACTTTAAAAACACTATTATTATCATGACTTCCAACTTAGGCTCACGTTCATTGTTTGAGACACAAGCTGTTGGTTTTAATGCCGATAATACCAGTCAGGTTAAAATGCGTCAGGATCGAGTACGGCAGGCTTTAAAACAATTCTTTAGACCAGAATTTCTTAACAGAATTGATGAGACAATTATTTTTGATGAGCTCAATCAAAAACAATTGCGTCAGATTGTAACGCTCTTAACGCGCAGATTAATCAATCGTTTGCATAAGCAAGGCGTACAGCTAAAGATTTCCCGTGCTGCTTTAGATAAGATTGCTAAAGATGGATATAATCCTGAGATGGGGGCTCGTCCACTGCGTCGTGCAATTCAAAAAGATATTGAAGATGAGATTGCTTCTATGCTTATTAAGGGTGATCTTCAAGCAGGAGACACATTAAAGATTGGTTGCAGTCGCAATCATTTGAAATTTGATGTAATTAAAGAAGATAAAAATAATTTAGTAGGCGCAAAGTAAAATAATTGACACACTACTAATAGTTTGCTATAGTAGTGCATGATAAAAAAGCTGATTTTCAGGATTTTGCTGATCTATTGTCCAGCAAAATAATAAAGGACAAAAACGACAATTGTTGTTTTTGTCTTTTTTATGCATAAAATTCCGGCTTTTTGAATTTGTAATCAAAATGTAATATTAGCTTTCTCTGACAGAAAGGGTGTTTTCTCCTTGTTAAATGGACACGTAGTGAATTTTGGCAAACATCGGACAAGACGTAGCTTTTCCCGCATTAAAGAAGTGCTGGATCTGCCTAACTTGACAGATGTGCAGACCGAATCATACCAATGGTTTTTGGATGAGGGTATTAAAGATGTCTTTGACGATATCATGCCAATTAGTGACTTTTCAGGTAAGCTTTCCCTCGAATATTTAGGTTATAAGCTGCAAAAACCTAAATATACCGTCGATGAAGCACGTGATCACGATGCGACTTATGCCGCACCAATGCACGTAACTTTAAAATTAACTAATCAAAAAACCGGTGAAATTAAAACCCAAGATGTTTTCTTTGGTGATTTACCGTTAATGACCGAATCTGGTTCATTTATTATCAATGGTGCCGAAAGAGTTATCGTTTCTCAGTTAGTTAGATCACCTAGTGTTTATTATTCGGGTGATTATGACAAGAATGGTCGCCAGATTTTTGGTACTACGGTAATTCCTAACCGTGGTGCTTGGCTTGAATATGAAACTGATGCTAAAAATGTATCTTATGTGCGTGTTGACCGCACCCGTAAGCTTCCTCTGACTGTTTTAGTCAGAGCTCTTGGTATCGGCTCAGATGATGAAATTTTAGATGTTTTTGGTCAAAGTGATACATTGCAATTTACTTTGGATAAAGACGTCCATAAGAATCCGGCTGATTCCCGTGTAGCTGAAGCATTAAAGGATATTTATGAACGTTTACGTCCCGGTGAGCCAAAAACGACTGATTCTTCACGTTCACTTCTTTATGCACGTTTCTTTGACCCACGTCGCTATGATTTAGCGCCGGTTGGTCGTTATAAAGTTAACAAGAAATTATCATTAAAGAGCCGCTTATATGGTCAGACTTTAGCAGAAACTTTAGCAGATCCGGATACAGGCGAGATTATTGCTAAAAAGGGTACTGTTGTTACCCACGAAGTAATGGACTCTTTAGAAAAATACCTTGATCGTGATGACTTTAAGATGGTGACCTATCAGCCATCTAAAGAGGGCGTTTTACCTGATCCTATTAATGTGCAGGAAATTAAGGTTTACTCAAAAGTTAACCCAGAGCGTGTTGTCAAGATAATTTCTAACGGTCACATTGACAAGAAAGTTAAGTATCTGACACCTGCTGATGTTTTAGCATCAATTAATTATTTCTTCTTATTGCAAGATGAAATTGGTAATACTGATGATATTGATCACTTGGGTAATCGCCGCATTCGTCGTGTTGGGGAATTACTGCAAAACCAATTTAGAATTGGTTTGGCGCGCATGGAACGTGTTGTAAGGGAAAGAATGTCAATTCAAGACCCTTCAACTGTGACACCGCAGCAATTAATTAACATCAGACCAATTGTCGCCAGCATCAAAGAATTCTTTGGTTCATCACAATTGTCACAGTTTATGGATCAACATAACCCGTTGGGTGAGCTAACTCACAAACGTCGTATGTCAGCTTTGGGGCCTGGTGGTTTAACTCGTGACCGTGCCGGTTATGAAGTGCGTGACGTTCACTATACTCAATACGGCCGTTTGTGCCCGATTGAAACTCCTGAAGGTCCTAACATTGGTTTAATTAACTCCTTGGCTACTTATGCGATTATCAATAAGTACGGTTTTATTGAAACCCCTTATCGTCGCGTTTCTTGGACTACTCATAAGGTTACTGACAAAATTGATTACCTGACTGCTGATGTTGAGGATAACTATATTATTGCGGGTGCTAATACCCCTCTTAATCCAGATGGTTCATTTAAGGATGATCTGGTTTTAGCAAGACACAAGGAAGATAACGTCGAAGTTAGTCCAGATAAAATTGATTACATGGACGTTATTCCTAAGCAGGTTGTTTCTGTTGCTTCAGCATGTATTCCATTTTTGGAAAACGATGACTCTAACCGTGCTTTGATGGGTGCTAACCAGCAAAGACAGGCTGCGCCTTTAATTAATCCGCATAGCTGCCTTGTTGGTACGGGAATGGAGTACCGCGCAGCTCATGATTCAGGTGCCGCAGTTTTAGCTAAAGCAGCTGGTAAAGTTGAATATGTTGATGCCAATACAATTAGAGTAAGACGTGCTGACAGTACCTTGGATAAATATGTCCTTGAAAAGTACCGTCGCTCAAACAACTCTAAATCATATAACCAAACGCCAAACGTTAAGCTGGGTGATCAGGTTGAAAAGGGCGAGGTCATCGCTAATGGTCCGACAATGGATCACGGCGAACTGGCTTTAGGTCAAAACCCTGTAATCGCCTTTATGACTTGGAACATGTATAACTATGAAGATGCTATCATGCTTTCTGAACGTCTGGTTAAGGATGATGTCTATACTTCAATCAGTATTGAAGACTATGAATCTGAAGCTCGTGATACTAAGCTTGGACCAGAAGAAATTACCCGTGAACTACCTAATGTGGGTGAAGATGCGCTAAAAGATCTTGATGGTCAAGGTATCGTTCGTGTTGGTGCCGAAGTTCATGACGGAGATATTTTGGTTGGTAAAGTAACACCTAAAGGAGTTACTGAATTATCAGCTGAAGAAAGACTTCTCCACGCTATTTTTGGTGAAAAAGCACGTGAAGTACGTGATACTTCATTACGTGTTCCTCACGGCGGTGGCGGAATTGTCCGCGATGTCAAAGTTTATACACGTGAAAACGGCGATGAACTTTCTCCTGGAGTTAATACTTTAGTCCGCGTTTATATCGCACAAAAGAGAAAGATTCAAGTCGGAGATAAGATGTCCGGTCGTCACGGTAACAAGGGTACTGTTGCTGCAGTTGTTCCTGAAGAAGATATGCCATACTTACCAGATGGTACACCAGTAGATATTTGTTTAAACCCAATGGGTGTCCCTTCACGTATGAATATTGGACAGCTTTTGGAACTACACTTGGGTCGTGCCGCAGCTAATTTAGGTATTCATGTGGCAACACCAGTATTTGATGGTGCCAATGAAGATGATGTTTGGGACACAGTTCATAAAGCTGGTATTGATAAAGATGGTAAAACCGTTCTTTACGATGGCCGCACAGGTGAACCATTCCATAACCGTGTTTCAGTTGGTATCATGCATTATCTGAAATTGACTCACATGGTTGATGATAAGATTCACGCACGTTCAATTGGGCCTTACTCATTAGTAACGCAACAACCTCTTGGTGGTAAAGCACAGTTTGGTGGACAGCGTTTTGGTGAAATGGAAGTTTGGGCTCTGGAAGCTTATGGTGCAGCATATACTTTGCAGGAAATTTTGACTTATAAATCAGATGATGTTGTTGGCCGTGTCAAAGCTTATGAAGCTATTGTCAAGGGTGAAAGAATTCCAAAACCAGGTGTTCCTGAATCATTCCGTGTCCTAGTTAAAGAATTGCAATCTTTAGGATTGGATATTCGTGTTCTTGACATGAATCATAAAGAAATCGAATTGCGTGATATGGATGATGATTCAAATGAGCATTTGAACATTGATACTCTTTCAAAGATGGCTGAAGAGCAACAAAAGAAGAAGTTAGCCGCAGAAACTACAGATTCTGAAGATAATGAAGAAGCAGCAGAGGAATTGGATACCCCTGTAGATCAGTCTGACGATGATAATAAGATTTCTCAATAAGTAGGAGGTTAAACTTTTGATCGACGTAAATAAATTTGAAAGCATGCAGATTGGCCTTGCATCTCCGAACAAAATTCGCAGCTGGTCATACGGTGAAGTTAAAAAGCCTGAGACTATTAATTACCGTACGTTAAAGCCGGAAAAAGATGGTCTATTTGATGAACGCATTTTTGGGCCAACAAAGGACTGGTCATGTGCATGTGGTAAATACAAAGGTGTGAGATACCGCGGCATTGTTTGTGACCGCTGTGGTGTTGAAGTTACCTCCTCTAAAGTCAGAAGAGAACGCATGGGTCATATTGAATTGGCTGCGCCAGTTACTCACATTTGGTACTTCAAAGGGATTCCTTCAAGAATGGGACTCATTTTGGATATTTCTCCCAGACTCCTTGAAGAAGTTATCTACTTTGCTGCGTACATCGTAATTGATCCTGGTGATACTGACCTTGAGTTTAAACAACTTTTAACCGAAGCAGAATATCGTGAACAAAAGGCAAAATACGGCAATCGTTTTATTGCTAAAATGGGTGCCGAAGCAATTCGCGATTTACTGCAAAAAGTTGATTTAAATAAAGAAGTTGCCAGTTTAAAGAAGGAATTGGAAACTGCTACTGGTCAAAAACGGACACGTGCAATTAGAAGACTCGACATTTTAGATGCATTTAAGGATTCTGGCAACAAGCCAGAATGGATGGTTATTGATGCAGTACCTGTTATTCCACCAGACTTGCGCCCAATGGTTCAACTTGAAGGTGGACGGTTTGCGACCTCTGACCTCAACGATTTATACAGAAGAGTCATTAACCGTAACAATCGTTTAAAGAGACTGTTAGACCTAAATGCACCAAATATCATTGTGCAAAACGAAAAACGAATGCTGCAAGAAGCAGTTGATGCGCTAATTGATAACGGTCGTCGCGGTCGTTCAGTTGTGGGCCCGGGCAACAGACCACTTAAATCACTTTCACACATGCTTAAGGGTAAGCAAGGTCGCTTCCGTCAAAACTTACTAGGTAAGCGTGTTGATTACTCAGGTCGTTCTGTTATCGATGTTTCACCAAAATTGAAATTTTATCAATGTGGTGTGCCTAGACCAATGGCTTTAGAGTTATTTAAACCATTTGTAATGCACGAATTGGTTCAGCGTAAGATTGCCACTAATATTAAGAGTGCCAAGCGTAAGATTGATCGTGAAGATGATGATGTCTGGGATGTACTAGAAGATGTGATCAAGGAAAGAACGGTATTATTAAACCGTGCTCCTACATTGCACCGTTTGAGTATTCAGGCTTTTGAGCCGGTCTTAGTACCTGGAAAATCAATTCGTTTGCACCCACTTGCTTGTGAAGCCTACAATGCCGACTTCGATGGTGACCAGATGGCTATTCACGTGCCGCTTTCTGACGAAGCTGTTGCAGAATCACGTATGTTAATGCTGGCAGCTCATCATATTCTTGCTCCTAAGGACGGTAAACCTATTGTTACTCCTTCTCAGGATATAGTTTTGGGTAACTACTGGTTGACCCAAGCTGAAAAGGGTCGTGAAGGTGAAGGTATGATTTTCAATTCACCGGACGAAGCTACTGTAGCTTATACCAACGGTGATATTCACTATCACACTATCATTGGGATGTCTGCCGATTCAATGCCAAAGAAAGCATGGCCTAAGGGTTATGAGCATGGTATTTTCATCACAACATATGGACGTATTATTTTTAACCAAATCTTCCCTGAAGATTACTTCTACGTTAACGAGCCTACAGAAGAAAATTTGAATAATCCACTTGCTGCTAAGTATTTCTTGGAACCAGGAGAGGATATTCATGAAAAGATTGACACCGTAGCTGGTGATCTAATTTCAACTCCGTTTAAGAAGTCATTCTTATCTGATTCTATTGCTACTATTTACAAGTATTACAAAGTTCAGAGAACTTCCGAATATCTTGATGATTTGAAGACCTTGGGCTACACCAGCTCAACAACTTCAGGAATTACTATTGGTATGACTGATGTTCCTGAAATTCAGGATAAAGATGAAAAGGTAGCAAAAGCGCACAAGCAGGTTGACGTTGTTTCTAAGCAATTTAGACGAGGACTGATCACTGAGCAAGAGCGTCATGACAGAGTAATTAGTATTTGGAATGATTGTAAGGATCAGGTACAAAACGAAATTGCCCAGATTTATGATCCACGTAATCCTATTACGATCATGGCCGACTCTGGTGCCCGTGGTAACATTTCTAACTTTACCCAGCTTGCAGGTATGCGTGGCCTAATGGCGACTCCAAACGGTGGATTGTTCGAAATCCCAGTTACTTCCAACTTTAAGGAAGGATTATCTGTACTGGAATTATTCATGTCCACTCACGGTGCTCGTAAGGGAATGACTGATACTGCTTTGAAGACGGCTCAATCTGGCTACTTAACCCGTCGTTTGGTTGACGTTGCCCAAGACGTTATTATCCGTGATGATGATTGTGGTACCGACCGTGGTATTGACGTTCATGCAATCATGGAAGGTGACGAATTAATTGAGCCACTTTATGACCGTCTATTAGGTCGCTTTACAGCAGAAACAGTTAAGGATCCAAAGACAGGTGAAGCTATTGTTGGCCGTAACGTTATGATGGACGAGAATTTGGCACACCAAATTTGTGATGCTGGTGTAACTAATGTCAAGATAAGATCTATTTTAACTTGTGATACGCCACACGGTGTCTGCCGTAAATGTTATGGTATGAACTTAGCTACTGGTGAGGAAGTTGAAGTTGGTGAAGCAGTAGGTACAGTTGCTGCTCAATCAATTGGTGAGCCTGGTACACAGCTTACTTTACGTACTTTCCACAACGGTGGTGTTGCCGGCGCTGAAGATATCACACAAGGTCTTCCTCGTGTGCAAGAATTATTTGAAGCACGTAATCCTAAAGGTCGTGCAGTAATTTCAGAAGTCGACGGAGTGATTGATTCAATTCAAGAAAACCCTGCAGAACATACTCGTGAAATTACTGTTAAAGGTAGAATTGATACCAGAAGTTATAGCGTACCTTATACAGCATCTGTAGCAGTAGCTGAAGGTGATGAGGTCAGTCGTGGTGACAAATTGACTCTGGGTTCAATTGATCCTAAGGAGTTAATCCAAGTTACTGATACTTTAACTACTGAAGAATATATTCTAGTAGAAGTTCAAAAAGCTTATAGAATGCAAGGTGTTGATATTTCTGATAAGCACGTCGAGGTTCTAACCAGACAAATGCTGCAGAAAGTCCGCGTCCTTGATCCTGGTGAAACTGATCTTTTACCAGGTGAAATTATGGATATTGGTCAATTTAAAGACCGCAATACATCTGTAATTATTTCTGGTGGTATTCCTGCAACTGCGCAAAGCGTAATTTTGGGTATCACTAAGGCAGCCCTTGAAACTAATAGTTTCTTGTCTGCTGCTTCCTTCCAAGAAACTACTCGTGTTCTGACAGATGCTTCTATTAGAGGCAAGAATGATCCGCTACTTGGATTAAAGGAAAATGTTATTATTGGTAAGATTATTCCAGCTGGTACAGGTCTTCCGATTTATCGTGATATGGAACCTGAGTCAGATGTAAAGAAACCTAAATCTGTTTATTCAATTGCTGATATTGAAAAAAAGATGAAGGAAGCTGACCAAGCTAAGGAATCATAAAATAATTTAAATAAAAACTGTCCTGTTAGTATTTACTTAACAGGGCAGTTTTTTTATCTAATTTTCCCAAAAAAGCTGAAGTCATCCAGTAGATTGATATTACCTAAAAAAGAAAATTAAGTAACTGACTTTAAGCATTTTTATTAAAAAAACACTGCTGGCTTGCCAGTGATAATAGTATGCGCGTATTTTTTTAGCTGCTTAGTAATTGAATCGTCAATCCCAAAAAGATAAACGGGACAAAAGCAATTGGCTCGTTTTCTTCTACCTGAATTGAAATAAACTTAATTAGTATTAATATTGAAGCTAATAAAAGTGTAAAATTGGCAAATTCAGGTTGGAAATAAAAAGAGAGAATTAGGTAGATTAGTAAATCGCCGCTACCCAGTTTTTGCCGATATATTTCATAGATAAAGAGAATTAAAATGGGCAATAATTGAAAATAGTCAACAATAGTGTATTGCGGCACGGTTTTACTACCTTGAAGTAAAGCCAAGATCAATGCGGGCAGAATTAGTATCACGTCAAATGCCTGCTTTTGATAATCGCTAATAGCAGCTAGCAGTAGACAAAAAATTACAACCGCTGTCAGAATATTGTTCTTATCGGCGAAGTTGATAGTACAATAGGCGCAGCCACCAATAAATTCAATTACCCAGTATTCAATTGGAATTGCAGCATGACAATAGCGACAGCGTCCTTTTAAAAATAAATAGGAAATTAATGGAATTTCATCAAGCAAGCATAACTCACAGCCGCAATAGTTGCATTTGGAGCGTGAAAAGATAAAATCCTCTTTGCCAAGACGGTCTACAACAACACACGCATGTGAAGCTAAACAAGTTCCTATTAAAAAACTACAGATATTAAAAAGCCAGTCCATTTTTGCCTCCTATATACAAGTACGCAAGATGGGTCTTTTTTCTTGAGAAAAATGATTTGCAATTTTTTGATAAACGAGTACAATAGTCATTGTGTATTTTGAAGAATTCTCTAGGAGTTAAAAAAGAAACTCCTGGGTGTGTGAACAAAATAATCATTTTTTAGGAGGAAAATTTAATGCCAACCATTAACCAATTGGTAAGAAAAGGCCGTCATTCAAAGACGACAAAATCAAAATCACCAGCTTTAAGCTACGGTTACAACAGTATGAAAAAGGAGCTTATAGCAAATCCTGCTCCTCAAATGCGTGGAGTAGCAACTCGTGTGGGCACTATGACACCAAAGAAACCAAACTCAGCTTTACGTAAGTATGCTCGTGTACGTCTTTCAAACTTAATTGAAGTTACTGCATACATCCCAGGCGAAGGCCACAACTTGCAGGAACACTCCGTTGTCTTAATCCGTGGTGGTCGTGTTAAGGACCTTCCTGGTGTTCGTTACCATATTATTCGTGGTGCTCTTGATACTGCCGGTGTTGACGGCAGAAAGCAAGGTCGCTCTAAGTACGGTGCCAAGAAAGATTAAGGAGGAGTTAAATAATGCCTAGAAAAGGACATGTAGCTAAAAGAGATATTTTAGCAGATCCAGTATACAATTCAAAGCTTGTAACTAAGTTAATCAACCACTTGATGATTGATGGTAAAAGAGCTAAGGCATCTTCAATCCTTTATGATGCTTTTGACATTGTTAAAGAAAAGACTGGCAAGGAGCCACTTGATGTTTTTGAAGAAGCAATGAACAACATTATGCCAGTTTTGGAAGTTAGAGCACGCCGTATTGGTGGTTCAAACTACCAAATTCCAGTTGAGGTTCGCCCAGAAAGAAAAACCACTTTAGGGTTAAGATGGTTAGTTTCATACGCTCGTTTACGTAATGAACATACTATGGATGAACGCTTGGCTAACGAAATTATTGATGCTTCCAACAATACTGGCTCAGCTGTTAAAAGGCGTGAAGATGTTCACCGTATGGCTGAAGCCAACCGTGCATTTGCACACTATCGTTTCTAATTTTTTAGGGAAAGGAAAAAATCTATGGCTAATAAGCGTGAATTTCCATTAGAAAAAACACGTAACATTGGTATTATGGCCCACATTGATGCGGGTAAGACTACTACTACAGAGCGTATTCTTTATTACACTGGAAAAATCCATAAAATCGGCGAAACCCATGAGGGTGATTCCCAAATGGACTGGATGGATGAAGAAAAAGAACGTGGTATTACCATTACTTCAGCTGCTACTACAGCACAATGGCATGATTACAGAATTAACATTATTGATACCCCAGGACACGTTGACTTCACTATTGAGGTAGAGCGTTCACTTCGTGTACTTGATGGTGCTGTTACTGTTCTTGATGCCCAAGCCGGAGTCGAACCTCAGACTGAAAATGTTTGGCGTCAAGCTGAAACTTACGGTGTTCCTCGAATTGTTTTTGTAAACAAGATGGACAAGATTGGTGCAGATTTTGATAATTCTGTTAAGTCTTTACATGAACGTTTAAATGCCAATGCTCTGGCTGTTCAAATGCCAATTGGTTCTGCAGAGAGCTTTGAGGGTGTTATAGACTTACTTAACATGGTAGCTGATGTTTATGATGAAGATAAACTTGGTTCCAAGTGGGACACTATTCCTGTTCCTGATGAGTATAAAGAAGAAGCAGAAAAGCGTCGCGGTGAGTTAATTGAACAAGTAGCAGACGTTGATGATGACATCATGGAAAAGTATCTTAATGGTGACGAAATTTCCGTTGATGAATTAAAGGCTGCTATTCGTAAAGCTACATTGGATTTGAAGATTTTCCCAGTATTTGCAGGTTCAGCATTCAAGAACAAGGGTGTGCAAATGATGCTTGATGGTGTAGTTGACTACTTACCATCTCCATTAGATGTTAAGCCTTATGTTGCTCACGATCCAAAAACTGGTGAGGAAGTTGAACTAGTTGCTGGAGACGAAAAGCCATTCTCTGCTTTAGCATTTAAGATTGCTACTGACCCATTTGTTGGTCGTTTAACTTATATTCGTGTTTACACTGGTTCACTTGAATCAGGTTCATATGTTTTGAATGCTTCAAAGAATGGCCGTGAACGTGTTGGCCGTTTGTTGCAAATGCATGCCAACTCAAGAAGTGAGATTCCTGAAGTCTTCTCAGGTGATATTGCTGGTGCCATTGGGTTAAAGAACACTACTACTGGTGATTCCTTAACTGATCCTGACCACCCATTAATTTTGGAAAGTTTGGAAGTTCCAGATCCAGTTATTCAAGTTTCAATTGAGCCAGAATCTAAAGCTGACCGTGATAAGCTTGATGTTGCTTTGCAAAAATTGACTGAAGAGGATCCAACTTTTAGAGCAGAAACTAATGCAGAAACTGGTCAAACTTTGATCTCCGGAATGGGTGAATTGCACCTGCAAATCATGGTTGAACGTATGAAGCGTGAATTCCATGTTGAAGCTAAGATTGGTGAACCACAGGTTGCCTATCGTGAAACCTTTACTAAGCCTGCTAAAGCACAAGGTAAGTTTGTTCGTCAGTCTGGTGGTAAGGGTCAATACGGTGACGTTTGGATTGAATTTACTCCAAATGAAAGAGGAAAAGGTTACGAATTTGAAGATGCCATTGTTGGTGGTGTTGTTCCTCGCGAATTTATTCCAGCTGTTGATGCAGGTCTGCAAGAATCCATGAAAAATGGTATCTTAGCTGGTTACCCGTTGATTGATGTCAAGGCTAAACTTTATGATGGTAGTTACCACGAAGTCGACTCATCTGAAGCTGCCTTCAAGGTTGCTGCTTCATTGGCTTTGAGAAATGCGGCTCCTAAAGCTGGTGCTGTTATCCTTGAACCTATTATGAAGGTTCAAGTAATCACACCTGAAGATTACTTAGGTGACGTAATGGGTTCCATTACAGCTCGTCGTGGTACAATGGATAATATGCAAGACCGTGCTGGAGCTAAGGTGTTGAATTCAATGGTTCCACTTGCAGAAATGTTTGGTTATGCTACTACTTTGCGTTCTTCAACACAGGGTCGTGGTACGTTTACAATGGTCTTTGACCACTATTCACCAACTCCTAAATCTATCCAAGAAGAAATTATTAAAAAGCGTGGGGGTAACGCAGAATAATTTCTGATAGTTAATGGGGTATAATTTTAAAATTGATATAAGAGCTATTGGTAGATCCAGTAGCTCTTTTTTATGCGCAATGTAATTTGAATAATAAACTCTGTCTTTATAAACTAGATTTTGTCATGTCAGCCTAACTTAGTTATTTTCACCAAATTGAGCAAAAACATTGCTATAAAATATTCCCTGTTGTATTTTAGTTGCTGCTAAAAAGTATTACTTTATAAAAGTTAAAATTTTATAATTGCTGATATAAAGTCAAGAAAAATATCCTTTAAGCCTTGATATTCAAGCTTAAAACAGGTATACTATCTTTTGTGTGTCTAGGGCTTTTTCTGCCCTAAAAGCACATTTTGTTGTAAAGCGTTGATACAAAAGGTTGCGGCACACCAGGCTGCATTGCCACAGAGGTAGTGCCGGGAATTTTTGTGGAAGCTAGTCATCTTTTAAAGAAGACGTTGAGGAGGTAATTTAATGGCAAGTCAATCAATTCGTATTAGACTTAAGTCTTACGAACATGGTATTCTCGATGAATCAGCTGCTAAGATCGTAGCTACAGCTAAGAGGACTGGAGCCGAAATTTCAGGTCCAGTTCCATTGCCAACAGAAAGGGTATTGTTCACTGTTTTGCGTTCACCACATAAGAACAAGGATTCACGTGAACAATTCGAAATGCGCACACATAAGCGTTTAATCGATATTTTAAACCCAACACCTAAAACTGTTGACTCTTTAATGAAGCTTGATTTACCAAGCGGTGTTGACATCGAAATTAAACTTTAATTTTTAAAAGAAAGAGGTGTAATCATGACCAAAGGAATCTTAGGAAGAAAAGTTGGTATGACTCAAATCTTCACTAAAGATGGTATCCTTGTGCCCGTAACAGTTGTTGAAGCAACTCCTAACGTTGTTATGCAAGTTAAGACTGTTGAATCAGACGGTTACGAAGCAGTTCAATTGGGATACCAAGACAAGCGTGAAGTTTTGAGCAACAAACCAGAAAAAGGTCATGCTGCAAAAGCAAAGACTTCGCCTAAGCGCTTCATACGTGAAATCCGCGGAGTTGAGCTTAAGGACTACGAAGTCGGCTCAGAAGTTACTGTGGACACATTTAAGGAAGGTGACGTAGTTGACGTCACTGGTACTACAAGAGGTCATGGATACCAAGGTAACATTAAACGTTGGGGCCAATCACGTGGACCAGAAACTCACGGTTCAAGATATCACAGAATTCCTGGTTCAATGGGTTCCATCATCAACCGTGTTCCTAAGGGCAAACGCCTGCCAGGACACATGGGAATGAAGAAAGTTACCATTGAAAACTTAGTAATTGAAAAAGTTGTAGCAGATAAGAATGTATTATTAATTAAGGGTAACGTACCTGGTGCTAAGAATTCATTGCTTACTGTTAGATCTGCTGTTAAGAATAATAAATAGGAAGGAGGACTAGAATGGCTAATTTTAAAGTTATTGATCAAAAAGGCAAAGATGCTGGTGAAGTTGCTTTAAATGATGAAGTATTTGGTATTAAACCAAATGAGAGCGTTGTTTTCGACGCAATTATCAGACAAAGAGCTGGCAAGCGTCAAGGAACCTCAAAGGTTAAGAATAGATCCGCTGTTCGTGGTGGTGGTAAAAAGCCTTGGAAGCAAAAGGGTACAGGTCGTGCTCGTCAAGGTTCTATCCGTTCACCACAATGGCGTGGCGGTGGTGTAGTTTTCGGACCAACTCCTCGCTCATACGCTTACTCAATGCCGAGAAAGCAACGGCGCTTGGCTATCAAGTCAGTTCTTTCCCAAAAATTGCTTGATGAAGATTTGATCGTTTTAGACCAGTTAACAATGTCTGCTCCTAAAACAAAAGAATTCAAGTCATTATTGGACAGCTTAAAGATTGAAGGTAAGGTTCTGGTTGTTTCTGAAGACAAGAACGTACAGCTTTCAGCTAAAAACTTGCCAAACGTTAAAGTGATTACTGCTAATGGCTTGAACGTTGAAGATGTTGTCGATTATGACAAGTTAGTTTTGACTAAAGAAGCTATTGAAAAGATTGAAAAGAATGTTGAGGGGGCTTCAGCGAAATGAGTGCACATGATATCATTTTAAGACCTGTCATTACTGAAAAGTCAACGAACTTAATGGATGATA
>CAMKZU010000012.1 GCA_946477855.1 uncultured Lactobacillus sp.
GCCTAGTCTCGTGGGCTCGGAGATGTGTATAAGAGACAGATCTAATATTTAATAAAATTAAAAATGTTAATTTTAAATTTTAAAATAACAGATGTGTATAGTTTAATATAAATATAAGTTTATTATATTGACAAAAAATAACAGTAGTTATATAATTTGGTTGTATTTAAGATTTCAAGGAAGGACTAATAATGTTAGGTAAAAATAACTATAATGAGAGATTGAAAAAAATGGAAATGCAAGCAAAGCAAGATCATTTTTCAATTCGTAAATTAACAATTGGCGCTGTTTCGATTTTATTGGGATTTACTTTTCTCGGAGCTAGCAGTCAAACAGTTAAAGCTGATACTGAGTTAACAGCACAAAAGACCGATGATAAAGCAGCAGCTGTTTTAGATAAATCTACAGTCAATGATAATGTAGTCACATCTAATTCCAGTAACAATACTACGACAGATGGTGGCAATAATAAAGGTGCTGTAAATACTACAGTTAACCAAAGGCCTAAGACTGATGATAGCGTTTCAGGCGTTCAAACAGACGTTGCCAAAAAAGCTGATACCAAGCATGATACAAAAAAAGATCTTACTAAAGATCATTTGCAAAAAGATGGATCTGATCAGAGTGACGTTGAATCAGTGCGAAATAATAGAAAATCTGATATAGAATCTACAATTCAAACTGCACAAATTCGAATAAATAAGGCATATGCTTCTTCTTCGAAAGATCAAGATGATTTGCAAACTAAAAATGATTATCTGGCACAGATTGATAAGATTGATACTGCTGTGATAGCTAAACTTAATGCAGGAAAAAATGTTGAAGAAATAAATTCAACAGCAGAAACTGCTATTAAGGACATTTTAAATCTTGCATCGGCTGCAGAACTACATTTTGCCAAAAAGACAGCCACTGATGCTATTACCAGCAAAGCAAAAGAAGTAACAGATGCCTTAACAAAGGATACTGATAAAGATAAAGTAAAACAAATCGTTAGTTCTGCTAATCAAGATCTGCAAAAAACTACAGATGTTGAAACAGCAAATAGTATTAAAGACAAAACAATTAATGAGTTAAACAACCTTAAAAATATTGCCGATGCAGTGGAAAAGGCTGAAGTTGATACTAGCAAAACTAGTCAGGCAGCTAATATAGATAAAGTTGCAGCAGACGCTGAAAAAAGGATTAAAGATACTTATAATAACTTGCCTGCGACCACTCAGTCTAAAGTAAAAGATGCTTTGAACAAGGCTATAGCAGATATCGAGCAGACTAAAACAAGAGCTGCTGCGGAAATTAATTCGGCTACTACGGTTAAAGACATTGTTGCAGCTGCAGATAATGGTTTTCAACAAATTACTGCTTCAGAAAATCAAGCCTATTTATCATTTGCCCAGGGAGATGCTAAAGAAACAATCAAAAAAGCAGCTGATAAGGTCACTCCTGATTTAAGTAGTGCAGATCAGAATAAGGTTAATGATTTGTTAACGCAAGCTAATGCATCAATCGATAAAGCAACTGACCTAATCACAGTTACAACAATCAAAAACAATACTGTTAACGAAATTAATAACGTAAAATCAAATGCTGAAGCGGCTGCAAAGGAAAGGCTTAATAAAACTAAAGATTTAAGTAAAGCTGATGTTGACGAAGCAGCAAAACAAGCCATTAGTCGAGTTGAATCTGCTTACAAGAATTTAACTGCAGCTGAACAAACTGACAATAATGCCAAATACCAAAAGGCTCTTACGGATATTAAAGCGGCCCAGGATGCAGCTAACACAAAAATAGCTAGCGCTGTTTCTGAGAATGAAATTAAGGCCTTAGTCAATGATGGTATCAGTAATATTAATAAGGTGGCAGATCCGGCTGAATTAGATTTTGTCATAATTAATATCAAAGATACTATTCAAAATCATGCTAATGTGGTAATTGACCAACTGAAAACTACAGAAGGTAAGACTAGAGTTAAAACAATAGTAGGACAAGCTTTTGATGACCTTAATTCTGTTCAAAATGTTGACCAAGCTAACAAGGTTAAAAATATAGCTATTAAATCTATTGATATGGTAAAAGATGATGAAGATCTTGCTTTGCAAAATTCGAAAGATACAAGCAAAGCAAACGTTGACGAATTAGCTGCAGCTGCTAAAAAGCGTGTTAATGATGCCCATGATAATATATATAATGATCTTGATGATGAAGATAAAAAGCTAGCTGATACTGCCCGTGATAACGCCTTAAAAGCAATTAACGAAACTCAAACAACTGCAGATGCTGCAATTGTCGCAGCTTCCGATAAGAGTGCAGTAACTAACGCACTGAACAAAGCAAATAAGCAATTTGACCAGACTGCCACTGCAGCGGAAATAACTTTTGCTAAATTAGCTGCAAAAGAAGCCGTGCAAAATGAAGCTGCTAAAATTATAAAAGATTTAAAAAATCAGTCTGACATCGATACGGTTAACACTATTGTTAGCCAGGCCAACGTTGATTTTGAAAATGCAGACAGCATAGATAAAGTAACCCGTATTAAAGATAAGGCAATTAGAGATATTGACAATATTAAAACTATTGCTGATTCAGTTGAAAAAGGTAAAGTTGAAAATACTAAGAATACTAATACAGAAAACATTAACAGGGCTGCCACAAATGCCAAGCAACGTGTCAAAAATGCTTATGATGCCATAACTTCACCATCCCAGCAAACAACAGATGAATATAACAAAGCACTCAGTGATATCGATCAAGCAAGAGATGCAGCTAACGGTATAATTGCAGCAGCTACAACAGTTGACGAAGCTGTTAAAGCCGCAAACCAGGGAATTTCTACTGTTAACGATATTGCAGATATAGCTGAAATATCATTTGCCAAGATACTTGGTAAAAACAAAATTTCAGATGAAGACCAAAAGGTGAGACCTAGTCTTTCCGATCAAACTTATTTGGATAGACTTAATAAAATAGTTACTGACGCTAATAATAATTTAGATAACGCCAAATCTGTAACTGATATAGCAAACATAGTTTATAAGGCTATATCAGATATTGACAGTATCAAGGAAATTTCTGAAACAGTTGAAAAAGCTAAATTAGCAGCAAGCCAAGCTAATAGTCATGCCAATTTAAATTCTGCAGCTGAAGCTGCGAAAAAGCAGATAAGCGAAGCTTATAACAAGCTTAATGAAGACCAAAAGAATCAAATTCAAGATAAATATAAAGATGCTATTGCTGACATTGATGCAACTGCAACAGAAGCAAATACTCAAATTGATAAAGCTACCGATGTTAGTTTCATAACAAATATAGTAACAACGGCTGTTAACAAGTTTAATGAAACAGTAGTCCAGGCGGAAGTTGCTTTTGCCACAGTGCCTGCCAAGGAAGCAGTTAAAAAAGAAGCAGATAAAATTAGTGGTGATTTGTCAAATCAAACTGACAAAGATTTGGTGAATAAGATTGTAGACCAAGCTAATACTGATTTTGCCACTGCTGACTCCATTGCCAAAGTATATGAAATAAGAGATAAAGCAATAAAAGATATTGATGCTGTCAAATCAAATGCTGACAAAGCGGCACAAGATAAACTTAATGATGCTAAATCAGCAGCAATAAAAGAGCTTACTGAAGAACAAACTAGAGTAAATAAAGCTATTGATGATTTGCCTAATGTTAGTGCTGAAAATAAGAGTGCTCTAAAAGATAAAGTTAATTTGTACTATCAGACTGCTATCAATAATGTGGAAAAAGCAGGCGATTTTGACCTAGTAGATAAGGCCAAAAAAGATGGACTTGGCGCTATGGCTTCAGTATTAGCAGAAGCTTCTAAGTTGAATCAACAAATTGCATCAGATCAAAAGCAACTTGATGATTATGCACAAAAAGCGATTGAAAATATTAATAATTCTAATTTATCAAAGGCTGACAAAGAAAAAGCAATAAAGGCAATCAGCCAGGCTCGTGATGATGCCAAGAATTTAGTTGGACAACAACCTACTATTGAGATGGCGGATAATGCTGAAAAAGCGGGAGAAAAAGCTATTGATGCTGCTGAAAAGGCGGCTTCTTTAACAGATCTTGAAGGGGCTAAACTCATTGAGAAGGTAAAGATTGAAAATGCTGCTGAAAATGCCAAAAATAAAGTTCAAGCTGAATATAATAACCTGGATCAAGATGGTAAAGATAAAGAAAAAGACAAACTTGAAACTGCATTAGAAACTATTGAAAAAGCTAAAAATGATGCTGAGACAGCAATTTCAAGTGCTACAGATAAAACTGCTGTAAGCACCATATCTAAAACCGGCATTGATAAAATTAATGGTGTAACAGATGATACTTCACTAGAATTTGCCAAAGAGGCAGCAAAAGAAACTGTTCAACAAATAAGTGATATTGTCAAACAGAATTTAAAAGACCCGAATGATCAGAATGCTGTTGATAAGATTAATAAGGAAGCTTCAACAAACATTGACGGAGCTAAAAGCGTCCCAGAAGTGACTCAGATTCGGGATGATGCTATCAACCAAATCAAACAAATTAAAAATGCAGCTGATGCTAAAGAAAATAATGACTTGTCTAATGCTAAAAGTAGCAGCAGGAATGCAGTTGATGTAGATGCAACTGCAGCGCTTGATCGTGTCAATAAGGCCTATGAAAAATTAACTGATGCTGAAAAAAAGACCGAAAGAAATGACTACGATGCTGCTATTAAAGCTATTAATGATGCAAAGAGTGCCGCAGAAGATAAGATTGATAGTGCTCCAAATGTAGATGCTATTAATGCCGCAGTAAGCAACGCACAACAAGATTTCAATACCATTGCTACTAATGCCGAGGTCTCTTTTGCAAAATTGGCGGGTAAAGATAAGATTCAAGCAGCTGCTGCAGAGGCAAATAAAGTCTTAAGTCCTAAGGGACAAGCTGCCGTTACAGAAATTGTAACTCAAGCTAATAGTGATATTGAAGACGCAGAAACTGTTCCAAAAATTGAAAAAATTACTGAGGCCGCAATTAATAAGATAAAAGCACTTCAGGATAGTGAAAGGACAGACTTAGAAAATGCTATTAAGTATGCAAATGATGAGTTTGAGAAAAAATACAAAGAAGCTATTGCCAGACTAAAGAAGGAATTTAGTGATAGCGCCCAGACCACCGAAGTTGATGATGCATATAATAAATACAAAGGAATTACTGGCAGTACTGTTGAAGAAGTTAACGCAAAAGAAATAGCAGCCGAAAGGGAATTGGCTAAAGGCGAGGTTCGTGATACCGCTACAAACGCAGAAACAAGAGTTGATAATCTAAAACATGAGGATGGTACTGATTATACCGATAATGAAAAGAAGGCTTTAAAGAATCAAATTGAAAAAGATGTACTTGAAGCAAACGGATCTAAAGATCAGTCGGGTACATTAGATAAACCTTCTAACTCAGAAGGTATAGATACTGCCCGTAATGATGCCGTCAACAAGATTATTAGTGAAGCGATTGCTGACAGTCAAGAAGGAGAAAATGTTTTGCAGCATGATCAGGCTGTATTGCTTGAGCGTCTTGCTAAAGCCCATAAGGCTGCCCTTGACAAATTACAAAAATTTGGTCCAAACGTTAATCATGATCAGACCGATAAGAAGTATGAAGAAGCCAAAAAGGTCCTTAATACTAATCCGACAGATATAGCAACTGAACTCGCTGGGGAAAAATTAATTGCTAATGGGGCTTTAACTGATGCTAAGGCAGCTGCTGACAATAGTGTAGACAGTAATGCTGATTACAGTTCAACAGTTAAGGATAAGATAAAGCAGCAAATTCAAAAAGATTATGATGAAGCAACTAATCGCATAAAAGAAAGTCTAGCAGTAAGCGAACTCATTACCCAAAAGCGAAATGATGGTATAGACCAACTATATCGTGATGCAACTGATACTAATGTGAATGTGACCAATGTTATTAATTCGGGTGGTGGCAGCAATCAAATCACGAATGTAATTACTACTCAACCAGATAGTAATCAAAACACCCAAACTATTAATACATCAGAAAACAAGGACGAACCAACTAAAACTGTAAAAGTTGTTCTAAAACACAATGCCTATCTCTATAATAATAGTGGTCATCGTGCAAATGGAGTTACTCTAGGGATTGGTTCAATACTTGAAACGATTGGTACTGAAACAATCAATAATAGACAATATTATGTTTTGGTAGACCAGGGAGCAAACGGTAAGAAATACTATGTTGCGGTTGGCAATGTCAAAGGTACCGCTAAAAAATTGCACCATAATGCTTACATTTACAATCAATATGGCAAACGGGTCAAGAAATCAGGTAAACTGAAGTCAGGCAAGGCTATTGCTACATACGGCAGTAGCGTTAAGATTCGCGGTAAGAAGTACTTCATCATTGCCAAGAATCGTTATGTCAAAGCGGCAAATGTCTCAAGCCAAAATGTACCTTTAAAGACAGCAACGGCTAATCAAACTGCTGCTGTTGAAGCAGGAGACCAATCTCATATCATTGTTAATAAAAAGATAAAGCACAATGCATATCTTTATGATCAAAATGGTATTCGTGCAAATGGCTTAGTAATAAATGCTGGTTCAAATGTTGACGTAGTATCGCAAAAAGTTGTCAACAAGAAGTTATATTACGTTCTTGAAGACGGGTTGTATATAGCTGCAGGAAATATAGATGCCAAGAAATTGAAATTGAAGCATAATGCATATATATATAGTAAATATGGCAATCGTAAAGGTAAAAAGGTGCTGAAGAAGCGTAAATCAATTAAGGCATACGGTAATCCGGTAAAGATTAAAGGTAAAAAGTACTACACTATAACAACAAGTAAATTTGTCAAAAAAGCTAATGTTAAAGGGTAGTTTAATTTCTTGATGACAAGAGAAGTGACACAACTGTAAAAAACAATTGTGTTACTTTTTCTTTTGCGAAATATTTTTTTACTTATTAATATATAACACATTAAAACCACAACCCACTATTTCGGATAGTTTTTAATACTAAAAAATTAGTTGAAAAAAAACTTAAAAATTAAAATTAAATAAATTTATCAAAAATAAATACTTATGTCTATCCATTTATGAAAACTATTTTTAATTTGTTTTAGTTATAAAGGGATTAAATAGATATAACTAATGTAATACTACTTATATTAAAATAACTAATATTTATAATTTAATATTAATAAATATAATATATTTACAACTAATAACGATTCTTATACAATATAGGTGTGCTTAAATAATGAGGAAGGACTAATAATGCTAAGTAAAAATAACTATAATGCGAAATTAAGAAAAATGGAATTGCAAGCAAAGCAGGATCATTTTTTAATTCGCAAATTAACAATTGGAGCGACTTCTGTTCTACTGGGATTCACTCTTTTCGGAGCTGGCAGTCAAACAGTTAAAGCTGATACTGAATCGACTGCACAGCATGCTGTTGATAAAACAGAAACAATTTCATGTAATTCTCCTGCTAATGATAATGTAATCACACTTGGTTTTAAAAAAAATACTGCTTCAGATGTTCAAGCAAACGCTGCTAAAAAAGCTGATACTGATCAGGATGCAAAAAACGATCTTACTAAAGATCATTTAAAAAAAGATGGATCCGATCAAAGTGATATTGAATCAGTGCGAAATAATAGAAAATCTGATATAAAATCTACAATTGAAACTGCGCAAATTCGAGTAAATAAAGCATATGGTTCTTCTTCAAAAGATCAAGACGACTTGGACACTAAATATGATTATTTGGCTCAGATTGATAAAATTGATACTGATGTGATAGCTAAACTCAATGCAGGAAAAAATGTCGAAGAAATAGATTCAACAGCAGAAACTGCTATTAGGGACATTTTAAATCTTGCAGCGGCTGCAGAACTGCATTTTGCCAAAAAGACAACTATTGATGCTATTACAAGCAAAGCAAACGTTGACGAACAAGCTAATAATGCTAAAAAAAGTGTTATTAAGGCCAACGATAAAATTTATGAGAATCTTGTTGATGAAGAGAAAAAGCAAGCTGATACAGATTTTACCACTGCTGACTCCATTCAAAAAATATATTTAATAACAGATAAAACAATAAAAAATATTTTTGCTGTCAAATCAGATGCTGACCAAGCGGAGTTGAACAAGTATAATGTACTTGAACCAGATGAAATTGCAGCACTAATTGAAGAATTAACTGACACTCAAACCTTGGTTAATGAGCTGATTGACAATTTCCCAAATATTAGTGCTGAAAGAAAGAGTTCTCTAAAAGATAAAGTTAACCTTTATTATCAGACTGCTATCAATAATATAGAAAAAGCTGGTGATTTAGACTTAGCTGATGTGGAAAAAAATAATGGCCTTAATAAAATAAATACGGTATATTCAGAAGCTTCGAATTTAAATAGACAAATTGGATTAGATCAAAAGAATCTTGATGAGTATGCACAAACAGCAACTGAAAATATTAATAATTCCAATTTATCAGAAGCTGACAAAGAAAAAGCAATAAAGGCAATCGGTCAGGCTCGTGATGATGCCAAAAATTTAGTTGGGCAGCAACCTACTATTGACAGGACGGATGCGGCTGAAAAAGCTGGAAAAGCTATTATTGATGCGATTGAAAAAGCAGCTTATTTAGCTAATCTTGAAAATGCAGCCGAGAATGCCAAGAATAAAATTCAAGATGAATATAATAACCTGGATCAAGATGGTAAAGATAAAGAAAAAGGCAAACTTGAAACAGCACTAGATACTATTGAAAAAGCTAAAAATGATGCTGAAGCAGCAATTTCAAGTGCTACAGATAAAAATGATTTAAGCACCATATCTAAAACTGGCATTGATAAAATTAATGGTGTAACAGATGATACTTCACTAGAATTTGCCAAAGAGGCAGCAAAAGAAACTGTTCAACAAATAAGTGATATTGTCAAACAGAATTTAAAAGACCCGAATGATCAGAATGCTGTTGATAAGATTAATAAGGAAGCTTCAACAAACATTGACGGAGCTAAAAGCGTCCCAGAAGTGACCAAAATTCGGGATGATGCTATTCAGAAAATAAAACAAATCAAAAATGCAACAGACGCTAAAGAAAATAATGACTTGTCTAATGCCAAAAGCAGCAGCAGGAATGCAGTTGATGTAGATGCAAGTGCAGCGCTTGACCGTGTCAATAAAGCTTATGAAAAATTAACCGAAGCTGAAAGAACTGCTAAAAAAGATGAGTACGATACTGCTATTAAAGCTATCACTGATGCCAAGAGTGCTGCCAAAGATAAGATTGATAGTGCTCCAAATGTAGATGCTATTAATGCTGCAGTAAGTAAGGCACAACAAGAGTTCAATACAATTGCTACTAATGCCGAGGTCTCTTTTGCAAAACTGGCGGGTAAAGATAAGATTCAAGATGCTGCTGCAGAGGCAAATAAAGTCTTAAGTCCTAAGGGACAAGCTGCCGTTACAGAAATTGTAACTCAAGCTAATAGTGATATTGAAGACGCAGAAACTGTTCCAAAAATTGAAAAAATTACTGAGGCCGCAATTAATAAGATAAAAGCACTTCAGGATAGTGAAAGGACAGACTTAGAAAATGCTATTAAGTATGCAAATGATGAGTTTGAGAAAAAATACAAAGAAGCTATTGCCAGACTAAAGAAGGAATTTAGTGATAGCGCCCAGACCACCGAAGTTGATGATGCATATAATAAATACAAAGGAATTACTGGCAGTACTGTTGAAGAAGTTAACGCAAAAGAAATAGCAGCCGAAAGGGAATTGGCTAAAGGCGAGGTTCGTGATACCGCTACAAACGCAGAAACAAGAGTTGATAATCTAAAACATGAGGATGGTACTGATTATACCGATAATGAAAAGAAGGCTTTAAAGAATCAAATTGAAAAAGATGTACTTGAAGCAAACGGATCTAAAGATCAGTCGGGTACATTAGATAAACCTTCTAACTCAGAAGGTATAGATACTGCCCGTAATGATGCCGTCAACAAGATTATTAGTGAAGCGATTGCTGACAGTCAAGAAGGAGAAAATGTTTTGCAGCATGATCAGGCTGTATTGCTTGAGCGTCTTGCTAAAGCCCATAAGGCTGCCCTTGACAAATTACAAAAATTTGGTCCAAACGTTAATCATGATCAGACCGATAAGAAGTATGAAGAAGCCAAAAAGGTCCTTAATACTAATCCGACAGATATAGCAACTGAACTCGCTGGGGAAAAATTAATTGCTAATGGGGCTTTAACTGATGCTAAGACAGCTGCTGACAATATTATAGACAGTAATACTGATTATAGCTCAACTGTTAAGGATAAGATAAGGCAGCTAATTCAAAAAGATTTTGATAAAGCAATTAATCGCATAAAAGAAAGTCCAGCAGTAAGCGAACTCATTACCCAAAAACGTAATGATGGTATAGATCAACTATATCGTGATGCAATTGATACTAACGTGAATGTGACCAATGTTATTAATTCGGCTGGTGGCAGCGATCAAGTCACAAATATAACTAATATTAATCCTGATAACAATCAAAACAACCAAACTACTAATATGCCGGAAAACAGCCAGGAGCCAGCTAAGACAGTAAGAGTTGTTCTAAAACACAATGCTTATCTTTATGATAATAATGGTCATCGTGCCAATGGAGTTACTCTAGGGATCGGTTCAATACTTGAAACGATTGGTACTGAAACAATCAATAATAGACAATATTATGTTTTGGTAGACCAGGGAGCAAACGGTAAGAAATACTATGTTGCGGTTGGCAATGTCAATGGTACTACTAAACAATTGCAACATAATGCATACATTTACAATCAATACGGCAAACGTGTCAAAAAATACGGCAAGTCTAAAGCCGGTAAAGCAATTAGGACTTATGGCAGCTCTGTTATGATTCGGGGCAAAAAATACTATATTATTGCCAAAAACCGCTTCGTCAAGGTAGCAAATTTCACCAGTGATAAGGGAAGTACCACTGTAAAGAAAGCAAAGGAAATTGCTGCAGCCGACCAAACTCAGGTAATTATCAATAAAAAGCTAATGCATAATGCTTATCTTTATGATGAAAACGGTGTTCGTGCAAACGGCTTGATAATAAATGCCGGTTCCACGATTGCTGTTTCAACTCAAAAAGTTATCAATAAGAGAGCATATTATGCACTTGAAGATGGCTTGTATATAGCTGCAGGAAATATCGATGCCAAGAAACTAAAATTGAAGCATAATGCCTATGTATACAGTAAATATGGTAATCGCTTAGGTAAGAAAGTACTGAAGAAGCATAAGTCTGTAAATACTTACGGAACAGCAGTCAGAATTAAAGGTAAAAAGTATTACACTTTAACTACCAGCGAATTTGTTAAAAAAGCAAATTTTAAAGGTTAGTTTAACTACCTGATAACAAGAAAAGTGCCACAATTGTTAAAAATTGTGGCACTTTTTGAATATTTTTATTATTTTAAACCATTTTTCTGCATTTCATGCAAAGTTTCGTATTGTTTTTTTAACCCTTTTTCAATTTTAGAATTACCTTTGGGTTGAAAATATTGTTTTCCAACCAGATTATCTGGTAAATACTGTTGGGCTACCCAATCATTTGCAAAAGAGTGCGGGTAAATGTAACCTTTGCCATGGCCTAGTTTTGTAGCACCAGAATAATGAGCATCTTTTAAGTCCGCTGGTATTGCGCCATAATCTTTATTTTTTACATCTTGCAGGGCCAAATCAATGGCACTAATAGCGCTATTGCTCTTAGGCGACAAAGTAAGCTCAATTACAGCGTTAGCTAAGGGGATGCGTGCTTCTGGAAATCCTAAATTCTTTGCTGCTTGAATGGCAATTTGCGCGTGCTGTACAGCAGCGGGATTTGCCAGACCTATATCTTCATAAGCAATCACACTAAGACGACGGCAGATTGCGACCAAATCCCCTGATTCAATGAGTCTGGCCAAATAATGTAAAGCAGCATCCGTATCAGAACCACGAATTGACTTTTGAAAAGCAGATACCAAGTCATAATGACCGTCACCTTTAGCGTCAAAGTTTTGACTACGTAACTGAATAGAGTTAGCCATTTCATCTTGATTAATGGTTATTTCATTTTCATCATTTTTACCAGCAGCAATCATTTCCTGTTTGGTTGAGCGCACTGCTAGTTCAAGTCCATTTAATGTGGCGCGTAAGTCACCGTTGCCTTTTTGCACTAATAATTCTCTGGCATCATTAGTTAATTTTACATGGTATTTCCCCAAACCATTCTTATCATCTTTAAGCGCACGATCAATCGCCTTGTTGACGTCTGCTTTTGCCAGTGGCTGTAGTTCAAAAATTTGACAGCGAGAACGAATAGCGGGGGAGATGGCAATATAGGGATTTTCGGTTGTCGCTCCAATCAAAATAATTTGTCCTGATTCTAAAAGTGGCAAGAGAAAATCCTGCTTTGTTTTATCTAACCGATGAATTTCATCCAGTAACAGTATGACAGTTCCACTTAATTTTCCCTCAGCCGCTACTTGCTCTAATTGCTTTTTACTATCAGTAGCAGCATTAAGCTGGCGAAAGGCATATTTGGTGGAGCCGGCAATAGCACTAGCAATACTAGTTTTGCCGATGCCAGGGGGACCATAGAGAATCATCGAGGATAGCATTTTGGCTTCGACCATTCTCCGAATAATTTTTCCGGGACCAATTAAATGTTGTTGGCCAACAACTTCATTCAAATTTTGCGGTCTCATTCTATAAGCTAATGGCTTCATTTAATTGTCTCCGTGGAAAAGCCTATGCCAAAAGCCAGCTTTTTTTTGATTTGTATCAGTAAGTTGAGCTTTAGGCATTTCTGGCGGATAAACCTGACTTATTTCAATGCGCATTTTGTTAATGGCGCTGGAAGCTACCACTAAGATTGCGGAATCATCAGGCCCAGTTTTTGCTGTCTCGTTATTAACAATGGTAAAAGAAGTTTCGTATTTGCTACAATAAGTTTCTACTTGATTAACAAAATTATCATGTAAATTACCGTTTATCAGGATATTGTAACCCGCGTAATCCTTGAAATGGCGTAAAAAAAGGTTGGTTAATTTGGGATCCTGCACTTCAGCATTGGTCATTCTCACTAAAACCCGTTCGCGAAGAGACCCTAAAAATCTTCTGCGTTCATCTGGTTTTGTCTGTGGCGTAATGCCTTGTGCAGCATTTGAAACTCTGGTATTTAAATCTTCAGTCATCTGTGAGATTTCCTTTCGGGTAGCAAAAACCCCTCTCCAAGTAGGAAAGGGGTTTTGTGAAAATGTAGAAATTAAAGTAACTTGTTGTAGTATTCAACAACTAGAGCTTCGTTAATTTCTGGTTCCATTTCATCACGTTCTGGAAGACGAACAAGTGAACCTTCTACTTTGTTCTCATCAAATGAAACAAAGGATGGACGGGATACAACTGCTTCCAGTGCATCCTTAACTTGTTGCAAGTTCTTTGACTTTTCCTTGAGGCCAATGGTTTGACCAACCTTGACTTCGTATGAAGGAATATCAACACGCTTGCCATCAACAGTAATGTGACCGTGGTTAACCAATTGTCTTGCTTGTTCTCTAGTAGTAGCAAAACCTAAACGGTAAACAATGCTGTCTAAACGGCATTCAAGCAAAGCCATAAAGTTAGTACCGTGTTCACCTTCACGGATCTTACCAGCACGTTCGAACAAAGTTCTAAATTGACGCTCGTTTAAACCATACATCCAACGTAACTTTTGCTTTTCGTGCAATTGCTCGCCGTATTCTGATAAACGACCACGTGAATTAGGACCGTGTTGACCAGGAGCGTAGTTACGACGGCTAAGCTCCTTACCAGTACCTGAAAGTGAAATTCCTAATCTTCTGGAACGTTTCCAACTTGGACCTGTATATCTTGACATAAAATCCTCCAATAAAATCTGATAACAGTTTTTGGAGTAAAATAATTACGTATAAGTTTAACATTCGTGCATCTTAATTTTCATTTTCGCCTATTGCAGCGTCGGTTACTCGTTCACTAAAACGTATTAAGATGTTGACGTTCTTGCCACTTATAGCTGCAAATATTTTACACGTTCTATATTATAGTTGTATTGACTTCTTAAAGCAAGGAAAACATTGACTGTTTTAATTATCATAGGAAGAAAAAGAAAATTTGGTTTATAAGGACATATAAAAATCAATATTTTGTTTAAAAGTAAGGTAGCATTTATCAATACTGCATATCAATTTTTATAGCATAATGAAATGTGCTAGTTTAAAAAACTCTTGCCCACAATAATGTAGAAGTTTGGTATAATTGGGGTAGTTTTGGAGGAAAAATATGTCATCGACTCAATCCATAGTTGTAATCATTGCAATTTTAATCATTATTATAATTATAGCACTCATGATCATAGTCAATCGACGCCAATTAAGGCAGATTCTTGAATTGGACGATTTGATCACTAAAATTGACAAAATGCATTTAGAAACAGATATTATTAATCTGGATAAAATGGATTTAGCGGGTGAGAGTCTGACCACACTGACTACGTGGCGTAAAAGCTATGAGCAGGCAGCAACTAAAAAAATTCCTGCTGTACAGAATTTTCTGGAACAAGCTGCTGACCAAAACTCACACTATCAACTATTTACGGCCCACAAAAATATCAAACAGGCTCAAAAAATCATGGGCTCAACCTATAAAGACGCTAAAAACACAAAGGAAGTTTTTACCGAATTACTCGAATCAAACCGTGAAAATCAAAAGCAGTATAATGACTTATTCAATCAGTTTAAAGAATTGCGTAAAAGCGTTTTGGCCAATTCGTACGAATACGGCAGTGCACTTGATAAAATTGAAACTAATTTGACTAATATGGAAAGTGACTTTTCTGAAGCTAAAAGTCTGACCGCTCAAGGAGACCAGGTTGAAGCAAAACGTATTTTGTCAAGGATTAAAGTAGCTTTGACGAATATCAGTTCAGTTTTACCTGAGGTTAGAAATGCGCGTCACCAAATTGATACTGTTTTTAAAGACCAACTGGATGAACTTTCTAATAGTTATAAAAAGATGATGTCTTCAAAATATTATATAACTCAAGTTGATGTTTTAGCCGAAATTAAAAAAATTCGCGGTCAAGTGGCTGATGCAGGCAAATTATTGACGGAATTAAAAGTATCCGATTTGAACACAGAAATCGCAAAAATCAAAAAAGAGATTGCTGCTCTTTACGATACTTTGGCTAATGAATATAAGGCAAGACCTTTTGTAGAAGAAAATCAGGACAAAATCCAGAGACTTCTTGCTCATGAACAAGTTGAATCCAAAAACTTGGTGGCCAAATTGCGTCATATTGATGAAAGTTATGAACTAACGCATAATGAGCTTGCTACCAGCAGGCAATTAGAGCAGGAAGTCAATGACATGGAGCGGCAATATACGGTTGACACGCAGAATGTTGCTGATGGTAAGGGCGTTTATTCGCAAATCAAGTCATCGTGGTTAAGCATGCTTGACCGTTTACGTGAAATTAGCAATCAGCAAAAGACAATGGCGCAAGATGTCGATGGCCTTTATGATTCAGAAAATGTTGCTAATGATTCAATCAATCGTTTTAAACAAGAGGTGTCTCTAGTTTACCGGCGTTTAGAGCGTAAAAATTTGCCGGGTAATCCCGATGCTTTTGTTCAAATGTATACACTAGTTGTTAATGAAATCGGCCATGTAGCAAAAGAATTGAGCCAAGTTCGTCTGAACATGGAAAAAATCTCGCAAGAATTAATTCAAATTTCTGATGATGTTGAAAGACTAAAACGAGAAGCAGATGACATCATCAATTCTGCTGATTTGGTGCAATTAACCTTGCAATATTCAAATAAATATTCTGATAATGGTTCAATTCAAAATGCGCAGAAAAAGGCCATGGATCTTTATGAGCAAGACTATAATTATAAGGATGCGCTTGATACCATAGCAACTGCTATTGAAAAAGTGGAACCGGGTTCGTACCAGCGTTTAGAAAATCTATATTATTCTGATAAGAAAAATAATGACTAAATATTATTAATTTTTGTTGAAAAATTTCAGCTTTAAAATTTGTAAATGATTTTAAGGCTTTTTTATTGCTAATGAATAAATAATTGAAGCTGAGTTTATTTTAAGTTACAATTTATAAGTTAATAGCTGACCTTGTAGTGTATTGGAGGAGAATTTCCGTGATTTACTTTGATAACAGCGCCACAACTAAAATTGATCCTGCTGTTTTAGCGACTTATGATAAAGTAGCACAAACTATTTGGGGTAATCCATCTAGTTTACATAAATTGGGAGACCGCGCTTACCAACTTTTAGAAAGCTCGCGTAAACAGATTGCTAATCTTTTGGGTACAAAACAAGATGAAATTTTCTTTACTTCCGGTGGCACTGAGTCAAACAATTGGGCGATAAAAGGCACAGCGTTTCAAAAACGGCAATTTGGCAAGCATCTCATTACCTCGAGCGTTGAACATGCTTCTGTCGCTAATGCTTTTAATGCTTTGGAATACATCGGCTTTCGCGTAACTCACTTGCCAGTTGATAAAGAAGGGCGTGTTAATGTTAATGATTTACGTAACGCTCTTGATTCTGATACCACATTAGTTTCAATAATGGGTGTCAATAATGAGATTGGCTCAATTCAGCCAATTGCTGAAATTAGCGATTTACTGACTAACTATCCCACTGTAAGTTTTCACGTTGATAATGTCCAGGCTCTGGGTAAAGATATTTGGTCACGCGTTTTTACTCCTCGTGTTGATTTCTCCAGCCTTTCCGCGCATAAATTTCACGCACCACGAGGTACCGGTATCCTTTATAAAAAAGAAGGCAAAATGCTAGATCCCTTACATGATGGTGGTGGACAGGAAAAGGGTCTTAGATCTGGCACAGAAAATTTGCCAGCGATAGCGGGGATGGCTAAGGCTGTACGCTTACTTTTAGAAAATGAACAGGAAAAAGCCGCGAGAGAGGCTGCTATTAAGGAGAAAATAGTAAATTATTTGCAGGGTAAGCCTGGTATAACTATATTTTCTCCTGTCGATGACAATTTTGCGCCTCATATTTTATGTTTTGCACTTGAAGGTATCAGGGGAGAGACTTTAGTTCATACGCTTGAAGAATATGACATTTATACTTCCACTACTTCCGCATGCTCCTCGACAAAAGTTGATCAAGCCAGCACGTTAGTAGCAATGCATGTTGATGATAAAATTGCCACAAGTGCAATTCGTTTAAGTTTTGATGAATCCAATACTCTTGCTGAAGCTGATGAGTTTATAAGAGTTTTTGACAAAATTTACCGTCATTTTGCCCCGATTAATCATTTAGGAGAATAGATTTTTTATGAAATATACTGAAATAATGGTCCGTTATGGTGAGCTTTCGACAAAAGGAAAGAACCGAAAAGATTTTATCGGTCGTTTAGCCGGTAACGTTACCAAAGTCTTGCGGGAATTTCCACAAGTTGAAATTCATCCCCGTCATGATCGCATGCATATTGTTTTAAACGATGCACCTTTTGAAGAGGTCGATCAACGCTTAAAAAAGGTTTTCGGCATACAAACTTATTCACCAACTATTAAAGTTGAAAAAACGCTGGCAGAAATTGAAAAAACTGCGCTTGCTTTAATGAAAGAAACTTTTAAAAAGGGAATGACTTTCAAAGTTAACACTAAGCGTAGTGACCACCAGTTTTTATATGATACTAACGAATTGAATAAAATGGTGGGTGACTACCTTTTTTCACACATGGATGATTTAAAGGTAGAAATGAAACATCCTGACATTGTGCTCAGAATTGAAGTGCGTAAAGATGCAGTTTACATTTCTAACCAGCTGCTTCATGGCGCTGGGGGAATGCCAGTTGGTACTGGTGGTCGAGCCGTCATGATGCTATCAGGAGGCATTGATTCGCCAGTGGCATCTTATCTGGCCTTAAAACGTGGTGTTGATATTGACATGGTGCATTTTTACAGTCCGCCATATACTACCGAGAAAGCTTTGAATAAAGCCAAAGAATTAACCGGTATTTTGGCTAATTATGCTGGCAAAATCAATTTCATTGCGGTACCGTTTGCGGAAATTCAAGAAACCATTAAGGAAAAAATTCCCGAAGGCTATTTGATGACTGTGCAAAGAAGATTTATGTTGGAGCTAGCTGATAAAATCAGAGCCAAAAGAAGAGGATTAGCTATTTTTAATGGTGAGTCTGTAGGACAAGTAGCTTCACAAACTCTAGAGTCAATGGCAGCAATTAACGATGTCACCACTACACCGGTTATAAGACCTGTTGCTACAATGGATAAAACCGAAATTATCAATTTAGCAGAAAAAATTGGCACTTTTGATTTATCTATTCAACCATTCGAAGATTGCTGCACCATTTTTGCACCTCCTCGTCCCAAAACAAAACCAAAAATTGAGAAAGCACGTGAATTTGAAAATCGCCTTGATGCGGCTGGCCTAATTGAACGTGCTCTGGCGGGCATACAAGTGACTTCGATTTATCCAAATGATAAGTTTTTAGCAGATAAAGCAGAAGAAGATGCTTCACTACTTTAAAAAGTATGTTATAATACGCCCAAAGCAATAATTGAGAGGTATTAACCTTATAGATAGAGAAAGGCTCGTTGATGGTGAAAAGCCGAATGAAGGTTAATTGGTAGCTCGATTGGACTGGTTGGCTGAACTGAGAGTAAGCTAATCCGGCAAAATCTGCCGTTATCATTTTTAAGAGAAGCAGAATTTTATTCTGCTTAACCTTAGGTGGTACCGCGGTTAATTACATCGTCCTAGACATTTTGTCTAGGACTTTTTTATTGGGAGGAGAATTATGACAGATTTAGCACCAAAATACGACCCCAAAGAGGTCGAACAAGGCAGATATCAAAAGTGGCTTGATCAAGACCTGTTTAAGCCATCTGGGGATAAGAAAGCACATCCATACTCTATAGTTATTCCGCCACCAAATGTTACTGGCAAACTGCACTTAGGTCATGCATGGGATACTGCAATTCAAGATACATTAATTCGACTTAAAAGAATGCAGGGTTATGATACTTTGTATCTTCCAGGGATGGATCATGCTGGAATTGCTACGCAAGCTAAAGTTGAAGCTAAATTACGCAAACAAGGCAAAGACCGACATGAAATGGGTCGTGAAGCTTTTGTTAAGCAAGTATGGGACTGGAAAGATGAATACGCTGCTATTATCAAGAGTCAGTGGGCCAAGCTTGGTCTGTCTCTTGACTATTCCAGGGAGAGATTTACTCTAGATAAAGGACTATCTAAGGCAGTTCGCCGCGTTTTTGTGCAACTATATAATGAAGGTCTAATTTACCGTGGTGAATATATTATTAATTGGGATCCTGAGCTGCAAACAGCTTTAAGTGACATTGAAGTTGTTCACCAAGACGATAAAGGTGCTTTTTACCATATTAAGTATCCGTTTGTGGATGGTTCCGGTTTTGTTGAGATTGCTACGACTCGCCCCGAGACCATGTTTGGTGATACTGCTGTCGCTGTGGCTCCTGGGGATGAACGCTATAAAGATATAGTGGGCAAAGAACTAATTTTGCCAATAGTTGGACGTCATATTCCGATTATTGAGGACCAACACGTTGATCCAGAGTTTGGTACTGGTTTGGTAAAAATAACTCCTGCTCACGATCCTAACGACTTCTTGGTAGGCAATCGTCATAATTTAAAACGGATTAATGTTATGAATGACGACGGTACTATGAACGAAAATGCCGGTAAGTATGAAGGCATGGACCGTTTTGCCTGCCGTGAAGCATTGGTTAAAGATTTAAAGGAGCAAGGCTACTTAATTAAAGTTAAGCCAATTGTACACTCTGTTGGACACTCGGAACGTTCTGGAGTTCAAGTTGAACCACGTCTGTCAACTCAATGGTTTGTTAAGATGAAACCTTTGGCGGATAAAGTTTTAGAGAATCAAAAAACTGCGGGAAAAGTCAATTTTGTACCTAAGAGGTTTGAACAAACTTTAAATCATTGGATGGAAGATGTTCATGACTGGGTAATTTCACGTCAATTATGGTGGGGACACAGGATTCCAGCTTGGTATAACAAAAAGACTGGTGAGATGTATGTTGGCGAGGAAGCACCAAAAGACATTGAAAATTGGAAACAGGACCCAGATGTTCTAGACACCTGGTTTTCAAGTGCTTTATGGCCATTTTCAACATTAGGCTGGCCTGATGAAGATTCTGCTGATTTTAAACGCTATTTCCCAACCAATGCTTTAGTTACCGGTTATGATATTATCTTTTTCTGGGTTTCACGGATGATTTTCCAGAGTCTGCATTTTACGCACAAGAGACCATTTAATGATGTTGTTCTTCACGGCTTGATTCGTGATGAACAAGGTCGCAAGATGAGTAAATCTCTGGGTAACGGTGTTGATCCAATGGACGTTATTGATCAATATGGTGCAGATGCTTTACGCTGGTTCTTGCTCAATGGTACAGCTCCTGGACAGGATACACGTTATAATCCTAAGCAATTGGCATCTGCATGGAACTTCATTAATAAGATTTGGAATGCTGCCAGATTTGTGATTATGAATTTACCAGAAGATGCAAAAGCAGCTCATATGCCTGATACCAGCAAGTTTGATCTGTCAGACAGCTGGATTTTTGACCGCTTAAATCACACTGTAAGTGAAGTAATTCGTTTATTTGATGATTATCAATTTGGTGAAGCTGGGCGCGAACTTTATAACTTTATCTGGAATGATTTCTGCGACTGGTATATCGAAATGGCCAAAGTTGCTCTCAATGGTTCAGATGAAGAACTGAAGACTAGAAAACAAGAGAATTTAATTTGGATTCTTGACCAAATTTTACGTTTGCTTCATCCAATTATGCCATTTGTGACTGAAAAGCTGTGGCTGTCAATGCCTCATGAAGGCAAATCAATCATGGTTGCGAAGTATCCTACACCTCATGATGAATTTGTTAATGACAGAGCGCGACGCGATATGGCTTTCTTGATCGAAATTATTAAAGCTGTACGTAATATTCGAATGGAAGTTAATGCACCACTTTCTTCACCGATTGATATTATGATTCAATTAGAAGACAGCAATAATGAACGGATTTTGACTGAAAACGAAGATTACGTCAAGAATTTCTTGCACCCGAAGAACCTGACTATTGCTGCCAATATAACTGCTCCAAAATTAGCTAAAACTGCTGTGATTGCAGGAGCTCAAATTTTTGTCCCACTAGCCGATTTGGTTAATATTGATGACGAAATCAAGCGCATGACAAAAGAGGAGAAAGATCTCCAAGCTGAAGTTGAACGCTCAACCAAAAAACTGAATAATCAAGGCTTTGTAGCTCACGCACCAGAAGCAGTAATTAATAAGGAAAAAGCTAAAAAAGCTGATTATGAAAATCAACTGCAAAGCGTTCAGGAAAGAATTCAAGAATTAAAGAAGAGTGAATAATGTGACTTTTACTAAAGCTCAAGATGTGATTAATTATTTATATTCACTTCCTAAATTACATGAAAAAGCGGATTTATCTTACATAAAAAAAGTGCTGACTTTTTTGGATAATCCGCAAGATAAAGTTAAAACAGTTCACGTCACGGGCACTAATGGTAAAGGATCTACTTCTTACTATTTAAGTAGTTTGCTGCAAAAGGCCGGTCAGAAGACTGGCCTTTTTGTTTCGCCATACGTGTTTGAATTTAATGAACGTATCCAGTTAAATGGACGAAATATTAGTAACCAAAATTTAGTTGAGATTGCAAATCAAATTGAGCTTATTTTGGCAAAAATTCGTAGAGAAAATCCTGCTTTTTCTTTAGTGACTTTTGAATATGAAGTGGTCATGGCTTTTCTCTATTTTGCAAGAGAAAAATGTGACTATGCTGTCATAGAAGTTGGCATAGGTGGTGAACATGACAAGACAAACGTGATCATGCCTGAAGTCAGTGTGATTACAACAGTTGGATTAGATCATGAAAAAATTATAGGACCTACACTTCAGGATATTGCGCGTGAAAAAAGTGGGGTGATTAAGAAAAATCGTCCTGTGATTATCGGCAATGTTCCTAAAGAGGTGTTGCCTATAATTCAGCAAAAAGCGCAAGAGGAAAGTGCACCGCTTATACAATTGGGGAAGGATTTTAAAATTTCCTTGCAAGAAAATTTAACTTATCAAGATCAAAATAAGAAAATTTCCTTTTTACCCAGACCTTTAGTAGAAGGTTATGATGTAGGTATCGCTATTTCTGCTGTTAGCCTTTTGGGAGTGAAACTTTCTGCAGCTGAAATTAAAGAGGCAATAAATCAAACCAAAATTCCTGGTCGTTATCAAATAGTGCAAAATAACCCATTAGTTATTCTTGATGGCGCACATAATATTCAAGCAGTGCAAAACCTGCTTAATTATGCTCATTGTGAACAAAAGAGAAGGCAGGGCCAAGTTAGAATTTTGATCATGATGATGAAAGACAAAGATATAGCGCAGGTGTTTGACCTATTTCATGCTACTGATGAAGTCTACTTAACTACAATAGATTATCCGCGTGCAGCTAAGAAAAAAGATTTTCCCCAATGGATTCAAGAAAAATATCAATATATGTCTGATTGGCAAGCAGCTTACCAGAATTTGAAGCAGAAGAGCCAGACAAATGATATACTGCTAGTAACAGGATCTTTTTATTTAGTTGGTAATATTTTACAAATGGAGACGAAAAATGCGGGTTCAAGGTATTGAAGATGAAATTAAGGGAATTTTACTTGATATGGATGGATTGCTCGTCAATTCTGAAAATTTATACTGGGAAGCCAATATTCAGGCAGCAAAAGAAGCAGATTTAGGTACTCCTGATGATATCTATCTTAAATTGGTCGGCTCGACAACTAATGATATGGACGATTTTTATCTGAAATACTTTAAGAATAAGGAGCAACGGGACCAATTTATTAAGCGTACGGATGACTTGGTCTGGCAGTGGACTGAAGAGGGGAAACTAAAATTGCGTCCTGGAGTGCAAAAAGCTCTTGATCTTTTTCAAAAAGCTGGTTTGCCGATGGCAGTGGTTACTAGTAATACAGAAGATGTGGTAGAGCATAACTTGTGGGCAACTGGCAGCCGCAATTATTTTCAATTTCACCTCAATTACGACGATGTTAAAAAGAATAACGTTAAGCCTAAACCAGCTCCAGATATTTATCTTTTGGCTGCTCAAAAATTACATGTTCCTCAAAATAAAATTCTGGCCTTTGAAGATTCTTCTCCCGGATTGCTTGCGGCCGTTAATGCAGGTTTAAAGTGCGTAATGGTGCCTGATTTAATTCCGGCAAGTAAAAAAGATTACCAGAATGCTGTATTTGTCTGTAAAGATTTTTATGAATTTTTGAAAAAGGTTTGTTAATTTTCAACGTATTTAATAGTGAAAGGAATGGTTTTATGGAATTGATAAAATCTAATCACTATTTATTGAAAACTGACTGGGAAATGTTAAACAGCCTTTTTGCTGAGTTGAAAGAACATGGAATAGAGAAGTTCGATGAACTTTTTATAAAACTGACAGAGCTAAAAATCATGAATTTAGATGATTTGCTCAAATATATTTCTGGTAGTCAATGTGATAAAAATTTAGCTGTTCTTTGTGAGGGACTGCTTGAAAGACTGAGGTCGGCGGTTCCCGATCGTGAACTCATTATGACATCAAGCGATGAAGTCGGTACTTATCTGTTGGACAAGTTAGCAGGACGTAAACAAGAAGAACTTTGGGCAGTTTATATTGATAACAGCAATCACATTGTTGCTGAAAAAAGATTATTTCAAGGAACTTTGGATAAATCTATTGCTCACCCTCGAGAAATTTTTCGCTGGGCGGTAATTTATGCTTGTGCTGGCTTTTTTGTGGTTCATAATCATCCAAGTGGCAATTTAATTCCCTCAAAAAGTGATATTGAACTCACCAAAATGCTCTTTGCAGCTTCTGAATTATTTCATATTGACTTTCTTGATCATTTTATTGTGGGAAAGGGAAAATATTTGAGTTTGCGTGAACGGCAATTATTTTAAATTCATCTTAAAGTTACATTTCATTTTCTTTTTTAAGTTGCACTTTATGCTATAATTATTCAAGATTTAGAGACTGCAATAATTAAGGAGAGATTTACGTGTTTGGATTAGGAGCAAAAAATATTGGCATCGATTTAGGGACGGCCAATACTCTTGTTTATATGGAAGGTAAAGGAATTGTCTTAAGAGAGCCTTCTGTGGTGGCTAAAAACACCCATACTGGAAAAGTAATTGCGGTAGGGTCAGAAGCAAGAGAAATGATCGGAAGGACGCCGGAAAGCATAGTGGCTATCAGGCCAATGAAAGATGGTGTAATTGCCGATTATGATACAACTGCCTCTATGCTTAAGTATTTTATAGAAAAGACTGTAGGCAACTCCAAACCTTCAGCTATGATTTGTGTACCTTCAGGTGTAACTGAAGTAGAAAAACGGGCTGTTATTGATGCAGCTCGGGTAGCTGGAGCACGTGAAGCCTTTGTAATAGAAGAACCATTTGCAGCCGCTATTGGAGCTGGATTGCCAGTAATGGATCCTACTGGTTCAATGGTCGTGGACATTGGTGGTGGTACCACTGATGTCGCTACTATTTCACTTGGTGGCATTGTTTCATCTACATCAATTCGCCAAGCCGGTGATAAGTTTAATACTGCAATTGTGAATTATGTACATTCTAATTTTAATCTTTTAATTGGTGAAAGAACGGCCGAAGACATTAAAATCCAAATTGGTTCCGCTTCGGTTGAAAAAGCAGAAGGCATTGAAGCTGTCAATATTCGGGGACGTGATTTGGTTACAGGATTACCAAAATCAGTCGATGTTAAAGCAGTTGATGTCTCAAAGGCAATTCAAGATGTTGTTCAAGATATTATTGTTGCTATCAAAGAAACTTTAGAACAAACTTCTCCTGAAATTGCAGCAGATGTAATTGATCATGGAATTGTGCTAACTGGTGGTGGTGCTTTACTAAAGAATTTGCCTGATGTTATTTCCGAAGCTACTAAAGTTCCAGTATTTATAGCTCAGGATCCACTAGATTGTGTTGCAGTCGGTACAGGTGAGTCTCTGAAAAATATTGAAGTAATGCGTAAAAGTCGCAGATAATACAAAAAGTCGGCTATAATTGCCGATTTTTCTTTAGGGACTGTTTCCAAATGAAGAAATTTTTACAAAATAAAAAACTGTTGTCAGCAGTTGTCGCAGTTATTTTAGTTTTTACAATTTTAGGTGGTAGTGTTAGCTTGCGCAACAAGCGTAACACGCCATTGATTATCCAAAGTTTTGGTAATGATGTAGTCGCTGTGGGATCAAGAATTATTGATTTCCCTCTTAGTTTTGTGTCCGGCAGTTTAAATAATGTACATGATTTACTGAATACGCAAGATGAAAATAACTATCTTAAGAGCCAGGTAACCGAATTAGAACAAGCAAAAGCTCGTAACTCAAGTCTTGAAGCTGAAAACAAGCAACTTAAATCTGCTTTAAAATTAAAAGAAACGTTAACGGACTATGATATGGTTCAAGCCTCCGTGATTTCGCGTTCGCCAGACAGCTGGACAGATCTTTTAGTTATCAATAAGGGAACTACGTCCGGCTTGCGCAAGAATATGGCTGTGATGTCAGGCGGTGGAGTTATCGGTCGTATAATAGAAGTCAGTGCTGCTTCTGCAAAAGTGGAATTAATTACTACTAGTGACAAGTCAGCAAACCGGTTTGCAGTACAGGCTCAAGCTACAAATGGTAAAAAAGTTCATGGCATTATTACGGTAATTGGTGATAAAACTTTAGCTTTTACCCAAGCAATTGATAGTAAAAAGCTCAAGCGTGGTACCAAAATATATACTAGCGGAATGGGTGGTAATTCACCCAAAGGGTTGCTGATAGGAACTATTTCTGCTACAACACATGATTCTTTTGGCTTATCTGATTTAATCAAGATCAATCCGGCTGGTGAATTAAACGATCCTTCCATTGTCACGGTTATTCAGAGGAAAGTGAGCGACTAATGAAGACACTGCGGAAATTTACTCTAGTCTTAGCATTATACGTTGCTTTGGCTATCAGTGGTAGCTTATCTTTTTACCTTCATCAGTTTTTTTCAATTGGTAATGCTGCGAATTTATTAGTACCTGTTAGTATGATGTTAATTGCTTTATTTGATGATACCAATAACAAAGAAGTTTGGCTGGCTTTAGGTGCAGGTATTGTTAGTGATATTTATTTTTTTGGCATTATAGGCATCTATGCCATTAGCCTGCCGACAATTTCTTGGTTATTGCAAAAATCTGCACGGTTTTTACCAGAAGTATTTTGGGCCAAAGTTTTGGCAGTTTTAATTGCTTCTGTTCTAATTGAGGTCTACACATGGCTAATTTTAAATATGACAGGCTTATCAAGTATAGGAATCTTGAAGCTGGTGCAAAGTATTTTGCCAACTTTGTGCTGGGTGTTTATCTTTGTTTGTGCTACCTATAAATTATGGTGGAACTTGGTTCTTAACTACCCTTTTATGGTTAACTTAGACAATTATCGCTAATAAATAAAAAACGTGAGATTTGTATCTCACGTTTTTTATTCAAAAAAGCCAAAACTTGATAATGCACCAACAACCTGCATCACAATTGCTACTAAAGTAATAATAGCCATTAGCCAAGCCATGGCAATCGTTAATTTTTGAAATTTAGATCTCTTTTTCTTATGTCTACGCGTCATTGATTGACCTCCTACTTGAACAATATTTTATGCTACTTAATAGTTTTTTTCAATCGCAGAGTAAGATAAAATAGATATTAAATGATAGAGGATGTAAGTAATGCTTTTAATTATATTGATACCTGTTCTAGGACTTGCTTTAGCATATATTGTCAATAAGATGTTTCCTAAGGCTCAATTTAGGGGATATGATTTATTGCCTTTCTTTTTTATATATGCATGTCACTTAATTACCATGCACCAAAAAAGGCCTGAGTTTCTGCCTTATGGCTTTTTTGTCTTTTTCTTCCTGGTTATAGTCATAGCGATATCTGATGCTGTTAAAAATAAAAATATCTCTTTAAGTAAGACTATGCGTAAAATTTGGGATTACTTAACTGTTAATACTATTTTTTGGTATCTGGGTCTCTTGTTTCTAATGATATAGTCAATTTTTGAAATAAAAAATTTTTAAATAAAACTAGTCGCAAATCAGAATTGGTTTGCGATTTTTCTTTTTTGTGTCATTAAAAAATAAATATTTAACATTTTTGACTAAAAAGTGGTAGGAAGTGGTGAATTGTGGTAAATTATTTAGTGGAAGGGGGCTAAGCCATGTTCATGGGTGAATATCATCACAATCTCGACAGCAAAGGGCGGTTAATTATACCTGCCCGTTTGCGTAGTCAGATAGGTGACAAAATGATATTTACTCGCGGAATGGAAGGCTGCATTTTTGGCTATACTATAGAAGCATGGCAAAAAATTGAAGCTAAACTAGCGCAACTTCCACTAACTAAGAGAAATGCGCGCAGTTTTACGCGTTTGTTTTACTCTGGTGCGATGGAATGCGAATTTGACAAACAAGGTCGTGTGAATCTGACCACAACGTTGAAGAAACACGCTTCCCTTGTCAAAGAATGTGTCATTGTAGGAGTTTCTGATCGAATTGAAATTTGGTCTAAGGAACGTTGGGAAAGCTTTAGTGATGAAGCCAATGAAAACTATGATGATATTGCAGAAAATTTGGATGATATTGAACTATAATTATGGAATTCAAACACACCAGTGTACTCTTACACCAAACAATCGATAATTTAAAACTGAAAAATGGTGGTCTTTATGTAGACGCGACTTTTGGCGGTGGCGGTCATGCAAAATATTTATTGAGCAAACTAGCTAGTGGTACTTTAATCGGCTTTGATCAAGATGAATATGCAATAAATTCGGCTAAGTTAAACTTTGCTGATTTACTTGTTCAAAATGCTGATCCTAAATTACAATTGGTACACGATAATTTTAGCCATTTAAAAGCGAATCTGGTTGAGCTGGGTTATCATAATGGCATAGATGGAATTTACTATGATTTGGGAGTTTCCTCGCCACAATTTGATCAAGCACAAAGGGGTTTTTCTTACCGTTTTGACGCTAGGTTAGACATGAGAATGGATCAAGAGCAAAGTCTTGATGCTTATCAACTAGTAAATAACTCAAGCCAAAAAGAATTGGCAAATATTTTGTATAAATTTGGTGGTGAAAAATATTCTCGCCAGATTGCTCATAAAATTGTCCTTAAAAGACAAAAAAAGCCGATTGAAACAACTTTTGAACTGGTTGATATAATTAAGGAAGCAATTCCTGCGTTTGCAAGAAGGACTGGTGGGCATCCAGCAAAGAAGACCTTTCAGGCTTTGCGTGTTGCTGTAAATCACGAGCTTGATGTTTTAAGTGAGTCACTTGAAGAAGCGGTTCATTTGTTAAAACCTGGTGGTCGAATTAGCGTAATTACCTTTCAGTCTGATGAAGACAAAATTGTAAAAAACATTTTTAAAAAATACTCTGAAGTTGATGTTCCCAGGGGAATGCCAGTTATTCCTGACAACCTGAAGCCAATGCTTCGTTTAGTTAACCGCAAACCCATTGGTGCCTCAGCTGAAGAGTTAAAGAATAATAATCGCTCACACAGTGCAAAGTTGCGAGTCGCAGAAAAATTGTAAAGAGGAAAAACAATGGCTGATAATTTAGCAAGAAAAGTAGAGTTTAATCCTAATGAGCAAAGAGATCCAGAGAAGAGACAACGTCAAGTTCTCAATCATCACAACGTTGCTTGGACCGGCTTCGAAAAGTCCTTGCTTGTATTGGGAACGATAATAACCATTGGCTTAATGACAATGCTAGTTTCTTCCAGTATTTCTGCTACATCAGCTCAACATGAACTTACCAATGTGCAACGCGCAGTTGCAAAAGGGCAAAGTCAAGTTGGAGATTTGCATCAAGAATTAGGTGAGTTAACCTCAAGCTCTCGCATGAACAAAATTGCACGTAGTAAGGGGTTAGCCTTGAATGAGAAAAATATTAGGACTATACGCTGATGAAAAAGCATTTTAGTAAGATAAGTAACTCTAATTCCAAAGCTCACGGATACCGTTTTACAGTCGGGAGATTTCTCGAGGTAGCTGTTGCTTTGGTTTTTCTCGTATTTATAGGAAGATTTTTATACATTGGCATCTCCAAGACTATTAATGGTCAAAATTTAACTGCTAAAACCGAGCAATTATACATGCGTAATCAGGTATTAAAGGCTAATCGCGGTACAATTTATGATCGTAATGGTTTGGCAATTGCTCAGGATTCTCATTTATATACTATTTATGCTATCTTAGATAAATCTTCTATCAATTATAAGAATCAACCTGAATATGTTGTTAATAAAACTAAAACTGCTAATAAATTAGCCCAAGTCTTACCGCTTAAAGCGAGTGAAATTTTAAAATATCTTAATCCTGCTCGTCCTGTTTTTCAGGTACAATTTGGTACTGCAGGTTCTAATTTGTCCAAACAGCAAAAAGATAAAATTGAAAAGATGAATTTGCCTGGGATTAAATTCTTTGAAACTCAGTCTCGGCTTTATCCTAATGGTAATTTTGCCTCACATATAATAGGAATGGCTTCCCCAGTATATGACAAAAAAACCAAGCAGCAGAATCTCGAAGGCACAATGGGACTTGAAGCTTGGTATGATGACGTACTTACAGGAAAAAATGGTTATCAGGTTTCAGCAGTAGATGCTTCTAATTTTCAGACGCCAAATAGTACGCATACCTATAAGGCACCAGTCGACGGTAACAATATTTATCTAACCATTGATTCACAGCTGCAGGAGTATCTTGAAAGCAGGCTCTCCTATGTCCAAAATGCATATAATCCGGTTTCCATGACAGCTGTCGTTGAAGATATTAAAACAGGAAAGGTTTTAGCTGCCTCTCAAAGACCAACTTTTAACCCGCAAACGAAAAAGGGTCTAAAAAACTCATATCGTGACATTTTGGTACAAGATACTTATGAACCGGGTTCTGTTTTTAAAGTGCTAACGCTGTCATCATCTGTAAATAGTGGAAATTATCATCCTAACCAATACTATAATTCAGGATCAGTTTCTGTTAATGGATCTGTAATTCACGATTGGCAGCCTCACGGTTGGGGGAGCATTCCATTTTCACAGGCTTTTCCTCGTTCAAGCAATACTGGCTTTGTTCATATTGAGCAGCAAATGGGTGCCAAGACGTGGAAAAAGTATCTCAAAAAATTTCATATTGGAGAAAAAACGGGAGTAACCTTACCTGGTGAACAGCCGGGAACGATTGCATTCAATTCTCCAATTGATCAAGCAGTTACCAGTTTTGGTCAAGGTGTTGATGTCAATGTCATGCAAATGATGCAGGCGTTTAGCAGTTTAGCCAATGATGGTCAAATGGTAAAACCACAGCTTGTCGAAAAAATTACGGATGCCAATAATCAAACTATCACTGGTTATCAAATTAAAAATGTCGGCCAACCCGTTTATACCAAAGAAACTGCAGCTACTGTGCTTGAAAATATGCGTCGAGTTTTAAATAAACGCATTGGTACAGGTGCGGCTTACCAAATGAAAGGCCAAAGTATTGCAGTCAAAACAGGGACAGCTCAGATTGCTAACCTTAAGGGTGGAGGTTATCTTAAAGGTAACAATAATTATATCTTTTCAGTGGTTGGGGTTACCCCTGCTAAACATCCGCGGTACTGCATTTATATTACTGTCAAACAGCCTCGTAAAATGAGTAAACCGGCTGAAGTAATACTCTCATCAATTTTCAAACCAATGATGAATAGAGTAATTCTTATGTCTAAAAATGGTCTAAGCAGTTCGACACTTGTTAAAACACCCAATCTAAAAGGATTAAACTACAAAGAGGCCAAAAAGGTAGCACAGCGCGTTGGGTTAAGACTTGCTAAGATTGGTACGGGTGATAAAATAACTGCGCAGTCATATTCGGCAGGTCAAAAACAACAGTCAGGAAAATTAATGCTTGTTCGTACTAGCGGAAGTATTAAATGTCCTGATATGAAAGGCTGGTCTATTGATGAGTTGCATCAATTTGCAGATTTAACAGGAGTTAAATTACGGATCAAAGGAACAGGAATAGTTTTTAAGCAAGGTCTGGCTATAGGAGAGCCTGTTAAATCAGGTACAAAAATAAAAATACAATTAAAGGAGTAGCATTTTTATGCTGATCATTAGCATTATAGCATTAGTAAGTTCATTAGCATTGACTGGAATCATTCTGCCTTGGATGATTATCTTCATGAGGGCACATCACGAAGGACAAGAAATACGTGATGAAGGTCCTAAATGGCATGAAAAGAAATCCGGAACGCCTACTATGGGTGGAGTAGTCTTTGTTCTAGCGGCTGCAGTATCCACAATTTGGGTTAGTTTTTGGCAACATGAAACTTCAAAGTTAATTTGGATTTTACTAATCAGTTTGCTGGGCTATGCAATAATTGGCTTTTTAGATGACGGTATAAAATTGTTCTATAAGCGCAACCTAGGCTTGCATGCTTGGCATAAATTTTCCTTACAAATACTAGTTGCTATTTTAATCGTCATTATTGCTGCTACGGATAATTTTCAGTTTAAACTTTTTATACCATTTTTTGGTATTGTGAACAGTGCTATTTTATTTACTATTTTTGTAGTTTTTTGGTTAGTTGGCTTTTCTAACGCTGTCAATTTGTCAGATGGATTAGACGGATTAGCAACAGGACTTTCGATTATTGCTTATGCTACTTATTCTTATATTGCATTTAAACAAAAGAACTTTGCTGTTTTGATCTTTTGTATGAGTGTTATAGGTGGTTTGATTTCATTTTTTATTTTTAACCATAAACCTGCTAAAATTTTTATGGGTGATGCCGGATCATTAGCATTAGGCGGTGGATTGGCTGCTGTAAGTATCTTTTTAAACAAACCCTGGTCTCTTTTGTTAATAGGAATTGTGTTTGTTTGTGAAACTGCAAGTGTAATTCTACAAGTAATCTCTTTTCAGACCACAGGCAAACGGATTTTCAAAATGACCCCAATTCATCATCATTTCGAAATGCTGGGATATTCTGAATGGAAAGTAGATATTATATTCTGGATAGTTGGATTAATTGGTAGTTTTTTATATTTAATGATATGGGGATAAATAGGTAATGAGGCAGATTAATACTTATCAAAACAAAAATATTCTGGTTTTAGGTCTGGGTAAAAGCGGTTTTGCAGTTAGTAAATTGTTGCTTAAACTTGGTGCAAAGCTGACTTTAAATGATCAGGCTGATTTAAGCAAAAACCAAAATGCACAGGAATTGAAAAAAAAAGGTGTCCGAGTGATTGACGGCAGGCATCCAATTGAATTATTAAGTCAAGAAAGTTTTGATTATTTAGTAAAGAATCCCGGCATTCCTTATGAAAATCCGATGGTACAAGAGGCTCAAAAATTAAATTTGCCTATTATTACTGAACCAGAAATTGCATTGAGTGTTAGTGAGGCCCCTTATATTTGCATTACAGGTTCGAATGGAAAAACGACTACGGTAATGTTGACTCAGAAAATTCTTGCTCGTCATCTGGCCAAAAAGGGTCATCATGCATATGCTGTGGGAAACATTGGTGTGCCTATATCTGAAGTGGTTGAAAAAGCGACTAAGGATGATATTCTAGTCTGCGAAACTTCCAGTTTTCAGTTACTTGGTGTCACAGATATTAACCCTAAGGTTGCAGCAATCATTGATATATATCATAATGTTCACTTGGATTATCATAAAACTTTTGCTAATTATGTTAATGCCAAACTGAATGTTACTAAAGCGCAGAGCCCAGATCATTATTTTTTGGCTAATTTTGATCAAAAAGATATTTTGGAAAAGGAGAAGAAAACCACTAGAGCGAAATTCATAACTTTTTCTGAAAATGATCAAGCTGCCGATTATTATATTGCTGATGGTTATTTGCAAAATCAGCATGAAAAAATAATGAAGACTTCTGACATGAAATTACCTGGAATCCATAACCAGCAGAACGCTTTGGTTGCCAGTGCAATTGCACAAATAATGGGTGCAGATATTGCTGATATTAAAGCTGTTTTAACAACTTTTGCTGGTGCAAAGCACCGCTTGCAATATGTCATGACACTTGAAGGTCGCAAAATATATAACGATTCTAAATCTACAAATATTGAAGCAGCTTCTGTTGCAATTCCTGCTTTTGAAGATCCTGAGGTCTGGATCGCTGGCGGTTTAGATCGAGGATTTACTTTTGATTCTTTAATTCCTCTTCTGAAAAAGCACGTTAAAGCAGTTGTATTGTACGGGCAAACACGCTATCTCCTGGCTGATGCAGCACGCAAAGCTGGGATTAAGCATATTTTAATTGAAAATACGTTGCAAGAGGCGGTGCCGAAAGCTTATGAATTAACCAAACCTGGTGATGTAATGTTGTTTTCGCCAGCTTGTGCGTCATGGGATCAATTTAGAACCTTTGAAGAACGTGGCGACTATTTTGTTAATTTTATAAAGGAATTGAAGACGAAATAAAATGAGAATAATATTTACTGGTGGAGGAACTGGTGGTCATATTTACCCTATTATGGCTATCATTGAACGGTTAAAAGAACGTAATTTAGCTACAACTGATGAAATTCTGTTTGTCGGCACTAAAAATGGCCTGGAGGCTAAAATTGTTCCGGCGGCTGGGGTGAATTTTAAAACAATCGAAATGCGTGGATTTTCTCGTAAACATATAATGAGTAATTTTGCTACAATTAGGTTGTTTCTTAAAGCTACTAAAAAGGCACAAAAAATTATTAGTGAGTTTAAGCCTGATATTGTCATGGGCACTGGAGGCTACGTGAGTGGTGCCGTAGTTTATGAAGCAGCTAAAATGAAAATACCAACTTTGATTCATGAATCGAATTCAGTAGTTGGGGTTGCTAATAAGTTTTTGGGCCACTATGTAAATAAGATTTGTTATACGTTTGATGATGCCGCTAAACAGTTTTCTGAGAAGAAAAAACTAGTAAAAACCGGAAATCCACGTTCTCAGCAAGTACTGAACTTATCATCGACAAAAGTTGACATGCAAAGCAAATGGGATTTAAATCCTACTATTCCTACTGTATTAGTTTTCGGGGGATCTCGTGGAGCTTTAGCCATTAACCGAATTATGCTTAAGTCGTTGACGCGTTTGCAAAAAAAACCGTATCAGTTAATCTGGGTAACTGGAACATATTATTATAAGGAAATCCAAGAAAAACTGGCTAATATAGATTATGGTAAAACTATTAAAATTTTGCCATATGTTAAAGATATGCCCGCACTTTTGCCTAAAATGATCTGTGTGGTTTCACGATCCGGAGCAACCAGTATTGCGGAATTTACGGCTTTAGGTGTTCCCGCCATATTAATTCCCAGTCCTAACGTTACTCACAATCATCAAATGAAAAATGCTCTTGACTTGGAAAAAGCTGGCGCTGCCACTGTAATTGCAGAAAGCGACCTTAATATCAATAATTTTATTTCCTCAATTGATCATATCGTTTTAGACCGTAAATATTATACAGAAATGAGCAAAGCTTCAAAGAAATTAGGCGTTCCTGATGCTTCTGATGAAGTAATTAAAGTAATGCAAGATTTATCTAAGTAAGAAGAAGGTGAGGCAGTTGACTAAGAAGCGAGTAACAAAAATTGATCCCAAAGAAAAGTTATCGCCTTATTTAGACCACGAAACTAATCAGAAGAAAAAGTTTAAAGCTAAAGCAAAAGTCTCTGCCTCGTTATCAAAATTACATAGTGAGCGTAAGTCTGCGCTGTTTAAACGACTAGGACTTGTTGTTGGCATATCAGTTGTGGCCATTTTGGGACTAGGGTATTATATTTCACCTTTGGCAAATGTGAAAAGTATTCAAATTAATGGAGAAAATGATTTGCCAATAAGGGAAGTTGTAAAAACTGCTGATATTAAAGCCAGTGATAAAGTAATTGACCATCTGTTTAATAAGAACAGCATAGATCATAAACTGTCTTCAAAATACTCTGAGATAAAAAATATCAATATTCAGGTTAAAAATTTTAACAATTTAGTTCTTAATATTGACGAATACCATACGATCGGTTACGTTAAAAATGCCAAAGGGTACCGAAAGATACTTTCACATGGCAAATTAGGTACCCAGGTAATTCCATGGTCAAAAGTAAGTCCTAGTAAGCCGGTTTTTGTGGGATATAATCATGAATTGTCATTGCAAGAAACTCTTCACTTGTTTAATAGTCTGCCTGTAAGTTTCCAAAGTCAGATAAAATTATTAAGCGGCAACACAAGAAGAAAGTCACAAGTTATTTTTCTGATGAAAAACGGAAATGTAGTCATTGGCAACGTTTCTACCCTCAAAAGTAAATTAAAGTACTATAATAAAATAAAAACTAAAGTGGGGAAAAATACTTTAATTGATTTGGAAGTAGGTGCGTTTAGCAGACCACTTACACCAAGTGAAAAAAGAGCTTACGGCTTAACTTAGGCTGAATTTAAGCTACTTTTATGGTAAAATTTTTGTAAAGAGCACCGACAGGGGGTAAATTTTGGACAATACAAATTTATTAGTGGGCTTAGATATTGGTACCACAAGCGTGAAAGCGGTTGTAGCAGATTCTGGTAAAGTTATCGGAGCTGTAGCAGTTCCCAACAGAGGAATGCGCCATGGCAATATAGTTGATATCGATGAAACAGCAGCTGCTATTAGTAAAGCCTTAAAGGAAATAGCCAAAAAAACAAACGCAAAGATTTATCGGGTTGTAACTGGCATACCGGTAGGTATGCTTCAACTGGAAACTGCAAGCGATTTGGTTAATGTAAGCGATAATGGTCAAGAAGTTGGCAACCATGATGTCAGACGCGTAGTGGGCGCTGCAATCAGGTCTGCAGTAAAAAACGAACGTGAACCTATTGCTTTTTTGCCAAGCCGCTTTTTAATTGATGGTGAAACTGAGGTTGATGATCCCCGTAAAATGATTGCCCATTCCCTGTCGGTCCAGGGCATCATGCTAACAGCTCCAGCAAGTTCTCTGCATAATATTAAAAAGGCGATAGAGCGTGCGGGTTATTCTAATAACTTTTTTGTTCCCACGCCACTTGCTATTGCCAGTGTAGCTTTAAGTGAAAGTGAGCGGCAATTTGGCTCAGTTATTCTTGATTTAGGCGGTGGTGTAACTACTGCTACTGTTATTCACAATAATCAGATTAAATATGCTAATATTGATTTTGAAGGTGGCAGTGACATTAGCAATGACATTTCTGTTGTTCTTAGTACATCTAAAAAAGATGCAGAACAAATTAAACTTGATTATGGCTATGCTGATCCGAATTTAGCTTCTGCTAAAAATAAATTCGCTGTTAATAGTGTGGGTTCAAATGGTCAACAGATGGTTGACGAGAGCTATTTAAGTGAAATTATTAACGCTAGAGTTATGCAGACTATTAATAGAATTGAAAAGGGACTGGATAAGCATGATGCTTTAAAGTTGCCTGGCGGCGTCATTATTACTGGTGGAAGCAGTCTGTTGCAAGGTTTTGATAGCATAATAGCCAATACTTTAAATGTAAAAGCTAGAATTTATCAACCTGACCAGATTGGAATGCGCAATCCAATATACTCAGCCGCATACGGTGTCGTTAACTATGCATATAAAATGTCTGATATTGATTTTTTAGTAATTAGCGCCATATATGGCAAAGATTCATTTGGTCAAGAGCAAAGAACTGTTCCAGAAAAAACAAAAACTTCGAAAAGAACGGCTGCTGTTAATGAAACTAAAAGAAAAGAAGAATATAATAGACATGAGTTACTAAAGCGAGAGCAATCTCCGCATAGTAAAACAAAAAATAATATGCAAAATAAAGATAAAGGCTTTAAGAACTTCTTCAAAAAGTTCTTTGATTAAAGGTGGTTAATTAGATGGATTTTACATTCGATTCTGACGACAATAAAAATGCTGTCATCAAAGTTATTGGTGTCGGCGGTGCTGGTGGTAATGCTGTTAATCGAATGATCGATGATGGCGTGCAGGGGGTATCCTTTGTTGCTGCTAACACGGATGTACAAGCATTAAATAGTAATAAAGCTGAAAATAAAATTCAGTTAGGGCCAAAATTGACGAGAGGACTCGGAGCTGGTTCTCATCCCGAAGTAGGTCAAAAAGCGGCTGAAGAAAGTGAGCAAACCATTGAAGATGCGTTAAAAGGTGCAGACATGATTTTCATTACTGCCGGTATGGGTGGCGGTACTGGAACTGGTGCTGCACCAATTGTAGCCAAAATTGCACGTGAAACCGGTGCTTTGACTGTTGGCGTTGTTACTCGTCCCTTTACTTTCGAAGGTCCAAAAAGGTCCAAAAATGCTGCCGAAGGCATTGCCCAACTGAAGCAGTATGTTGATACGCTTGTTATTATTGCCAATAATCGTTTATTAGAAATGGTTGATAAAAAGACACCTATGATGGATGCCTTTAAAGAAGCTGATAATGTTTTGAAACAAGGTGTTCAAGGCATTTCTGACTTAATCACTTCGACTGATTATGTTAACCTTGATTTTGCCGATGTTAAAACTGTTATGGCAAATCAGGGAGCAGCCTTAATGGGTATCGGTCGTGCAAGTGGAGAAAATCGGACTGTTGAAGCAACTAAGCTGGCGATTTCTTCACCATTGCTTGAAGTTTCAATTGATGGTGCAAAGCAGGTTCTCCTGAACATCACTGGTGGTCCTGACCTAACTTTATTTGAAGCGCAGGATGCTTCAGAAATCGTTTCAAAAGCTGCAGGTGATGATGTTAATATCATTTTCGGTACATCTATCAATCCTAATTTAGGGGATGAGGTTGTTGTGACTGTTATTGCTACAGGAATTAATTCACAAGCAGAAGAGGAAGCTTCTAAGCAGCTTCCTGGGCACAGTCACCAGATAAAGTCACAACCTAGTCAAACTAATTCATCTATGCAGAGAACAAATTCAGCTGAAAGATCGGTTGAACCCAAGCCTGCGACTGATGATGGCGCCCAAACTGTTCAAACCGCTCCAAAGCATAGGCCTATGGTTGATCCAACAAGTGTTTGGGGGCTGGATAATGATAACGAAGGAAATCGTCGCTCGACTCCTTCTGCTTCAAATCAAGAGCAAAGATCAAGTTCATTTGATGACGACGATCAAAGTAGTATTTCACAAATTGAAACCAACGCTTTTGATGACGATGATACTGATGATATACCATTTTTCAGGCATCGTGGTGAAAACTAATGGGAGGCAAGAGAGATGGCTTTTAGTAAAATAGGTAAGTTTTTCGGTGTTGCAAACGATGACGATGAAATGCTGGATGACGAATATGCAGAAGAGCAACAATTAAATAATGAGGATAATTATTCTGCTGGTGCTGTTGATCGTGACAATGTAGTTTCAATAAAATCTGGCATGAATGCGGCTAAAAGCAAAATTGTTCTTTATGAGCCACGTGTTTATTCTGACGCTAAAGATGTAGCACAAAACTTGTTGAATAACAAAGCAGTGATTATTAATTTTAGCAGGATGGAAGATGCTTCTGCTCGAAGAGTTGTTGATTTTATAACGGGGACAGTTTATGCCCTGAATGGTGAAATACAGCGTATTGGCGATAAAATATTTTTAGCAACACCTCCTAAATTCGTTACTAATGGCAAAATTAGTGACCTAGTTGATAAGAAAGATACTTTAAGTTAATGGCAGCAAATATCATATATTACGGCATTTATATTCTAGATTATATAATATGGATCTATAGTATCATTATGGTAATCGATGCAATTTTAAGTTGGGTTCCTTCTTTACGTGATTCGACTGTTGGTCGTATTATTGACTTATTAGTTGATCCATATTTGAACCTTTTTCGTAAAGGACCGATTGCAAGACTATCTAATGCTACTGGATTGGATATTTCATTTTTAATTGGCTTATTGCTTCTTTATTTTGTGCAATATTATGTCTTAAAATGGGTCGCAAACATCTTATTTAGGTTGTTTGTTTGATTTTTTATAAAGAGTTGATAAATTTTTTAGATCACTAAATTGATTTATCAGCTCTTTATTTATTGTTAAATAATACAAATTGATTGTTCTTTTTAAGATGAATGACTTTTAGAGTTAATGCTATAATGGTGTAGGAAAAGGCCAATCTGTCTTTCACTTTCATTAGCAGGAGGAATTGTGTGAAGACAAAAAATATAGCAAAGCGAAGTTTTTACGCCAAGAATGTTTTATTTAAAGATAATTTGTCTGACCAAAAAACAGTGGACAAGATGAACGGACTTATAAATAATGTTCTTGGCAAACATGAAGAAGTTTTAACAGATTTTTTGGATCCCGGTGAAAGAGATATTCTTAAAAAAATAGCCCAGACTGAAGTTTGTTTACAGAGCTTTGGTGGATATGCAAACGCTGAAAAAAAGAGAGTATTTATAACTGAAGATTGGGATACTATTGCACCTTCTTCTTATCAGATTACTGTTTTTAATGTTGAATATCCTCAAAAATTTGCCTGTTTATCACATAGTGCTATATTAGGAAGCCTAGCTAATGCAGGTATAGAAACTTCAACCTTTGGCGACATTATTACTGATGGCAATGGCAGGTGGCAATTTTTTGTAAAAAGTGAGCTGAAAGATTTTTTTCAACATGAAATAAACCATATTGGTAAAACAAAAGTTAGGATAAGACCAAGTTTAAATCAAAAAGTAATTATTATTGATGATGAAAGTGAAATGTTAACTGCTATTGTTTCTTCACTGAGGTTGGATGCAGTTTTAGCTTCAATCACACATGAAAGCAGGCAGCAAATAAAAGCAAATATTTCTAATAATTTGGTTAAATTAAATTGGCATAGTGTCAAAGATTTTAATATAATGGTTGATGAAGATGATGTCCTTAGTCTAAGACATTTTGGCAGATGTAAAATTACGGATATTTCAACTACAAGAAAAGGCAAACATAAGGTGGTGTATAAGCTATGGCAGACGAAAAGAAAGAATCACAGAGATTGACTCCGCTTGAAATTCATAACAAAGAGTTCAAAAAGAGAGGCCTAAGTGGCTATGATAGGCATGAAGTAGACAGTTTTCTAGATCAAATAATCAACGATTATGGTGATGCACTGGATCAAACAGTTGACTTAAAAAATGAAATTGTGCATTTACAAGAACAAGTTTCAGACTTACAAAAGCAAGTTAAACAATTCCAGCAGAATGAAAATGCTACCAAAGAAGCTGTGGGTAACGCTAAAATTAAGGCTGAAAGAATTATCAATGATGCTACAGTCCAAGCTAATAATACTACTCAACAAGCAAAAATTGATACTGATTATCAACGCCAACAGCTTGAAACTATTAAGTCTGATTACGAACGTGTGAAAAAAGAAGCTTCTGGTTATCGCTCTTATATTCAAGATCTTTTACAAAAAGCAATTGAAAATCTCAATGATGAAAACTGGCAAAAGGCACTTGATCAATACTTTGATACTGAGCGATTTTATCCTCCAGATGGGGCTGAACCAATAATGCTAACTGATGAAGATGAAGATGTCGATGAAGATGAAGATATTGATGAAGACGAAGATATTGATGAAGATGCTGACGATGAACTTGACAATGACATTGATGATGAAGTAAACTTTGAACAAGACATTGATGAAAATAATGATAGTCCCCAACCAATGTCGGGTGACAGTCCGCACACTGAAACAGTTAACACGAAAAATGTTAACGATTCTAATAACGGTTCTAGACCTACTGTTATTTTCCCCAATGACTATAAAAATCATAAATAACAAACTGACAGTAAAACTTGCGAGCAATTCAGCGAATTAGCGATGGTGTAAGGCTAATATAAGAGCTCAAAGGTTGATCAGCTGTTTGAGAAGGTTTGTTACGTTAGTTGCACGATACGTAACTCATTAAGTGGAGTTTAAAACTCAATTTAGGTGGTACCACGATATTAACCTCGCCCTAATCTTAGGACGAGGATTTTTTTATAGGGAGGATTAAAAAATGAGAGTGAAAAATACACTTAATATGGGTAAAACCAAATTTAAGATGCGGGGTAATTTGCCAGTCCGCGAAGCGCAGTGGCAAAAAGAGTGGGAAGAAAATAAATTATATGAACAAAGATTAAAATTGAATAAAGGAAAACCGAGATTTGATTTACATGATGGTCCTCCTTTTGCCAACGGTAATATTCACATTGGCCACGCTATGAATAAGGTTTCAAAAGACATAATTGTTCGATTTAAAAATATGAACGGCTATTATGCTCCCTATGTTCCAGGTTGGGATACTCATGGTTTACCAATTGAACAACAATTGACCAAACAGGGAGTTGACCGTAAGAAAATGAATCTTGCAGATTACCGTCAGCTTTGTCAAGATTTTGCTAGTAAAGAAATCAAAAAGCAAATGACTGACTTTAAGCGTTTGGGAGTAATGGGGGACTGGGATCACCCATATATTACTTATCAACCTGAATATGAAGCAGAAGAAATTCGTGTCTTTGGTAAAATGTATGAAAAAGGTTATATCTATAAAGGTAAAAAACCTGTTTATTGGTCCCCTTCAAGTGAGTCAACTTTAGCTGAAGCTGAAGTTGAATATCATGATATTAAATCACCTTCAATTTATGTTTCATTTCCAGTAAAAGATGGTAAGGGCGTTCTAGATCCAGCAAATACATACTTCTTAATTTGGACAACTACACCATGGACTATTCCTACTAACCAGGGCATTACAGTTAATCCGGGCTTTGATTATTCAGTAGCTCAAGTGGGTCCAAAGCGTTTTGTTGTTGGCACTGACCGCCTAGAAGCAGTTGCTCAAGAATTAGGTTGGGAAGATTATCAAGTCGTTCAACATCTTAAGGGTACTGAAATGGACCATATGGTTGCCAAGCATCCTTTATATGACCGTGATTCTTTGCTTATGAATGCCATGCATGTTACTGCTAGTGATGGTACCGGCTTAGTTCACACAGCTTCCGGCTTTGGTGAAGATGACTATAATGTTGCTCAAAAATATGGTCTACCGGTATATAGTCCCATGGACGATAAAGGTTGCTTTACTGCAGATATTAACGATCCCGATTTAGCAGGATTGTTTTATGATGATGCCAATAAAGTTGTCAGCGAAAAATTGAAGAAATCCGGCAATTTACTTAAGCTTAGCTTCTTCACGCACTCTTATCCTCATGACTGGCGTACAAAGAAACCTGTAATTTATCGGGCTACTACACAATGGTTTGCTTCAGTTGAAAAGTTCCGCCAACAGATTCTTGATCAAATTGATCAGGTTAAATTCACGCCATCTTGGGGTCAATTACGCCTGCACAATATGATTAAGGATCGTGGTGACTGGGTAATTTCTAGACAGCGTGCTTGGGGTGTTCCACTGCCAATCTTTTACGCAGAAGATGGTACTGCGATTGTCACACCAGAAACTATTGAGCATATTGCTCAGATTTTTGCCAAAGAAGGATCAAATGCTTGGTATAAAAGGACTGCTAAGGAATTGTTACCAGAAGGCTTTACCTCTGAGCATTCACCAAATGGCAAATTTACTAAAGAAAACGATATTTTAGACGTTTGGTTCGACTCCGGGTCTTCTCATCAAGCTGTCATGGCCAAAAGACCAGACTTGAATTTCCCATGTGATCTCTACCTTGAAGGTAGTGACCAGTACCGTGGCTGGTTCAATTCAAGTCTGATTACTTCAGTAGCTGCTACGGGTAAGGCACCTTATCGCGGTATTTTGTCACAAGGCTTTGTTTTGGATGAAAAAGGACATAAAATGTCTAAATCATTAGGTAACGTAATTTCACCAAATGATGTCATCAAACAAATGGGAGCAGAAATAATTCGTTTATGGGTCGCTTCTGTAGACACTACTTCTGATGTTGCTGTTTCGCAAAATATTTTACGCCAAACTTCAGAGAGTTACCGCAAAATAAGGAATACTTTCCGTTATATGCTGGCTAATACTTCTGATTTTGATCCGCAAACAAACAGGGTTGCTTATGAAGATTTAAACTCCATTGACCAGTATATGGAAGTTAAAATCAATGATTTGGTTAAAACTTGTCTTGACAGTTATGAACGTTATGATTTTAATAATGTTTATAAAAAGTTATTTGCCTTTATTTCTAATGATCTATCAGCGTTTTATCTTGACTTTGCCAAAGATGTTCTTTACATTGAGAGCAAAAATAGTCATGCCAGAAGATCAATGCAAACAGTGATTTATGATGCAACAGTTAAATTAGCTAAAGTTTTGACACCAATCTTGCCACATACTATGGAAGAAGTTTGGTCTTTCTTAAAGGAAAAGGAAGATTATGTCCAACTTGCTGAAATGCCTGAAATTGAGCATTATGCAAATCATGATGAACTCCTTTACAACTGGAAGAAATTTATGAATTTCCGCGATGATGTTTTGAAAGTCTTGGAAGAAGCGCGCGATCAAAAGTTAATCGGTAAATCTTTTGAAGCAGCAGTTACAGTTTACCCAACTGATGAGATGAAAGCAGTTTTAACCAAACTTGATGCAAACTTTAGACAAATTTTAATAGTTTCTAAATTAACTATTGCTGACGGTGAAGCACCGGCAAATGCTGAAAAATTACCAAATGGTTCATTTGTGGTTGAACATGCTGAAGGTGAAGTTTGTCCTCGGTGCCGTATGATCAGAACTGATATTGGAGCTGACAAAGAAGTTCCAATGCTTTGCGGTAGATGTGCTAAAATTGTTAAAGAAGATTATCCAGAAGCAGTGCAAGAAGGTTTAGAAGAATAATGCGTTACGGTAAGGTAAAGCAGTTTGATCAAAACAGTAGTTTTGGTTTTATCACTGACGATGAGAATCAAAAATCTTACTTTGTATTTTATACAGCTATCAAAGAAGAAGGTTATCGTCGCTTGCAAGTTGGTCAAAAAGTTAAATACCAACTTGCTCAAGGTAAAAATGGCTTACAATGTGTCAACGTATATTTAGCTGATTAACAGGAAAGTGAATAATGGATTTAACAGAAACTGAAATCTCTTCAAAACAAATTTTTACGGGTCGTATTGTCGATCTTGCCGTAAGAACGATCAAATTGCCTAATGGGGAAACTGCCTCGCGGGAAATAGTTAAGCATCAACCTGCTTCAGCTGCTATTGCAGTAAATGATAAACAGGAAATGCTGCTAGTCGAACAATGGCGTGAACCGATCAAAGAATTAACTTTAGAAATTCCAGCAGGTTTAATAGATGAAACTGATGCTAGTCCACTGGATGCAATGAAAAGAGAGTTAAATGAAGAGGGCGGCTATCGTGCTGATTACTGGGAAAAAATAACTGAGTTTTATTCATCTCCCGGTTTTACCAACGAAAAGCTCTATTTATTCTATTGCGACACATTAACTAAATTGACTGATAAAAGGGAACTTGATCCCGATGAATTTTTAACAAGTCATTGGTATAGTTTGGCAGAGTTGAAAAGACTTTCGGCACAAGGTAAAATCGTTGATGCCAAGACATTATATGCTATGAGTGTCTGGGAAAACATGCTACTTACGGGTGCTGACTCAAAGGATTAAAATGACTGAAAAACGATCTGATTACCGAAAAAAATTAAAACATAAAAAAAGTAAAAACTTTTTAAATACAATTAAATCCGCTTTTGACGATAGTGATGATGAGGTTGATGTTAACCCTGATTTTACCCGTGATGATGAAGTTGTAGAATCAAATGATTTTGCAAACGAAAGGATAAAAAAACAGGAGCAGACACCAAGAAGGGAAGAGAGCAAATCTCAGTCTCAGTTAACCACGAGTCAAGAAAAAGCATTAAAGCTGAAAGGTAAACTTAATCGTGCAATTTTGCTTGTTGCTGTTTTAATTATTTTGGTATTATTAGCGTTATTTCACTTATAAAATAAAAACGAGGGTAGAAATGAAGATAGCAATTATTGTCCCAATGGAAATTGAGGCTGAATATTATCATAAGTATTTTCACTCTGGTCACAAAGAAATGTTCGGATCTACTACATTCGAGCATTTTTGCGTTAACCACAATGATTTATACATTGGTTTAAGCGGAATTGGCAAAGTACGAGCTGCTATGAATTTAGCCAGTTTACTAAGCAATGTTGATATTGATTTGATTTTCATGACAGGTACAGCAGGATCTTTGCAAGAAGAAGTTCATAAAGAAGATCTGATTTTAGCTGATTCATTTGCATATCATGATGCTCACAATATATTAGCAGGTGACTATGTTGAAGGACAAATACCTGGAGAACCAGCTAAATTTGAATTAAATTCTTCTGCAAGAAAGCAATTTGCACAGTTTTTGCAAGAAAACAATGTTGAATTTAAAGAGGGTTTAATTGTTACCGGTGATTCCTTTATTGGCTCGCAGAAGCAAAAAGATGAAATTAAGCAAAACTTTGCTCATGCTTTGGGTGTTGAAATGGAAGGAGCCGCTTTTGCTCAGGTAGCTTATCATTTTAAAAAACCTCTGATAGCTTTACGGGCTATTTCTGACAATGGTAATCAAGATGCAAACGGTGACTTTGATCATTTTGCCCAAAAGGTAGGAGCAAAAGCTGCTAAAATTATTTGTACTTACATAGAGAAGATGAATTAATAAATGACAGAAATTTATCTGGATAATGCAGCTACAACACCAATGTCGCCCAAGGTAATTGACGTGATAACTGAGGAAATGAAAAACAATTTCGGTAATGCCTCAAGTAGCTATGAACTGGGACGCAAAGCTTGCCACGTGATTGATCAGGCAAGGCAAAAAGCTGCCAAGGCAATTAACGCCAAGGAAAATGAAATAATTTTTACATCCGGTGGTTCAGAAAGTAATAACACTGCTATTTTTGGAACTGCTCAGAGTCGCCAAAATATTGGTAAGCGCATAATCACTACTAAGGCTGAGCATCCATCTGTTTTAAAGCCAATGCAACGGTTGGAAAGTGAGGGTTATGAAGTCATTTACCTTGATGTTGATGAAAATGGTCGTATTTCATTAGCTGATTTGGAAGATGCACTTACTCCTCAAACTATTTTGGTTTCAATTATGGCTGTCAATAATGAATTGGGTACAATCAACCCTTTGGCAGAAATTGGAGCTATTGTAAAGCCAAGCAATGCTTATTTTCATGTTGACGCAGTCCAAGGCTTAGGTAACATTAACTTAGACGTAGAGAAAATGAATATTGACTTATTGTCAACTTCTGCTCATAAAATCAACGGTCCCAAATTTCTTGGCTTTTTATATGAAAAAAATTCGCTCAATTTGCCACCTCTTGTATATGGCGGAGAACAAGAAATCAAGCGTAGAGCGGGAACCGAGAATGTTCCCGGAATTGCCGGCTTTGGTGAAGCTATCAGTGAAATTACTGCCATAGATAAAAAAAGTTTGCAAACTAAATATCAGAACTTGCAAAATATTATTTTGAATGAACTTAGTCAAGCTAAAATTGAATATCAGGTTAATGGTGGAACCCAAAAGTTTGATTCTCATCATGTGTTGAACCTGCATTTTAATGGTGTTTCAACGACTGTTTTGCAGACAAATTTGGATTTAGCTGGTTTTGCAGTTTCTGGAGGCTCTGCATGTACTGCAGGTTCAATTGAGCCATCCCATGTTTTAGTGGCTTGTTTTGGTAAAGATTCTGCGAGAATAAATGAATCTATTCGTATTTCTTTTGGACGCTACACTACTGAAGAAGAAGTGCAAGCCTTTGCCAAGGAACTAGCTAAAATTGTCAGTAAAATCCAAAATAAATAAAATAATTGCTTTTTTAGTTAAATATGCTTATTATTAGTAAGTGAGGTAAAATTATGGCAAATACAGTTATTATTAATGGTGATAAACGCAAGTATACCCTTAGTCCAAATCTTAAGTTATATGCATTAATTGATGCTGGTTTTGTTAAAACCGTTAAGGGTAATTTTAATTATGAGCATCCACTTTATAATGATTCGCCGTATAATGCGCCAACTAAATTGAAGATGACCATAAATAAAGAAATGACTCATCTGACCATGGTAGTCACAGACAAAAATGGTTTGCAAAAGGTTAACATCTTTAAGAATGAGAAATTAGCTCCCACTGTTGAACTTTTAGATTATATATTGAAAGATTTAGAAGAGCGCAGTATTATTGTTGCTGTGAAGGATTGATTAATTTGGTAAAGAAAAAAACCAGAGTTGTTGTTGGTATGAGTGGCGGAGTAGATTCTTCCGTTTCAGCACTTCTTTTAAAAGAGCAAGGATACGATGTAATTGGTGTCTTTATGAAAAATTGGGATGACACTGATGATTCCGGTGTCTGCACGGCTACTGACGATTACGAAGATGTAAAACGGGTAGCTGATCAAATCGGAATTCCTTATTATTCAATCAATTTTGAAAAAGAATATTGGCATCGCGTTTTTGAATATTTTTTAAACGAATATAAAAAAGGTCGCACGCCAAACCCCGATGTAATGTGCAACAGTCAGATTAAGTTCAAATCATTTTTAGAGTTTGCACTTAATCTTGATGCGGATTATATTGCCATGGGTCATTATGCAAAAACCATCACTGATAAAAATGGTATCACTCATATGATGCGTCCTAAAGATGGCAATAAGGATCAAACGTACTTTTTAAGTCAGCTAAACCAAAATCAGATTAGTCGCGTTATTTTTCCGTTAGCTAATTTAACTAAACCACAGGTGCGCGAAATTGCAATCAAAAATGGTTTAGCTACAGCAAAAAAGAAGGATTCAACTGGTATTTGTTTTATTGGCGAGAGAAATTTTCGCAAATTTTTGAGTGAATTTTTGCCTGCCCAGTCTGGAGACATGGTCACGCCAGATGGGAAAGTAGTCGGTCATCATGCAGGTTTAATGTACTATACAATTGGTCAAAGATCTGGATTAGGACTTGGTTCAACAAAAGAATCAACTGCCCCGTGGTTTGTGGTCGGTAAGAATTTACAAAAAAATCAACTGATCGTCGAGCAAGGATATGATAGCAAATTGCTTTATGCCACTGAATTGGAGGCTAGTGATATGTCATTCTTTACTGGCCAGCCCGATCACGATTTTAAGATTCATTGCAGCGCCAAGTTTCGTTATCGTCAACCTGATGTTGGCGTGACAGTATCCTATGATGCTACAAAAAATAAGGCGAAAGTTTACTTTGATGAGCCAGCACGTGCTGTTACCCCTGGGCAAGCTCTTGTTCTTTATCAGGGTGAGGAGTGTCTAGGCGGCGGCAACATTGATTGTGCCTATCAAAATGATCGTCAACTTCAATTAGTTTAATGAAAACTTGAAAGGAAAATGTTTTGTGCATTTTCTTTTTTTATTTGTCTTCGTTTTTTCTTTTAAACTATTAAATGATAAACTAGAAAATAACAGTTACAGAAAAGAGTAATTAATGAATGCAGATTTATTTTGTCAGACATGGTAAAACAGAGTGGAATTTACAGAAGCGCTTTCAAGGAGCTCACGGTGATTCGCCGCTTTTAAAGCAAAGCTTAACTGATATTCAAAAATTAAGCAGTTTTTTAGGTAATACTAAATTTGCTGGCATTTATTCAAGTCCACTAAAAAGGGCCAGGACGACGGCAGAAAGACTCGCTAAAGAAATGGGTTATCCATTTTCCATCAAGGTAGATGAACGTTTGCGAGAATTTGATTTGGGGAAAATGGAAGGTCTTACTTTTACTGAAGCGAAAGCCAGATATCCTGAGCAAGTAACTGACATTTGGGATAAACCTGATAAATACGATGGCCACAGCATCGGAGGTGAAAATTATCCTGAGGTAATTGCACGTGGAAAAAACTTTGGTCGAGACGTTGGCTTACAATTTAAACCAGACGATAAAGTTTTAGTAGTGAGCCATGGAGCAGCTCTGGGAGCGATTATGGGAGGATTATTAGGTTATCCCTTACCGGATATCCGCCACAATGGGGGTTTAAGCAATACCAGCCTTACTATTTTGGAAACAAAAGACAAAGGCAAGACATTTAAAGCTTTAATGTGGAATGAGACGAAATTTTTGGACAGGAAAATGGAAGACTCGGATTCATTATGATAAAAAAAAGAAAAAAGACTGCTAAAACGAGTGCAGTAAACAAAAAGGTACACGAATTAATAACAAAAATTGATGAACAGCCACATAATAGTGAAAACTATTTAGAATTAGCAACCTATTTAATAGAGCAGGGTAGCAGTGACCAAGCCACCGAACTATTAGAAAAAGCAAAAAAGCTAGTTGCTCATCCGCAGGATTTAGATTATGATCTGGCAGTTTGTTATTATTTACAGGGTAAATTTGATACAGCATTAAATATACTGAATCAAATTCCTAATGATGATTTAGTTTTATACCAAAAAGCACTTGTTTTTTACAAAATTGGTCAAAGTCAAAAAGCATTGGCATACGCTCTAACAATTAAGAATGTTGATGCTAAAGTCTTGGAATTAATAGGGGATATTTGGCTAAGCCTTGGTAAAACCCAAGAAGCCGAGTCAACTTATAAAAAAATAGCTACTGAAAAAAGGTCAGCCAAAATCAATTTCATGCTGGGTATCACAATTTTAACTAGAAGTCGTCAAGAGGCTGAAAAATATCTGGCAAAGTCAAAAAAACAAGATCCTAAAATTTTTGCACAAGAACAAAAAAAATATTCTTCGTTACTAAAATTAGTGAATGATGCGAGAAAGAAAAATGACTGAATTTACTGGGAAAATCAATCGAATAGTTTTTGAAAACGATCAAGACCTTTATAAAATACTTGATGTTGCTATAATTGGAAAATTAGAAAAATATGATCGTGAAGATATTAAAGTGACCGGCAGTTTTGGTGACGTCCAAGTTGGTGCAACTTATACTTTTTCAGGAAGGTTAATTGTGCATAATAAATTTGGCCTGCAATTTCGATGCGATAATTATAAATTGGCTTTACCTCATGAAAAGGGGAGTCTAATTAATTTTTTAAGTTCCAGTAAGTTTCCCGGGATTGGCAAAAAAGCAGCTGATACCATAATTTCAGATTTGGGAATGGATGCGCTAACAATATTAAAGGAAAAGCCTGAAAAGGTTGGAACTTTGTCTATTTCGAAAAAGCAAAAAGAAAGTTTGTTAAACGGTGTCAGTTCAATGGATTCGTATTCTGAAACTGTCTTAAAGCTGGCTCAATTTGGCTTGAATAAAAAAGTAGCAAGCAGACTGTATCAACTTTATCATGGCGAAACTTTAGCTAAACTTGAAGAGGATCCGTATGCTTCTATTGCTGAAGTTACAGGTTATGCTTTTAAGAGTGCCGATCGAATCGGCAGTAAATTAGGAATGGCCCTCGATGATCCCAAAAGAGTTAATGGCGCTGTTTTTCAAATTTTACTTGATGAAGTAGCTAAGGAAGGCAATACTTACGTCAAACTTGAGCAGCTGCTGCAAGAAGCTGGCAAGCTACTGCAAATTAATGAGTATGATACGATAGCAACTTGCGTTAATAATCTCCAGCATCAAGGTAAAGTCGTGGTAATGGGTGAAAACGCTGCGCTGCAAGAAATATATGAAACTGAAACTGATATTGCCAACGCAATGAAAAATCTAGTGGAAAAAAAGCAAAAGAGTTCAAATTACAGTGAAAAAGAACTAAACCTTGCTATTACTCATGCTGAAACCAAGTTGAAAATTCATTATGATAATACTCAAAAAGCAGCGATTAAAAATGCGCTGACTAATCCAATCTCAATTTTAACTGGTGGTCCAGGGACTGGCAAAACTACTATCATAAACGGTATTTTGTTAGCATTGAAAGAGCTGGCCGAAATACCATCATCGTCTCTTTATAGTACAGACCCACCATTTTTACTCGCTGCACCTACTGGTCGTGCAGCCAAGAGAATGGAAGAGATTACTGGAATTACAGCTAAAACTATTCATCGGCTGCTGGGATTAGGAATTGATGAAAATGATGCAACTGACCTAAACAAATTAAATGGTGAAATTTTAATTATTGATGAAATGTCAATGGTAGATATGTTTTTGTTTAGGCAACTGGTAACTAGCATCAATGAAACTAAGCACATAGTTTTTGTAGGTGATAAAGACCAGCTACCATCAGTGGGCGCTGGAAACGTATTTGCTGATTTAATCAAATCACAGGCTTTTCCTACCACTGTTCTTAAACAAATTCACCGTCAAGGAGACGATTCCAGCATTATTACGTTGGCGCATGACATTAATGCAGGAAAGAATCCCCAGGAATTATTTAAAAAGACCAAAAACTACTCATTTATTTCATGTCCACCGCATGAAGTCTCGCATGTTGTCAGTCAAATTGTCCAGCGTGCTTTGGCAAAGGGCTTTAATCCGGATGATGTTCAGGTACTAGGAGCAATGTACCAGGGCGATGGTGGCGTCACCAATTTGAATAATGTTATTCAAGAAATTATTAATCCGCCTAAGGAAAATAGCAAAACACTGGAAGTACATGATGAAACTTTTCGCATTGGGGACCGCATTTTGCAATTGCAAAATAATCCTGAAAAAGATATCTATAATGGCCAAATTGGAAAAATCCTAGCAATTGATAATGATAATTCTCAAAAATGCATGGTAGCTGATTTTGATGACAGAGAAATAACCTTCAGTAAAAAAGATCTGTTTGACTTAACTAGAGCATATGCAATTACCATTCACAAAGCTCAAGGCTCTGAATTTCCGCTAGTTATTTTGAGTCTGACAATGCAAAACTATGTCATGCTTAAACGTAACTTATTGTACACTGCCGTTACTCGTGCAGAGCAAAATTTAGTTTTAATCGGTGACCCCCGCGCTTATGAAATGGCTTTTAATACTTCTGGTAATGACCGACAGACAGGATTAACTGTTAAATTGCAAAAAATATTAAATGTGCAAGATAAAACTGTCCCAGAAAAAGATTCTGGTAAATATAAAAATGACCAAGAAGAAACAAATTCTGATGTGCTTGCAGACAAAAATCAGAATTGTATATTAACTCCGGAGTTGATTTATGCGGGTCGAATTGATCCTATGATAGGGATGCAAAACATTAAATTAGAAGCACGAACAAGATAAGGGACTTTTTAAGACAATGGCAAAGATAAAAAAAGAACTAGCTTGTGTTAATTTGCAGAAAGAAATTGCAGAATGGGTTACCACTAACACAAATATTTTAAATTTTGGTCCAGACACGTTTGAAATTGAAACTATTTTTAAAGATTCATTTGGCGAAACAGTGTATTGTTTTGTCGAAAAAACTGGGGTTGATAAATATAACGTTACTGATGATGGTCGGGCACTTTTTAAATTAGATCCCAGCGCAAGTGACGAAGATTTGATTGCTACCAGCGAAGATTTTGTCACAGCTAGCGGTTTTTCTTTTAATGTTGAAAATGGAGTGATCAGCTGTGAAAGTGATGAACAAACTTTGGCTGAAAAGGTTATGCAGTTAGGTCAATTACAGGCTAATGTTTCATATCTTAATTAAAAAGCTGCCTGAAGCTAACCCCTAAAACTGGACGTTAGTTTATATCGTTTTACTTAAGGCTTGATTCCGATATTGAATCGGAGTTAAGCCTTT
>CAMKZU010000013.1 GCA_946477855.1 uncultured Lactobacillus sp.
AGCTGCCTAAAACAGCCCAGCCTATTTTGCATTCAGATCAGGGCTTTCAATACCGACATTACGGTTATCAGACCAAACTAAGACAGATGAAGATTAAGCAAAGCATGTCGCGCAAGGGTAATTGCCACGATAATGCACCGGGAGAAACAATCTTCAATCTAATGAAACGGGAGAAGCTTAACCGCATTAAGATCAGTTCACTAGCAGAAATGCGGGAAGTACTGCATGATTACGTTTACTGGTTCAATCATATTAGAAGATCAAACAAACTAAAATACACGACCCCGATCAAATATCGAAATCGTGCATTGAATCTTGCGTAATATTAAAATGTCTAACTTTTTAGTTGCACTTCACAAATCTGTTAGGAATTTTTACTTATATAATTATTTTTCTTTTAACCTTGACTATTATTTTTATGACTTTAGCTAAATTTTCTTTAGTTTTGAACTAATTGTTCCAGAGATTGTCTGCAGTTGGACTGGTAAAATCTTTATTTTGTAAATTACCACTCGTTGAATCAACCGCAATTGTCTTATTTGGCTGCCAGCGATTGACAAAATAAATTTGGTTATCCTTAGTAATCTTTTGCCATTGCGCGCTCCAATGAGTAGCTGGTACCTTGCCATGTTCTACATAGTCCTTCATATCTTCAACATGGAGTAATTCCTTGGTAGCAACATTTTGAATTAAGAAGTATCGGCCCTTTGGCACTAATTGCCAAGTCGAATATTCTGTTGGCTCAGAGGTAACCTGCACTGCAGCAGAATTAGGATCTAAAGTGACATACTTCTTGCTGGCAGAATTTTGCAGCGTTGTCTTTGGCAGATCATAGCCACCGTTCTTCTTGTAAACTCTGAAGTAGTCGATTGACCATGATTTAGGGAAGATATCATTCCCCTTACCAGAACCGGCATCAGTATAAATATTCAAGATCGTACCCATTGGGTAATCTGGTGCCTGATTAATTTGCTTATACAGTTTGCCGTCATAGTAGAACTTTAATGACCCCGGTTCCCAATCAAGACCATAGGTGTGGTATTCCTTTGTGGGGTTTCCTTCTGGAACAGGATCTTCAAATAGTTCCCATTGGTTTTCAAAGAACGGATCGTTCCAGCCAAAAGCCGCAATTCGCCAAGTGTTTTGTCTTCTAAAGAAAGTTTCCAAAACATCAATTTCGGCTGTTTGCTTGGAATTAAACCAGTCATTAGTATCATCTTGCATACCAACCATCCACCAAGCTTGGTGACCACCGCCACCAACATCGGAAAGTTTGGCGCGAATTTCAAAGTAACCATATTTTGTGACATAACCCTGCCACTCTTTCTGGTTGCTTAAGATCTGACTATTGCCACTGAAATTATGGATCCAATTCTTATTAAACGACATAATCGCACTTGATTTGACCGTACCATCCAAAGTTGGTGACCAAGGTTTCTGATCTTTAGCAATATATTCTATCAACTTGCCATCTTCAAAGCGATAGTTTGCTTTCGCAGTTTCTGGATCAGCAGTCCAATGAGGTAAATAATAATCAGTCCACTTTGACTTATCTAAAGTTGGACCGTTAAATTCATCATCAAAATCAAGTGTATATCCCGGTTTAGCTGGTGCTTCATCAGCAGCCTTGACTGCCTGTGCACTCCCCAAGCCGAGCAACACGCCTGCTCCGATTGTTAACAATCTAGACCATCGTTTTTTCATTACTTACAACTCCTTCCGTATGAAATATCATTACTTATTTGTAAGCTCTTTCATGCTAGAATATAGCATTTTTTATTTTCAGTCACAACTAAAAGCACTCAAAATTAGTATTATTTTTTTAAAACTTGAAGTTAGTAATAGTATTAAAAAAGCCGGTAAATCATGCCTTTAAAGCATTGACTTACCAACTTTTTGAAATAATATTTGAATATATAATTAACTGATTACATAAATTTTAATTATTAAAGAGCAGCTTTAATTGCTTGATTGACAGCGTCCTTTTCAGCATTAATCACGTCAACCTTGGACTCGATATTCTTGGTATCCATTCTGATCTCACGACCAAGACCCGGCTGATCAACCTTTGGCTCAAAGAATTCTTTGAATTCTTCCAATCTCTTTTCAGTATGGAAAATGTTTGAAGCCACAGTAATATAAGTGGTAAATTCCATATCACCACCGACTGTTTTTTCCAGCCATGACCATTGGTCCCGTAACCAGTCCCAAGCAAATTGTTCGCCTTTTGGATTAGCTAAGACATTCGCAAACCAAGAGCGCAAATCTTGAGGCTTAACAACTGCAGCATTCTCAAAATTCTCAATAAGTTTCTTGATTTCAGCGGGATTCTTGGTGTTGGTAATAGCATCAGTAAGATCGTCCTTATAGTTAGGATCGATGGCAGCTTGATATTCTTTCAGCAAACGGTCAACTAGACCCGCTTTATTATAGTTTTTAACTTCATTCATTAAAACATACGGTCTAACTGAAGCATCAATTTCGTTTAAGTTTTGATCGTGCTCAACAAAAATTTGGTGACCAGCTTTTATCACAGCAGAATTGTCGGCATACAAAGCTAAGGCTATTTCTAGTGGTCGAATTCTCTTATCATCATCTGTATCAGAAGCTTTTGCTTGCCAACCTAAACGTTCAACTTGCTTTTGGGCTAATTTATTAACAAACGCCTGCAAATTTTTTTCTTGAGCTGAATCAGGTGTAACAAATTTAAATAATGAACGGATACTAGATAACAAGGCACTAATGACAATGTATGATTTAGAATCCGCAAATTTCGGCAGCAACGGTACAATTTCAGCGTATGAAATTTGCTTGCCTTCTGCTAAAAGTCCTAAATCTTGCAGTAATTGCAACTGATCTACCGGTTTAAGCTGATCAAATTCAGCCATAATATCGTTCATCAAGGTTTCATCATAATTGACAATGAAATGTGAACTATTGCCTACGTTTACACGCAAAGCGTGACCAGCTGCACTGCGTAATTCTTGGTAATCTCCCAGATCCAGTTCTCGTTCAGACATAATCTGCGGTGCCTCAAAGTTTGCGTTCAAAGGAATAGCCCACTTGCGCCCAACTTCTTTGCCTTCACCAACGAAGAACTGCTTTTGGCTCAAAATTAAGTGACCAGCTGAGTTTACTTTAGCGGAAACAACAGGGTAACCCGGTTGGTCAAGCCAAGTATGCATGATTTTACCAATATCTAAATCGGTGGCAGTCGAAAGAGCATTCCATAAGTCGTCACCCGTAGCGTTGCCATATTGGTGCTGCTCAAAGTAATACTTAAGTCCCTTACGCAAAGCATCGTCCCCTAAGAGTGCCCGTACCATAACCAACATTCTTGAACCTTTAGCGTAAACAATCGCACTATCAAAAATCGAGTCAATATCAGCTGGATGCTCTACATTAACGTGAACGGATTGAACACCATCAGTGGCATCACGTTTTAAAGCTGCTGGCACTTCAGAAATTTGGTAAAGATTATCCCAAACATGCCAACTCGGCTCCAAAGCATCAACTGAAACATATTCCATCATGTTGGCAAAACTTTCATTGAGCCATAAGTCATCCCACCACTTCATGGTAACTAGATCGCCAAACCATTGGTGCGCTAATTCATGAGTGATAACCGTTGCCACATACGCCTTTTGATAAGGAGTAGCATTATCAGGATCAAGCAAAATTGCGACTTCACGGTATGTGACTAAGCCCCAGTTTTCCATTGCTCCGGCAGAAAAGTCAGGCAGCGCCAATTGCCAAGAATGTGGCAGCGGGTACTTGGTTTGGTAAAATTCTTCGTAAAATTCAATTGCCCGTTTTGCGATATCCAAAGCAAAGTCTAATTCCTTAGCTTGATGTGCTTTAGTCGCAAAAACTCCCACTTGAACGCCGTCTTTGGTTTCGGTAAGCTTTGATTGCAATTCACCAAAGGCAAAGGCAATCAGGTAGCTGGACATTCTAACGGTTTGAGCGAAATAGTGCACGCCGTCTTCGACTTTAACTTCCGGCATATTGGCAATTGTAGTTTCACCTTCATGCTCATCATACTTAAGTGCTAAAGAAAAAGTAGCTTTGGCTTCTGGCTCATCAACACATGGGAAAGCCTGACGTGCAGCTGTAGTTTCAAATTGAGTACCGATAATTTGTTTTTGCACACCATCAACTTGATAGTATGACGGATAAATTCCCATCATAGAATCAGTCAGCGGTGCCGAATACTTAATCTCAACTGTGACTTTGCCGGTCTGACCCAGTTCAATAGCAATTGCTTCTTTGTCCTCATTGACAGTGAACGGCACATCCTTGCCCGCACTGGTAACAGAAGCAATTTTCATATACTTCTGATTAATTAAAATAGTATTTTCGAGTGCCTCACCTGTAATTGTTGAAGTACCGTTAATAGTTTTCTGTGCCCGATTAATGTCTATGAACAAATCATAGTGTTCAGGGTGAAAAGTTTCATAAAAATGTTTAGCAGCCATATTTACCTCCTAAAATAATAGTTACTATCAATTTTAACAGACATATATGGAAATAACATTAAAATTTAATTGCAGCTAGGACTTGCTTTTCACATAATAATTACCATTACGGTACTTTCATGTAGTATACTGATAGAAAAAGATAGTATTTTACTCCCAGTTCGGTTAGGTGCCTTTCTGCCTGTGAAACAATTAATTTTTTATTATAAGGAGTGAAAAAATGAAAAAGAATAAACGCATAATCTTTGCGACAATTGCCGCGTTAAGTCTGGCTGCACCAATGACGGCAGTCTTAAACTTTGATAATGTTCAAACTGTTTCTGCTAATCACCAAGGAACCAAAGTTTGGCTGCAATATGGTACTTTAAAATATGCTTTAAAAGGGCCATCAGGTAGAGTTTATCCAGCTGGCACTAAAGTAGTGCGTGAACTTAGTGATGATGCTAAGCCACCTATTTCAATGCACGGTCGTCCATTTTATTTGACACTTGTTATTGGTGGCATTCCCGGCAACCAATTACTACAGGATATTGGTGGGGGTGAAATTGCAGAAGCTTATGTAAATTATGAGGATTGGCAAGAAATTGACTATCCAGCAGATAATGTGGTTTTAGTCCAAAATACATCAGATTACACAGATTTAAAGTCTAGCGATTTTCATCCTGTAGATAGTAGCAATCCTGATGTGCCTTGTGCAAACACTGATGCATTAGAAAAAGCATATGCTGATTTGACAAGAATTGCCGGTAAATCTTCCGTGGTTGGACAAGATCGTGAAAAAATTTATCGTTTCACAGACCGTTATAATGCTGCTAAAGCTATGGGAGCAACTCAAGAAAGTGTTGATGCTTTAACTAAAGAGATTAATGATGCCGTTGCTAACTACAAAAAGACTGGTCACCTTGTAAGTGGTAATTCAAACTCTGGTAACTCTAGCAGTTCATCTAATTCATCTAATAGCAATAGTGGCTCTACCACAGTCACTGCCGCAAAGCGCAAATATAAGTCACGGGTAGTAAGATTACGTAAGGCATCTTATCGCTATACCCACAAGGGTAAACGTGTATCTAAGAAACTACTCAAGAAAGGCTCATACGTCAAGATTAACGGTAAGACCTACCGCATTAAGAAGAAGACTTTCTACCGCATTGGCAAAAACCGGTACATCCGTAAAGTGAATGTTGCTAAATAATAATTATAAGGAGTGAAAAAATGAAGAAGAATAAACGCATAATCTTTGCGACAATGGCCACGTTAAGTCTGGCTGCACCAATGGCGGCAGTCTTTAATTTTGACAATGTTCAAACAGTTTCTGCTAATCATCAAGGTACTAAAGTTTGGTTACAATATGGTACTTTAAAATATGCTTTAAAAGGACCATCAGGTAGAGTTTACCCTGCTGGTACAAAAGTAGTACGTGAAGCTAGTGATGATACTAAACCATTAATTTCATTGCACGGCTATTCTTTTTATTTAACTTTGCAAATTGGTGGTATTCCCGGAAACCAACTATTACAGGATATTGGTGGCGGCAAAATTGCCGAAGCCTATGTTAATTATGAAGACTGGCATGAAATTGATTATCCATCAGACACAACCGTTCTAGTACAAAATACTACTGATTATACTGATCTTAAATCTTCTGATTTTCATCCTGTAGATAATAGTAATCCCGATGTCCCTTATGCTAATGTAGATAAATTAAAAGCTGCATATAATGAGTATGTCATCAATGTAAACTTTTCAAAACTAGATGGTACTGATAAGGCATGGGTCGCAAATATTAACAAACGTGTAGGTTCAGCTGAAGCAATGGGCGTTCCTCAATCTACAGTTGATGCACTTACTGATGAAATTACTAGTGCGTATGCTAACTACAAGAAGACTGGTCACCTTGTAAGTGGCGACTCAAGCTCTGGTAGTGCAAACAGCTCTAATTCTTCTGGTAACACTACTAAACCTTCTACTTCCAAGAAATCTAAGTCACGGGTAGTAAGATTGCGTAAGGCATCTTATCGCTATACCCACAAGGGCAAACGTGTATCGAAGAAGTTAATTAAGAAAGGCTCATATGTCAAGATCAACGGCAAGACCTACCGCATTAAAGGCAAAAAATACTACCGCATTGCTAAAAACCGTTACATTCGCGCCGTCAATGTTGTAAAAAAGTAAAATTTAAATAAAGCAGACTACTACTATAGTTAGGCTGCTTTTATTTTTCAATAGTGGCAAAATTATTAAATTTTTAAAAAATATTGTAAGAGTTGCGTGTTCTTTCTGTAACAACAATGACACATTGACTGTGTATGATTATCCATAGAATTAATATAGTTAATTGTGGGGATTGAAATATATTGAAGAACAGTAAAAGTTTAATACTTAAGTTAATTACAGCACTGGCGCTTTCATTTAGCTTTGTCACTGCGGTAGAAACAACTAACACCGGCTCGTGTACACAAACTGTACAAGCCGCTCGTAAGATGTCAAAAGCTGAACGTGCAGCTAAAAGATGGATTGCTATGCGTGAATCAGGCGGCAATTACTACGCACGCAACGGTGTTTGTTATGGCAAATATCAATTAAACATTGCTTACCTGAACGGTAATTATTCTAAGAAGAACCAAGAAAGAACCGCTGACAGATACGTTTACGGTCGTTATGGTTCATGGGTTAATGCCAAGAACTTCTGGCTAACACATCACTGGTATTAGAAGATACCTCTTTAATACAACTATCCCATTAAGAAAAGCAGCCTAACTAATTGTTAGGCTGCCTTTTTTATTAGTAAAAATCACTTGTTAAAATGTTCCGATGACCGTTTCAAAATGCTTGCTTTCTCCCGGAGCAAGCAAATTATTGCCCAATTTTTGATACCAATCTACTGGTTCTCCGGCTTTATCCGGCAATCCCGCAAATGGCTCAATACAAACAAACGGTGCGTTTTTGCCTTCTGGACTCCATAAAGTTAAGTACGGAAAATCTTTAATATTAATCCGCAAAATATTGCTGTCAGGCTTGCGTTTTAGTAAGACTGAATGAGCGTTATGCACATCCAGAATGACCAAGCCCTGATCTAGGAAACTATGACCAAGCGGAATTTTATTAAAGATTGCCTCGGCTAACGGTGCAATCATGCCATTGCGAAAAGGTACTGGACCCACACCGTATCTTGCAACAGGGGTAGCACTACCCTCAAGTTCTATACTGTATTCTTCCAGAAAACCTTTAATGTTCCAGCCCGGATGAAAGCCTAATGCAAACGGCATTATTGTTTGATTGGGATTTTCTACAGTGAAACTGATTTTCAAACCTGCACTAACCAGCTCATACATGACACGCAATACGTAAGCAAAAGGAAAAACCTTTTTAGTTTCAGGCGTCGCATGTTGCACCAGCTCTACTTTAGCAGAACCATACCGCTTAACTTCGTCGAACCGGTAGTCACGGGCAAAGCCGTGTTGTTTCATCTTATAAAATTTATTGTTCAGTAGGTATTTGCCCTCATTTGACCGACCAATAGCAGGAAAAAGAATTGGTGCATGGCGTTTCCAAATTGAGCCGTCTGGATCATTCCAAACTAAGTCATAATTAACATCTTTAAGCACAAAATGTGTTAATTCTGCTCCAACCTCGTTTATTTCTACTTGATATTTGTCATTTTCAATCTTGATCAATTTATTACTGCACCTTCTTAATCAACTTGTAAATGTTTGGTAACACTAGCAGATATTTCTTGAGCTGTAGTTGCTGCCAAAAAATCTTGGGCGAATGCATCATTTACAAATAAGTTCATGAGCGCTGCTAAAACATCAACCTGCTTGCGGCCGTCTTTAATGCCTAGAATAAAGACATCTTTAACCTTAATCTTTTCTCTGTCAGCCATCTGTTCCACGACAATTGGTTTAGCCAAGCGCAAAATATAAATGAACGGTGCATTGACATTTTCGGGATCGGCATGCGGAATTGCAATATTAAAGTTTTTAGTCATTAAGCCGGTGGGAAATTCTTTTTCTCTTTTGGTCAAAGCCACCGCATATCCCGGCTTTACCAAACCTTTTGCTAATAACTTTTTAGCCGCATAAGCAAACAAATCAGGTTCATTGTCTACCTCAATGTTTATATCTATCAAATCAGTTTTAAAAATATCCTGCAAACTCATTGGTCAACTCTCTTTTCACTTTTAAGAAAGCTTTTTATAAACAAAGCTCTCTTTGGCAATTTTGGCATTCCATTCCAGCCTTTCCGCCATATCATAGGCTTTTTCAAGGGTTGGTCCCGTTACTAAGATGCCATGACGATTAAGCAAATATGCCTTAGTCGCTTGCTGATCAGCGCGTACTTGTGCCCGCACAGTGTTAGCAAGATCCATTGTCATCGCCTGATGATACTTAAAACACTTAATAGTCCCGATCTTCTGGGTTGCCTCAGTTAAGTTAGGCATATCAATCCCCAGCGTTGAAAAAGTCATTGATTCAAGAGCATGAGCGTGGACAACAGCACCTATTTCCTGATTTTCTTCATAACAAGCCAGATGCATGTTAACTTCCCGTGTAACTTTGCCGTCGCCTTCAATGACGTTTGCGTCTTTATCTAAAACCAGAATTTGATCAGGACGCAAATCACAGTGAAAATCTTCTGCCATCAATCTGGGCGTCATAATATAGTGATTTTCATCAACCTTCACACTGACGTTACCGCCAGCGGAATTAGTTACTTTGCGTTCATACATGTTTTTGACAAATTTAACCAGTTTTTCACGTTCACTTTGGTATAGCATAATTTTTTATTTTCTCCTTAGCTTATTTTGTACATTACTTTGATTGCGCCGGCATTTTTATCACTTAATACTGCAAACGGCTTATCTTGATCTGTTAGTGAATAGACTCCCGTAATCAGTTTTTGCGTGCTGATCCTGCCTGATGAAAGATAAGCAATAGCAGCTTGCCATTCGTACCCGGGAAACGGTGCAGAAAATGACAGCCACGAACCAGTAATCTCCAGTTCTTTGCGCAAAATCTGTTCAAATTCCTGATATTGAAACGTTGTGGGCTTAGTCGTCTTACCGATAAAAACCACTTGGGCATGTTTAGCGGCATACTTCAATGCTTGAACTTGAGTAATAGGGTTACCCGCAGTTTCAAAAACCGCATCAAATAATTTACGCTTTGACAAATATTGGTCTAAATTGACCTTGGCTGAATTGATGACAACATCTGCACCACATTCTTGAGCGACCTTTAAACTGGCATCTTTAATGTCAACCACCGTAATTTTCCCTGCACCTCTTGCTTTAAGTGCCATCACGGTCAATAAGCCGACGGAGCCCACGCCTAAGACCAGAACGTTTGCCCCCGCTTTAAAATGGACCCGCTCAATTCCATGAATAGCTACCGTAAGTGGTTCAATAGTTGCTGCTTCAGTTAAAGAAATATTGTCGGGTAAGACCAGACAGTTTTGTGCCGGCACCGCCACGTATTCAGCTAATGCTCCCGGAACGCTTGAACCAATAAAAGTATAATTGGTACACATTGATGGTAAGCCTGCTTGGCATTCAGCACATTTGCCACAGGGAATAAGTGGCGCCACGCTAACGCGATCTCCGATGCTTAAACCGGTAACAGCACTGCCCAATTTGGTCACAGTTCCTGAAAATTCATGACCGGGTATCTGGGGAAAATGATGCACCTTGCCTTCATAGTAACGTGGCAAGTCTGAACCACAAATTCCTGCATACGCTACATGAATCAGTACTTGGTCATTTTCAATTTCTGGAACGGGAATATCCTGTAATTCCATTTTATTTTTGGCAGTAATTACTAATGCTTTCATTACTTAGTTTTTGCTCCTAGTTCTAAATCTTGTATCTCTATCTTTGCATTTGCTAATTGCTTTGGCGTTACCTCTGGGAACCAGTTTTCCACATTACTAGTTGAAAAAGCTAACGCTTCCCGCAGTATTGACGTTTCTTCTTCTTTTCGTGCCAATCCGTGCATGAACCGCCCTAAGAAAAAGTCACCACTGGCATTAGGGTTTTTAACTTCTACCGGTTGTGAATAACCATAAAGGTATTTGTGCCCAATTCTGCCAATCGCTCCTTTGCCTCCCAGAGTAATAATAAAATTGCTAATTGCGGGATCAACATCAGATTGAAGAAGATGAAGGTAGTCCTGAATTGTTTCTAATTTCTTCTGCGGAAAAATATCAAGAATTTCCTCATTGTTGATCTTAATCATGTAAGGAGCTAATTTATACGCCTGCCTAAGCGGCGCCCCACTGGTATCAATTACCATTCTGGCTTTAACACCGCGCTGCTGCAGCTGTTCATCCACATCACTGATATAGGTTTCAGGCATTCCCTGCATTAAAGAGCCGGAAAAAACGATATAGTCACCATTTTTAACACTATCCAGCAATGTATTAGTAAAACTGTTAAATAAGCGTCGGTTAAGTTTAAAACCATATTCCTGTGACAAAATCAGCGATCTGTCACTTTCATCAACTAATATATGACATAGCCTGGTATTAGTATCAATGGCTGTTCTGACTATGGGGTAATGATAATAATCAGCCAGCTGAATAAAGTGCTCACCGTATTTACCACCCAGAATTGTATGAATTTTAAAATCAACATCGTGGTCAAAACTCAGTGCATAAGCCACATTAAAACCCTTGCCTCCCGGCACTTCTTTCATTTTTAATGGGCGGTTAGGCTTATCCCGTACAATTTTTTTAAAAAGTAAAGTTCGGTCAATCGCCGGATTAGGGCAAATTAAATGAATCATAATTTGTTACCACCTCAGCTACAAAATTCCAGCTAACAACTTAAGCAGGTAATATGTTATCCATGAATACCACTGTGTACCGATTGCCAGAGAAGTAATCTGCGTTATCCCAGACGGAACGTGATAGCCGATTGAAGAAGCTAAATTAGTCAAAAGCGGTGCAGCAAAGCTCGACATGTAAAGCGTAATGCTACAAATAAATAAGGAAATAATGATGCCGCGGAACAAATTTCCTTTTGAAGGCACAATGGCAAAAATAACGTAAAACGGTAAGGCAGTCAGATCGGCAAGCGGCATTGCCTTATTGCCCGGCAGGATAAAAGCTAAAATCATTGTGATCGGAACCATGATTAACCCCAACGTTAAGACGTACGGGTTGCCAATTCCTAAAGCTGCATCCATCCCGATGTAGAGCTTTTTACCGTTAAATCTTTTTTGCATAAATTCCTGCGCTGCTTCGGAAATAGTTGATAGTCCGTCCATTAAAATGGCAACCATGCGCGGAATTAAGACTAAACTCGCAGAAATTGCCACTGCTGTAGTCAATATTTTGGCAACAGACATTCTCGCAACTGCCGCCATAGCACCACCGATAATTAAGCCCATCATCATTGGTTCACCGAAAATACCTAAGTGTTGTTGTAATTTTTCCGGCGTCCAGCTAATTTTCTTCACGCCCGGTATCTGATCGAGCAGCCAATTTAAGGGATAGCCTATCACCGCCCAGTTCGTAGTTTGCAATCCTGGAAACGAAACTCCTTCCAGACCTAGATTTTCTTCCACATCCTTTTGCGTATAATCAGCCAGTTTAAATATGATTGCCATGTTAATCACGGCGCTTAATACTGCTATAAACATATTTTTAGTGGTTAAATAAAGCGCACTGGCCGTAAACAACGGTTGCCAATAATTCCAGATATCAATATCCATAGTCTTGGTCCAGTTGAATGCAATCATAATGATATTGGTCAAAATGATTGCTAAGAAAACAAACGGTACTACCGGAGTTCCCCAAGCAATTGATGAAGCCACTGGCCAACCAGTATCAGTTGCTGTCAGATGAAAGTGATACTGTTTCACGAGAGCTTTGACTACTGGCGAAATTGAATTCATCATCATTGCCGACATCACGTTGATACCGACAAAGCCAATTCCAACAGTCAATCCTGCTTTAAAAGCCACCCCAATCTTTTTGCCAAAAATGAGACCTAGTATGGTAATTATTATTGGCATCATGACACTAACACCTAAATTTACGATATATTGGAAAAAATTGAGAATTAGTTCCATAATGTATTGCCCTCCGTTTAGCCTTCGAGTATTTCTTTGATTTTAGCGACTGTCTTTTCTTTGCCGATACCTGTTAAAAGTGATTGCCCCAAAATTACGGGGACGTCACCAATATCAGCGGAAATCATTGTCGAAGATACTATCAAATCTGGCCTTCTACTAGCTACTTTTGCTGGTATATCAGCGACAGTACACTGGACTATCTCAAAGGGAATTTTCAAGTCCGATACAATATCAGTTACTTTCTTGTTTAAAATTGTTGATGTGGCTATCCCTGTACCACAACAAACATATAATAATTTTTTCTTCATAATTGTTCTCCCAGTATTTAATTGACCAAAAGCATAATCCCTTAGAGTTTTTGATAGATAGCAGTTAATAAATCGTATTCAGACTGGTAACTATTCTTTTTGTTAAAAAGCAAAACATCATAACTACCGCTTGAGGAGCTAAGTGTTTGTACCCAAAGCTCATTTCTAGTTGGTACTAGCAACCAAAAACTCATTGCCTTTTTATGCTTAAGCCATAACTCATAAATTTGCCCAAGAGCCAAATCTCGATTCTTTAGTACAACTTTTTCAATCTCCTTAGGAACATAAAAAAGATAAATAATGTGAGCATACATTAGCAAAAAGCCGTAAATTAGGAAGCTAATTGCATAAAATATTCGATTTGTTGAAATATTATGGATGATTCCTTTGCCCAGATTGCCCAAAAAAAGATCATTAAGCGCCTTTACAAAATTTATCAATTTACTTTTCCTTTCATTAACGTTAATTTTTCTATATAATTTTTTTAGAAACCGATTTCAAAATTAATTGTAATGACACTATTTTTCATAAGCAATACGTTTCACGTATTATGATTTTTGTTCACTTTTTTTGATTATTTTGTTCATACTTAGTCATCAAAATTAGTAAATTAGTTGTGAATGGAGGATAAATTTTGTATAAAGATAGTAGATTGCAACAAATTATGAATATTCTTAATTCGGTTGGAAAAATTAAAACGTCAGAACTAGCCACTAAAATTTATGTTAGTCAGTCAACCCTGCGGCGGGACTTGGTCTTACTGGAAAAGCAAAACATGATTAGCAGGAAGTTTGGCTATGTCAGCTTATTAGGCAAGGCAAACTTAGAGTTTCCTTATTCCGTGCGTGAACAAGAGAATGTTAAAGGCAAGAAATACATTTGTGAAAAAGCAGCTTCTTTTATTACCAACAATATGGCTGTATTTTTGGATTCAAGTTCTACCACCAGCTTTATTCCAGACTACTTATTTAGAAAGAATAAGCTGGTGTTTATTACCAACGGGCTGCTGCATGCCTATAAATTGAGTAAATTAGAAAATGTGACGTTATATACTTTGGGCGGGCATAACCCCAGAAGTTTCGGAGGAACCGTTGGTAGTGACACGATTGCTCAAATCAATAATTACAATACCAATTTGGCAATTGTTTCTTTTGGCAGCCTGCTAAACGACAGTGTTTATATCACTGACAAGGAGCAGGCCAACTTTCGTTTGGCAATGATTGCTAATGCCAAGGAAAGTTTGCTCCTAATGGATAGCAGCAAGTTTGAACAAAGCGACTTTATTAAAGCAAGTACTTTAAAGATTTTTAAGGCGATCATCTCTGATAAGAAACCGCCTAAAGATACGATCAAGTATTGCAATAAGCATGATATTGAAGTTATCTGGTAAATTGCCAATAAAAATAAGCCTTGAAAGATTTAGGTCCTTCAAGACTTATTTTTTCTTTTACCACTCAGTTTTTGCCGGCAAGTATATTTTTAATTAGCGCATACCGCTTATCCCAGTTATTAATGATTAAATTATCGCATTCTTGGTTTAATAAAAAATTGAGCAAATCTGCTTTATCAGGTCGATCTAAAAACAAATATTTTTGCGGAACAACAATTTGGGGTAAAACTGCTCGCAGCTGCTCAAGCGTAATTTTTTTAACAGCACAAGATTTTAAAATCGGAATAATGCAACCATCATCTTTAGGCATAAAATAGTCATAAATTTCAGCATAATCATCATTTTGAATTTTCTGACCAATTTGCGCTAAATTAGCAGCATTATTGCGAATTAGCGGGGCACATTTAATAAATAATTGAATGCCACCACCACTGCCAGTAGTATAGACAAAGGCTTGAAAACTATCTTTGAAAAAACTTTTGCGGTATTCAATTATTTTTTGACCAGTTAAAATTTCTTTTACATACTCTTGATGTAGAGATATTAGTAAAGTGGGTAAAAATGGATCATAAACTTCATCTTTTATTTTACTCATTGACAAAATTCCCTTTCAGCATTTCTAATTATTTCACTACTATGTTCATCATAAATATCTTTATTTAAACAAGCAACTTTATCTAAAAAAGTAATTAGAATAAGCTCGCTCCCTAATTTTGGGCGCAAAAAATCGGGTTATACTTCAACTATTGAAGTACAGCCCGATTTTTCCTAATCAGCTACGCTCTGTGTCTTAACAAATGAGCCTTTGCGGGTTCACCTTTTAACCAAGTCGCAAAGAACGCATAGCCGAAGACCATCAATGCAACTACAGCTGCCAAAATAATCATATTATTATTGTTCAGCGTAATTGTCTGTTCCTCATCTAGCAGATTCTTTGACTCATTAACTTGATTGCATAATCCAAAGAATAACATGATTAGACTGCTTAGAGTTAGTAAGCCATTAACTGCCGTTAAAATTTTCATTTTCGTTAACTTCAAAAAATCATGTCCTTTCTTTCGATTTAAATACCAGCATTATATACCCTTTAAAAATAAATGCAAGGCCTTTGCTTAAAATAATTTAAATTTTTTGTTTCCAATATGAATATTATTATAATTTTATAATCAAATCTTCTAAATCCGAACAAAAAAGAAGTACAGAATCCGTACTCCTTTTTATTGCCATTCACTTGTTAACCATTCTTGCGCTAGTTCAAACCAATGCGCCGCATGCGGATTTTCCTGCCATTCTCTGCCTTTAACCACCATGTCTTTACGTGCCAAAGAAAAACCGTGACCACCACGATTGAAAATATGAACTTCACACGGCACTTTCTTTTCTTGTAAGGCCTCGATATACTCAAACGTATTAGTTACAAGAACAATGGGGTCATCCCAAGCATGAAAAATAAAAGTTGCCGGCGTATTTGCAGTTACACCTAAAGAACTATCCTTAATAAATTCATCTGCGGGAACTTTATCTTGTTCATCTGCCGGAATATCGAAACCGATCTTGGTCAAATTAATTAAAGGATAGCCTAGAATAGTTTTATTAGGCAGAACTTCTTCACTCTTAAAGCCAAATTCTTGCTGGTATTTGGCAGAATTAGCCATACTGTTGGCAAAACTGGTAACGTGTCCGCCCGCTGAAAAGCCGATCGTCACAATTTTTTCAGGGTCAATCTGGTATTCTTGCGCATGTTCACGAAAATACTTAACAGTGGTCAAGACATCAAGACCAGCATCTGGATAAATGTCGCCTTCATCTTGCACCAAGTTATATTCCATCACCACGCTGTTGAAACCGCAATTGTTAAAAGCCAATGCAACCGGCTCGCCTTCTCTTTTTGACAAATGGTCAAAACTACCACCGGGTATTACTATTGCGAGGGGATGCTTGGGAGTCACCAATTCGCCAATTGATCCCAAAGTATATGTATGCAGCTGGAATTTGCGCTGGTTAAAATTAGTTAACGTTAGATCATTTACTTTCATCTTTTTGCCCCACTTTTATCATATTCTTCGCCAAAAATGTTGTTGTTAATGGTACTGTTAATAATACACCAATTAAAGAATACATTATAATCAAAGCTTCATTGACAAACATCTTCTCATTTAATACTTCACCCAAAGTGTAATTCAAACGTATGTACCACAAAAATAACGAAAGAAAGCTGCCGAACATCCCAAACAAAATGGTATTCATCGCCGTTCCCAATACGTCATTACCGATTTTAGCTCCACTGGCCTTGAGCTCCTCATACGATATTTTCGGATTATGCTTTTTGATTTCGAGCAAACCGGAGCTCATCGCAACGGCAGATTCAGCAACAGCACCAAGTGTGGAAAAGATAGCAACTGCTACTGCAATTAAAGGATAATTCAATCCCGGCATTTGCGATAAGCCCACCAGAATTTCGCCCGCTTCAGGGCCAAGACCGGCAGCTTGCGCCAGCCACTCAAAGCCTAAGATAATTACGCTAACTGCCAGACACACAATTAGTGAGGAATAAAAAGAGTTTTTCGCAACTTGATAATCATGTGTTCCAAGAAAAATTATGGTTACCAGTTTTAACGGCACAAAAATCAAAATCAGAAGTGGAATATTGATGCCCCAAGAAATCAGAATAGCCACTAATATTAACAACAATGTGTTGATTAATACGCTGAAAAAACTGCGAATTCCGGTTTCTCCACCAACAATTGTCATTAAAATTGCTAATACAATCAATAACGCAGTTAACGTACTCATTTTTTATTCCCCGCTTTCCACTTTTTTTCTTCTAAAAATAGCAGGCTGCATCCAGTCGCGAAGACCACTGTCAAAACGATCCCAATCGCGGAAATGACGCTTTGGGTAACACCAAGAGAGAGTGTAAAACCGAAAGTGGAGCGCAAACTGTTGTTATCCCGTAAATAAATAATTGTCAGCGGCAGTTCCTCCGACATAAAAATTAATACCAACACGTTAATCAGTGGGCCCATGATTTCCTGACCCATTGTGCGCCCACTGTGAACTAATTGCTTGGCAGTTAAGTCTGCCTTAGTCTGAACTAGTTCGTAAAGACTGGAAATGATATCGGTGGCCTCATCCATTACCGCTCCTAAAATACCTAATAAAGTTTGTGCTAAAAAGATGCCCCGCGGATCTTGGGTGGCATAATCTCCAGTTTCGTATTTAATTTCCGATTCCCCTGTCAGACGCATAATTAAATAGCATAGTGCAAAAGAAACGAAGGTGCCTAGAATAGTCGCGAGCCAAGTTGCCAACATTTTGCGGTTAAAGCCCTGAACGACTAATAAGCTAAAGAAGGAGAAGACAATATCGGCTAAGCCAAACAGCAAGACAATATAAGAACCATTCAGCTTAATATCGAGCATAATCACGAGATAGAAAATTACCCAGCTAAGTATCATTGAAGCTATTAAACTCAAAGATTTCTTACCTGAAACTGCCACTAATAGCGTAGACATCACAGTCATTGCTAAAACTAATACCCAATCACGCTTAGGGTCTTGGATGATCGGCTCGCCATGTTTGATATTAACAAATAACCGCTGACCGGCACGGAACTTCTGGGTGACTAATTGTGACGGATAATACATATTGGTAGTTTTGTATGTCTGACCCTTAAATTTACCTGACAAGACCTTTAAATGAAGCACCTGCTTTCTGGTTTCATCTTTGTTGCCATAGACATCGGTACTTTTTTCTTCTAAAGTATCCTTAATTTGACTATCGGTCACTACGGCTACATCATTTTTAGAATAAATATCTGTCGCAAAGTAGGTGCAAGTGGTTAAAATTAAACCTACGACTGCAATTAATACCGCAAATAAGTAGCGCTTCTTAATTTTTTTCAATCAAAATCATTCCCATCAATTTATACTTACCTACTGTAACTTAAAAACAGTCAATATAAATAAATTTTTAGTTAAATTTGCAAAATTTAACTATTATAAAAAAACGACTTTTAGTTAAAAGTCGTTTTCAATTATTACATATCTAAGAACCGCTGCCACCAATGTGTCTTTTCCGGTTCCACCTGCATATCTGCTAAAGTCCGGTGAGCATTGGCGTTCGCACTCTTTTCCGCATTTTCCTTTGCCTTGGCCAAGATTTCCTCATGCATCTGCTCACTTGACTTCACTTCATCCTGCGCTACTTGAGCCCGCTTTTCAGCCGCAGTTAATGGTTTGGTTGCCGGCATTTCTTGCACATCCGTGATAGGATCATCAGTCACAATTCCCGAAATATCCGGTAACACACTAAAATCTTCTGCAGCACCATTTGTTTTGGCAGCAGGCTGTTCTAATTGCTCCTGCTTTTTGAGCAGCTCTTTATTCTGTTCTTCAATTTGGTTTAACTGTTTTTGCAGGTTGTTAAGAGCCGTATTTTGCTGGCCAATTGTTTGCTGCAAAGCGTTCAGCAATTTCACCATTTGGGAAGTGGACATTACTTCTTGTTTTTTGCCACTTTCCTTTTTCTTAATCCGTTCATTTTTGTCAGTAACTGCAAAAATTTGTTGTGCGGCTTCCTGCAAGGTTAAGCCGTTATCCTGAGCCAATTGGTGAAAATCTTCCAAATCACGCACATTTTGCTTACTGTATAAGCGGGCGTTTTGCTTAGTACGTGCATAATAATCGGGTTTACCAGTAATTTTCTCTACAATTAAAGAATATTTGCGTAAAGTAGCCACACTAATGTGCAATCTCTTAGCCGTTGCAGCCGGTGCGGTTAATTCTTCAAAATTATGCTTATCTTCACTCATCAGATATACTCCCTAGCACAATTAAATTAACCAATCTTATGTAACAAGTTTTTCTTATGGTTAAAACGCTCTTGAGCTTTTTCAATCAGGCGGGTAATTAACTCAGAATATGAAATACCTGCTTCTTCAAAAAGTTTAGGATACATACTTATATTGGTAAAGCCGGGTAATGCGTTCACTTCAGTTAAGATGATCTTATTATCGCTATCGCGCAGTGTGGAGTCAACACGGGCTAACCCACTGCATTCTGTGACTTGGTAAACTTTTAGGGCATTAGCTCTAACTTTATCTACAATTTCTTGAGGTAATTTAGCAGGAATCTGCAAGGTAGTAGTGGAATCATCATCATATTTATTTTCATAGCTGTAGAAAGTACCAGCTGCATTAATAATTTGGCCGACACCGGAAACAATTGGTTGATCATTACCTAAAACCGCAGTCTCAACTTCGGTACCGTGAATGGTTTCCTCAATTAAAACTTTATCATCATATCTAAAAGCATCGGCTAGAGCCTCATCAAACTCCTCTTTGTTAGTAACATGATGAACTCCAACTGAAGAACCTTGATTTGACGGCTTAACAAAGAGGTCGCTACCAAGTTTAGCACTGACCTTGTCATAGTCCCGCTTGGCATTAGCAGCGTCTTCATATTCAAACCGCTTAATCGCGATCCAATCAGCTACAGGAACGCCGACGCGTTGTGCTAAAATCTTGGTAAATTCCTTATCCATTGTCACAGCCGAAGCTAACACATCATCACCGACAAAAGGCTTATTTAAAATGCGGAACAGCCCTTGCAAACAACCGTCTTCACCTAAATTGCCGTGTACAATCGGAAAGAAAACATCAATTTCCGGTAAATTCTTTAATTGAATTAAATTTGAAATGTTGGCAACTTCATGAGGATTTTCAATGGTATATTTAGGATTTTTTAAGACTTTAAAAGAGTCTTCTTCACTTGCTAAATAGCCGTCATTAGTAATCCAAATTGGATGCACATCGAATTTATCTTGGTCGATGGCATTATAAATATTATGGCCAGACATAATTGATACTTCATATTCAGATGAATTACCACCAAAAATTAAACCAACTTGTGTTTTCTTAGTCATTATTTTTACCTCTTAGTCATTGTTTCTAACTTTTAATTATACGGCAAGAAAACCCGAAGAATTGTAAATTAGACAATTTTTTAGGAATATTTTTTATTATAAGCAAAAAGTCTTGCATAAGGCAAAATCATATCCGAAAAATTTATACTATATTAAAAATTGTTATTTGAATCCCAAGTGATTTCATAAAGTTTATTGATCTTTGTTGGGTGTTTATCCGGAGCAGCTGGGACAAAAGACTGATGATAAGCTACAGTCAGGTAAACATCATTCGTACTAGCTAGTTGTATGCCTTCTAGTTCTGTATAATAGCCGGGGATTTCCAGCTTGTTTACACCAGCTAAGTCAACTAATTCCCAAGCCTGAGGATCAACTGCTGCCCAGGGAATTTTAATAATCTTTCTATCCCGACCTAACCTATCATCTGCAAATTGGCTGGAGAGATAGATATCACGGTGATTGCTAATAGCAAAGCCTTGCAGCGAACCAACTAACCCACCATGACCAGAAAAATTGGGCACTTTAAATGCGGCAATGCAATTTATCGTTCTAATATCAACATGTTTGGTTGTAGTTGTAGCGTGATCAAGAGCATTATTAATATCAGTTAGATAATAAAGCGCAAAATAGCCGGTGTAGTCATTATCGCCATAAGCTACTAAAAAGTAGCGCAGATCAGGTGACACAGCGACTTCTACACGTGCAAACTGCTCTCCAGAGCAGCTGATGCCGAAATCTGCTCCTGCATAATTCAAATTTGATAATCGAGGTTGCATTTTGGTATTGGCAGCAATTTTAAAATAATGCGGCATTTTGATACGTGCGACTTGCTTAGACCATGTCGACCAACTTTGATTTAAATCATTCGGTTTGGTACCTATAAACCATTGACCAGATCTGCCGGCAAATTCCAAAGTCTGTGTATGTCCTGCAGCTGAACCGGTTAAATGTAAAACTGGTATCTTTTTATTAAAAGCAGTATTAAGGTTATTTTGCCCGCGATAAACCAGAGTATCACCCGCAACACGCTGCATAGCATAGAGCTTACCACCAATGATACTGGTTTTTTGCACTACTACCTGTCGCAAGTCCTGATCTACTGGTCCAGTGACCCCGTCCCAGTCATCTAAATTAGCTGTTAAAGTGATACTGATATTTTTTGCTAGTCGCATGCCTTCACTGTTAGTCAAAATCTTTTCCTTATAAAAGTCCTTTACAAAAAGCCATTCAAATTATTAAATATAACTATCATTTGGTAATTTACACATACCTATTTTTATTTTGCCTTATAATTAGTGTTAAAGAAAGGAGAGCATCTTTAAATGTTCAAAAAAATTTATACTGCCCTCTTATGTTTGCTTTTCTTTTTTCCTTTTAGCAATACACAAGCATACGCTGCGGAACTCACACCAATTGAAAAAAGCAAGATAAACAAGCTGCAACAGGAATACGCACAGCTCGATAATACTGCTTTTAACTTTAATAACCTTTATTTAACTAAACCCCATTTTAAAACTAAATTTAAGCAGGGTGTGCTTGTACCCGCATACCTCAATAGTCAATTAGCGTACACAAACTATTACCGCGAGTTATTTGGGTTAAATCCGGTAAATGAAAACTCGGAGGACAATATTGCTGCACAAAAAACTGCAGCTGTTTTAGCTGCATTAAATGCTAACCCGATGATTAACCAGCATAATTTACCTCATGATAAGCGCCCCAAATTGATTAGCAAAGATACTTGGCAACTTGCCCGTAACACATCTAATCAAGCAAATCTTAATTTTAATACCACTGACCAATCTGCAGGAGATGTTATCACTGATTTATTGACTGACCGCTATAATTTAGGCGGAGCAGACACCGGTCATCGTGCTTGGCTGCTATCAACGCGCTTAACTACAACCGGTATCGGTGCGGCTTATGGTACGAATGGCTACCGTTATTCTGTGCAAAAAGTATTCAATCCGGTTGACGTTTTCCGCTCTCCGAGCCAAGAAATGGTCACATATCCTAGCGCTGGCGTTTTCCCTATTGAACTTTTAGCAGGTGAAAATATTGCCTGGTCAGTTTATCTTTCTAGCCGTCATTTTGATGGAACGCCAACTATTACTATTACCGATAAAGATAATGGTGAAACTTATCAAGCAAAAAACGTACACAATTATAGTAAGACCGGTTACGGCAACTTTGAAACGATTATTACCTATTATCCTGGATCAATGCCGCTAATAGTTGGCCATGAATATGAAGTAAAAATCACGGGTTTAACCACTTATAGTTTTAAACTGTTTCAACTTGCAACTAAATAGATCAATATAAAAACCGCGAAGAAAGTTAATTCTTCCCGGTTTTTTAATGTATTATTTTAAACTGAGCACATTTTAAATGTAATTGGCGACGGCTGCCAATAAGTCATTTTCATTATTGACAATGGTACCATTAAGTTTAATTAGACCCGTAGTATACAAATTAACGTAGTGAAACTGGTTTTCAGCAATCTGGGTCAAAGCCTGCAACTTTTCTTGATTATCAGCGCCCTGCTGACGTGTATCTGTGTACAAGCCAATTATCGGAATTTCTTTTGCATAAGCAACGCCTATTTCACTGGCAACACCATTATCAATGCTAAGCCCATCAAGCACCGCAATCATTAAATCACTGTTAACCAATTTTGCGGTATCCGCTTGAGCAATCATTTTAGAATCAGCGTAAGCTTGTTTATCATTGATTGACGCGTTTTCTTGGGGCAAATATAAATCAATTGCATCATCTATTTGACGAATTTTAGCAGCCAGTTGCGCATTATAATTAATTTCTGCCTGTGAAAACAGAGCATTAGCAAAATAAATTTTCATTTGAACTTCCTTTGGCAAGCAACGGTAAATTGCTTTTTTGACACCTAAATTACCTAATTATTTGGCGAGCTGATTTCCCACGGAATTGCACTCAGGATATAAAGAATGACACCTGCAATGACAAAATCGAGGAAAATACTACTACCGATCTCTAAGACATAGCCTAATACAGCCAAGCCTTCGACATCAAATATGACAGGAATAATAGCTAATATTCCCGCACTTAGCATTAGCCAAAAGCCCGCCCACATTCCAGATGCGGTAACTTCATGGGTCAGCATTTTTGAATTAAGCAATAACTTCATATCACTAATCAGTGAGTGCAAACTAATAAATGCCATTACTAATATAATTACGTTAACGATTAACAAAATAAATGCAATATTGCCTCCTAAAGTGATCGTGTTCAGATTAAAAGCATCCTTCACGTCAAAGGGAGCATTATTTGCTTGCTCTTTTAATTTGTGTTGTACTAGTTGCGCATCACTGGAGGAATCCTGGTCAATATTTAATTCAATATCATGCAAAATTTGTTTAGCTAAATTCATGTTATTAAATTTAAACCAGGGAGTACCCAACGTGTAATCAATAATATGATCAGCAATCGGCTGCGTTTGCTTAGTAGTTAGCAGGTTGGCACTACCATTTTTATTAGCACCTATTATTTCTGCTAATGTATCAAAATGCTTATTAACCTGCCTAACCACTACAGCTTCGTTACTACTGTTTCTAATCTGTCCCTTCATAAAAAAGGGGTTAAGGAAAGTCGCGGTAATCATGGTTAGCGATACAATCAGAAAGATAATAAAGGACAGAATCTGTTTGTATTGGTTGTTCTGTTCCTGACTTATTCTGTGCAAACCATCTCGCGCGCCATTTGCCATATTTTTCCTTTCTAACAGACAATCTCCTTGTCTTCATCAAACATTGTATCTATAGCATGATGAATGGTTTTAACATCGGTAGATTCGATAATCTCATGACCTTCTTTGAGCGCTTTATCAATAGTAGATTTTGAACAATGTAAAAAACTATACATAAATGATTTTGTACCATAATCTGCTATTTCTTCAGGAGAAACGTCATATTCTTTATTATCATAATAAAGACGACTGATGCCTGTTACGACAAAAGCAATTCCCAGCCGTACTTCTTTTGCATCAAAGTCCACGTGGTTAAATAGCTGTTTTTCCTTTAACCAGTCATTAATGGTCTTACTCCAAAAATCTAACGATTCGTTACTCTTAAACACTTCTGTAATGATCCGCTTAAGACCTTCATCATAAATTCCCAACATTTCAATTGCATAAATAAAGGCTTTGGTGCGAGCACATACTTCGTCCTCTTTAGTAGCACTAAATTTTTGCACTTGCTTGTCTAACGTATTGAGAATGTTGCGGACAACATCTGCAATTAAGCCAGATTTATGGGGATAATAAGATTGCAGCAAAGATTTAGAAATCCCCGATTTTTCTGCAATCATTTGAAACGAAACACTATCCATTCCATTTTCTCTAATTAAGTGAAATGTATTACTTAAAATTGTACGTCTTCTTTTATAATTTTTACGTCGTGCCATAATGTTTTCTCAGCTCCTATACATTTTGCCTTAATTATACCAATGATATAGAATAAATAAACAAAAAAGGCACCGGTATATTATATGCTTATAATTTAGATTAAAAAACAAATATTATCAGCAAGCCATTTAATATGTCTTTACTTTAAATCACTTTCACTTAACAAATGCATTGAGCGATCATTATATACATAATTAATTCCTCGCGCCAAAAGCAAATCAACAGAAATACGGACCATTCTGTCCGGATAATGGCTGTGCTTAATTGTATCAGTTACTACAATTTGTTCAATTGGTAATTCATTCAAAACTTCAAGCGCGTTCTGTGAGAGCAGTGCGTGTGTGGCAGCAACATAAACCTTCTTGGCACCAGCTGCTAAAACAGACTTGGTTGAAGAAGAAATGCGTGATCCTGTATCAATTAAATCATCAACAATAATGCACTTCTTGTCTTTAACATCACCAATCATATCATGCACATCCGCATCATAACGGGCACGGCGCTGATCCACAATTGCGATAGGAGCATCAAAGCACTGACCAAAGTTGCGGGCAAGTTTAGCGCCAGAGTGATCCGGTGAAACAACTACAATATCATCTTCTTCTTTGGTAGCAATACCGTTATCAATAAAATATTGCGCTAAAAGCGGCATAGCATGCAAATGATCAACCGGAACATTATAAAAGCCTTGAATTTGTGAAGCGTGCAAATCAAGTGCGATTAAGTGATCCATACCAGTAATTTGTAATAAATTAGCTATGAGTTTAGCAGTAATTGGTTCCCGTGAACGAGTTTTAGTATCTGAGCGTGAATAAGCCAGATATGGTACTACTACATTAACCCTATGCGCTGAAGCCCGATGCAATGCATCTAAAACAATTTCTAATTCCATAAAGTTCTCATTTACAGGATCTTGAATTGACTGAATGACAAAAACATCACACCCCCTGACACTTTCGCCAATATTAACTTGAATTTCACCATCACTGAAGTGCTGCACAGCAGTTTCGATTAACGGCTTTTTCAATATTTGCGCAATTTTTTCATTTAAAGCGGGATTTCCGCCGAGCCCAATTAGCTTCATTGGGTGCATTAACTGAAGAAGTTCTTCCTTGTTCATAGCTACCTCGTTTATTTAAAATACAATCTTTGCATGTCTATTATAACCAAAAAAGTCCCTAGTGCCTAGCAAAGTAATAAATTGAAAAAAGCCGAAAATAGTTTTCGGCTTTCCTCATTCAAGTTTCTCTTTTAAATTTTAGTAATCTATTTAAAAAAATCTTCCATTAAGTTCAGTAATTTGAAGCTCTTAACGGCATAACTGTCATGCTTTTGTCTAGGCATAACCAAAAGCTGACCCTGAGGGATAATTTGGCTGTACCATCTAACGTGTTCAACTTTAACCCAGTCTTTTTCTCCCACAACACAATAGGTTGGAATTTTGATTGCCTTCAAGCTGTCGACTGACATAAAACTTTCTGACAGTTCTACCTTACTATCGCGGTTCATCCGCAAGAAACGCAGAAACCCTTCAGTCAGATAATGATATGACCTAATACCGTTGCCATTGACAAAGACACCGGCTACCATCAATTTTTGAAACACAGTTTGATCTTGACTAGCAAGCATCATTGCCACCAAACCACCGGCATCAAAGCCAAAGCAATAGCACCCTCTGATATTTACCTGATTAATAAAAGCAGACAGGTCTTCAACTTCTGTTTGATAGTGTTCTGCTGCTTCTCCCTGGCTCAATCCGTGCCCTCTCATGTCCAGTACATAAACAGTGTAATAAAGAGATAGCGGGGCAACAATCTGGTCAAACATGCCACCATCTAAATGGTGCCCATGCAGTAACAAAAGCGGGGCACCTTTACCTAATTTACTATAATAAAGCTCATTACCATTAACTTTTACTCTCATCTCTGGTCTCTTTCACTAGCCTCTATTAACTTTTGTTCAGAACCATTTTCTTTTCTATGCTCTTGCCATAGACTACGGACAATAATTTTAGCAACAATATAATTTGCCTTAAAATTATCGGGTATCATTTTTAAGTTGAAGTGATGAACCATACTGTCTTTACGCTGCCAATAATGGTAGATAGGAGTGCTATCGCAGTAAAAGCCCTCGGTCAGTGCCAAGTATTGTACGTTAAAAATCTGATCCTCCATAAAAGCTAAGTCTTTCATGAAATGTAAATGATTTTGCCGTACAACCGATAACTTATAGCCCTTGTTCCAAGTATAACCCTTTACTGGGGTAGCTAGGCAATGATTATCACATAAAGAGCCAAAAGGATTACTGATTAACTGGTATGTTCGCGCTTTGCCTTTCATTCCCCGTACTTGTTTTTTAGTTACAGGAACTGAACCTTGTTTATTTTCATAATCAAGCCAAAAGCCACAAGAAACCATCGCTGCATCAGGATGATCATGAAACGCACGGACAAAAAAGGCAGTATAACCGGAATCAACCCAGTCGTCACCATCATGAAATGTAAAATAAGGCGTATCAACGTTGGCAATGCCTACATTGCGGGCATCAGACAAGCCGCCATTATGTTTATTAATTATTTTAAAGTAACGGAAGCGTTCACGATAGCTCTCAGCTATTTTTCTGGTATTATCCGTTGAACCGTCATTGACAATTAACAATTTGAAATTCGGATCATCTTGTTTAGCTAAATGCTCAAGAGCCCGAGTTAAATATTTTTCAACATTGTAAATTGGCATGATAACTGTTAATTCAGGTTGCTGAATCATAGTTCCCTCCTTTACTTTTGTTATTATACCATCTTAAATCTTAAAAATAACGTAAACTAGGTGGTACATAACCATAATTTAAACTTTTGCTTTGAGTATTTAGTATAATTAGTTCATTCAAAAGGAGTTAATTATTATATGAAAAAAGCAAAAACTTTTTTAACTATTGTTACCATGTTATTTTTAAGTACAATTGTCTGCGGTGCCTTTGAACAGACGGTTAAAGCAGACGACTTACCTGTTATTTGTTTGGGAACATCCCTGACTGAAACTCAAAAAAGCGGTACTTTAAAAACGCTTAGCAATCCACTAAGCGGCAGCAGCTATCAAACTATGACTATCACAGGTGCCGATCTAGTGAAGTATCTCAACCCTTCTGGTGCTAATTTCACAACCCAATCGGGCGTATGGTCCAGTGCTATGATCGAAAAAACAGCTGCAGGTAATGGTATTAACGTCCACATTCTTGATTATAACGGGCACAACAACATTACTACCATTACTGCCGACCAATATAAAAATGCGGCTTTAACCGCCGGCATCTCTGATGCCAATATCTACGTTACCAGCGCTGTGCCGATTGACGGCTCTGGTGCTTTAGCCGGTGTTTACGCTGCTTACAGTAAAACCGGCGAAAACTTAAACCAAAGTCAAGTTAATGCTGCTCAAGATGAAATGAACACTTTAAGCAAAATCACTAAAGAAAATAGGGATAAAGACGGCTATAGCGACGCCCAATTAAACAATGCCGTTGCCGGTGCCAAACAGGAAATGGGACAAATCGGCAACAACGTTTCCGATAGTCAAATTCATGACATTGTTACCAACCAAATCAACATCAACCATCTTGGTGACGTGATTAATAATAACCAGAAGCAACAGATTATTAACGTTCTCATTGAAGTACGCGACTCTGGTGCCTTAAAAAATCACAAATTCAAAGATCAGGCAGATGCACTTTCTAAAAACATTAAAAAGAATGCCAAAGGCATTTTTGATAAGATCAATACACCAGAAAACCGTAATTGGCTTGAACAGATTTGGCATAATATTACTGCATTCTTCAGCCACCTTTTCAGTGGCTTAATGGTTGCTTAATACTAACTAATTACATTTGATCCATAAACTTATTTAAAGTTTGGTCAACAAATTCATTACCGCGATTATTAGCATGCCCTTTAGTCCATTCAAATTTGGTCTGAGTAAATTTACTTAATAGTTGGTCAAGTTCTTGCCAGCAGCTAAGATTGGCAATTGCTCCTGGAGTAGACTTGGTCCAGCCACGCTTTTTCCAACCTTTAAGCCAGCCTTTGGTGATTGGATTTAAAACATACTGGGAATCAAGCACAAACAATAACGGCTTGTCGTTGAAGCCTAATTCCAGTAATTTTTTAAGGGCTTCAATCAGAGCTGTCAGTTCCATTTTATTATTGGTGGCACCAAACTCACCATTTGAATTATAAGTTGACTTAGGCTGACCATTTTCTTGCCACTCAATTAAATAGGCCCAAGCCGCCTTGTCTGTTTGCCGCACATGACCACCCTTGAAATTGCCGGTATTGCGCGTGCCGCCATCAGTATAAATCGTGGCAAAATAGTTGTCCGCAGCTTTGCTTGTTGCCGCAGATTTTGGCGCCTGCTCGGAACTTGCAGCAGTTTCATTGCTACTATTAATTTTTCGGCTTTCTCTTTGGATCTTGGCAATTGCTTCTTGTAAAGTGTCTTCCCCTTTTTGAAAGACCTGATTAACTGTTTCTTTGTCCCAGTTTAAGTATTCTGTGGCGTCGGTTATTTGGGCAAAAGATTTAAACTCAGCACCAGAAAAACCATCAACTTGTTTTTTGGCTTCCTCCCACGTGCGATAAACGCCTGGTTGGCGGCCCTTTTTGACTGCGTAAAATTTCATATGTTCCCCTATCACTAAATTCTTCTGTCAATGCTAAAATAGAAGTAGTTCTATTTTTAAGGTGGTATTATGTTCTTCAATACTAAAAAATACAAGGAAGAAGTGGAAAAAAACCACAAACGTGATCTTGCACAAGAGCCCAGCAGGCTCAGTATGCTTTTTCTCGCTGCTTTGGCAACTTTTGCACCAACTCGTATTTTTTTGCGTTTACATAAAAAAAGAATTGAAGATAACGCCACCATTGAACCAAAAAAAGGTGACTTTGAACAAGTACCGATAATTTATTTTCATGGCTTTCGTGGTGGTGACTATACCACCAAGGTAATGGTTCAGCAGGCTCTGATAGATAAAGGAACTTCGAAGTATCTCAAAGTAACTACTGACTTGCTGGGTAACTTCAAGCTCGAAGGTACCTGGACAGGTGATCGAAATCCCATTGTACAAGTTGTTTTTCGCCAGCGCCTCGTTGGCGTTTATGCGATTGATTACTACTTGCGTTTTACATTACCCTTCTTAGCTCAAAGGTACCATTTTTCTCACTATTCGGCAATTGCACACTCTCTTGCCTGTCCCTGCATCGTACGCACAGAGATGCGTAAATCCCGTAAAAAGCAGTTCCCTCATTTGGTCAAATGTGCTTTTATCGCTGGTCCCTTTGACGGGGTAGTTTACTTAGGAGACATTCCTAACGTTAATGCCTTTAACCAAAAGGGTCGTCCAGCTGTAGTTAACTTGCACTACCTGTATCTTTTGCTCAGACGCAAACGATTTAATCCCAATATTTCAGTGCTAAACATTTATGGCAATGTTTTAGACAACACCAACAGCGATAAATTTATTTCCGTGACTTCTGCTAAAAGCATCCGCTACGTTTTAGCACCTTATGCCAAATCTTATCATGAAGTTGAGATTCGCGGTAAAAAGTACGCAGAACACAGCTGGATGCATGATAATCCCTTTGTTATCGACATTATTGATAAATTTATTGGTCTTAAAAAGTAATTTGATTTTTGGAGGAAATAAGTGTGATTCTGCTCCGTGACATAGGACGCATCATCATTATTACTAATACTATCTTAGCCTTCTACATCGTCTTTCACAGAAGGCGCTCTGTTTCAACAACTTGGGCTTGGTTGATTATCCTGCTGGTTTTTCCAGTTTTAGGAATGATTATTTACGGTTTTTTCGGGCGGGGAATTTCGCAGGAAAATATTTTTGCGATTAACAAACAGCACCACATTGGTCTGCGCAACGTTCAAAAGTCCATTACTGCGGCCCCCAAAAAGATCAGCACCTCTGACACCTCTAATAAGGCCAAGATGGTAGTACATTTTTTTGACCATGATGGTGAATCACCTTTAAGTAAAAACAATCACGTTAAGCTCTACACCGATGGTGAAATCATGTTTCACGACATGATGCGTGATATTAAAAACGCCAAGCAATCGGTGAACGTGGAGTTTTACACTTTTTATAATGATGAAATTGGCAATGACTTTCTTGATTTACTAATTAAAAAAGCCCAAGAAGGTGTATCTGTGCGCTTGCTCTATGATGCTTGGGGTTCTATGGGAGCAACCAAAGCCTGGTTTGACCAATTAAGAAAAGCAGGCGGCGTTGTGCTACCCTTTATTACCTCGCGCAACATGATTACACGGTACCGGATTAACTACCACCTGCACCGTAAAATTGTCGTAGTAGACGGTAAAACCTCTTGGACTGGCGGCTTTAATATCGGTGATCAGTATTTAAGCAGAAAAAAGAAATTTGGCTACTGGCGTGATAGTCAAGTCAGAATTGTTGGTTCAGCGTCATTATTACTGCAAGAACGTTTTGTCATGGATTGGAATGCCTCTATTCAGAAAGAAAACCAAGTAATCACATTTAACACTATTCTGTTCCCAAATTTGGATGAAAACGACATTCATCGTGGTGACGTGGCAACCCAAATAGTTTCAGACGGGCCAGACAGTTATAATGCAAATATGCGCAATGGGATTATGCGGCTCATGTCGCTAGCTAAAAAAAGGGTTTGGATTCAAACGCCCTACCTAATTCCAGACGATGCGATGTTTGCGACTTTACAGACCATTGCGCGCTCAGGAGTAGATCTCAGAATTATGATTCCTTGTAAACCGGATCACCCCTTCATTTACCGGGCAACGCAGTGGTACGCTAACGAACTATCCCGTTATGGTATCAAAATTTACATTTATAACAAGGGATTTATCCATGCCAAAACCATAGTAGTTGACGATACTTTCTCTACGGTCGGATCTATGAACCAAGATTACCGCTCATACGATCTCAATTTTGAAGATGTTGCCGTTTTTTATGATAAAAATTTCACACTTGAGGTTGCCAAATCATTTGAAGATGATATGAAAGTTTCATCACTACTAACCCCAGAAGATATTGCCAAACAAGGTCGCTGGCTTAAGATTTTGCAGAGCTTTTCACGGATGCTCTCACCAATTTTATAGTAAGCAAAAAGCCTTCCATTCAGGGAAGGCTTTTAAAGTACAAATTTTTTATTTATTCAGCAAAGTGATAAACAGTTTCAACCGGATAGCGAATTGTCCTTGCTAAAGTTGCTTCAGTTTCATTACTCTTGTCAATAGCAACCAGTTGACGCTATGATCGTTTCGGCAAACATTTCTTTAAATTCTGAGCGCGGGATTTTGACCGTCTTATCAAAGTTCCGGACCGAATGACGATTTTGAACAACATCATTAAAATCATTATTGCGCATAGAAGTCGCACTTTCTTAACTAAATTAAGCTTTTCTTTTGTTACATATTTCACAATATTTTTACCATTTTTAGCAGTATAATAATACTAAAATACTAAAATTTAGTTTGTATGAGAGGCTTAAAAGATGAAAAAATTGGTCAGAGACAAAATTCCAGAATTTGCACATTATGCGACTTATCGTGAACTGGCACCTGCAGAAATTGAGCCGGCTTTAAAGCAAAAATTAATTGAAGAAACTAATGAAGTTCTGGCTGCCAAAACCGAAGAAAACCTTGTTGAAGAACTGGGTGATGTTTATGAGGTAATCTTAGCTTACCTTAAATTCAAAAATGTTGACCAAGAAACCTTTTTAAAGCAAGTTAATAAGAAACGTGCTCTTAAAGGCGGCTTCAGTAAATTTTTGGAAATGAACTGGGAAGAATAATTTGCCATCAAAAAAGACCACGCTAGCCGCGTGATCTTAAAAGATATCCTGTACTTCAATGCGGATATCATGATGAATATGATTTTTTAGTGCTTCAATAATTTGAGCTACACCATAAGAAAAGCGTAAATAATATTGTTTATTCTTCTGGGTGGTCAAGATACAAATTACCTGTTTTTTATTAGGATTAGGTACTTTGATTAAAGTCACCATTACCACATCCGCGTATGAAATGGTGCGGCGAAAGTAGCCCGACACAACAGCCCTTTTGGGAGCGAACCCCGTAAAGCCGTCTATAATTCCAATCATTAAAAAGATAGCTAAAAAGAAACTCAGTCCCGGATCACTTTTTTCAATCAGTTGCCAAGTAAAGCCAATCCAAATAAAAATTATTGCCCAAATAATTGAAGAGGAGCGATAATGCCCTTTTAAATCAATGTTTGCCTGCCAGTACCAACTATAGCAAGTATAGCCTAAAAGCAGAGCATCTAAAATAAGATAAAAAATTACCATAGAATTCTCCTCACATTTGTTCATTCTCATTATAACAGACTGGGGCGTTTTGGTTGGATAAAGTAAATGTAACTACATAGTTTTTTAAAATTAATTCAGCAAATTATTTCATAGCTATCTCTTAAAAGCTTAAAGCCCGCTAAATAAGCGGCTCTAAGCTTTTTTTATTTGATCAACTTCAATATGCTTTTTAGCAAATTGAGCTAAAAGTTCTTCATCTTGAGAATCGGTAATTAATTGATCAATTTTGTCTGCGGCACAACAAATAAAATTGCTGTACAAGCCCAACTTATCACTAGTAGCCAAGGCAATAACGTTATCAGCAACATCAATCATTTTCTTTTTGACCTGCGCTTCTTGTTGACTATGAAAAGATACGCCGTTATCAGGATCCAAATTATGAATGCCGATGACATAGGTATCAATTCTAAACGTCCTCAAGGCATCAAGTGCTTCTACTCCCAAACTGACAGCTGCCCTTTTGGCAAAAATACCGCCCAAAGTAATGATATTAACATTTCTTTTATTTGATAGCTGAATTGCTACATAAGGCGAGTTGGTAATAAACGTAGCAGCAAAATTTTCGGGTATAGCTTGTGCTAAATAATAATTAGTTGTACTGCCATCAATTAATATAACCGTGTCTTCACGCAAAAAAGACAAGGCTTTTTGAGCCAACTGCTTTTTAATCTCGGTTTTAATCGTTAAGCGCTGTTCAAAAGTAGTTACAGGAGGTCCTATGCGGATGGCTCCATTATAAATTCTTTTAATTAGCCCCTTTTGGTCCAGCTCCCGCAGATCGCGGCGGATAGTATCTTCTGAGCAGTTAAACTTAGCCACCAATTCAGCTGTAGTAACGTGTTTGTGAAAATTAATTGCCTGAATAATCAGATTTTGGCGCTCTTTTTTTAACATTAGGCATCCCTAGTTTACGTTTAACGTGTTTATCTTCACTAATTTTAACATATTTTCTTTTTACTAACTTGTTTCAATTTTAGCAGCAAAAATGAGCTTTTTTCAGCACATTTTTGCATATTTATGCAATTTATTTGAACAAACATGCAAAAATATATTGATTTTTGCATAAATCGCATATAGAATACAGGTGGTTAATGAAAGCGGTATCTATTTTGACCGCAATATATAGAAAAGGAGATACAGATTATGACTCAACAATGGGTTAATTTAGAAGGTAAAGTTGCAATCGTTACTGGAGGCAGTATGGGGCTTGGCGAAGCAATGGTTAATGAATTAGCCGCAAATGGGGCTCAAGTAATTTCACTAGACGTTGCCGCAAATGACGCACATAAAAATCAGGCAAACGTAGCAACAATGACTTGTGACGTCTCACATCAAAAAGAAGTTGCAGCGGTTGTCAAACAAATTGTCGACCAATACGGTCACATTGATGTCTTAGTTAATAACGCGGGAGTAAGCAGACCACGTATGTTAGTCGATTATTACGGCACACATCCCGAATATGAACTTAGTGAAGATGACTTTGACTTCATGACCAATATCAATCAAAAAGGCGTTGTTTTCTGTGCCCAAGCTGTTGCACGAGTAATGATTAAGCAAAAAGCAGGCGTGATCATTAACATGTCTTCTGAAGCAGGTTTAGAGGGATCTAAAGGTCAGAGCTGTTATTCAGGAAACAAGGCAGCAGTCGCAGTTTACACCAAAGCCTGGGCCAAAGAACTGGGTCAATTTAACATCAGAGTAGTTGCTGTGGCACCCGGTGTTAATGAGCGTACGCCAATGAATAATGACGCAGCCTTCAAAGCATTGGCTTACACCAGAGGACAGGATCCTAATAATATCAGTTCAGACTACAAAGCGATTATTCCTTTGGGTCGTCCTGGAAAAATCAGTGAGATTGCTGATTTAATTACATATTTATCTTCCGACCATGCTTCCTATATTTCTGGCACTACCATTAACATTACAGGAGCTAAATCCACTAGATAGGAGGTGGAGATTATGAACCAAAATAGCAATAGTTCAACCGTTTTAACCAAAATCAGACGTTTTGGCGGCATTATGAGCGCAATGGTCATGCCCAACCTGGGCGCTTTCGTTGGTTGGGGGCTGATGGCTGCTCTTTTCATTCCGCATGGCTGGATGCCTAACAAGGAATTAAATCAGCTGATCGCACCAATCTTGGACTACGTTTTTCCTTTATTAATAGCTTATACAGCAGGATATAACATTCACGGACAAAGAGGTGGCGTCATCGGGCTTTTTGCCAGCATGGGCGTTATCGTGGGTTCAAATATCACAATGATTAGTGGTGCGATGGTTATTGGGCCACTAGCAGCTTGGACATTGAAAAAGTTTGACCATGCCGTCGAAAACAAAATCAGACCCGGTTTTGAAATGCTGGTAAATAATTTCAGTTTAGGCATTATCGGGGCATTTTATTGTATTTTAGCGTTTATCACGATTGGACCCGCAATTAGGGGTTTAATTGCAATGATTACAGCAGGTGTTAACTGGGCCACTAAGAATAAGGTAATTCCGTTATTGTCTGTCTTTATGGCTCCCGCACAAGTTTTATTTTTAAATAATGTTGTTAATCACGGAATTTTAGCTCCTATCGGTTTTGCACAAGCAGCTAAAGCCGGAAAATCAATTATGTTCTTAGTCGATAGTAACTGCGGGCCACTTCTTGGCACTCTGCTCTCAATATCGATCTTTGGCAAGGGTAAAGCAAAAAATACTGCACCTATGGCAATGTTTATTGCTGGTATCGCTGGAATTGGTGAAGTCTACTTTCCATTTGTGCTGGGAAACCCAATCATGATTTTTGCCACAATGGGTGGTTTGGCAGTTTCCCTTTATCTGCAAGTTATTTTTGGTGGCGGTCTAATCGGTGTAGCCTCACCCGGCAGTTTAATCAATATTGCAATTATGACTCCACGTGATGCTATTTTCGCTAATTTAGTTTCAATTGTTGCGGGTTTCCTTGTAGCTGCAGCAATCGGTACGTTTTTACTAAAGGTCTTCCCACCAAAAGAAGATGTTGACCCCACTTTATCCTTCACGGTTGACGATCATGAAGTTAAAACTACAGATGATTTTGTTGTTAAGCCTGCGAAAGGCAAAATTAAGAAAATTATTGTTGCCTGCGATTCCGGAATGGGTTCAAGTGCAATGGGTGCTTCTGTCTTAAAGTTATTATTGCAAAAAGAAAATTTAACGGACATTCAGGTTAAAAATTCTTCTGCCAACCAAATTGATCAAGATGCGGATTTGGTAGTTACACTTGATTCTCTAATTGACCGGGCTAAAGCAAGCAGTAATAACCCAGATACCACTTTTATTCCAATCAATAACTTTCTAAAAGATACTAATTATAAAGAAGTAATTGATTTTGTTAAAAAGCAAAACAGCGGCGGTACAGCAGAAGCTCCCGCTGAGGAGCAGGCCAAAAAGCCAGAACTTGATCCTCAAATCTTAAACGTTAACAATATCCGTCTCAATCAAAAATTTGCCAGTGTTGATGATGCCATTAGAGCATCGGGACAAATATTAGTTGATAACGGCTACGTTACACCAGATTATATCGACCAAATGATTGAAAGAAATCAAGATTTGCCGGTATATATTGGTAACCACGTTGCAGTACCACATGGTCTTGAAGACACACGGGGTGCAATTAAGAAAACAGGAATATCAATCATTCAAGTTCCTGACGGAGTCAAGTTTGGTAAAAACGAAATTGCTTATGTCCTTTTGGGATTGGCCGGCGAAGGCGATGATCATCTCAATATTCTGAAAGTGATTTCTCAGACTTTAATGGATGAAGCAAATGTAGAAAAAATCAGGACTGCCAAAAGTCCTGAAGAAATTTTAGCAGTATTTGAATAAAAAATTTTATCGGAGGATTATTTTAAACATGAAAAATGTAATAATTGTTGGTGCAGGTCGTTTGGGTAAAGGCTTTATGGGAGAAACATTTTATAATGCCGGGTGGAAAATTACTTTCTTAGATAATGATCCCCGCGTTATTCAGGAATTGAACCGGACTCATACTTATGAAGTAAGTGTTCACACTACCAAGCGCGTCTTCACGAATACTATTAAAAATTATGACGCCTATCTGGTAGACGATTACGAGCATGTGTTAAAGGCTTTTTTAAAGGCAGATTTATTAATGCTGCCCCTCTATCCCAGTGATTTTCCTGCAGCGGCAAATGAATTAGCCGTTTACTTTAACCAACAATTTAAAGTTGATCCCACTGCAAAAAAGACTCTAATTTGCCTGACTAATAAAAACCATTTGATTAACCAAATAACCCAAGACTTCCGCAGTCACTTGGCTGATGACGAAGTGAGAAACTGGTTTGATCAAAACGTGGTAATAAGAGACTCGATCGTTCGCCGTTCAACCGACGCTGACTCAAATTATGCGACTAAGTTAGTGACAACGGCTGTAGCTTCCCTTATTATCCAAGGTCCCGTATACTCAGATTTTAGCGATGTTAAGTGGCTTGATGTGCGGGACAATGTAGAAATGTTAAAAGATATCAAAGTTTTCACTATTAATGGTCCTCATGCTACGACTGCCTATGAAGGCTACCTGCAAGGATATGATGATATTGCAAAAGCTGAAACAGACGAGAAAGTCCACCAACTAGTTCAGGGTGTCCATGACGAAACAATAGAAGCCGTCCTGTATGAATATCCGGTAACACGTGATCAAATTCGGGAACTGGAATATTTACCGGCTGCTAAGGACGAAATGTCAGATTCAATTTATCGTGTAGGCTTTGATCCTATCCGTAAAGTTGGTAAAAATGACCGCTTAATGGGCGTAATCAATCTGTGTGAAAAATATCATCTGCCTTATACCGCCCACGTAAAAGCATTAGCAGCAGCATTTTCCTATGACGAGCCTCGTGATTCTCAAGCGATGAAAATTCAAGCAGACATCAAAGAAATGGGTATCACCAAGACCATTTCCAAGTACATTGAACGACCAACCACTAATACTGTGGTGCAGCAAATTGCTGCAGAATATGACAAGATCAAGAAGCAGAGGTAAAAATATAATGTTCAAAGCTGTTATTTTTGATATGGATGGCGTGTTAATTGATAGCGAACCATTACAGTTGAAACGCCAAAAAGAATACTTGGACTATTTAGGTGTTGCCGTTCCCGACCAGGAACTCATCAAAATGGTTGGCGGAAATAAGAAAATGTACTTTGACATTATTTCAAAATACTATTCTGGTGAACCTAATTACCGTGCCTATTATCAAAAATTTCAACAATACTTTAAAGACCGCCCAATTAACTACCGGAAATTATTAAATCCTGATGCAATTCCGCTATTAAAGTGGCTGCAAAAGCAAGGGCTAAAACTTGCCTTGGCGTCTTCTGGAGCTCCAGAAAAAATTAAGACTGTACTGACGCAGTGTCAGCTAACGCAATTTTTTGATCCGGTGATCAGTGGCAACATGTTCAAGCAATCAAAACCCAACCCTGAAATTTATAATACTGTGGCAGCCAAACTAGGCTTAGAAAATAAGCAATGCGTGGTGATTGAAGATTCGGATTATGGCATTGCGGCTGGTAAAAATGCCGGAATGTTCACTATTGGCCTAAAAGAGGAACGCTTTCCCTTTTCCCAAGCTGCAGCAGATTATTTAGTTGATTCGCTTTCTGACGTTAAGCACGTACTGGCAGATAAAATTTAACGAGCAGCATTTCTTCACCAAATATTCACAAAATAAATAAAATATTACTTGAATTTTTATTGAAATTATTGTTAAATTACTATTAAATTAAATGCAGTGAAAAAGACGAGTAAATAATTTATTTCTTTAAGTGAAATGGTGATAGTGCAAAACCGTTAGACCCTGAATTATTGAAAAACACTTTTAGCAGCACGCTGAAATTTACGTGAAAGTAGGTTGTGTCGTCTCCAGTACGTTACCACGCTGGTGGAGCATGTTAGTGCTTCATGAGTTGGCCCTTATTTAGGGCAATTAAGGTGGTACCGCGGAAAAAGCCTTTCGTCCTTGTTTTATTAAAAACGGGATGGAGGCTTTTTCTTTTCCTTAAAATCATAGGAGGTCAACACAATGACTTTAATTTTACCTGCAGGTTATCACCCTACTCTTACCATTCGTGACACTGAAGCTGCGATTGTTTTCATTCGTGAAGAATTTCAAAAGATTTTGGCTAAAAAATTAAACTTACAACGGATGTCTGCCCCGCTGTTCGTTAAAAAACATACGGGGTTAAACGATAACTTAAATGGCGTTGAACGTCCCGTTGCTTTTGATGCGAAGGACTTACCGGCAGATGATACAGTTGAAATTGTCCATTCCCTTGCTAAATGGAAAAGAATGGCACTGAAAAAATACGGCTTTAACATGCACGAAGGTCTTTATACCAACATGAACGCAATTCGCCGCGATGAAGACTTAGACAATTTCCACTCAATTTATGTTGATCAATGGGATTGGGAAAAAATTATTGCCAAGGAGGAAAGAACGGAAGAAACCCTTAAAAATACTGTTACTAAAATTTTTGCTGCAATTAAAGAAATTGAAGCTGGCTGTGCTTTCCGCTATCCTGCCTCTACTTATCGTTTACCGGAAAAACTTTACTTTATCACTACACAGGAATTAGAAGACCGCTGGCCAGACATCAGTCCTGAAGAAAGAGAAAACAAGATTGCCGCGGAAGAAAAGGCGGTCTTTATTATGAAAGTTGGTGACAAACTGAAAAGAAGTGGTAAACCTCATGATGGTCGTGCCCCGGATTATGATGACTGGCAACTAAACGGCGATCTGATTTTCTGGTATGAACCTTTAAAGCAAAAAATCGAAATTTCTTCAATGGGTATTCGCGTTAGTCCTGAAAGTTTGCACGCACAATTAAAAAAGGCTGATTGCCTTGAACGCGAAAAGCTGGAATTTCACCGGATGCTACTTGACGGGGAATTGCCTTATACCATTGGTGGTGGTATTGGACAATCACGGTTATGTATGCTTTTGCTGGGCAAAGCTCACATTGGAGAAGTTCAAGCCAGCGTTTGGCCGCATGACATGATTACCAAGTGTCAAGAACACGGTATCCAAATTCTTTAATAAATAAAAACCATGCTGTCAATAACTGATGGCATGGTTTTATTGCAATAACCCTATATGTTAGACAAAATCTTGTAGTAAACTAGCAGTAGCAGAACTAGTTTTAAGAAAGGCAAAATTATGATTGATTCTAACAAGATAACTGAGTTAAAAAATGATATTGATCAGGCGCGCCACATTACTTTTTTGACTGGTGCGGGAGTATCGACCCATTCAGGTATTCCCGATTACCGCTCTAAAAACGGCATTTATGACGGCGTTTCTGAAAGTCCAGAAACAATATTGAGCGAAGAAACTCTTTATCAGCGCCCTGACTTTTTCTACAAGTTCGTAATGGATAATATGTACTTCCCTGACGCCAAGCCAAACGAAATCCACGAGAAAATTGCTGCTATCTGCAACGAAAAAGGCGATTTAATCACCCAGAATGTTGACGGCTTAGATACCAAAGCGGGCAATAAACACGTGACTGAATTTCACGGCTGTCTCTATAATATCTACTGCACTAAATGTCACAAAGCTGTTGACTATGCTGAATATGCTAAGTCCTACCGTCATGAAAATTGCGGCGGTATTATCAGACCAGGAATTGTTTTATACGGTGAAGCAATTAACGGCGACAGTTTAGCCAAATCTGTCAACGCAATGCAAAATTCTGACCTCGTAATTATTTCAGGCACCAGTTTTGTTGTGTATCCATTTGCCCAATTATTAGCATATAGGCAAGCCGGTGCCAAAGTTTGGGCAATTAATAAAACAGCTATTCCGGCAGAAGGAATTTCTGCTATTATTGCGGACGCCCTGGATGTTTTTAAAAAGCTTTAATTTTTTAAAAAAGCCTTTAAGCTGTTTGAATTGCTTGTTTTCAGCATCCTAATTTTAACCATTGCTTTTTACTTTTGCGTACTAAAAGAAAAGTCAAAAACTATAATCTTTGTTCAACATATTCTTTGAGCACAACTGCCTGGTTGTGTTCTTTGTTTTTAGCACCATAAAGAAAAAGGACATCCTGTTCGGCAAGCTCGTCTTTCACTTGGGCGACAAAAGTACTGGTCACTGGATTATGCTCTAATTCAGCAATGTACTTTTGCCTAAACTCAGGATATTTAGTATCATCGTGATTAAACCACTTACGCAATTCGGTGCTGGGACCAATTTCTTTGACCCACTCATCCAAATTAGCATCTTTTTTGCTTTTGCCTCGTGGCCACAGACGATCAACTAAAATGCGATAGCCAGCAGGCTGCTCATGTTCATAAATGCGCACTACTTTTATTTTTGTCATCATAATATCTCCTTTTAGTTTAAGTTTACTACACGGAAAGAAAAATGAATTATTCAACTTATTTTACTAATAAACCAACTGCTGCTATTACTAAAGACTTAATCGGCAGACCCCTCACATACAATGACGGTGAACATATTATGGGTGGCTACATTGTAGAAGCGGAAGCATATTTAGGGGTCAAAGATCGCGCAGCTCATTCATACGGCGGTCATCGCAGCCCAGCTAATGAAGGTCTTTATCGCAAAGGCGGAACCATTTATATTTACGCTCAAAGACAGTACTTCTTTTTCGATGTCGCAACGCAAGAATATAATGAGCCGCAAGGAGTTTTAATCAGGGCTATCGAACCAGTCTGGGGTATAGAGCAGATGATTAAAAACCGAGCCGGCAAAAACGGTGTGCTTTTAACTAATGGTCCTGCTAAAATGATGCAGGCATTTGGCATTCATGATAAAAAATGGAATTTACATTTCTTAACCGCTTCCCCTTTCAAAATTGACTTAGATGACAGTCACAAAAAGAAGGCTAAGGAAATTAAAACCAGCCCCAGAATTGGTGTTAGTCAATCTGAATTAGAATGGGCTAACAAAGAATTACGTTATTATGTTGCCGGTAATCCCTATGTTTCTAGAATGAAAAAGAGCGCTTATCAGGCAGGTAATGGCTGGCAGTAAGAGCAGCTTTTCGAAGTCTTTTAAAATAGTAAAAGAAAATAAATGAGATAATTATAAAATACTTTTTAAATAAAATTATTGACAAGTCACTCTTAATAGCCTATTATTTTTCTAAGTTAAATAATTTCCAATGCAATAGAGGTCGCGGTTGTTACGAAACTAATCTGAGTGAGCGAACACTTTGAAGGTTAGCGTAAGAATTACCGCCGAAACAAGGATGTTGTTCGTTTCAATCTTCTTGTTGGGCTGCAAGAGAATATTTTGCAGACTGTCCCGGTTAGTCCCCGGGGAGCGCTATATGATTTGTTCTAATAATAGATTATAACCTCGTTGTTTTGTGTAACAGCGAGTTTTTTATTTACGCTTTTATTGTGTTGGCTTTATTTGAAACATATTTTGTGGAGGTTTTCAAAATGAAGTCAAGATTTAAGTGGTTGGCTACCCTAGTTGCCTTATTCACTTGTCTGAGCATAGCAGCTAATTTTAGTCTTACTGAAGCTGATGCTAAAAAAGATGAGGGCACATTAAAAGTAGCCATGGAAGCTAATTACCAGCCGTACAATTGGACACAGACTAATAATGCCAACGGTGCTGTGCCAATTGAGGGCTCAAAAGAATACGCCAATGGTTATGATGTCAAGATTGCTAAAATTATTGGGCAAAAATTGCATCGAAAAGTTGAAGTAGTTAAGACCGAATGGGATGGTTTACTGCCTGCTCTAACCAGCGGCAAAGCTGATTTGATTATTGCCGGCATGAGCCCTACAGCTGAGCGGGAAAAGGCCATTAATTTCTCTCAGCCTTATAGAAACAGTACTTTTGTGGTAATTACCAAGATTAATAGCAGATACGCTAACGCTAAGAAACTAACCGACTTTAAGGGTGCAAAATTAACGGCGCAACAAGGTACTTTCCACTATGACCTGATCAAGCAGTTAAAGGGCGCTAAGCGTCAACCGGCTATGCGTGATTTTGCGGCAATGCGGCAAAGTTTAATCTCCGGCACCATTGACGGCTATGTTGCCGAGGACACTGAATCAACTTCCTTTAAGATGGTTGACCCTGACATTAAGTCAATTCCTGTCAGCAAAATGTCTGGTTTCCACGCCACAAAAGATGAGTCTGTCACTGCCATCGGAATCGCTAAGCCCAACAAAGCTCTGCTTAAGAGTGTTAATCAGATATTAGCTACTATTCCTGAAGCAAAAAGAACTAAGCTAATGACTGAAGCTGTTAAGCAGCAACCTAAAACTGATAATAACAAAAAAGGCAAAAAGGCTAAGTCAGAACCGTGGTTAGTATCAATGTGGCGCCAATATGGCGGCATGATTTTAAACGGTATCGGTATGACCCTTCTTCTGGCCTCAGTTGGTACCATTGCAGGTTTCTTTATCGGTCTGGCAGTTGGTATCGTCAGAACCATTCCTACACCAACTACTACCGGTAAAAGATGGCTGCTCAAGTTTGTCAACTGGCTACTTTCGGTTTACATCGAAGTCTTCCGGGGTACGCCAATGATGGTGCAAGCTGCTGTGATTTACTATGGTATTGCCCAATTCTGGCACCTGAATATTGACAGAACTGTCGCCGCACTAATCATCGTTTCCATCAACACCGGAGCGTATTTAGCCGAAATTATTCGGGGAGGCATTATTTCTACACCCGAAGGTCAGTTTGAAGCAGCCAGTGCGTTGGGAATGACTCATAATCAAAGAATGTGGCATATTATTTTGCCACAGGCAATCAAGAACTGCCTTCCTTCAATTACTAACGAATTTATCGTTAATATCAAGGATACCTCAGTTTTGAGTATCATCTCCGTATCAGAGTTGTTCTTCGTTGGTTCAACTGTTGCTAGTCAGACATTCAAGTTCTTCCCAACTTACCTGACAATTTCTGCTATCTACCTCATCTTGACCTTTACCATCACGAGAATTTTCAACTTAATTGAAAAACACCTCCAAGGAAGTAAGAATTACAACTTAATGGCAAACCAAGTTCAAGTGGGCACACCTAAAGACATGGAGGCTAAGAACTAATGACTGAAACAAACGAAACTATTTTAAGTTTAAAGCACATCAAGAAAACATTCGGTGAACACCAAGTTTTAAAAGATATCTCTTTTGACATTAATAAAGGTGAAATTGCCACCATTATCGGTCCTTCAGGTGGCGGTAAATCAACTACTTTGCGCTGTATCAACCTGCTTGAAGAACCTACTGCCGGTGAAGTTGATTTTCATGGTGAAAATGTTTTGGCACCAAACTACAATCGTAATATTTATCGTGCTAAAGTCGGCATGGTTTTCCAACAATTTGACTTGTTTGAAAATAAGAATGTTTTAGCTAATTGTATGGTAGGTCAAGAGTTAGTATTAAAACGGTCAAAAGACGAGGCGCGTAAAATTGCACTTGCTAATCTGAAAAAAGTAGGTATGGAGCAATACGTTAATGCTCGTCCCAGCCAACTTTCAGGTGGACAACAACAACGGGTTGCGATTGCCCGGGCAATCTGCATGGATCCTGAAATTCTGTTATTTGATGAGCCTACTAGTGCTTTAGATCCAGAAATGGTCGGTGAAGTTTTAAGCGTCATGAAAAATCTGGCTACTACTGGTTTAACGATGATTATCGTAACCCACGAAATGGCATTTGCGAAGGAGATTTCCGATCAAATGTTTTTCATCAGCGACGGAATAATTACTGAACAAGGTAAACCTGATCAATTATTCAATCACCCGCAAAATGAAAAAACCGTAAAGTTTTTGAGTAATTTTCAGAATAACTAATAAGGTCTAATTAAACATAAAAAACTGGTAAACTCACGCTGTTAATAACGTGATTTGCCAGTTTTTTAGTTTGCTTGTGACTCTAAAAGCCTAATAATTTCCTGATTAAATTTAGTTGGCTCCTCCCACTGTGGAAAATGACCAGAATGGTCAAACCAAATCAATTTGCACGGACTAGTAATTTTAGCAGCATATTCTGCAGTCAATTGCGACGACACATGGTGGTCATGCCTGCCCTCACAGAAAGTGATGGGAACGGCAAAATGCAGAACATTTTCAAAATTAACGTCCATCAGTTCTTCCCAGAAATATTGAATTGATTGCTTCGAGCCTTGCAAGCGATGAATTAAGTCCTTAAAAGAATAATCTTTGGCAGATATAAAAGGCAAAATTAATTTGCGGTAATTTTTAGCACCGTAAATTGAGCCGCCATAAGCCACAATCATTTTAGTTAATTTGAGACTGGCTTTAGTTGGTTCATGGACAAAATCAAGTTGGTCAAGTTTGGCAGTGTTTTTCATTTTTGTTCGTAAAAAAGCTTTTTGTAAAGCAATATTCTTTTTCATATTAACGACTTGACCAATTCCGATATATTGCGTAACCAAGTCTGGATAATTTTGAATAAAATAAAGTCCTAAAACTGTCCCCCAAGAATGACCCATAATAATCAATTTATCTTGTTTTAACCGTTTTAATAAATAAAGCACAAACTGATGAATATCTGCCAAGATGGTATTAATGGACAAGTTTTCTTCAGGTGAAAATTTGTAATACGATAGTCCACTGCCCCTTTGTTCCAGATTGACAAAGATAAAATGATCTTCTAGTTCGCTATTAAGTTTTTTAGTCAAGGGGATGCAGGCATCGCCCGGTCCACCATGCAAATATAAAATGATTGGTTTCCGGCCTTGCTTTGAACTAATTGAAAAATATAGTTTAGCGCCGTTAATTTCTACGTTTTCTATCACTGATGTACTCATTTTTTGGCCTATATTCATATAATCGATTGCTATTATGCATACACTGCTACTTTATTTAAGTATATTATTAATGTCTCTGCTTTGTAAATTGCAAATTATATTTACAAGACTGACGCAATTTTTATCAAATAGAGGTTCGTAACTTTTACTACTCTAAACTAAAAAACCGATATATATCAAAAAGTCTAACGAACTTTACGCTAGAAAAAAGTACCAAGCATTTTAATATGCCTGGTACTCAAATCCTGTTAAATTTTACTCATTTTTACCTTCAGTTTTGTAAAATTTAACTCGATTAATTAAATAGTCAAGTAAGATCACACAGATTAAATTTAAGACAATAATCAAGAGTATCAATAACGGGTGGTCTTCTTGCTCATCTGTCATATTCAATAAATATAAAGTTTCAAAACTAATAGGTGCACCTTGTAATGCCATAAAATAAAATA
>CAMKZU010000014.1 GCA_946477855.1 uncultured Lactobacillus sp.
GACCATCATCAAGTCCAAAACGTAAGCGAAGAACATTTTCTTCTCTGTCTGTTAAGGTATCAAGCACTTCTTCTAATTGCTCTTTCAGCATTTCATAAGAAGCATGTTGTTCAGGACTAGTTGCATCTTTATCCTTAATGAAATCTCCAAGATGAGAATCGTCCTCTTCCCCAATTGGAGTTTCTAAGGATACCGGCTCTTGAGCTATCTTTAAAATGTCACGAACTTTAGAAGTAGGCATGTCCATTTCTGCCCCGATTTCTTCTGGAGTCGGTTCACGACCTAAGTCTTGCAGTAATTGTCTTTGGATTCTGATTAACTTATTAATAGTTTCGACCATGTGAACTGGAATTCTGATAGTTCTAGCTTGGTCGGCGATCGCACGAGTTATTGCCTGCCTGATCCACCAAGTTGCATAAGTTGAGAACTTGAAACCTAGGCTGTAATCAAATTTGTCTACGGCCTTCATCAGACCCATATTTCCTTCTTGAATCAAATCAAGAAACGACATACCACGACCTACATAACGCTTAGCAATAGAAACCACTAAACGAAGATTGGCCTCAGCCAATTCTTGTTTAGCTTCTTCATCACCTTTTTCAATCCTTTTTGCCAAAGAAATTTCTTGATCAGCATTCAGTAAGGGTACCCGACCGATTTCTTTCAGATACATTCTGACCGGATCATTCATCCTTACGCTTGAAGGTGCTGACATATCTTTTAATTCAGCTTTTTCAACATCTTTTTGCTTTTTCAAGGCTAACCTCGATGGGTTACCTTTTTCATCAACAATACTGATGCCGTTATCTTCAAATTCCTGAACTAATTGATCGACTGCTTTTCCCTGTAGTTTATAGGGCTTAATCAATTGAGCAACAAATTCCTTTTCCGTAATAGATTTATCTTTTTTAACATCTTTAACAACCTTTTTAACCATCTTGTCTAAAGATAATTTTTCGTTGTTAGCTGCTTGTTCCTTATCTGCCACAATAAGCCCCCCTTTAACCCTGAATTCTTTTTAACTGCAAAATTTTGCGAGTAATATCTAATATTTCGTCTGTGTCAGTTTTGCGTTTTGCGTCTTGTAAATCATTCATTAAATGTTGCAGTTTAATATTAATTTTGCGCATATTTAATGCGTTTATTTGCTCATCAATTTCGCGGTCTGAAAAATCCTGGGGCATGTTTGTCATTTCAGCATTAACTATTATACCTTGAAGTTCGCTGGGAATAAAATCTAAAAAACTATTAACTGTTGGATTTTCTTGATTTTCACTAAAATTTAACCATAATTCCGCTAATCTTTGATATTTTGAATCTGGAAATAAAAATTGATGGGCTAGTAAATATTCTTGTGCATGCTTTGAATGAATAAATAAATATAATAATCGTGTTTGAATAGGATCATTGACTTCCTGCTTTTGAGCGTTATCTATTGGTGGATCTGAATAATTATAGGACTGACCTTGTTCTTGTTCAGGATAACCTTGGTGTCTCTTTGCTTGATTTTGCTGCCTGCGGTATTTTGTCAAGTTCACTTTAAGTGAATCTTGTGCCACACCTTGTTCCTTGGCGATTTTGTTTAAATATAAATCTTGTTCAACTGGATTAGATAATTGAGCTATTTCCTTCATGGCCTCATCTAAGTATGCTAATTTTTCCCTATCATTTGCCAGATTGTATTTCTGCTTTAGCCTTTTAAGGAAAAAATCCGTCGGTGTCAACGCACCTTTGACTTCGTCTTGGTATTTTTCAGCACCATATTTTTTGACATATTCATCAGGATCAAGTTTTTCAGGTAAGACAACAATTCCTAAGTTAAAGCCTCCGACTTGATTAAACATTCTAGTTGCTCGTTCTTCAGCATGTATCCCAGGATCATCACCATCATAATTTATGATAATATTATTAGTAATTCTACGTAACATATATACTTGCTGATCTGTCAAGCTGGTACCCATCGACGCGATACCAGATTTTATTCCAGCTTTATATGCTGCAATTACATCCATATAGCCTTCATACAAAATCAAGTGTTTTTCGCTGCGAGCTGCTTTTTTTGCTTCTGCAAAATGGAATAGAGTCTTTGATTTGGTAAATATTTCGGTTTCTGGACTATTAATATATTTAGCTTCTGTTTTGTCTTTTGCAAGTCTTCTACCAGAAAAACCAACGACATAGTCTCCTTCGTTACTAAGCGGAAACATTAACCTTTCCCTAAAACGATCGAATAATTCTCCATTTTGCGATTGAACAAACAAACCACTTTTTATCAGGTCTTCATCTTTAAAATTTTGTCCCCTAAGATAAGTTAGTAGTAAATTATTTTGTTTAGGAGCATAACCGATCCGGAAATGACTAATTATTTCTTGATTAAGGCCACGTTTTTCAGCATAATTATACCCTGGCTTTCCTGCATTAGTAGAAATTAATACTCTGTGATAAAAGTCGGCTGCTTCTTCATTTATTTTGATGAGTATATTAGAAAATTTTGGTTTTTGACTGGAATATTCACCAATATCAATATGAGCAAAATCAGCTACTTTTTGAACACTTTCCGGAAAAGTTAAATTTTCCTTATACATTAGAAATGAAAAAACGTTGCCACCTTTACCGCAACCAAAGCACTTAAAAAATTGTTTTCCCTCGCTAACAGTAAATGAAGGCGTTTTTTCTTCATGAAAAGGACAGAGACCGACAAAATCCTTGCCCTTCTTTTCAAGTGAAACATACTGACTTATGACATTGACAATATTGACATTATTACGAACTTTAGCAATTGTTTCTTCAGGTATAAGACCAGCCATCTTTTCACCTACTTTTATTTAATAACTAATTTGCTTAGATCACCGAGCCGCTTTGCAAGTTGTGCTATCCCATTAAGCTGTGCTAAACGGTTATTTTTAATAGCTTCATTCTTATCCATAATCATATTTGTCTCAAAGTAAAGATCAATGACAGGCTGTAGTTTTACAAAGCCATCATAAAGTTTTGAGAGATCATTAACCTTGCTCAAGCTGCTAACTCCATCAGCAAGTTCAGTTTCAGTATTATTTTCAAACATTTCTCGTTTTACAACATTTTGCCCCTTGTACTTAGCTTTTTGCAAAATATTGTTTATTCTGATTAAACTTTCAACAACTGGCTTGAATTTATCATCATCATGATGTAATTGCAAAACTTTTGCTGCAGCCAAAATTTGAATCGGATCCTGTTGACTGGAAGCCAAAACTGCATCTATTATGTCATATTTATAGTTGTTTTTCTGTAAGTACTGCTTAATGCGATCACGAATAAAGGATGAAATTTCCTCCTCTTGCTCAGCTTTTTTAGGTAGTTTAGCAGGCGTCTTATTTTCAAGAGCTGAAACAATTTCCGGTAAAAATTCGTTAAATGGTAATGACCATTTTTGATTTAATAAAATTCGGACAATGCCGTAGGCATAGCGACGAAGTGCGTATGGATCATTTGAAGAACTAGGGATCATACCAGCGGCGAAGAAAGTAATAATAGTATCTAATTTATCAGCAACAGATAATAATGAACCAACCGTTGTTTTAGGTAATTCTCCTTCAGAGGTAGTTGGCATGTAATGCTCTTCAATGGCATCAGCTACATCATCGTTTTCTCCAGCTAATTTGGCATAGTGCCTTCCCATTACTCCTTGAAGTTCAGCAAATTCACCTACCATTTGGGTAACTAAATCAAATTTATAAAGCTGACTGGCCCGATCAAAATCTTTGACCACTTGATCATTTAGTTGCCATTTGTTAGCCAAGAAGTCACCTATGATCCGAACGCGCTTCATCTTTTCGGACATTGATCCAATTTTATCGTGAAATGAAACATTATCAAGTTTTTGTACAAAATGACTGAGAGGGTATTTACGGTCTTCATCATAAAAGAATTGCGCGTCATCAAGCCGTGCTACTAGCACTTTTTCATTACCTAAAACAACATTTTCTAAGTAATCTTTATTACCGTTACGTACAGCTATGAAATGATTGATTAATTTATCATTTTGATCATAAACTTCAAAGTAACGTTGATTATCCTTCATGGAAGTTATTAAAACTTCCTTAGGCATTTCCAAATACTTTTTGTCAAAAGAGCCGGTGAAAACTGTAGGAAATTCAACCAAATTTGTAACTTCTTCAAGTAAACTTTTATCTGGCTTAATTTGCCAATTATTCTTTTTAACCAATTTGTTCATTTGATCAACTATCATTGTGCGACGTTTGGTTGAGTCAACAATTACAAACTGATCTTTTAAGGCATCTTCATAGTCACTACTATTAGCTAGTACAACACTGTCGCCTAAAAAGCGATGACCTTCAGTTTTTCGGCCAGCTGTGATGTCTAAAATTTTGACTGGTATTACTTCATTACCATAAAGTGAGACTAGCCAATGAATAGGACGAACAAATTCAAAATCATGAGAATCCCACCGCATTTTAGTTGGAAAAGTCATAGCTTTGACAATGTCGCTCATACCTAAAAGGATATCAGTGGTTTTTTTACCTTCTTTTTGAACATGAACATAAGCATATTCGGTACCTTTTAATTCCTCAAAATAAATATCATCAGTAGTCATTCCTTGACCACGAGCAAATCCTTGAGCAGCTCTAGTCCAATTCTTATCCTGATCCAGTGCAATTTTTTTGGCAGGACCCTTTTTTATTTCGTCAATATCGGCCTGTTTTTCAGAAAGCTGCTCTACTAAAATAGTCAACCTTCGGGGTGTGGAAAATGTTTTAATGCTTTTAAATTTAAGCCCGTTCTCTCTAAGAAACTTGCTGGTCTTTTCAGCTAACTGCTTAACACTCCTTTCAACGACATGGGCTGGCATTTCTTCAGTACCAATTTCAAATAAATAATCTTTAGCCATTTTCTAGTCCTGCCTTCTTATCTTCTGCATTTTTTAACAAAGGAAAACCTCTTTTTTCACGTTCTCTTACAAAACATACAGCTACTTCATGTGCCATGTTTCTAATTCTGGCCAAATATCCTGCTCTTTCAGTAACCGATACGGCTCCACGAGCATCGAGCAAATTGAAAGTATGTGAGCATTTCAAAATATAGTCATAAGCAGGCTGAACTAAATTAAGTCCAATTAATTCCTGGGCCGTTCTTTCATAAACATCAAAAAACTTTAATAGATCTTCCTGGTTTGATTCTTCAAAAGCATATTTAGAATTCTCATACTCAGCTTCTTTAAATATGTCGCGATAAAGAACCCCATCTCCCCATTCGAGGTCAAAAACGGAATTAACATCTTGTATATAAGAAGCCAGTCGTTCAACACCATAAGTTATTTCACTCATTGTTGGCTTAACATCAAGTTCGCCGACGGTTTGAAAGTATGTGAATTGACTTACTTCCATGCCGTCAAGCCAAACTTCCCAACCAACACCAGCGCAGCCCATTGAAGGATTTTCCCAGTTGTCTTCGACAAAGCGAATATCATGTTCCAAAGGATTAATACCAAGTTCCTTCAAACTATCGAGATAATATTGCTGAATATTTTCTGGTGCCGGCTTAATTACTACTTGAAATTGATGATGTTGAAACAAACGATTAGGATTTTCACCATATCTCCCGTCAGCTGGACGTCTTGAGGGCTCAACATAACAAGCCGCCCAGGGCTCAGGACCGACAGCTCGCAAAAAAGTATAAGGACTCATAGTTCCTGCGCCCTTTTCAACATCATAAGAAGGCATTACCATGCATCCCTTTGAGGACCAAAACTTTTCTAATTTAAAAATCATATCTTGAATAGTTAATTTTTTCTTTGCCATTTATATTTCCTTCCTGCATAAGACCATAAAAAAAGCCTATGCAAAACATGCATAGGGACGAGATTTAGTCGCGGTTCCACCCTAATTCAGGAAATAGTTCCTGCTCTTAATTAATTTAGCTAGAGGTGCCTTTTCCCAGGTGCTCTTTCACCCTCAACACTCGCTTAACTGGTACTTTTTTATCCTCATTATAGCCAATACATATTATTATTTTATCATAAAAAGTATTCAATCAGAAGGGCTAGTCAGTTAATTTCAATTCATCCAAAAACTTTTTAGTTTTGAGATTGAGATCAATGGTTTCCTGATAAATACGATCAATAGCTCTGCGTGTCGCTTTTTTGGTAGCAGAATTAATTTTAATATCACCTAATCTGTTAAAAGGAAGTAAAAAGATAGTTCTCAAAACAGCTGTTTCCTTTGGTTTTAAATGCAAACGAGATGGATCAGCATAAAAATGCTTACTACACAAAATACCACCTTTTCTGATTGAATAGTCAAACTCTCCCTGCTTTTCTCCACAGATCACACAGCTTCTCAGCTCTGGCTCTACTCCGTAAGCTGCTAACAATTGCATTTGTACTATCTGAGTTATCATTTCAGGATCAGTACCTGAATTAATCTTTTGTAAAGCAAAATTTGCCAAATTGTAATACTTACCAAGGTTTTGGTATTCAATAAATGCATGATCTATCAAGTCAAGAACAAAAGAAGCATAAGCGTTTTTAATTAAATCGTCATATATTCCATCAAATTGCTTCACATTTTTGAATGTCCTCAAAGTACTCAAACCATGTCCAGACGAATAAATGACATAAGTTCCATAAGAAAAATTAAGCAATGATGCACCTAATTTAGACTTTGCTTTTAGTGCACCACGAACAAGCAATGTGATTATGCCATTTTTTTCTGTCATTATTTTGGCCAGTAAATCAGCCTCATGATACTTTTGCCTTTTAAAAACTATGCCATTAACTTCCTTGAGCTCACGAACCATTTAGGCCAGATCCTTTGGATTATAACCTATTTTTCTTAAAAATTGCGGGTCAGAACGCCAATTGTGCTGGACTTTTACCCAAAGATGCAAATTAACTTTTTCACCTAGCAAATCCTCAACTTGGCGTCTGGAATTGATCCCAATTTGCTTGAGCATCTTACCGCCTTTGCCAATAATAATGCCTTTTTGCCCATTTTTTTCAACATAAATTGTAGCTTCAATCTGCAACTTATTGTTTTCATGCTTATTCATTTGTTCCACCCAAACAGCGGCAGCATGTGGCACTTCTTCAGAGGTATACTTTAAAATCTGTTCACGAATTAATTCTGCAACCATAAAATATTCTGGTCGATCAGTAATTTGATCTGTGCCATAATACTTAGGCCCTTCAGGCAAATACTGGTGTAAAACCTGAATTAAATCACTAATTCCAATTCCCTGTGTTGCCGAGACTGGTAAAAACTCCTTAAAAATGTTGAGTTTACGATATTGATCAATTATTGGTAAAAGTTCGTTGGGATTAACTGTATCTACCTTATTGATTAAAAGTAAAACTGGAACAGTCGCTTTTTGCAATAACTCTACTATATAAGCATCACCCTTGCCCATTTTTTCTGGTTCAACCATAAACAAAATAAGATCAACATCGTTCAAGCTAGACAAGCTCGCTTTATCCATGTAATCATCTAAATCTAAGTGTGGCTTAAATATGCCGGGAGTATCAATAAAAATTGCCTGCATATCATCAGTTGTTAAAATTCCAGAGATTTTATTACGGGTAGTTTGCGGTTTGCTAGAAGTAATAGCTACCTTTTGACCCACTAAAAAATTCATAAAGGTCGACTTACCAACATTTGGTCTTCCTAGTAAAGCAACAAAGCCAGACTGATTTTTCTTCTCTTCTACCATTATTTACCTCTGCCTTCATCTAACTGATCGGGATACAATGGCAAGCCATATTCTTCCAATATCTTTCCTTGTATTTTAAACATGGTTTTTGCTTCGCTTGGTTCAATATGATCATATCCGCTAAGATGCAAAAAGCCATGGACTAGAGTATAGCCAAATTCGCGGTCCCAACCGGTACTATATTCCTTGCTGTGTCGCATAATAACGCTGGGACACATAAATAAGTCACCAATATCTTCAATGAATTCAGGATCATCAAATGTGCTAAAATCAATTTGATCATCTCCATCTTCAATAGCAAAAGAGATTACATCAGTTGGTCTATCTTTACCGCGATATTTTTTATTAATTTCGTTACTGCGTTTTTCATTAATAAAGTTAATACTCATTTCCAAGTTGTTTGTTTTATTTATCTCATTTTTAGCAAGCAAGAGAAGTTGCAGAATCCATTTTTGCCAATCACGTCTTTTATCGTCCAGAAAACCAACTTCATCATTAAAAGTAATATCTATTGAATCCATTAAAACTTTTTTTCTTCCTTTTCATAGGCGTTAATAATTTTAGCAACTACAGGATGACGGACAACATCGTTAGCTGAAAACCAAATAAATTTTATTTGCTCAATTTTTTTCAAAATACGTTCAGCATCTATCAGCCCACTCCGTTGCTTACCAGGAAGATCAACTTGTGTCATGTCACCATTGACGATCATTTTCGAATTAAAGCCTAGCCTGGTTAAAAACATTTTCATCTGAGCGTCAGTAGTATTTTGTGCTTCATCAAGGATAACAAACGCATCATCCAGTGTACGTCCACGCATGTACGCTAATGGAGCGACCTCAATAACTCCGCGTTCCATTAAATGATCGGTAGTATTGGTGCCTAAAATTGCATAAAGCGAATCATAAATGGGCCTTAAGTAAGGATCAACTTTTTCTTTTAGATCACCAGGTAAAAATCCTAGCGACTCCCCCGCTTCAACTGCAGGCCTAGTCAAAATAATCCTTGAAACTTCGCCCTTTTTAAAAGCAGCAACAGCACAAACAACTGCAATAAATGTCTTACCGGTACCGGCAGGACCGATCCCAAATACAACATCATTTTTTTCAATGGCTTCGACATATTTTTTCTGTCCCATGTTTTTGACCCTAATCGGCTTGCCTTTAGCATCCCGAATTAAAATCTTTTTATATAGATCAGGAAAATATTCTGTTGTTCCTTTATCTGCCATTTTCATCGCACTGACAACGTCAGCTGGACCAATATTAATATTGGCATTAATAACGTTGTCTAAAGCTTTCAGGACAGCTGCAACTTTTTTAATGTCATTGTCATTACCTTGAATAGCTATACTATTGCCAGTATCAACTACACTAGCATTATACCCGGTAGATAAAAGGCTTAAATTGTTATCATTAATACCAACTAATTTTTGGATATTCTCAGGATTTTTAGGAATAAAATTGGTTTGGGCCAAATAACTCTGCTCCTTTTCTTGTGCTTATTTCAGCTGTTTACGCACCACATCAGAAGCTGCTTTACCATCAGCTTTACCTTTGATTTTAGGCATTAAAACTTTCATTACTTTACCAAAATCTGATTTACCTTGAGCATTAACTTCTGCAATTGCCGATGAGACTGCTTGGTTTAGTTCCTCTTGCGTCATTTGCTTAGGCAGATAGCTTTCAACAATAGCTAATTCCTGCTTGGTTTCATCTGCCAAGTCTTTACGATTAGCTTTGGTAAATTCCTCAATTGATTCTTCACGCTGCTTTTTTTCTCGGCTAAGGACCGTCAGTTCTTCTTCAGCGGTTAAATCGTGACCAGCTTTAATTTTTTCATTCATCAGTGCGGATTTAATCATGCGCACGGTGTTCAGTCTAACTTTGTCACGCGCTTTCATCGCTTCTTTCATATCTGACATTATTTGCTCAGATAAACTCAAATGAACTCCCTCTTTCTTCACAAAATCTAGCTAAATTATAACAAATTTACACCCTAGTTTAAATTAAATAAAACATTAAACTTTAATTCTTGTTAATAAAAAACGACTTCTATCTGCTTGATAAAAGTCGTTTTTAGATTAATAATGTCTGCGTTTCCGAGCAGCTTCGGATTTCAATTTCCTACGAACGCTAGGTTTTTCATAAAACTCGCGCTTGCGGTATTCTTGTAAAGTACCACTTCTAGAAACGGAACGTTTAAAACGACGAAGAGCATCATCAATAGACTCGTTTTCGTGAACGACTGTCTTGGCCATATGTGATCCCTCCTTCCATTTCTTGACGTTACCGTCATACATTTAACTAAATTATATCAAACATCACCGGCGGGTCAATACAAACGAACAATATTTTTCAAATTTTTCACAGGAAAAACTTAATCTGTTAATGATTTTGGTTAAATTGTATAATTAGAGAAAAAAAGGAGTAAATAATGGCTGAAGAAACACCCAAAAAAGAAGTTAACATGATAATAATTTCAGATTCTGCTGGTGATACTGCTTTTAACAATGCTGTTGCCGCAGCCGCCCAGTTTCCTGATGCACAGATTAATTACAGGAGATATCCATTCATAATTAATAAGGAAAAATTAGAAGATACTTTTGAAGAAATAGTTCAATATCCAAATTTACTGCTTATTTATAGCTTGGTAAAAGATGAAATGCAGATTCCAGTTATTCGTTTTGTTAGAGAGCATCAAATACAAAGCGTTGATATTTTATCACCAGCAATCGAATCAATTCAAAAATTAACTGGTCTTAAGCCACAACAAAGAATTGGTGCCCAGCATAAAATGAATCAAAAATATTTCGACCGCATTTCCGCAATGGAGTTTGCGGTCATGTATGATGACGGTAAAGATCCCAAGGGCTTTTTAGAAGCCGACGTTGTTCTTTTAGGAGTTTCAAGAACTTCCAAAACCCCCTTGTCGCTTTTTTTAGCAAACAAAAATTTAAAAGTGGCTAATTTACCTCTGGTACCCGATACCCATATTCCTAAAGAAATATATCAAATTGATCCTAAAAAAATCATTGGCCTGACAAATGACATCTCGGTCTTAAATGAAATCAGACGTGAAAGAATGATTTCTTATGGTCTAAATCCCGATACATCCTATTCCAATGTTGATGCGATTAAAAAAGAATTGGATTCTGCCCAAAAACTTTATGATCAGCTTGGATGTTTTGTCATAAATGTTGCTCACCGCTCGATTGAGGAAACAGCAGCAATTATTATGAATCACTTAGGAGTTCAAAAATAAAAGCAAAAAAGGGCATCTAGTTAAGCTATTTATGTTTAAATAAAAATTAAAGAGGTGTAAAAAATGAGTAAAAATGAGCAAATGGCTAATTTGGATACAGCAATATTTGCTGGGGGTTGTTTCTGGTGTATGGTAAGCCCCTTTGATTCTTTGCCTGGAATTAAAAAAGTAATTTCGGGTTATACCGGTGGACATGTGCCGAACCCAACCTATGAACAAGTATGCAAGGGAATGACGGGTCATACTGAAGCAGTAGAAATCACTTACAATCCTGAAGTTATGCCTTATGAAAAGTTGCTTGACTATTATTGGCAAGTAACTGATCCGACTGACGCATCTGGACAATTTCAAGATCGTGGTGATAATTATCGTCCCGTAATTTTTTATAATTCAGATGCGCAAAAAGAAGCAGCAGAAAAGTCCAGAGCAGCTTTGCAAAATAGTGGCAGATTTGATAAGCCAATAGTTACAAAAATTGAACCAGCTAAGCCATTTTATCCTGCTGAAGATTATCATCAGGATTTTTACAAAAAAAATCCACTACGTTATAGTCTTGAAGAATCTGGTGGCAGAGAAGAATTCATCAAAAAACATTGGCAAAAGTAATCAAAAATAGATTAAAAACTCTTTAAATTTCACGAAAATGTGTTAGTATACTTAAGAAAAATACTAGTTTTTATTTTTATATAGAAACTAGTATTTATTATTTTTAATTAGCATTTTTCACAAAGGAATAATTGAACAATGGACCAGCTTGACGCATTCAACCGACGGTATAATCTACTCTCTAAAATCTCTGCCTCATTTTTCTATTCGCTAGCCGTAGCTGTGGCTCTAAATTTCTTTTGGACTCCAGGACACATGTATTCCTCAGGAATAACTGGTTTTGCCCAATTAATTAATACCATGAGTGAGCGGTTTTTACCCGTTACCTTATCAACTTCTGCTCTGTATTTTGTATTGAACTTGCCTCTGCTTTTACTTGCCTGGATAAAGATCGGACATAAATTTACTTTTTTTACAATCATCACTGTTATACTTGGATCAATTATGATGCGGCTAGTTCAACCCCTAAACATGCATATTGATCCACTTGTCTGTGCGATTTTTGGTGGCATGATTAATGGCCTGGGTACAGGTTTTGCGCTTAAAAACGGTATATCTACAGGTGGACTTGATATTATAGGTATTGTCATTCAAAGAAAAACCGGGACGAGCTACGGTAAAATCAGTATTTTAATAAATTTAATAATTATAGCTGCTGCTGGATTTGCTTTCGGTTGGACGCGAGCTTTGTATTCAGCTTTAACCATCTTTATTAACGGCCGCGTAATCGATGCTGTTTATACTCAGCACCAGAAACTGCAGGTAACCATTGTGACAGAGCAGCCTCACGCTATTATTGATGGCATTCAGGAAAAAATGCATCGTGGCATTACGATTTTTCATGATGTAGAAGGAGCATACAGCCATAACGAGAAAAAAGTATTGATTACTGTGATTGACCGCTATGATATGTATGACATATTACATATTGTCAAAAAAAGTGACCCCTACGCTTTTATGAGTGTAACAGAAGTAGAACGGGTTTACGGCAGTTTTAAGGAACAAGAAATAGTTTAATAGTACTCAAAAAGAACATGACTAATAATCGCCATGTTCTTTTTTACATAATTTAGATTATTTAAAGAGCTTTTTATATTCTCCGTAACCTTTTTGTTCTAATTGCTCATAAGGGATGAAAGCTAAAGCTGAAGAATTGATACAATATCTCAAGCCACCTTTATCAGACGGCCCATCGTCAAATACATGTCCTAAATGCGAATCTGCGTCTGGACTCTTAACTTCTGTTCTTTCCATATTATGAGACTGATCACGGTGGTAGACTAATTTTTTAATTGGTCGGGTAAAACTAGGCCAGCCACAACCCGCATCATATTTGTCTTCACTCGAAAATAGTGGTTCACCTGATACAATATCAACATAAATTCCTTTTTGATAAAAATCATCGTATTTGCCTTTGAATGGGTAATCAGTTGCAGCTTGCTGAGTCACTTGGTACTGATCGGGAGTTAACTGCTTCAATCTCTTATTTTTCTCATTTTGATCCATAAATCACACACTCCTTACGTGTATACACCCAATATAACAAAAATAACTAGCATACACTAACTATAAACTCACTAAAATAATACTTTTTCTTAATTTTATTTAAGTTCATGCTGGGTTATAATATGGTTTCAAGAAAAATAGGAAGGATCTTATTGTGTTATGCCACATTTAGCAAAAAACTTATCTGCAAAAATAAATTCTAGAATTAGAAACTTACCTAATTCTGAAATCAGATCTTTTAGTCAAAAAATTTCTCAAATTCCTGGGATAATAAAATTAACCATTGGTGAGCCTGATTTAAATACTCCTGAACATATAAAACGAGCGGCCATTAATGATATTAATAGCAATGACTCCCATTATGCGCCAGAAGCTGGTAAAGAAAAATACTTAAGTTCCGTCAGCAAATATTTAAAAAAGAGTTTGGGTGTAAGCTACGATCCTAAAAGTGAAATTTGCGCTATTGTAGGTGTCTCAGAAGGACTGAACATTGCTGCCATGGCCTTGCTAAATCCGGGAGAAAAAATTATTGTCCCTACTCCGGTTTGGGAAGTTTATTTTGGTATTATAAAAATGGCGGGTGGTATACCTGTACAAGTTGATACTTCTGCTGATAATTTTCTTTTAACAGCCAAAAAGCTGACTGAAACGCTTGAAAATGAAGGAAAAGGTGCAAAAGCCGTTATTATTACTGACCCGTCTAACCCAACAGGTCGAGTATACTCAGAGCAAAACTTGCAAGAGTTAGCAGACGTTATCACTAAATACGATATATTTGCTGTCAGTGATGAAATTTATGCAGAATTAATTTACGGTGATAGGAAACATTATTCTCTGACACAGATTATTCCGGAAAGAACTGTTTTGTTATCGGGGCTGTCGAAAAGCGTCGCAATGACTGGTTGGAGAATTGGTTATATAGCGGGACCTGCCGAGCTAATGAAATCAATGATCAAAATACATTCATTTTTGATTTCTTCTGTAACTGATAATGTTCAGATTGCGGCATCAGAGGCATTAGATCATGGCGATCAAGACTATATCGATGCTAGAGAAAAATACCAAAAGCGTTTACATCTTCTTGAAGATGGTCTAAAAAAGAATGGCTATACTATGGCTACACCAGAAGGAGCTTTTTATATTTTTGCTAAAATACCAACTAAATTTGGCTGTGATGATGTCGCCTTTGCCAAAGATTTAGCTGAAAAAGCCAAAGTTGGGGTAACTCCTGGCAGCTTTTTTGGTGCAGGTGGTCATGGGTATGTTCGCTTTTCATATGCATCTTCTGAAGAGAAGCTCAAAGAGGCTATTAAGCGCATAACTGATTACACTAATAATAACTAAAAAGCTAATTTCTTGGGGTTTTCAACTTTAGTAGTTTAAAATTTAAAGAGTAGTCGTTTATATTTATAACAAGAGAAAGGGTTAAGATTATGCAAGTAACAATGAAGAATGAACCTCTGTCAACCAATGGTGAACCACCAAAGGTGGGCGAACAATTACCAGACTTTAAAGTAAAACAGGCAGACGGTTCTGTTGTTTCAGTAACAGAATTAGTTGACAAGCCAACTTTAATCAGTGTGGTACCTAATATTAATACCAGCGTCTGCAGTATTTCTACTAAAAAGTTTAACGATGAAGTTGATAAGTTTGACGGTATCAATTTCTATACTATTTCTACCAATACTCCAGAAGAACAAAAAAACTGGTGTGCAGCTGAAGGCGTTTCTAAAATGAAGCTTTTGTCAGATGATTCTTTTGATTTTGGTAAAAGTATGGGTCTATTTATTGAGGCTAATAAATTGGATTCCAGAAGTGTTTGGATCGTTGATGCAGATAAAAAAGTTTTGTACCAAGAACTCATTCAGGAATTAACTAACGAGCCCAATTATGATAAGGCTTTAGATTTTTTACAAAGTTTAAAATAAACTAGTTAAAAGCGGTTAAGGATGTTATTTCCTTAACCGCTTTTTTTACTTTAAAAAACAGGTTTATCAAGTACAGTCCACTTATCAAATGTTTGATCTGCTAAATCAAATTTGTCTGGGTTTAATAAAAATTCCTTGGCTTTAACTACTAAAGGCGAAGAGTTTGCAATACTTATTTTTGCTAATGGTATCGTGACTGCTCCTAATGAGTCTTGACCAGTAAATTGTTTAACTTCTCCTTGAACTTTACCAATAGTTTTCTTTATTTCATAAAAAACACAAATATGTTGATTCAAATGCCATTGTTTGTAATCCCAAGGGTATTTAAATGAAGTAACACCAATTTGCCTGTAATCTTGAACTATTAGACCTGTTTCTTCATTCACTTCACCCATAACTGTATGGTTTAATGATTCCCCGTCTTCTAAACTACCTCCTGGTAAGTCGTAGCGATTAATATAAGGACCACCATGTTTTTTTATTACAACTAGATTTTGCTGATCACCAATAATACCATAACAGCCAAAAGCTCGATGAAACTTATCAGTCATATGATTTTCTCCTAACTCAGGTTAATTTTATTAACAATAAGAGAACAAAATAGCATGAAGAGCATAATTCTTCATGCTATTTTGATATTTATCTTCTTTTTAATCCCAACTAGTATTATGTGCCGCAACTTTTTCCGCTTGTGCTTTCAATTTTGCTTCAATTTTAGCTACATCGTCTTGATACTTATCTTCGACCTCAATACCCAAATCAGTTAATTGTTGTTCAGATACAGGAGCAGGTGCGTGCATCATTGGTTCTGAAGCATTGGCATTTTTCGGGAATGCCAATACATCACGGATATTATCTTTTTCAGCAAGCAACATTGCAAAACGGTCAAGCCCGATGGCAAGTCCAGCATGTGGCGGAAAGCCCATATCCAAAGCTTCAAGGAGGTAGCCAAATTGTTCATAAGCACGTTTTTTAGTAAAACCAAGGGCCTTAAACATTTTTTCCTGAATTGAACGCTTGTGAATACGGATTGATCCACCACCTAGTTCATCACCGTTCATAACTATATCATAGCTGCGCGCGTGAGCTTTATGCGGTTCAGTATCCAATAATTTAATACCTTCATCATCAGGCATAGTGAATGGATGGTGAGCAGCAATCCACCTGCCAAAACCTTCATCATATTCAAATAAGGGCCAATCAACCACCCAGACAAAGTCAAAGACATGTTTCGGAATAATATTTGTTTCTTTAGCAAATTCACGACGTAAATGGTCAAGTGAATCGCAGCAGACTTTCCATTTATCAGCAATAAATACGACTAGTTCCCCGCCTTGCAAGTTAAATTCACTGATTAGAGCAGCTTTATTTTCATCAGTTAAAAAGCGAGAAATAGGACCGGAGAATTCGCCATCTTCAAATTTGACCCAAGCCAAACCTTTTGCGTGATAACGCTTAATATAGTCCTGCTTTTTCTCAATTTGTTTGCGAGAGTATTTTTGAGCACCATCTTTAACTGCAATCCCTTTAACAAAGCCACCATCGGCAATAGCACCAGAGAAGACTTTAAAAGCACTATCCTTAAAGATTGGACTCAAGTCGTGAATCAACATGCCAAAACGAGTGTCTGGTTTATCTGTGCCGTAATTATTCATTGAATCTGTCCAAGAAATGCGGTCAATTGGAGTTTTCAGATCAATTCCCATTACGTCTTTCATGATTTTCTTGAGCAAGCCTTCAGTGTAGTCTTGTACCTGCTGCTCATCGGTAAAAGAAGTTTCCATATCAATCTGAGTGAATTCAGGTTGCCTGTCACCCCGCAAATCTTCATCTCTAAAGCATCTAGCTAACTGGTAATATTTATCAAAGCCGGCCCCCATTAATAATTGCTTGAATAATTGGGGAGATTGCGGCAAAGCATAAAAACTGCCCGGATAGATTCTGGACGGTACCAAATAGTCACGTGCACCCTCAGGTGAAGATTTTCCTAAAATTGGTGTTTCAATGTCAATAAATCCGTTTTGATCAAAAAATTCATGTGTAGCTCGTAAGATTTTTGACCGTAAAATGATCGCATTTTGCAAGCTTGGTCTACGCAAATCCAAATAGCGATACTTTAGTCTGGTCTGTTCGGCAACCTCAACATCATCTTTAATTTCAAAAGGTGGGTTCTTAGACTCATTTAAAATGATTATTTCCTTAGCCTCAACTTCAACCTCTCCCGTTTTCATGTCAGGATTAATACTTGAACGTTTGACCACTTTTCCTTTAACTTGAATTACATATTCATTTCCCAATGAGTCAGCAATAGCCATTAATTCTTTACCTGAATCATGATTAACTACTACTTGGACTAGTCCCTCACGATCGCGTAAATCTATAAATACCAAATTACCCAGATTGCGCACACGTTGCACCCAGCCATATAAATTTACATCCTGATCAAGGTAGTCTTGAGTAATATTGCCACAATAGTCAGTTCTTTTTTCCATTTTTTTCATTTTTATTCCTTTAATTGTTTCATTACCGCATTTATATTTTCTAGATCATTAAAAGCAAACTTAAATGTTTTAGCATCAGAAAGTCTCTTAACATTTAAAACTTTGGCAGTCAATTCTTTATCGCCAAGAGTAATAACATATTTTGCTTTAGCTCTATCTGCTTTTTTAAATTGGGCTTTTAACTTCTTTTGCTCGACATCATATTGAACTGTTAAACCTTGCTTACGCAACAAACGAGCAATTTCGACAGTTTTTACTTCGGTTCCTTGACCAATATTGGCAATAAAGAAATCAATACCCTGATCTGCAAAAAGTTTTGGATTTTGTTTTTGCAATACCAGCATCAAACGTTCTTCGCCAATGCCAAAACCGACTGCTGGAGTACTTGGTCCGTCAAATTCCTCTACTAAGTTATCATAACGGCCACCGCCAAGAATTGTTGAAGCAGATTCCCAAATGCTTTTATCTTCGACCATGAATTCAAAAATTACACCAGTGTAGTAGTCCAGTCCCCGAACTAAATCATTATCAATCACATAATTAATTTTTAATTGATCCAGCATCTTTAAAATTTGGTCAAAGTTTTCCTTTGATTCTTGATCCAAATAATCAACTATTTTAGGTGCATCTGGTAAAAATTTCTTATCCTGTTCATCTTTGGAATCTAAAATGCGCAAAGGGTTTTTTTCTAACCGTCTTTTTGAATCATCAGAAAGCTGGTCTCTAACTGGTTTAAAATAATTAACCAACGCATCATGATAACCTTGCCGTACTTGTGAATTTCCTAGTGTATTGATATGCAATTCATAATTCTTCACACCAAGCTTGGCCAACAAATCATGAGCTAGAACAATTGTTTCTACGTCAGCCAAAGGATTTGCGGAACCAAAACTCTCAATGCCAATTTGGTGAAATTCACGTTGACGACCTGCTTGAGGTCTTTCATAGCGAAATGTCGATTCAATATAATAAACATTTAAAGGCTTGGCAATTTCTGGTGCATAAAGTTTATCCTCAACATAAGCTCGCACTACTCCAGCTGTTCCTTCTGGCCTTAAGGCAATGTGTCTGCCACCTTTATCATTAAAATCGTACATTTCTTTTTCAACAACATCAGAAGTTTCACCACTCGAGCGTGAAAAAACATTGTAGTTTTCAAAACTAGGTGTCCGAATCTCGCGGTAATTTGCTTGTTTAAAAAAGTCACGTAATATTTGTTCGACTTTTTCCCATGATCCAGATTCATCTGGCAAAATATCAACTGTTCCTTTAGGTCTTTGAACTCTCATTTAATCATCCTTTTAATAAAAAAACGTCCTTGAATAAATCAAGGGCGCTCTGATTTAGCACGGTACCACCTTTTACCTGCTGCGAATAACGCTCGCGATGCGCTCATTATCTGGTAAAGGGGTCACAGTTAGTTTTTTCCCACCTTTTCACCAAAAACAGGCGGTCTCTGAATAAAAATACTAAACTTCAGTCTTTGTCATTGATAATTCTTTTTTAGAATATAGTTTTCACAGTTAAAAGTCAACCTGTAGTACTATTCATGCACGATATTTACAGATCCAACACGATTGTGAAAGGTCCATCATTTTCTAAATCAACCTGCATGTCTGCACCAAATTCACCTCTTGCTACGATTAATCCTAAATTTTCCAAATCTTTATTAAACTGTTCCCATAACTCTTTTGATTTTGGTGGTCTCATAGCTTTGATAAAACTTGGTCGATTACCCTTTTTGGTATCTGCTAGTAAAGTAAACTGACTAACACTTAATATTTGTCCGCCAACATCTTTAATTGCTAAATTGGTTTTACCATTTTCATCTTCAAAGATACGCATTTTGGCAATTTTAGCAGCGGCCTTTTTAACAATATCGGCTTCATCGCCTTCTTTTAACCCGACCAGCAATAATAAACCCTTAGAGATCTGTCCTACTGTATTTCCCGCAATTTTAACACTAGCTCGGTTTACTCTTTGGATCACAATCCGCATTAATTATCAGCCCTCCTCGTCTGGTATACATCTGGTATATCTCTTAACTTAGTCAAAATGTCTTCTAGTTGTGCTGAATTGTTCACCGCCACTGTAGCATATATATGAGCAATATTATCTTCATTAACTTTGCCTGAGATATTGTTAATGTTTGGGGTTAGTGTGTTCAACTTTGTAATGACATCAGTAAGTAATTTACCACGATTGTAGCCGAAGACTTCAATATTAGCATTAAATGATTGAGCACTGTTTTCTGCAACATTCTCCCATTGAACTTCAATCAGTCTGCCCTTACTTTCGTCATTATTTACTATATTGCGACAGTCTGTTCGATGAATTGTCACGCCCCGACCTTTAGTAACATAGCCGACAATGTCGTCTCCTGGAACTGGGTTGCAACACTTGGCCAAATGAAGCATCAAGTCACTTATGCCTTGAATCATAACACCATTTTTGTGCTTGATCTTCATTGCCTTAGAATCTTTTTTACTTGGTGGATTTTCCGTAACTGCTTTTTGTCCTGAATTCAGAATTTCTTCTTCAAGCTGCTTTTGTTTCTTCTTTTCATTTTCGCGGCGTATATCCGCAGTTAATCTGTTAACCACACCAATTGCGGAAAGATCACCAAAACCGATTGAAGCATACATTTCATCAGCAGTATGGTAATTTATTTGTTCTAATAGTGGTTCAATATGTTCTTTAGACATAAATACTTTAGGTGAAAGTCCTTGCTCACGCAACTTGTCCGCCACCATTTGCTCGCCCTGCTCAATACTACGGTCACGATCAAGATTTCTAAAGTACCGGCGAATTTTATTGCGTGCACGTGAGGTCTTAACCAAATCTACCCAATCTCTTGATGGGGTAGCATTAGATTGAGTCATGATTTCAATGACATCACCATTTTTTAACTTATAATCTAACGGTACTAGTTTGCCATTGACTTTAGCTCCGACTGCATGACTACCGACTTGAGTATGAATCTCATAAGCAAAATCTAAGGTAACTGACCCTTTTGGCAGTTCATAAACTTCACCTTTAGGAGTGAAAACATAAACGCGATCAGAGAAGATTTCGCTTTTAACGCTTTTCATGAATTCATCAGCATCTGAAGTTTCATCTTTTAATTCTAAAATTTCACGGACCATATCCAACTTTTCATTTGAACTGGTTTGTTCTACACCTTTAAAGTTCCCCCTCTTATATGCCCAGTGAGCAGCCACACCGTATTCAGCAACTTCATGCATTTGTTCGGTTCTGATTTGTATCTCAAGAGGTCTGCCACCAGGGCCAATAATCGTAGTATGAAGTGATTGATAACCGTTAACTTTAGGCACAGCAATATAATCTTTAAAGCGACCTGGCATTGGTTTCCATTTAGTATGAACAGCACCCAAAACCGCATAACAGTCTTTAACCGTTTTAACAATCACACGTACTGCTAACAAGTCATAAATTTCATTAAAATCTTTATGCTTGTTGACCATTTTCTTATAAATAGAATAGATGTGCTTTGGACGACCATATATTTCATACTTGATTCCCAGACTATCCAAGCTTTCTTTAAGTGTCTTGATCGCATCTTGAATATATTTTTCTCTTTGACTACGTTTAAGACTCATTAAATTAACAATACGGTAATATGCTTTTGGGTTCAAATAATGAAAACTCATATCTTCGAGTTCCCATTTAACTGTTCCAATACCCAAACGATCGGCTAAAGGCGCATATATATCCATTGTCTCCGATGCAATTCGGCGCTGTTTATCAGGGCGCAAATGCTCTAAAGTATGCATATTATGCAGTCTGTCAGCTAATTTAACCATAATCACTCGAATATCTTTTGCCATTGCAATTAACATTTTTCTGTGATTTTCAGCCAAAAATTCTTGGTGCGATTTATACTGGTATTTATTTAATTTAGTAACGCCATCAACTATAAAAGCAACATCTTTGCCAAACTTTTCCTTGATATCATCATTGGTAACTGGCGTATCTTCTACTGTATCATGTAAGAATCCTGCTGCAATTGTATCGGGGTCAAGACTCAATTTTGCAAGAGTACCGGCAACTTGGGTAGGATGAACGATATATGGCTGTCCGGAGGCTCTTTTTTGATCTTTATGAGCATTTGCAGCAAATTTATATGCTTTTTCAACAAATGCAATTTGATCATCATTCATATATTTTTTACAGGTATCTATCACCTGTTCATGTGTCATTTCGATGTACTTTGACATAAAATATCGCCCCTTCTAGCGCTAACCGTAAATTTTATTATCCATTAGACCAAATATTTCCAAAATGAGATAAATCAATGCAAACAAAAAGTTATAATTAGCATATTTCAATAAAACAATTAAGCAAAAGCAGCCTGGCATAAACAAGAGCCAATAGTGCCTTAATTTAAGTGCTTTAATCAATTTGCCAATGTGATAGCTAATTATGCTGTTGAGTATTATAAATAACAGTCCCACGCGATAAATAGTTCCTATAGAAAACAGGCTAAATATGAGTGGCAAAATCATGACTATCATACTCCAGCAAATTACTGGTGTAATTTTATAGCTATTTAACTTTTTAAAAAAAGGAATATTTTTTAGTTTATCAATCAACTTGTTAGTTCCTTACTAATTTAATTATCTATTATAACTCTATTCAGTTATCTTTTCTTTCAATAATTAACCCAATCCAACGTCCTTGTTGCATTGATAATATAATTTGGAATCCATTTGCAGTTAAAGCTGTCTTGATTTTTTCAATCTGGTCACAATCTATCCCAGAAAAAATCACTTTTCCATTTGAATTCAAGTGCTCATTCAACTCCGGAATTAAATCAAGTAAAATTTCAGCCAAAATATTTGCTACAATAATATCATACTTAGCTGTAACTTTATTTAATAAGTTCGTTTTCTGCACTTTTATATTAGTTAAATTATTTAAAGATATATTCTCGTTAGCAGCAGTTATTGCCTCATCAGATATATCTGTCGCTAAAACTGAACTTGCACCTATGACAGATGAAGCAATAGCTAAGATTCCAGAACCTGTGCCAACATCACAAACAGTCTCTGGTTTGACTAAAATCTGTTCCAGTCCTAACAGTGCTAATTGAGTAGTTTTATGTGAACCAGTGCCAAATGCCAAACCTGGATCAAGTTTAATAATGTTTTGGTCTTTAAAAGCCGGCTTATATTTTTCCCATTCAGGAACTATTGCCAGGTGTCTGGAAAAATCAATTGGATGATAAAATTTTTGCCACACTGTATTCCAGTCTTCATCTTTGATATAGGAAGCACTTACTTTAGCCTGACCTATTTTTAAACCGTAACCCTCTAATTCAGCCAACTTTTTTTGGTACTTTTTAACTAATTCTGCCTGGTCTTGTTCCATATCAAAATATGCTAAAAATTCCAAATCTTTAGGTAAGTCTTTTATTTCGTCTAATTTAACAATAGTTGAATCAGATTCCCAACCTGCTTGTTCAAAGTCCGAACGCTTTCGTGTTTCAGTGCCCAAACAGTGCAGTACATCATGACTATATATATTTAGTGCATCTTCAACTTCATGACTAGTTTCTATTTTAATAATTAATAATTTCATTATTTTTTTAACTCCCTTTTTATTTTTCCTTTTATCAATGCTATCATTATAAAGGTGATCATTATGTCAAAAAAGAAAAACAAGATTGAAAAAACACTTGTTGAAAAAATATTGGATAGAAATAAGATCTCTTATCGACAAGCAGAATTTGCTACACATAAAGATTCAGGTGGTGTAGCAAAAATGGATACATCTATTCTAAACGAGAATGAGCACTTGGTCTATAAAACTCTCGTTTGTTTGGGAAATAAAACGCCCACTTTAGTAGCTGTAGTACCAGTAACCGAACATTTAAGCATGAAAAAACTAGCCAAAAATTCAGGTAATAAAAAATGTGAAATGTTACCTTTGAAAGATTTAGAAAAAACCACCGGTTATCTACATGGTGCAAATACACCCATTGGCATCTATTTTAAACATCATTTTCCCATTTTTCTTGATAATAGCATGATTAAAGAAAATGAAATTGCTGTTTCCAGTGGCAAAATCGGACGGAGTGTCTTTCTAAATCCTCAAGATTTGCAAAAAATTACACATGCAAAGTTTTGTGATTTACTGGAATAAAAATAAAATTTTTCCTCTAAAAGTTGCTTAAGTTATAGTAGTATTAAAAAGTTTTTTCTAATATAATTAAAACAAATAAAAAGTATAAAGAATAGGAAAAAATAAATGACATTGTTAACAGATGAACAACTTGCGAATATTGCACACGACTATTTTTTGAGCAAGCTAAACATTGCAGAAATCTCGAAAAAGTATAATCTTTCCCGTTATCTTATAGCTAAGGCAATAGAAGAAGCCGAAGATAAGGGAATAGTAAAAATTAGTATTTATCAAAGCCCTAAAAGAGCACAAAAACTAGAACGCGAATTCCAAAGGCTTTTCGGTTTAAAAGAGGTTTATATTTTAGAAGATAAAGAAACCAAAAACCAAGATAATGAAATGATTGTTAACTATGCAGCTAAACAAATACAGAATTATATTAATTCAGCTCATGTTGTCGGCTTAACTTGGGGAACTCTCATAAGAGATATTATTGATAATTTTTCAGCAGAAACACGTGATGATTTGACTTTTATACAATTGTTAGGCCAAGTGGTAAACGCAAGTAAACGTAAACAACCTCTAATTCAACATGCAGCTAATAAGTTCAGCGCAAAATGTCTCACTTTTCCTGCTCCTCTTTATGCGATTGATCCCACTTTAGTAAAAAAAGTTCATCAAGAACCATATTATGAATACATAGAAAAATATTTTTCACAGCTGGATCTGGTATTTGCAAGTATCGGAACAGTGCAATCATTAGAATCCGGCCAGTTCTTTATGGATTATTATGCAGATAAACTATTTACTGGTCTTGAGAAAAACCAGTTAGCAGGAATTATTTTTGGTAGGCCTTATGATATTAAGGGACGCTTTTATAGTCCCATTGAGCCCCATATTTCTGGAATCAGTCTTTCCAATATTTTTGCAATTCCTAATCGCTTTGTAATTGTTAGGAACCGCTTTAAAGAAGACGCTCTTTTAGGAGCCTTAAGAACAGGAGTAATTACTCACTTGATCACTACTAGTGGAATAGCAGAAAGAGTTTTACATAAGAATGACACTCTTTAGTTTTAATCAGAGGATATCTCCTGCCTATACAAATTAGTGATATAATCTTGTAAATCTGTAACCGAATGTCTTCTTGAACGAGCACATTCTTTAGCAGGTCTTGAACATAAAAAACATCTGCGAACAGGCAAATCCAATTCTTTGCGGGATATAGCCTGTTTTTGTTTATCAATTAAAACATCAGCATCAAAAAGTCGATTTAATTTTTGATGCTCCTCAAATTCAACTGCTTTTTCCTTAACAACTCTGTAGTTACAATTGACAAGGTAAAAATTTTCGGGACCTGTTACTTTTTCCCAATGTTCATAAAGAATAAAAGGCAAATTACTGCTTTGAAAAATTTTTTCTAAATCAAAAATACCTTCGGCAAATATTTTTTCTAAATAACGATTGTTTTTAATAGGGCCTGGAATGTTCAATTTAACATCTAATAATGTAGTTTCTGGAAACTTTTGCAAGATTTCTTGTTGAAGTTTGACGCGTTCATCTTTATTTTGCAGTACCTCAGTTATACTCTGAGGCTGGCCTTCATTAAAAATTGATTTTATCATTCTGGTATTCACCTCTTTTTATATTATAACTAAAAAATGTGAGAACAAGTTCCAGCTCATTCTCACACTTTTTTTAAAAATAATTAATTAGTCTTTTACCTGCTTAATAGTATCAATAATTGTGCCATCTCGATACTGAATTAAAGCGACAGTGCGCTCAGTATATGCCAGTGGTTTTGGTATTCCAACTTGCTTTTGAGCCATTTCTTGAAGTTCCTTAATATCAACCACATTGAGTTCAGGAACTTTGGCAAAAGCATCTATGAGATCTTTACGGCGTGGATTAACTGCAATTCCTCTTTCAGTTACCAAAACATCTATTGAATCGCCTGGAGTTACAACAGTTTCAACTGCCGGAACAACAGTAGCATTTCTTCCGCGTACTAATGGAGCAGTAATAATAGTCATTTTGGCTGCAGCCGCATCTTGATGACCACCAATAGCGCCACGAATAACACCATCAGAACCAGTCATTACATTAACATTAAAGTCTGTGTCAATTTGTAAAGCCGAAAGAATAGCAACATCTAAATTATTAACTACTGCACCTTTATTGTGAGGATCGGCATACCATGAAGCATCAATCTCTTGCTGATTTTTATTCTTAGCCATTGAGGCCGCAGCACCTTTATCAAAATCCTGCACATCCATAATTTTTTTGACCAAACCTTCTTCAAGTAGGTCGGTTGTAGGCTTGGTAATGCCACCAAGAGCAAATGAAGCTGTAATGCCATCTTTTAACATTGATTCTCTTAAATACCTGGTTACAGCAAGAGCAGCGCCACCAGATCCTGTCTGAAAAGAAAATCCTTGTTTATAATAAGGCGAATTAGTAATTACCTGATTAACGGTTTGCGCAATCTTCAGCTCTTTTGGATCTTTAGTAAAGCGAGTCGCTCCTGAACCAATTTTATCTGCATCACCTATTTGATCAACCTTAACAACATAATCGACCTGAGTTTGTTTAATAGAAGCTGGAGTATTTGGGTAATCAACAATATTGTCTGTCAGCAAAACTACTTTATCTGCATATTGAGAGTCAATTAATGCGTAACCTAAAGAACCGAATACAGCATCCCCTTCTTGACCATTAGCATTTCCTGCGGGATCAGAGTTAGGGACACCTAAAAAGGCAACATCAATCTTGATTTCTCCTTCTTCAATTGAGCGAGCCCGATTGCCGTGAGAACGGAAAATTACTGGATTCTTCAGTCCACCATGGGAAACGAAATCGCCTAAGCTGCCTCTCATTCCAGATGAAGTAATATTGGTAATGACACCTTTTTTAATTGCTTCAATTACTGTGTCATTCATAACACCAGTCAAAGAAGAAGGAGCTAAAGTCAGGTTTTGGTAACCCATTTTAATAATTAAATCCATTACTTTGTTAAAAGCAAAATCGCCATTTCTAAAATGATGGTGAAATGAAATAGTCATACCGTCTTTTAGTGTCTTTTTGATAACTTCCTCTAAAGAATCGACCACTTTTGATTCACCGGTGGTAACTTGCACCTTGGGTGCAACTCTCTTTACTTCAGGATTACCAACTACAACTGACTTAAATGGTTTTAGATTCATTTTAGTTATCAAATCATCCGGCAAATTGCGCTTTACTTTATTCTCCAATGTAATTACCCTCCTCATCAATTAAATTAGAAGCTTTTGCTGTTTCAATAACGCGATCAGCTTTTTCAACTACAGGTTTGTCAACCATCTTGCCGTTCATCGAAATTACTCCAGACCCCTTTGCCTTTGCTTCTTGAATTGCATTTTGCACAGCAAGTGCATTTTCAATTTCGTCTTTAGTAGGGTTGAATACTTTATTAACCATTGGAATTTGCCGTGGATTGACCAAAGACTTGCCATCATATCCCAGTTCATAAATATATTTTGTTTCGCGGTAAAACCCTTCGGTGTCATTCATATTAGAAAAAACAGTATCAAAGGCATAAACGTCTGCAGCTCTAGCAGCTTGTAAAACCATGTTGCGAGCAAATTCAAGTTCACGTCCATCTGGGTAACGATGGGTGTGCATATCAGCAGTATAATCTTCACCTGAAACTGCCAAGCCCATCATCAAAGGCGTTGCAGTAGCAATTTCCGGTGCATTAAGAACGCCTTTAGCACTTTCAATCGCAGCCATTACGCCAATAGAGCCTTTTTCAACGCCATATTCTTCTTCTGCCTTTTCCATATCTGCTACTAATTTTTTAATCATTGCAGCTGATTCAGTTTTTGGCAGACGAATAACATCGACTCCTGCTCGCACCATTGCTTTTACATCTTCGTCATAAAAAGGCGTATCTTGACCATTAATTCTGACAACTACTTCTGCACCACCGAAATCAACTGTTTTAATAGCATTAAATACTAACATTCTTGCTGCATCTTTTTCAGTTAGAGATACTGCATCTTCCAAATCCAACATAATAGAGTCGGCACCATAGATACCGGCATCCTTAACCATAGCTGGATTATTTCCCGGCACAAACATCATAGTTCGACGCAAACGATTTTTTACGTAAGTCATTTATTGTAGTACCTCCAATCTTGGTTTATCTGTGGTTTCGGTTGCTCTTTGAGCCGCAGCTAATGTACGTGCAGCAATCACACAGTCAAGGGCACCTTTATCAGTAGCCTTAACTTTCGCATTTTCAATTCCGAATTTTTTAAGAGTATCAGTTATTACTTTTTTGATCTGATCTCCGTAAGATTTGGCTACTTCGGATTCCAAGTCAATTTCAATACCATTTTGACCAGCCGATACCATTATTTGAATATCTGAAGATTCTAAAGTTCCTGCCACTCCAACAGTCTTAATTTCCATTGATGTTCATTCCTTTCTTTATTCTTTCTTGTAAAATTTGATAGTTTTTATTAATAAAATCAAAAGTAGTTGTCGGGACTAAATTTGAAATGTCTTTTAAATTATTACTTTTAATCAATTGACGGACACGTGTAGCTGTAATTATTTGATCGTTATTGCAAAAGCGCTTAACAATTTCAACGTCAATTTTGGGACTAAGTGTGTTTTTTAAGCTTTGATTATAGAAATTAGTTGTTCTTGAAAATGGTTCAGTACCCAAATAACGTTTTTTTATTGCCAGTTTCGGTGCAATAGTATTTTTAAAAATTAACGCATCAATCTCCGTTTGCGTGGCGATCAGTTCATCAGGTGATTTTAAAAAGTATGCCGGAAAAGTTGATTGAGAAACTAGATAATCCCCACCGCTAATTACTAACACGTTTGGGTATTCAGAAGTTCCTTTTTTTACCAGTTCCATTCTTTCACTCGTTTTAAATAATGAAGCATCCGTAGCAACAACAAACACATATACCAGATCATTCTCGCTACTAGCAAGTTTTACCAAGGCCTGATGACCTAAAGTAAACGGATTAGCATTCATGACAATTGCAGCAACTTTTTTATGATTTTGGTCTTCTATTCTGGGAATTTTGGCTAAAAAGTCTTGAATATTTGGTGTACCACTCTCTAAAAAAGCAGCCTCATCAGTATGAGCCAGTTCCTTAAAATTTAAATGAGAAAAACTGGCAGAATATTTTGCTTTAGTAAATACAAATGAATGATAAATTTTTTGACTAAAAAGGTATTCCTCTAGAGCTGAAACTATCTGATTAAATCTTGCTCCCTGAACAGATGCATCATTTGAAACAGCGATATATTTGAGAACATTTCCAGCAATGCTACCTGTGCCAACTAATTGACCATCTTCATCAATTAGACCCACAGTATGATCAATCACAGCAACTTCACGAGAGCTAAAATTGTTAATTCCTTGGCTGATTAGAAATTTTTGCCACCTTTTTTTGGTTTCCGGCAATGTTAAAAAAAGTTCTACGGTTTTATCCATTTATCCGATTCTCACCTTTTGTTAAATCCTTTTTAAAAAGTTCATAACTTCTTTATACATGCTTAAAGGCTGCTCAGCCTGAATTAAGTGTCCACAATTTTTAATAATTTTTGCGCTAATCATTTGATTCAACTTTTCCATGGCAAAGGCAAAATGATAATCAAAAAAAGGAGAATTCTGTCCTGCTAAAACCAGCATTGGAACTTTTAAATCAATTAAAACATCTCGCCAATCTTGCATTGCGTGTTCAATGCGACAAAGATAATTTTCTTCAGCAAAATAGCGAAATTTTTCAGACTCTGCTTTTGCCTTTTTAAACATCTCATCATTAATATGAGCATAAATGCCATTGCCAAGATCCGCCTTTAAATAATCCGGGTAATTCTGCCAAGTTAAATCTTTAAAACCATACTCCCAAGAGCTATCTCGAATCATCTTGGGAGGCTGATCCAAATCGATAATTGCCTGTAGTCTGTTATAGCCAAACAATGAAACATAAGCCCAAATATTTGCAGCACCCATTGAATTTCCGATAGCAATAATATTTTTCAAGTTTAACTTGGTAATCAGTTCTTCTAAATCAGCCGCATGACGACTGATACGCTGTCCTTTAAATGTTCTCTGTGAGCGACCCTGATTACGCGGATCTATTACAATAAAACGATAATCAGATGCAAAAAGTTTGGCAACTTCTTCCCATAATATTGCGGTGCTTCCTATACCGGGAACTGCCAATATAGGTTGTTTGCTTTCTTCAGTATCATAATATGCTATTCGTATCCCATCATTAGTGATTAAATTTTTCTCTTCAAGCATTTACCAGATTCCAATAATTTTCATCCAGAAAGTTCCAATTACACCAAAAATCAGTAAATAGATAATTCCTAAGATAAAGTTGTATTTCCACCATTCACCTTGTTTAATGTAACCTGTCGTAGCTAAAATTGAAGCTGGTCCATTGGCATAGTGAGTAGTTGAAGCATTGAAAGCTCCTGTAAATGCAAGCAGCATTGCTGAAAGTCCCAAAGGAGCACCAGTAGCTACTGCCACTGACAAGAATGGCAAATATAAGGCAGTCATATGAGCGGTTCCACTAGCAAAGAAGTAATGAGTATAAAACATTAATATTACCAAAACCACTAATACTATTTGCCAGCTGATACCGTGAAGACTTGTTTGAATGGTCTTTGAGAACCAGTCAATAAAGCCAAATGAAATAAGTTTACTTGCCATAAAAATTAAAATCGACAGCCAAATCAAAATATTCCAGGCACCAGTTTGGTTCAAGGCATCTTTCATGGTTAAAACACCAGTTAACAGCAACAAGCCAACTGCTAGAAAGGCAACAAAAGTTGAATCTAATTGAGGAATCTCAAAAACGCCAGATAAAACCCATAAAATTATCGCTAGCAAAAATACCATTGACATAATTTTTTCAGGTTTTGTAACTGGTCCCATCTCCTTTAAATGATCAGTGGCCCATTTTTCAGCATTAGGTGTTTCTTTTATCTCTGGTGGAAAAATTTTATAAATTACAAGAGGAATTACAATAGTTGCAACAAGAACAGGAACGACTGCGGCTGAAAACCAACTAATCCAGGTCATGTTATAATTCTTCTGTGCTGCCATTTGTGAAGCAACCATGTTAGGTGCTGCGCCAGTAATAAAGAGGGCAGTTGAAAGAATATTGGCATGAAAAGCCATAAAGCTGAGATAGGCACCAATTTTCTTTCTGGAAGGGTCATTAGGGTATGAATCATAATCTTTAGATATTGATTCGGTTACGGGCCAAACGACTCCTCCAGTTCTGGCACTGTTTGAAGGAATTAGAGCTCCTAGAACTAATTCCAATCCAGTAATGGCATAACCAATACCAATGGATTTCTTGCCGAAACGTTTAATCATCCAATAAGCTATACGATTGCCCAGTCCCGTTTTACTAATACCATAGGCCATGATGAAAGCCATAGCAATCAGCCAAGAAGCTGAATTGCTAAAGGCACTAAGAATTCCAGTTGTTACTTTCCCTGTTTTAGGATCAACAATGTCCTTGATTGGGGCTAAGCCAACTAAAACCGTTACTATTAGTCCGATTAAAGTGGTGCCACCTATTGGCAAAGGTTTCGTGATACACCCAACAATAGTTGCTACAAAAATAGCAAACATTTCCCAGGCAGGAGCAGATAAGCCTGCAGGACGCAAAGGCGTGATGCACCAAAGTATAACACCAACAGCCAGAGGCAAAATAAATCCCTTGTAATTAACTTTCTCTAGTGTTTTCATTTTAATTACCTGTAATTTTCCGGGCGATAAATATCGTCGATAATTTCATAATTTTTATTCTTTAGTTCTTCATCAAGCCAATTTATATTTCCTGTGCCATCATGAAAACTGGCCGCTTTTGCATCATCTTTTTTATGAAAATCCTGAACAACTGGAAGCAATTCACTTGCTTCTTCTAAAGCAATCTTAATAACACCATCGGCATCACCTAAAATTACGTCACCAGGATTAACACTTACATTCCCACAAGAAATTGGGACATTTATTTCTCCCGGACCCTCTTTATATGGTCCGTCAGGTGTTGTACTAACTGCGTATATGGGCAAGTCCCAATTACGCAAACTATCAATGTCACGTATTGGTCCGTCAACTACGACTCCGGCAACATGTCTTTGGTCGCGCAGCCAGGTCATCATCACTTCGCCAATAACAGCCCTGGTATTGTCATTTTCATTATCAATGACAACGATATCGCCTTCATGACAATATTTTAACGCTGCATAAATAGTCAAATTATCACCTGGACGGTTATGAACTGTAAAAGCTGGTCCACACATTTCCTCATGAGGCTTGGACATAAGCTTAATTCTTGGTGCCATTGCACCTGTTCTATTCATACAATCAGCCACGTTTGATGAGGGCAACTTTCTGTACGCAGCAATTACTTCTTTTTGCGGAAGGTTTCTTTTTAAAAAAATCCTTTTTCCAACCTGCATTCGTCATGCCTTCTTTTTGGTTAATCTAAAGCAATATTATCTAGTACTTCCTGCATTTTGGAAGCTGAGTTTAGCATCTTAGCTTTTTCAGTTTTAGAAAGCTCAGTTTCAAGCACCTGACTAATTCCCGCACCATTTACGACAGCTGGAGTTCCTAGATAAAGCTCATTTTTAATTCCATATTCACCCTTAATTGGTGCTGATAAAGGCAAGGCGATTGATCGATTAGTTAATATTGCAGTAACAATTTGAGTTAACATCATCGCAATGCCATAAAATGTAGCTCCTTTATTTTCAATTATTTTTCCTCCTTTTTTACGAACACCTGATTCTAATTGATCCAGCACAGAGTTGTCAATACCGGCAAAATCTTTAAGTGGCTTGCCACTAACTGTTGACTCATCAAAGTTTTCGAAAGAAGTATCACCATGCTCTCCTAAAACCATAGAATTAACTTCAGCAACAGGAACATGTAATCTTCTTGCCAAATCAACTTTCAAGCGAGCTGAATCAAGAGAAGTTCCCGTTCCGATAACCTTATTTTTAGGGAAACCAGATAGTTTCTGGGTCAGCGTTGTTAAAATATCAACGGGATTAGCAGAAACGAGAAAAATACCGTTAAAGCCTGATTCAACTACAGGTTGAATTATGCTTTTTAAGATATTTACGTTTTTATTAACCAGATCCAAACGGCTTTCTCCCGGCTTACGCGGAACACCAGCGGTGATCACAACAACGTCAGCATCTTTTGCATCAGAGTATTCTCCAGAATGAATATTACATTCTCCTGTAAATGGCAGTATGTCTTCTAAATCCATTGAATCACCCAATGGGCGCTTTTTCACCACATCGCAAATAACCAGTTCGTCAACTCTGGTATGTTGTAATAAATCATTGGCAAAAGTTGAACCTACTGCTCCATCACCAACTAGTAAAACCTTTTTATTCATAACGTCATTTCCTTTCAAATTTTTAAAAATGTAATCCTTTACATAAATAATTATAAAATTTATCCTAGCATTTTTCGATATTTAAAATAAATAATTTAAATTTTAATTTTTTAAAAATATAAAATGATTTTCATCTTTTAAATAATACAAAAAATGCTTAGAATTTCTAAGCATTTTAAATAATTATTTAAATTGTCTTGTGTATTCTGTCATCTGTATACCGGCCTGCCTGCCAAACACCACTGTTTCAGCAATCGAGTTTCCACCAATTCTATTATTACCATGTAATCCTCCTGAAACTTCGCCAGCAGCATAGAGACCTGGAATAACGTTTCCATCAGAGTCCAAAACTTCAGTTTTTGGAGTTATATGAATTCCACCCATAGTATAATGAATTGCCGGATTAATATGAATAGCAAAGAAAGGACCTTGCTTGATAGTGCGATCCATTCCAGTAGTCCGCTGAAATTCGCTATCATTTTTGCCTTTCACAGCTTCATTCCATTTTGCAATTGTTTTCTTTAGATTATCACTGTTAACGCCAATATTTGCTGCTAATTCATCAATGGAAGAGCCTTGACTGACTAATCCTACATGATCATAAAATTCGACAGCAGTGAAATTATTACGGATCGTTTGATCAAACAGAAGGTAAGCACCATCCTCATTTAATTTAGTGATGGCATCGGAAACGATTTTTCGAGTATCAAGCTCGTTAACAAATCTTTGTCCAGATTTATTAACTAAAATTGCTCCTTCGCCACGTAAACCTTCACCTATTAAATAAACGTGATCAGTGTCTGTCTGTGCTGTGGGGTGAACCTGAATAAATTCCATTTGCTCTAATTGAGCATCTATCTCAGCAGCTAACATTAAACCATCACCTGTAGCTCCAGGTTGATTAGTTGTTTTATAATTCGCTAGGTCTGGACGGTATTTTTGTATTAAATCTTTTGAAGAACCAAAGCCACCTGAGGCTAGTAAAGTAGCCGTCGCTTGAACCTTTTTAGTTCCTGAATCAGTTTCAACTTCAATTCCTACAACCCTTTTATCGTTATCTTGTAATAATTTAATTACACGAGAATTATTAAAAACAGGAATATTTTTTTCCTGAATTTGCTTTAAAGCTCCTGTTACTAAATAACTGCCAACCGGTGCCATTGAGGCAGGACGGTGAGCCCTCTTCTTACTCATACCACCAGTTATTGTCAAATTTGTTAACTCGATGCCATGATTCATTAACCAGTCAATCGCCACTGCTGAGTGGTCGACAAAATATCTCAAAAGGTCGCGGTCATTTAGTCTGCCCCCACCTTTTAAAGTTTCCTGGTAAAAATCTTCTTTGTTATCTATAATCCCTTCATTAAGCTGTACCAGGCTTTCAGAAGCATTCATCCCAGATGAGGCTCTGTTAGTATTTCCACCAAGATCAGCATTTTTTTCAAAAACGGCAACATTCAAGCCTAGTTCTTTTGCTTGAATTGCGGCCGTTAAACCGGCTCCACCGGCTCCAACGATTACTGCATCATAATGGTCTTTAATTTCTGCACTGCCGTTAGGACTAAAAACAAATTTACCCATTTTTTTCTCCTCTAAATTTTAAAAAATTATTTTTCAGGATTAGTTTGAGATACATTGGTCATCGCCATATAATCCATCCACTTATCATATTCCTCTTCTGTTAATTTACCACTTTTAAGCGCTGCTTCCTTAAGAGTGGTTCCTTCCTTATCTGCAGTTTGGGCAATTTTTGCAGCTGCATGATAACCAATGTGTGGTGACAGAGCTGTAACAGTCATCAAAGAGCTTTCAAGCAAGTCATCCATCTTTTCCGCATTAACAGTTAAACCAGCAATCATTTTATCAGCAAACCCTGTAATAGTACCAGTTAAAATATCACAAGAATCTAGAAAAGCTGTAATCATGACAGTTTTATAGACATTCATTTCAAAATTTCCTTGTGAACACGCAAAAGTAATAGTGGTGTCATTGCCAAAAACTTTTGCGGCTGCCATGGTTACTGCTTCAGCTTGCGTGGGGTTAACTTTACCAGGCATAATTGACGACCCGGGTTCATTAGCTGGTATATTAAGCTCGTGATAGCCCGCTCTCGGTCCAGAAGCCAAAAACCTGATGTCTTGAGCAATTTTAAACATATCAGCAGCTAAAGTTTTTAAAGCACCATGAACAACATCTAAACCGGAATGATGAGCCAGACCCCAGAACTTATTGGTATTAACTTTAAATTCGTGTCCATATACTCGAGACAATTTACCGGCAATTTTCGCAGTCATTCCAGGTGCGGCGTTAAGTCCGGTGCCAACAGCTGTTCCTCCTATTGCTAATTCATACAATGTTGGTTTAAGTTCTTGAATATAATTTAAGTCATGTTTTAATGCAGAAATATAACCCGAAACTTCCTGGCCAAAAGTAATAGGTGTAGCATCTTGCAAGTGAGTACGGCCTACCTTGACAGTTTTCCAATATTTATTTTGTTTGTTTTTAAGTTCATCAATAAGATGTTGGACAGCCGGTTCAAGTTTATCAAGTGCTTCTACAGCCACAATATTCATGGCAGTAGGATAAGTATCATTTGAAGACTGTCCCCGATTGACATCATCATTTGGTAAAACGTTTAAACCTGGATGAAGTTTATTAGCTAAATTAGCAACGACTTCATTGACGTTCATATTACTTTGGGTTCCTGATCCTGTTTGCAAGACATGAAGCGGAAAATCCTTACGAAGCTCGCTATCATTTAATTTTAACAACTGGTCAATAGCTTCTTCAATTGCCGCACCTTTATCAGCTGTTTCATCCCCCACTTCGACATTTGACTCAGCAGCAGCTTTCTTCAAATGCAAAAATGCTCGGATAATTGCAAGAGGCATTAATTCGCCGCTAGGGAAATTATTGCGACTGCGTTCAGTTTGGGGTCCCCAGAGAGCTTCTTTTGGTATTTTGACAGGGCCAATAGTATCACTTTCAACACGGTATTCTTTTTTGCTCATGTTCAGTCTCCTTATTTAATGCTGACATTTTACTAATAATAAATTTTATATTACTCTTTCACTCATAATACAGGTTTTTTATGCTTTTTTCAATATTTTTAAATAAAAGGGCTATCAATTCAAAAATTTAAAATTTGTTTAAAAATACAAAAAGCACTCCTAATGAGTGCTTAGTCCAGACTGTTATATTTTTAAGGTTTCTGCATTAATTGCCACTATTACTGTTGATAAGGACATCAAAATTGCTCCAACGGCTGGGGATAACAAAATTCCCCAAGGAGCTAATACTCCAGCTGCTAACGGCAATGCAACTATATTGTAGCCGGCTCCCCACCATAAATTTTGAACGGTTTTTCTTTGAGTATGCTGGGCCAATTTTAAAAAACTAATGATATCTAAAGGTTCACTATTTACCAAAATAACATCAGCAGAATCTACGGCAACATCTGTTCCAGCTCCAATAGCAACTCCAATGTCGGCCTTGGCTAAACTAGGTGCATCGTTAATGCCATCGCCGACCATCATCACCTTATTACCTTGATTTTGCAAAGTAGTTACGATTTTTTGCTTATCGGCCGGCATTAGACCAGAATGCACTTCTGTAATACCTAACTTCTGCGCAATGTTTTGCGCTACCTTTTCGTTATCACCAGTCAACATTACCGGAGTAATGTTGAGAGCCTTAATCTGCTTAATTAACGATGCCGCATTCTTTTTGATTTCATCACCAACGGCAACATAGCCCAAAAGTTCATGGCCTTTAATCAAGTAACTCGAAGTATAATTCAGGGATTCTACCTGAGGAAAGTTTTTAACTATTTCTCTTGCAGTTTTTTCGTTTACTAATTGATATTCTTCTCCGTTTATTATTCCTGAAACGCCCTTTCCGGCCAAAGTATTACTGTCAGATAAAGCATATAAATCAATCTTCTTTTCCTTAGTAAATTGTAAAATGCTTTGTGCAATCGGATGATTGGAATCCTGTTCTAAAGAAGCAATTAGTTTAATAACTTCATCCGCATTGTAGGATTTACTTAAAGTATTATACTTGCGCACCTGAAACTTCCCTTGCGTTAAAGTTCCAGTCTTATCTAAAAGCAAATAATTGATTTTGGAACTAATGCTAATAACATTACGATTTCTAATTAGTAAGCCATTTTTGGCACCAATTGATGTGCTCTTAGCGTTCACTAAAGGAATAGCTAAACCCAGAGCATGAGGGCAAGCTATTACTAACACAGTTACCATTCGTTCGAGACCACCTGCTATACCACGTAAACTTGTCCAAATCAGAAAAGCAATAATACCAAAAATTAGCGCGGCATAAAACAACCAACTGGAAACCCGATCTGCCAAATTTTGTAGTTTAGACTTATTCATCTGAGATGACTGAACTAGTTTATTGACACTGGCTAAAAAGCCTGAATTAGCTGAATTAGTAACCTTAACTGTTAGTGTTCCAGAGCCGTTAATTGAACCCCCTATAACCTTATCGTTTTTTTGCCGCGTTACTTCACGCGATTCACCAGTAACCAAAGATTCATTCACCTGACTGGAACCATTTATAATGACCCCATCAAGAGGAATACTTTCTCCTGCTTTGACTAAAATTACTGCATCTTTTTGGACATCGTTTATTGCCATGTCCATAGTTTGACCATTATGTTGTACGTGGACCTTATCGGGTAAAAGTTTAGCCAAGTCATGCACTGAACTATTGGCATTCATTACTGAGTTCATCTCAATCAGATGACCTAATAACATAATTAAAATTAAAGTAGCTAATTCCCAAAAGAAATCCATGACATGAACTTTGCTGTTTAAAAAATCATTTTTAATAAAAGCATATAAACTATAAATATATGCTGTAGTAATGCCTAAAGAAATTAGTGTCATCATTTCAGGCTTTTTAGCCTTAATTTCATAATAAGCACCAGACAAAAATGGTTGGCCACCGTAAAAGTAGAGAATTGTAGCAAAAAGTGCAACTATCCATTCTGAACCGGAAAAAGAAAATTGAAATGGTAAATGTACACCCATTGCTGGTGATAAAAATATGATTGGCAAGGATAAAACGACTGATACCCAAAACTTTTTCTTCAGGTTGCCCATATGCATCATGTGACCGCCATGCATCATCATATCCTGACCACCCATATTCATTGAGTGATTCATATTTCCACTATGATTCATGTTCATATTATCCAAATTACTCAGTCCCATCTATTTATAATACTCACGATTAATCTTTTCTTTAATCTACTTTTATAAATAGAGGTTGTCAAAAAATTTAACTGAAACAGCTAGAATATAGTGATATTAGTTTCTGATCTTTTCTTTTTTCATAAAATGAAGGATTAAACCGATAACTAAGCCGATAATCGCGGGAATGACCCAATCCATGCCGATATCTGCAAACGGCAAAAATTTTAGTTGGAATGCTTTCAACTGTAAAGCCCAAGATTGCTGACTAACAATTGGTGGAAAAGAAGCGATCATATCAAGGATTGCCGGTATAATGGTAAAAAGTATGCCACAAAAGTAAACGATTGAGTCCCGGTCGAATAAAGAACCAGAAATTGACAAAATAATCAAAACCATGGCAATAGGATATAAAAACATGAGCATTGGAGTTGACCAGGAAATAATTGTATCCAAGCCAAAATTAGCGGTGATAAAGGAAACAATCGTCATGATAGTCAACCAGCCATGATAACTTATTTTGTTAAAACTACGGTGAAAGTCTTGTGCAAAAGCTGCTATTAAACCAACTGCGGTTGTTAAACAAGTAAGAGTAACTAGTGTGGCAAGTAAGGCATGCCCAAGATCGCCTAAATAATAAGTAACTATTTGGTTAAAAACTGTGCCGCCCTCTTGCGAAATTTTAAAATGATTTAAAGTTGTTGCTCCTAACCATATTAAACCAATATAAATAATTCCAATTGCACCTGTTGCCAAAACCCCAGCTCTTGCAGTAACCTTTGCATTACTTTTAGCTGAAGTTTTTCCCAGTTGCCTGACAGCTGAAACAATAGTATATCCAAACGCCAATCCAGCCAGAGCATCCATTGTGTTATAGCCCTCTATAAAGCCGTTAAAAAAGGAAGCACTTTGGTAAGCCGTAGTGACACTTTGATCTTTAGCAGCACCCATCGGTGAGATAGCTGCCAATAAAAAAACCGAAAATAGCAATAGCAAAAACAATGGATTTAAAATTTTCCCAATACTTGTCAAAATCGTAGACTGTTTATACGAAATAATAAAAGCTAAAATAAAAAATATTGCAGAGAATATTAAGAGTGCTGGCTTTGTGGCAGATTTCGGCAAAACTGGTTGCAAACCAACTGAAAATGAAATGCTTGCCGTACGAGGCGTGGCAAATAAGGGTCCCAGAGTTAAATGGATTAAAACCATGAAAACTAGAGCAAAAATGTTACCCAGTGGCCTGCCAATATCATAAACTCCTTTTGCATGACTTGCGCTAATAGCTAAAACAGCCAGTAAAGGTAAAAGCACTGCCGTTACCAAAAACCCAAAAGTAGCTATTCCCCAATTTGCTCCTGAAAGCTGACCTAAATGAATCGGAAAAATCAAGTTGCCTGCACCAAAAAACAGCCCAAACAACAATGATGCTACTACCAAATATTGTTTCCATGTTAAAGGCTTTGTATTAACATCTTGCTCAATTTCTTCCATTACAATTCCTCCTAAACAGAATTACAGATAAATTTAATAATGATAAAGGGTTGGCTAGATTATTTTGGGGAATAAAAAAGCACCCTTGATTTAAAATCAAGGGTGCTTTAGCACGGTACCACCTATATTACTGCACTATAAATCAAAAAATGACAAATAGCATAGTCACTTCACGTACGGCAAGAATGCGATACGCTAACACGTTAATGGGTGTACCCAATAATAGCTACTAAAATTCACCATATAGCTCAAAGTTACTTTCAGCTTGCCATCACGGTCCGTTCTCAGCAATAGGACTCTCTTAAACGCTACTTGTAAGCTTACTTATCTTTTCTTCGCTTTATCAATATTAATAGTATTCTAATCAATGTCTTATTTTCTGTCAACTAAAATTTTGAAAAATTAGTGAAATTGCCTGAAAAAATAATATACCAAAGGATGTTTTTGAAATCATAATAAGCTAGGTTGCATCATACATTTATTTCAGTAATCTAAAACCGCAATCAAAAAGCAAACTAAGAATAAAGTCAGAGACGTTAGCACTGAACGGATATTAACGATTATTTTTCATATTAAACCTGATAAGATATTTCAAGATAAAATAACTTTTAGTCCTTTTATGTCTAAACAATTTTCGAACCATGAAGTTCATTTAACTGCAATTTTTTGGCAATATCTTCTCTATTTTCGGTTGTGATGCCTCCACCTGGCAAAATTTCTATACGATCATTCGCCCATTTAATTATTTCTTTTAAATGGAGTATTGTTGCCAAGATAGGTTTGTCTAATTTTCCACCATGTGTCAAAATTCTTTTGACTCCTTGATCTGCTAACCAGTTTAATTCTGTTTTCTGTTTATCATTTGATATGTCATCAAAAGCCATGTGCATAACGACTTCAACGTTTAAGGAACGAGCTAGTGTAATTAGATGTTTCATTTGAATTCTATTTATTTGATTATTGGTGGTCAAACATCCAAAAGCCACTCCTTGAGCACCCAGTTTGGCAGACGCTTCAATGTCATCAGCCATTATGCCGATTTCATTTTCACTATAAACAAAATCTCCACCTCTAGGTCTAATCATTATGACAACCGGTATTTTAAAATTCTCAGCGTAAGTGACAGATTTCTTTATTACGCCATAGGAGGGCGTAGTTCCACCCAACGCCAAATCATTATTCAGCTCTACTCTGTCAGCGCCAGCCTTAATTACATGAGGAATATTATAAAAATTTTCAACACACGCTTCTTTTAGCATTTTATTCTCTTTCTTTTAGTTAAACGTTACTCGACCGGAGCATTGATTTGTTTTTGATAATCATCTAACCAAGACTGTGAAATAGGCTCAATCTGAGTCTTTTGATTTTTTCCAGGGTTGGCCATTAAAATTTGAGCTTTTTGTTTTTCATTAGCAACACAAAAAGGAAATTCCACATTAGTAGCTACTCCCCACTCACCTTTTCGATTTAAAGCAATTAAAGAAATTTCCCCTACTTGACCATAGCGCTGTTTTAAATCTTCACAAAATGGGTAAAGTGCTGTGTCACAAGCATCTTGAGGAGACTGACCTTTTGCCATTCTGCGAACTATTTCATATGAAAGACAACCTTTCATAATATCTTCTCCCAAACCTGTTGCCGTAGCTGCTCCAATATGACTGTCAGCATAAAACCCAGAACCCGATAACGGTGAATCACCAATTCTACCATCTTTTTTCATAAATAAGCCTGAAGTTGATGTAGCTGCAGCCATCGATTCAGCTTGATCAAGTGTGACTGCTCCAACAGTGTCGTGTCCATCATAGGGATGCAGTCCAGTTTTAAACTGCTCTTTTACCTTATTTTGCCATATTGTTTTTGCTCTTTCTGTCAGCATGTTAGTCATTTCAAAGCCATTTTGCATAGCAAATTTAGTGGCGCCTTCTCCGACTAAAAAGCTGTTAGTTTTATTTAAACTCAATTTTCTGGCTACAGAAACAGCATGCTTCACATTTTCAATAGCGGCTACTGAACCCTGTGCTAAAGTATCACCATTCATAAAGGCGGCATCCATCTGAACAACTCCATCTTCATTAGGAAGTCCGCCATAACCTACTGATTTATAAAGAGGATAAGATTCAACTTTTTTTATTAAGTTTTCAACTGCATCCCCTGCACTCTCACCGTTTTGCAACATACTGCTTGCTTTTAACAACCCATCGTATGACATGCTCCAAGTTGATATTACAGCCCAATTTTTCATTATGATCTTCCTTTTTATTCAGTATAGTAATAATAGTAAACTAGACTCCTTAAACTAACAAGCTACAAATTTAAAAGATAAATTTGGGTCAAAAATAAAAGGCTTTGAACCAAAAATTCAAAGCCTTTTTATTACCACATGCCGATAACTTTAGTCCAAACCAGACCGCCGCCTAACCAGATAATGTTAAGTACAAGGCCAATTATGGCGCTTAGTTTCCACCAATCTTTGTTAGAAACATAGCCTGTTGAAGAAAGCAAAGCGGCAGGACCAGCCGAATAGCTTGAAGTTGACAAGTACAAAGAACCGTCCAAAGCTAACATTAAAGCAGCCATCACAGGTGGCACCCCGGCACCGATCGCAATTGAGAGAAAGCCTGCATAAAGAGCAGAAATTTGGGTAGAAACACTTGGGAATAAATAGTGCAGGTAGAAGTAAACTAAGAATAAGATTACCAGTACTAAAACCCAATTCATACCTTGAAGTGCACTACCTAGAGTCTTTGAGAACCAAGGGAAAAAGCCCAAAGTCATTAATTTTTGTGACATCAACATGATAATTGAAAGCCAAGTTAAGATGTTCCAAGCAAAACTTTGACCTAAAATATCCTTAACATTGATGACGCCAAATACCAATAGTAATGCAACTGCAATAAAGCTGACTAAAGTAGCGTTAATGCCAAACTTAGAGCCTACTAACCATAATGCAACTGACAGGACAAAAACCACACCCATAATTTTTTCTGCAGCTGTCATTTTGCCTAATTCTTGTAATTTTTTGTCTGCCCAAGCATGAGCATTAGGTGTTTCTTTGATCTTAGGCGGGTAAATTTTATATAGAATAAAAGGTACTAATATTAAGGAAATTATGCCCGGTACGATTGCAGCTACAAACCATTGCATCCAGGAAATAGTAACGTTTTGCGTCTTTGCTATTCCTAATGCCACCATGTTACCGGCTAAACCAGTTAGAAACATTGTGGATGTAACGATGTTGACTTCGTATTCTGTAAAGACCAGGAATGAACCCATGTTACGCTCAGTTCCCTTTTTAGGATCTGAACCCATTTCTCTTGATAAGTTATCAATAATGGGGTACATAATCCCGTTAACACGAGCATTGTTACTTGGGATGCCGATTGCCAAAACAGTTTCCACTAACGATAAGGCATAAGCCAAACCTAAAGTTCTCTTGCCAAAAGTTTTGACAAAGAAGTAGGCAATTCTTTTACCAAGACCTGATTTAATAAAGCCGGCCGCCATAAACATACACATAGCGACCATCCATGCAGTGGAATTACCAAAACCGGCGGTAACTTCTTCCATCTTAAAAATACCGGTTAATGTGGCAATCACTACCGCTATTATAGTAGTTGCCATCATTGGTAATGGTTTAGTTACACAGGCAATTATAGTTGCAATAAATATGGCGAAAAGATGCCAAGCTTGAACGTTAATTGCCGCTGGTTTTAATGGAGTTAACAGCCATAAGCCAATGCCAATAGCTAGTGGCAAAACCCACTTTTTCCATTGAATTTTATCTAACATTTCTTTATTCTCCTTTACAGCTATTTTGTGCTTTCTTAATCGCCGCATTCACGGCTTCCTTTAAAGCATTAGTAGTGGTAGACGCTCCTGAAATTGCATCAACATCGGTAGAATTATTGCTTACCATTTCTTGGGGTATACGGTCAATGGCTACAGCGCCAATTCCTTCCGTTTCATGATTTTCCAGGACTTCGATTTTTTTGATTTTATTATCAAAATAAGTAACGCGAACCAAAATCCTGCCGCCAATACCTGCTTCAGAAGATCCTAGAAACTGATTTTGTCCCAGCTCAATTTGATCGTCCTTTTCACCAGCCAAAAGATCATTAATTCGCGGCAATTTCTCCGTTAAATTAATCGAATCTTCAATTGGCTCTAACTTGGCAGCATTTTCTCCAGCAATTTTGCCAAAAATCAAGCATTCAGCTAAGTTGCCACCGCCCTGATAACGATTGACGCACATTCCGCCAAGCTCACCAGCTGTGTATAGGCGTTTGATTGGTTGATCGTTGACATCAAGTACACGGGCAAACTCATCATGTTCTGGTCCACCTTGGGTATTAAGCACTGCGGGAGCTAACTTAACTGCGTGGACATCATCTTTTAAGTCGAAACTAGTCATTGACTCAGGTGCACGACCAAATTCCAGATCTTTGCCTTTAGTGGCAAACTCGTTAAATTGCAGAACAGTATTTTCCAGATTTGCGGTCGGTACATTCATTTTTTGAGCTAATTCAGCCAGTGAACCGGCACTAACAACCTTGTCAAAGAACTTACCGTACTTGAGCTTTCCTTGTTTCTGTTCTAAGACAAACTTTTGATATTGCTGATTATCAAAGA
>CAMKZU010000015.1 GCA_946477855.1 uncultured Lactobacillus sp.
GAACTTGAAGCCAAGAATGGCTATCCATAGTTAAAATTTCAGGTAGCGAAACAATTAAACTTGCAAACAACAATAAAGTTATGATCTGGCCAATCGGATTCTTTACTTTGCCCCATGCCAGTTCTGCCATAGGAACTAGCATAATGAGTTCATACAACGTAAAGAGAATTAATAAAAAGATCACATTCTTATTATTAAAAACTTTGATAAATGCTGCTCCCAAACTGAGTAGTGCAAAAAAGCACAATAATATATTGACGGACTGAAAATAATGATTAAATTGAACTAACTTTCTTTCAGGATGTTTTTCGCATAAAAGGGTTAGTTGCAATAGAACCAGTATGAATAAAACCGGCAGAACTACTACTGCTCCTAGTCTACTCTTGGTCAGGGGTTTGATTTTAAAAAATAGCACAAATGCCACAATGATCAGAATTTCTTGGACTATTATTTGTCCTAAATGCCAACACTTAATTGCTTCTTCAGAAAGCATTTCGATACTCCTTAAAATAATTCATCCCGTTTACCGTCCAAGATATGCTCATCAATATCTTCGTTAAAGTATACCAGCAAGTCGCGGTCAAAATTATATGCTAATTTATGTTGGAAAAGTTCTTCTTTAGTCATCCACGTCAATTTGCCTTCTCTTGAGGCTTTGACTGTGCCAATGAATTCAGTCGCTATATAAAAAAGAACAAGATAGCGGTGATCATTTTCATCATAAAATTGCTTAATGCCACATAGGCGAGGGTTTTTGATATCTAAATTTGTTTCTTCTTTAACTTCCCGCACCACTGAATCATAAAAAGATTCATGATCTTCAACATGGCCACCTGGAAACGTCAATCCGGGCCAGTATGGGTCATTACGATTCAAGACTAAGATATTGTCTTCTTTTTTTATCATACACATATTCGTCAAAGTAACAGGTTCAGTTCTATCCATTAAAACAATTCACTTTCATTTAATTCATATGTTCAATTATAAAATAGGAATTTAGAAAGAAAAAGAAAATTTAAAACTAAAAGCAAGAATTAAATATGTAATTAAGAGAAAAACTATATTGGCAATGTCTTTTTAAAAAATATAGAGTTGACTAATTCTAATTTAAAGCCGTTATGCTAAAATTCTATTATAAAGAAAGTAGGATAAAGATGAATTTACGATTAAGTACTTTAGCACAAATGGTTGATCAAGGAGCCCGAATTGCTGACATCGGAACAGATCACGCTTATTTACCAATCCAATTAGTAAAAGAGGGTAAAGTTGATTATGCTATTGCCAGTGATGTAGCAGCTGGTCCCTTACAAAATGCGGAAAAAGATATCGTTGCGGCCGGCTTAAAAGACAAAATTGAAACCCGTCTGGGATCTGGTCTTGAAACAGTTAGCGCCAAAGACAGAATTGATACAGTGGTAATTGCTGGTATGGGTGGTAAATTAATGACCAATATTTTAGATGAAGGCTGGTCAGAAAAATTTCATTTTGCGACTTTAATTTTGGAACCTAATGTAGGCGAACCTGGTGTGCGTGAATGGCTTTCAACACATAAGTATCAAATTATTAATGAAAAAATTATCGCTGAAGCCGGGCATATATATGAGCTGATCAAGGCACAAAAGGTGGAAAGTACTGTCAGGTTAACTGACCGGCAAATATTTTTTGGCCCAGAAATTTTAAAAGAAAAAAATCAGGTTTTTTATCAAAAATGGCGTAATCAGCTTGTATATCATAAGAAATTACTGCTTAATTTAAATAAGGCTAAAGAAAAAGATTTTAACCATATTCACCAAATTGAGTCAGAAATAAAAATGATTGAGGAAGAAATAAATGACTAAAGTAGAAGATATAGTTGCCGTTTTACAGCATCATTTTCCAGAAGAAATAGCAAGTAAAGGCGATCCAGTTGGCATCCAAATAGGCTCGATGCAGCAGAATGTCACTAAAATAATGACCACCTTAGATGTCAGACCACAAGTAGTAGATGAAGCAATTCAAAAAGGGGTTAATTTGATTATCAGCCATCATCCCCTGATGTTTCATCCTGCTCCAAACTTGGATTTTGCCAATCCCCAATATGCGATGTACGGCAAAATTATAGCTAATGGAATAACTGTCTATTCCATTCATACCAATTCAGACAAAGCTGAAGATGGCTCAAGTGACTGGCAAGCTGAAGAACTGGGATTAAAAGACATTGAGCCTTTTTGTCCAGATGATGATGGCATTGCTATAGGACGTAAGGGGAGGCTGACGCAGCCACTATCAGCTCAAGACTTTGCTTATTATGTCAAAGACAAGATGCAAGTAAAAATGGTAAGATTAATTACTGCTGATAATCAGCAGACTATATCTTCAGTTTGTTTTATCTGCGGTGATGGTGGCAAATATTGGCATCAAGCAGTAGAAGAGAATATTGATGCTTTTATTACTGGTGACGTTTATTACCATACAGGCCACGATATGATTTCTGCCGGTCTGACGGTAGTAGATCCGGGGCACTACACTGAAAAGATTTTTAAAGAAAAAATTTATCAGAAATTGCTTAAATGGAACAAAGAACGTTCTTGGGATGTTGAAGTCGCAGAATCACAAGTTTCTACTAATCCATTTCAAGATTTATTTTAATTAAGGAGAGACAATGGAATATCCAAATTTATTACCAAGATTTTTAAAATATGTCAAAGTTAATTCACGCTCTGATGAGCATTCAGATCGTTTTCCTTCAACTAAGCGCCAAGAATTCTTTCAAAAAGAAGTAATTCTACCTGACTTAGAAAAATTAGGCTTATCTGATGTGCATTATAATCAAAAATCAGGGTGTGTTATTGCCGAAATTCCAGCTAATGTAGATTATGATGTACCTGTAATGGGACTTCTAGCACACTGTGATACCGCAGACTTCAATGCGGAAAATGTCAAACCGCAAGTTCATGAAAATTATGACGGCAAATCTAAAATTCAATTAGGCGACTCTAATTTTTATCTGGATCCAGCCGAGTTTCCTAACTTAAAGAAATATGCGGGACAAACTATTATTACAGCTTCAGGAGACACACTTCTTGGCGGAGATGATAAGTGTGGAGTAGCAGAATTAGTTACTGTAGCAGAATATCTGTTAAATCACCCTGAAATTAAACATGGTAAGATTCGCTTTGGCTTTACTCCTGATGAAGAGATTGGAATGGGCGCACAGCATTTTGATATCGAAGAATTTGGAGCTGATTTTGCTTTCACTGTCGATGGCGGGGCTCCAGGTAAGTTAGATTGGGGTACCTTTTCTGCAGCTACTTTCACGCTTGATATCCAAGGAGTAAATGTGCATCCTTCAGTTGCTAAAGATCAGATGATCAATGCTATCCAAGTTGGTATTAACTTCCAAAACCAACTTCCACAAAACGAAGTTCCTGAAAAAACGGCAGGAAGGGAAGGCTTTTACCATCTGACCAACTTTACTGGTACAGTAGACAACGCGCAAATGGAATACATCGTGCGCGACTTTGAAAGAGATGGTCTGGAGGATCGTAAAAATAAAGTTAAGGCTATTGTTAATCAAATGAACAAGGACTTTGGTACTGAGAGAATTAAGCTTAACATGAGAGATCAATATTACAATATGGCTGATATTCTTAAAGACCACATGGAAATTGTTAATTTGGCGAGAAAAGCTTATAAAGCTGAAGGTTTAACCATCAATGAAGACCCCGTAAGGGGAGGAACAGATGGGTCACTTTTAACTTATAGAGGTTTACCTTGCCCGGATCTTTTTTCTGGTCAAGAAAACATGCACGGCAGGTTTGAATATACTGTTCTGGAGTCCATGGCAAAAGCAGTAGACGTCATGATTAAAATGATAGAGTTGAATGCAAATAGCAACAAATAGTGAAACAAAAACGACTGTTTTTAATACTTCTTATTAAAATAATTAAAAGCTTAAATCTTGTTCTGATGGAGAAAATTTAACTTCTCAAAAGTTAGCAAAATTATGCACAATTAATAGAAATTTAAATTTAGGTACATAGGATCATTATCAAAAATGGTTTTATGTGCCTTTTTTCTTTTTAAAATTTTATATTGATAATTTGTGGAACACTTAAATTTTTCTAAGACAAAAGGCAAAAGACTCCTTGCAAAAGTTGATTATTTATTTTATTATACTAGTGTATTAGACAAATAGTTCACTATTATAATATAAGAGAAAGGATTAGTGATCATGCGAAGTTCTATTGCACTACACGTTGATGATGTTTGCACTTATGTGGGGAAGACAGTGCTAGTTAATAATGCTACTTTTGATGTTAAAGCTGGTGAAATAATAGGTCTAATAGGCCCAAATGGAGCTGGAAAAACAACTATTATGAAAACCATTTTAGGGTTAATGAAATTTAAAGGAAAAATAGAGGTCAATGGCAAAAATGTGTCCGAAAATGACCATCATGCTTTAACAAGGGTTGGAGCATTAATTGAACATCCAGCAATTTACCCATTTCTTACTGGTATGCAAAATTTGACCCTTTATGCTCATGATCAAAAAGATATGGCAAATTTGATTTCTGAATTACAAATGGATTCATATATTAATAATAAGGCTAAAGGATATTCACTAGGGATGAAGCAAAAATTAGGCATAGCAATCGCCTTATTAAATCAGCCCCAAGTTGTAATTCTTGATGAACCAATGAACGGACTTGACATTGAATCAACGATTCGAGTAAGAAAATTAATCAAAAGATATTCTGATCAAGGAACAGCTTTTTTAATTTCAAGTCATATTTTAAGTGAATTACAAAAAGTAATGACGAGAGTTGTCTTAATCTCTGGGGGACAAATCATATTGAATAAAGAAGTTGCAGAATTTGAAAAAATTAGTCACCAAAAATACCATTTGACTACTGAAAATAATAAACTTGCAAAAAAGATTTTTGCTGCTTACCAGATCACATTTACAGAAAATGAAAATTATTTGATAGTAAGTCAAAACGACATATACAAAATAGAAGATCTGCTATTTAACGAAGGTGTTCATTTAAAAGAAATTTTGCCGCTTGAAGCCAACCTTGAACGAATTGTAGTTGATGTCTTGGAAAAGAAAAGGGGCTAGACAGAATGCTTATAAGCTTTAAACAGGAAATCTATAAATTCAGGCATGAAAACATTGCTCTGTATGGTCTGATTATTCTCATTGTAACAATGATTTACAACTTTTTTACTAATCCTATTACAAGCCAATCCCTTAGCTACGGATTTGGTGCAATTGAGTGGATTCCTTTAATAGTTATTACCGTAGCATCTGCAATTTTTTCAATGGAATACAAGAATAACACGATTATCATGCTGGAGTATAAGACTTCAAGCAAGTTTCAAATTTACTTTTCCAAGTTTTTGGTTGTCTTAGTCTATAGTTTTCTCCTAACAGTGATTGCATTTTTACTTAACTTGATTTTAAGCATGTTCTTTAATAATGTCAGATATGATTGGTTAGTTAACAAAAATGGTAATAATCTTTTAAATGATCTGGTAACTAACCTGGCAGGAGCATTAATTTATTCTTTTTTTAGCATTGGCTTATCTTTTATGCTCATTATGCTGGTTAAAAATAATGCTGTAGTAGTTTGTTTTGGAATTGTACTAGCATTTTTTGGTGCCAGCTTTTCCAAAGGATTAATGCAAACCTTTCCCCATTTTATAAGTACTATTAAATGGAACTTTTTAAATATGATTTTTATTTCCCAGCAACTATCAAATTCAAGCCTTAGCTTAAAATCGAATTTATCAAGTCTTGAACTAATTATAGCCAATATCGTTTACGGCATAGTTTTTATGGTTCTAGGATATTATCTATTCAAACATCGACGAGTATAAAGAGAGGAGATCACTAAAATGATTTATAGTATTAAGCAGGAATTATATAAATTAGTGCACCGCAAAATTACCTGGATTGCAGCTATTATATTATTTTTTCTAATGCTTATTACCGGTTTCGCTTTAGCAGATGAAAGTAAAAAGCTAATTTTAACATTAACTTTTGATTCATCTGATTTCATAATGTTTATCCTAGTGATAGTAGGTGCCACCTGTTTTTCAATGGAATTTCAAAACAATACGATTTTGACACTTTTATATAAATCTTCTAATAAAATATATGTTTACTTATCAAAGTATATTGTTTTGTTTCTATACGATATTTTTCTGCATCTGCTAGTTCTTTTTTATACAATTTGTTTGCGTTATACCATATTTAATTACCAAGTTAACTGGTCAGCGTCATATCTATATCATCAGCCAGTATGGCTAAACATGATAACTGCTTCTCTAATAGATTTAGTTACTACAATGTTAATTATTGCCACTGTTTTTTTACTTTCGTGTCTAATTAATAGTAGTGCAATTGTAATTACAGCAAGCCTTCTAGTGACATTCATGGGTCAAAGTATTTCTTCCGACTTAATGAACGGGGGCAAACTGGTAAACATTATGAAATGGAACCCTTTTAATATGGTGGACTTAACCCGGCAATATGGTAATTATGGCATGTATGTTTTAACTACCCACCTTAACAACCAAGAACTTTTAGTAGGTAGTCTAATCTATATCTTTATTTTTATAATTGCTGGCTATTTTATTTTTCGCAGAAAAAGATTTTAAGTAAGTAATTGCATAACTTTTAAGTTTATTGTAATATTATAGTGTATTATAAATGTAATACAGTTAGAAGAGAATTATGAATTTTAAAGACAGTTTGCCTATATATATACAAATAAAAGAATATCTATGTCGCCAAATAATCACCGGCAAGCTTGAGCCAAATCAGATGATACCTTCTGTACGTAATTTAGCAACGCAGTTAACAGTGAATGTTAATACTATTCAAAAAGCGCTTAGACAAATGATTAATTCCGGTCTTCTGGTTACTAAAAGGGGAGAGGGTAATTATGTTACTAGCGATAAAAAATTATTGGAAAAAATCAAAAGAGACATGATCGTTGCTGAACAACGTAAGTTTGTTCAGAACATGAAAAGCATAGGAATCACGCCAAAACAAACTCATCTTATTTTGGCTAATCATTTAAAGTAGGGAGTAAAAAAATGGATAATCTTTTAGAAATTAGAGATTTAACTTACAAGAAAAATCTGAAGACAATTTTAAATAATATCAACTTAAATTTACAACCGGGGAAAATAGTAGCACTTTTAGGCGAAAACGGTGCTGGTAAAACGACCTTAATGAGGGTAATTAGTGGGATGGCTAAAAACTATCGTGGAACCGTTAAACTTTCTGGTGAAAGTAAAGAGGCTCAACGAAAAGCCCGACTATCATTCACTGATAGTCTGACGGGCTTTAACAACTCAACAAAAATCAAAGATATTGTTAAATTTTATGAAATCATTTATCAAGATTTTGATGGCAAACAATTTGAGCAACTTCGTCAGTTTATGAAATTAGATTCTGAAATGCGATTATCTGAGATGTCAAAAGGAATGCGAGAAAAATTAATTATTGCACTTGCATTTTCGCGCAAAGTTGACCTTTACCTATTGGATGAACCCTTTTCTGGTATAGATGCTATGGCTCGTAAAAAAATTATTAACTCAATCATTTTATGGAAACCAGAAAAATCAACAATTCTCGTTTCAGATCACTTTGTGAATGAGATCGCTAGTATGCTGGACGAAATAGTCATTATCAAGGACAAAACCATTTATGCTCATAAATCAACTGAAGAGATACGAGAACATCATAAGAGTGTTGAAGACTACTATGAAGGCTTATACAATGCGGAGGATGAATAATGGTCATGTTTAACCATTTATTTGGCAAACTTCTTGAAAAAAAAGCCAAATATGTTCATCTTCTAGTTGTCCTGCAATTTATTAGTTCTCTGGCATCAGCTTTTTTTACTTATTTTAGTTTTTATTCTGGCAGGTTTCACTTAAATTTGAACAATAACCTTGAATTTTTTCCAGGATGGATGGCTCTATTTGCTTCTTTTACTTTCTTGTTTGGACCTATTTTATATATTTTAACTGTCGTTCAGAATGAACGCTTAAATAGAAGTAAGACATGGCGCCTAGCACCAATCAGCGATGGCACGTTTTATATTGATAATATCTTAAGTTCATTTGTTTCTCTAATCTATTTTGTCTTTTTAGATTTTATCATTGCGCTTGGATTATTCTTTGTATCTATTTTTACCTATCCCAAATTTGGCAAAAATTTGCGGTTTGAACTCAATTTAGATACTGACACATTTCTTACTTTTATTTGTATTATACTGTTGGTAATTCTAACTGCTCTTTTTATTTATTTTTTGGTTAGTTTCCTTAACTTTTCCAGTCAGGCAATTTTAAGTTTTTTACCACAAGCGTCAAGTCATATTTTAATTTCTTTTATTCGTATATTCATCATTATCATATTAATGGGACTGATTGTTAAGCTATATAGAGTATTGATAAACTCTTTTGTAAATCTTTTTTTACTAAAAGCTACTGATCTTGCGGGATTAGAATATGTTGTAGGTATGATGTTTGTTGCTAATTTAATAATGCTTTGCATCAACGTCTTTTTAATCAATCATTTCTTTGAAGCAGAAGAGAAGTAAATCCTAATATTTTTTACAATATTTTCGTAGTAGGGAGGAAAGAGTATGACCTCATTTAAAAGTTTGTTTGGCAGATTCTTTGTAGAAAAAGCAAAAAATGTTTATTCATTTTTAATAATTCAAACAGTTGGTGCTCTTGCATTTTCTGTTTTTGGTCTGCTAATTGGGACAGGTAAGATAAGTGAATTTTTAAATTCTTATACTGAGCTTTTACCTGACTGGTTAATGGGCTTTTGTCTATTAGGTGTCTTTTTTGTCATTTTCTTTTTTATTTATATTATTGTTAAAAATGAAAAGATTAACCATAGCCAAACATGGCGTTTAACTGCAATTAGTGACGAAAAATTTTACATCGCTAACAGCTTAAGCACATTTGCAACGTTTGTTTATTTCATTATTCTTAACATCATTGTTGCTGGCATCTTGCTAATTGCTTCATTTTTCATGGACAAGGCTTTTCGTAGTTCTTGCGAAAGAATGTTTAAGCAATTTAGACCAAATTTTGAACTGAATACAATTCGTTTTATTTTTGATATCACGCTCCTCATACTTTTATGTTGCTTTTTCATTTCGTTATTGATCAGCTTTTTAAATTTTTCCAGTAAAGCCATCATGGATTATCTTCCCATAGCTTCAAGTGGGTTAATTGTCAAAATATTACATATTTTTATTGTTATCATAATAGCCTGGTTTTTTACCAAAGTAGAAAAAATTTTTGTCGATCAAGTTTTAGGCAGTCTTTTGAATTTTTTAAACTTAAATCCAGCTTATAACAACTCTTTACCATATGTTAATGTAATTGTTGTAGTTGTTAATTTAATAGTGTTCGTCATTAATATCTTTTTATTTAAGCATTTCTTTGAAGCAAAGTAAAAAATAGAGGCATGGTACCAATTTTATATGAGTGACAATTTGTCATCGAGCAAAAATAAGGAGTTCAAAATGACAGAATTTAGCAGGTTATTTAATCGACTATTTAAAATTAAAACAAAAAAATTACACGTATTACTTTTTTTCCAGATAATTGCAGCTCTTGCATGTGCCTTTTTTACATATTATGAAGTAATCAATTGGCATATCCGCAAAAATCCCCAAAACAATGTCGGAATTTTACCGGAATGGGCATTATATTTTGTCTTCTTGGCCTTTTTTGTTATTTTTTTTGTTTATTTTATTACGCCGTTACAAAGCGAGAAATTTAATCGCAGTCAAACTTGGCACTTAGCTGCAATAAGCGATGGGCAATTTTATCTTGTTAATGTATTAAGCACGTTCGTATCTTTTATTTACTTTATTGTACTCGAATTCGTCACAGTAATGATATTACTGTTTTCATCGTATCTGACCGACAAGCCTGTTGTATACTTTTTCCGCGATTTATTAAAAAGCATTCTACGCAATCTTGACATTAATGTATTCTGGATAATACTTGGTACGATCGTTTTAGCTATTTTAAGTTGTTTCTTTTTATATTTTGTTATCAGTTTCTTTAATTTTGCCAGCCGCGCAATACTAGATTTTGTCCCTGCAAACATTAATGGCGCAGTTGTGAAAGTATTACACATAGTCATAATCTTCGGATTAATCTGGTTTTTCTTTAAAATCCAAAATATCTTTGTTTACCAAGTTCTTTTATCAGTGATTCATCCGACTAATTATGGACTTAATTTTTCTAGTAGTTTACCTTTTGCAATTTTGGCAAACGCAATTAGCGATCTTATTTTATTGAGCAGCAATATTTTCCTCATCAATCATTTTTATGAAGCAACTGAACATAAATAGGGTTTACTATTAAGAAGTATAAACTTGCCAACTATTTGCAAAAAGTAGTTTAACTACAAATGTTAAAAGGTTTGCGGAAAAAATCAATCTAGTTTATGATAGTGTATTATAGGTGTATTACGGCCAAAGGATGGTGGACTTGTGGAATTTAAAGATAACATTCCCATTTACTTACAAATTAAGCAATACCTATATCGACAAATAATTACCGGCAAATTGAAGCCAGGTAAAAAAATCCCTTCTGTACGTGAACTAGCAGTGCAACTCACTGTAAACGTCAATACGGTACAACGTGCCTTACAACAAATGAACTTTGAAGGAATTTTGTATACCAAGAGGGGAGAAGGTAATTTTGTCACTGAAGATACTACTTTACTTGAAAAAACGAAAAGGGAATTAATTGACGCTGAACTAGACAAATTTGTTCAGAGCATGAACTCTTTAGGGGTTTCTGATGAACAAATTCTCAAATCTTTAACTGAATATCTTAAAGAGGAGCGTAAATAATGGGTAATCCCTTAGAAATAACAGACTTAGTTTACAAAAAGAACCAGAAAAAAATTATTACTGACTTAAATTTAACCCTTAAACCAGGAAAAATTGTTGCTCTTTTAGGTGAAAACGGAGCGGGCAAAACTACTTTAATGCGAATAATTAGTGGCGTAGCTAAAAACTATCGAGGCACTGTTAAAGTTGCAAGTTTTGCCAAAGAAGCTGACAGAAAGGCACATCTTTCTTTTACTGATGGCCTGACAGGATTTGCTAATTCAACTAAAATCAATGATATCGTCAAATTTTACCAAATTTTATACCATGATTTTAGTCTAAAGCAATTTGAGCAGTTAAGAAAATTCATGAATTTAGATTCTGACATGCGCTTATCTGAAATGTCTAAAGGAATGAAAGAAAAGCTGGTAATTGCTTTAACTTTTTCCAGAAAAACAGATTTATATCTTTTGGATGAACCCTTTTCCGGCATTGATGCTATGGCTCGCAAAAAAATTATTAAATCGATAATTTTATGGAAGCAAGAAAAATCCACTATTTTAGTTTCAGATCATTTCGTAAATGAAATCGCTGCGGTTTTGGATGAAGTTGTTATTATTAAAAATAAAACTGTTTGTATGCATAAGTCGACTGAAGCAATTAGAGCTGATAATCAAAGTGTAGAGGAATTTTATGAGAGTTTTTATCAAAGAGAAGAGGATGAATAATGGCTATTTTTAATCGCTATTTTACGGTGCTTTTCAGATTAAAAACCAAATGGATTTCTATTCTGTTAATTATCCAGACCGTAGCTTCATTTGCGATGTCTTTTTTCAATTTTAATAACGGCCATGTATACATTAATAGAACTATTTTTTCTAATTTCTTTACCTTATGGCTGACTATTTTTGTGGTATCAGCGTGGCTTTTTACCGGGATATTTTATTTAACCACCTGTTTTCAAAATGAACGTGTCAGTAAAAGTCAGACTTGGCGTTTAGTACCAATTGATGATAAAAAGCTGTATTTCGATAATATTTTAAGTTCGTTTGGTGCATTGCTTTTCTTTGTGATACTCGAAATAATTTGCACATTAATTTTAGGCGTTGTTACTTTTACTTTTGATAGTCAGTTTCATACTGTCATAATCGAAATGTTTACTGATATTGGAAGGCATTTGCAACAAGTTGATCTAGAAATTATGTTTAACTTCTTTGGTGCAATTATGATGGCTATTCTTTGCGCATTTTTTGGTTACTTCATTATCAGTTTTTTAAACTACTCCAGTCGCGCACTTTTGGATTTTCTTCCCCAAGCACTCAGCAAAGCTTACTTTCGGGTAATTACAGTTTTTGTAATTATTTTAATTGCTTGGCTTGCAATCAAAGCAAATGACATTGGCCTACAAATAATTTCTTTCCCGTTTAGATTTATGATGGGGGAAACCACAGGAACAAATGACGATTTAGCTTTGGCACTGATTTTAATGCTCGTAATCAATCTATTCTTTTGGCTCTTGGATACAATCCTCTTCAGTAAATTTTTTGAAGCAAGAGAGGGAAAATAGTAATTATTGAATTAAAATATTTTTAGAAGAAAACCTTAATTAAAATAATGAAGTACAAATAAAAAGTTAAACATTTTAATATTACACAAGGCCCAATACACGGTTCCGATAGTTAATCGGAATCGTGTATTTTAGTTTGTTTGATCTTCTAATGCGATTCAACAAGTAAACGTAATCATGCAGTATTTCACGCATTTCTGCTAGTGAACTAATCTTAATGCAGTTAAGCTTCTCCCATTTCATTAGGTTGAAGATTGTTTCTCTCATTGCCTTATCGTGGCAATTACCCTTGCGCTACATGCTTTGCTTAATCTTCATCTTTCTTAGTTTGGACTGATAGCCTTAATGGCGGTATTAAAAGCCCTGGTCTGAATGCAAATAGTCTGAGCTTTCTTTTTTAGGCAGCTTGTGCTTAAACTCTGTCCAGCTCCTGATAGCCGTGTAATCAATGCCATATTCTTTGCCTAAGCCAGCCAATGAATTTTGGTGTGCTAGATACTTACAAACAAATTCAATTTTCAAAGCAATCGAATATTTAGTCATAAAAAAATGCTCCTAATAGTCAGATTATTGTCTAACTATTATGGAGTACTTCACAATTAATCTAAGTTTTTTATGTTTAAAATATTTTAAAGAAGAAAACAAAATTACGGAATTTGTTATACGATTAAAAGGTTTCATTTAAAAATTTTATCTTAAAGTAAATGTATAACAAAGGCATGCACTTGTACAAGTTTAGAAACGAAAGCGCATACAAAAAATTAAATTAGCAGATTATAATTAGATTTGAAAGGGGGATTTGAAAATGAATGAGCGTATTCAAAAAATAATTTCCCTTTTGCTAAAAGAACCTAATATAACAATATCGGAGATGATGCAAAAGTTATCGCTTAGCAGAAGACAAATTAATTATGCTGTTAAATTAATAAATAATACTTTGAGGGCAAAACATTTTCCAGAAATAACTAGACATAAAAATGGAACTTTCGAATATGATACTTCCATTAGACTGCTAATTCAGGCAGGTAAGGAAGATCAGTTTGGTGAATTATCAGATCATGATCGTAAAGTTTTAATCATTGCTTACTTAATTTTAAAAACAAGTTATGTTTCTTTGAACCATCTGACATCTTTTCTCAAATATTCGAAGACCACAGTTATTAGTGATATTAAGGAAGCGCAAAAATTTGTTAAGAGAAATAATTTAGAAATTATTTATAATCGGGTTGAAGGATATTCTCTAAAAGGGGAAAAAGATGATATTTATAAATTAGCAACTAAATTATTTTTAAATAATCCAAATCTAATTACAAGTGATCTAATTATATCCATCACAAAAAATAGAACAATCGCAAAAAAAGCGACTGTTCTAATACTAGATATTGAAGAAAAATTCAAAGCTACTTTTTCGGACATATATTTTAAAGCTTTGAATAATTTGTTTCAAACAATCTTGTATAGAAGTCAAAATTCCAATTGTAAATCTAACTGTCCTTCAGATCCTTTTATCACCGAAACAAATGAATATAAATTTTTAAAAACCTATTCGGGTTTAGAAAATTTGGATAATGTAGATTTGAAATGGTTAGTTTTAGAAATTTTAGCTTCTAACGTATATGATAAAACAAATTTACAATACGGATCAGATGAAGTAAAAATTTTACATTTTATTCATCAAATAGTAGAGGGTTTTAAACAAAAAACGTTAGTTCAGATTGATGATCAAAAGCAGTTTGAAAAAAGATTAATGAATCATTTAAGACCTGCTTGCTATCGTGTTAAGTACGAATTGCCAAATATCGAAAAGTTAGAGTTGAATAATAGCGAAAACCACCAAATTTTATTTCAAATAATAAAAAATTTAATTAGGTCTCTTGAAGACTGGATTGGCAAGACTTTTCCTAAAGGAGAAGTGCAATTATTAACGTATTATTTTGGTTACTTACTTGCTAGTACTCCTGAAAATCGTGATATCAACAAACCGATCTATAAAGCTATTGTAGTTTGTTCAAACGGTATAATTATGTCAAACATTTTGATAAAAATTTTAAAAGAAATTTTACCAGAACTAAATTTCATCTGTACTATGTCAATTAGAGAATTCAACAGTTCAAAAGAAAGATTTGACATTGTTTTTACTACATTGCCATTAAATACCAACAAAATACAGTTCGTTGTTAAGCCAAATATGAACTATTCAGAAAAAATTGGTTTACGGTATAGAGTTTTAAACCAGCTAAAGATAGAAAAAACAGATAAAGAAATAAATAAACTTCTCGAGCTTATTTCAAGGTATGCCAATTTAACCGATAACCAAGTACTAAAAGCTGACATAAATCGAATGCTTTTAAAACAAAACTTCGATAATTCAGATGATAAAAAATCTCATAATTTACTTTCTTATCTTCACCCTAACTATATCGTTTTAAATAAATATACAAATATCGAATGGAAAGTTGCCTTGCATGAAGCAATTAAGCCTTTATTGAAAGACAAAAAAATTGAAAAGCGATATGAATTTGAATTACAAAGACAGATTAATAATCCAGATAATTATAGTTTTTTGGGAACTAGTATCTCTATTCCTCATTCCTTACCTAAAACTGGAATTTTGGGTAGTGGAATTGGTTTTTTAGTATCAAAAACTCCAATCGAAATGCCCTACAACAAAACAGTCAACATTATTGCCCCGGTAGCATTTTCTCATACAGATAATAAATTAAAGGCAATTAATCAATTTACTTCTCTTGCGATGAACAAAAATATTATTAATAAAATTTTATGCTGTAAAACGTCATTTGAAGTCTATCAAATCATCTTGAAATTTGTAGAAGAGGAGGAAAAAAATGGGGATAAATAATTTTCCCAAATATACAATCATAATACGAAACTATACTTTCGATGAAGCCTACGCTATTGCTAAGGCAATCGAAGGTTTAGAACAAAATTTTGCGATGGAAATAACAATGAATACACCGTCTGCTCCAGAATACATCAAAAACCTAAATAAAGAATTTGGTCAAAAAATCTTAATAGGTGCTGGAACAGTATTAAACCTTAAAGATGAAATTGATGCGGTGGATGCTAATGCAAAATTTTTATTAAGTTCATGTTTGTTTAGCAAAAATATGATCGATTATGCTAAACAAAAAAACGTAATAACAATACCAGGTGCATATACGCCTACTGAGGTATTGCAAATGCTTAATTATAAAGCAGATATAATTAAAATTTTTCCTGCAATTACAGCAGGACCGGAATATTTTAAAAATCTTCAAGGACCCTTAGGAAAAATACCACTAATGGCAGTTGGCGGAATTTCGAGTGAAAATGTCGGGATCTTTTTAAAAAATGGTGCTCAATTTATTGGAATTGGTTCAGGTGCTTTTTTGAAAGAAGACATTATTAATAAAGATGTTCCAAAATTACGCCAGTCTCTAATTGATATAATTGAAAAGTCATAAAGTAGGTGGTTATATGGACAGATCTTTATTGTCAGAAGATGATATTTTTATCAATCAGGAATTTGAAAGTTGTAATTCTTATTATGAAAGAATTTGTAATCACCTATTAAGAGAAGAAAAAGTTGATATAAATTATCTCCATAGTATTAAGGAACGCGAAAAAAATTTCCCAACAGGATTAAATACAGGAAAAATTTGCGTAGCAATTCCACACACAGATTTTCAACATTGTAAAACTAATCAATTGGTTATTACAACCTTAAAACGACCAGTTTATTTTAAACAAATGGATGATCCAACTAAACTATGCGGAGTAAATATTATTATACAAATCTTATTTTACACTCCTGATAAACAAGTTGAACTTTTAAAGCAATTAATGAATTTAATTCAAAACCAAAATTTTTTACAAGACGTATTAGATGCTAACAATAAGAAAACAATCTTAAATTTATTCGAGAAAGGTAATTAAAATGAATAAAAAAACTATTATTATATGTTGTGCATCCTCGATGATCACTTCAACATTAGCTTCTGAGAAAGTTAAAAGTATAGCCTCTGAGAATGGACTTCCTATGCCAAATATAATTCAATGTAAGTTTTCAGAAGTTCAGGGAAATCTAAAAACCAATAAAGTTGACTTTATTGTTCCAACTGGAAAATTGGACAAAAATGTAACAGAAAATATTCCTGTAATCCAGGCTACTTCTTTTGTAACTGGAGTAGGCGAAGAAAAAACTAGCGCCGAAATACTAAAGGCTTTAAAAGAATAAGGGAGAAAGTGTGAGAGTATGAATTGGGTAATTGCAGGCTTAAACTGGATTAGCGGCTTAGGACCTATGGTTATGATGCCTATTGTGATCTTCATTTTGGGTATTATTTTTAAAGTAAAAATAGGCACACTAATTAAATCTTCACTAACAATTGGTGTTGGTTTTGCTGGCGTTAACATTGTAATTAATTGGTTTGTACAACAGGTTGGACCATCTGTCCATTTGATGGTGAAACATTGGGGGATCCAAACAAGTATTATGGATGTAGGATGGCCAGCTAGAGCTGCCGCAACATGGGCATTTCCTTTGGCTGCGATTGTTGTATTTATTGTTCTTGCGTTAAATATACTAATGATAATTACTAAGACAACTAATACAGTTATGGTTGATTTTTGGTCATATAATCACTATATTTTTACTGGTGCTTTAGTTTGGTATTTAACCAAAAGCGCTGTTGCAGCATTAGTTGCCTCAGCTATTGATGCTGCTATCAGTTTTAAACTAGCCGATTGGACAGCTCCTTTAGCACAAAAATATTTTGGTTTAGAAGGAATTTCATTTCCAACAGCAAATTCAGTTGGATGGGCTCCTGTAGCTTGGGCATTAAATAAACTGTGGAGCATTATTCCTGGAATTAATAAGATTGATGGTAGACCAGAAAAGATACAAAAAAAGTTTGGCTTTGTTGGTGAACCATTGTTTATGGGTTTTATCATAGGAATCATTATTGGCGCACTTGCAGGTGAAGACATAGGTAAAATTTTAATTGTAGGAATGAGCACATCAGCTACTATGGTTTTAACTCCTAAAATGATGCAAATTTTAATGCAGGGATTGATACCTTTTGCTAATTCTATTAAAGAACTACTTAATAAAAAGTTTCCAGGAAATAAATTTACCATTGGAATAGATGCAGCTTTGACAGTTGCTAATTCATCTGCGATTGCTTGCGGTATTATTATGGTACCGATCACATTAATATTATCAGCTATTTTACCTGGTAATCATCTGTTGCCGATTTCAGATATTGCTTACCAAGCTATGTGGCTGTCAGCTTGGCCTGTAGCATTTAGCAAAGGTAATGTTTTTAGAGGAATACTATCAACTATCGTTATTACTTGCTTTGTTCTCTGGATTGGAACCGCTTTAGCTCCAATACATACACAACTTGCTATTGCTGGTGGTTTCCACTTAGCAAATGGAGTTAAATATATATCCACTGAGGATGCAGGTACACACATTGTAGGATTTATTATCTATAAAATAGTTGAATTATTTAAGATGATTTTTTAAAACTCGAGGAAAAATATGAAAATTTCAGATTTTGTTGTTTACAAAGTAAAACCTAGATGGATATTTATAAAGATAAATACTGACGAAGGCATTTCTGGTTGGGGAGAGTTAGTTTCAGGGACGAAAACAGAAACAGTTGTTGCTGGAGCAAAAGAGATGTGCAGTAAGCTGATTGGAAAAAATCCACTTGAAATTGAAAGGATATGGCAGCGCCTTCATAGATCTTTCTTTCGTGGAGGACCAATTAATGGAACCGTAATATCAGGAATAGAAATGGCTTTATGGGACATAAAAGGTAAAACCTTAAATTTGCCAGTTTATGAACTATTAGGTGGAGCCGTTAGGGATAAGATAAAAGTTTATTCATGGATTGGCGGAGATCGTCCATCAGATGTTGTGGCAATGGCCCAAGAACGTTGGGATAAGGGTTTTAGAGCAGTTAAAATGAATGCTACTTCTGAAATGCATTATGTTGATTCTTTAGAAAAAGTGAATGCGACTGTTAAAAGAGTTGCCTCTATTCGTGAAAAATTTGGCAATGCCATGTCTATTGGCATTGACTTTCATGGGCGTGTACACAAACCAATGGCAAAAGTCTTAGCTAAAGCTTTAGAAGAATACCATCCTATGTTTATTGAAGAACCAGTCTTACCTGAAAATGAAGAGTATTTTGCTCAAATCTCAAATGAGGTTTCAACTCCAATTGCAACTGGAGAAAGATTATACACCAGATGGGGTTTTAAAAATATTTTTAAAGAGGGAGCAGTTGATATAGTTCAACCTGATATTTCTCTTTGTGGTGGTTTACTGGAAGAGCGTAAAATAGCTGCAATGGCAGAGGCATATGATATGGCAGTTGCTCCACATGCTCCGTATGGCCCTGTAGCATTAGCTGCAACTTTTCAAGTTGATGCATGTACTCCAAATGTTTTTATTCAAGAACAAAGTCTAGGAATTCACTATAATCAAGGTTTTGACCTACTTGATTTTGTAAAAAACAAAGAAATCTTTCAGTATAAAGATAGTTTCGTTGACATTCCCAAAGGTCCGGGTCTTGGCATTGAAATGGATGAAGACAAAATTAAAGATGTCGCACAAGAGGGATTAGTATGGAACAATCCGGCTTGGGTCAATGATGATGGCACTATTGCCGAATGGTAATGACTATGATTAATACTGTTAAAGGAACCATATCTTCAAATGACTTGGGCGTTACTTATATACATGATCATCTCTTTGTAAATCCAAATCCCTTACCTGAATATAAAGACTATGTTTTTGATGACGTAGATAAAAGCATTGCTGAGGCTATAGACTTTAAAAATAATGGTGGTAGTACGATCATAGATCTGACTCCGATAAACTATGGCAGAAATCCTATTGCTTTACAAAAAATTTCTGAAGGAGCAAATATTAATATAGGTTTTGTTACAGGATTCCACAAAGAAGAATTTATGCCAAAGTGGATTGATAAAATGTCGGATAAACAAATATTTGATTTTTTAGTTAATGAAATTGAAAATGGAGTTAGTTCACGTCATCTATTACCCGTTGCCATGAAAGCAGGAACAAGTTTTAAGCAAATAACAAAGAGGGAAAAACGGATCCTACAAATTGAGGGTAAGGTTCAGAAGGCTACCCATATTCCTATGATTACTCATTGTGATAAAGGAACGATGGCTATGGAACAGGTTGAAATTTTAAGAGGTCAAGGGGCAGACTTAAAGCATATTTGCTTAAGCCATGTAGATATTCCAAAAAATATAGACTATATTGAAAGAATATGTGATACTGGAGTAAATATAAGTTTTGACCATATTGGCCGTGAGTTAAGCACTAATGATAGAGATCGCATACAAATGCTTTGTAAATTAGTTGAGGATGGCTATGTAGATCATATTTGTTTATCAGGTGATATGGGGAGGAAATCATATTTTTTATCATACAAAGGTAAACCAGGATTGCGATATATTATTACAACATTAAAGCAATCGTTGGTGCCATTAATAGGTAATGATAATTTTGCTAAAATGGTTATTGATAATCCTAAAAGAGTACTAGAGAATAAAGAGTCAATCGGATAACAAAAAATATAACAAGGTTATTAGAATAATTACCGGACATTTAAAGGACGTTAAGCTTTTGCTTAACGTCCTTTTTAACAGCCAGAGTAGATTTCGAATGCGAAACAGAGAAATATAAAATCAAACAGGTAATCGGCCAAAATATACCAATCAGTTTTTACAAACGCAATCGGGCATACGAATAACTTAATTATTTCTATGAATGAAGCCCAATTTATTATCATAATTAATAAAGTCTTTTAACACTCGCTTGTAAAAAAACTTATATTTAAAAACCCACAAAAATAATCTCTTGCGGGGTTTATATTTAGATAATATTTTAATGATTTGCAGCAAGGTAATCGTACAGCTGATTAATTTCTTCAGGAGTAAACTCGCCTTCGCCAGTTTTCATTGCGTGAATTTTTTCAACTGACAAATGACTTGCAAAAGCTAAATCCGTATCAGTAACATGATGTTTTACTTGAAAATCGATAATTGCATCGGATAATTCTTCTAATTGCTGATTCATAATAAATTCTCCTTTACAATTTATTTTAGCGGAAAAATATTAAAATTCAAAGGAAATTAAAAACCCTGAATTTTATTAAATGGCCAATATCTGAATTTGACTTTGCCAACTAAATTTTGTCGTTTTACGGGACCAAATATATGTGAGTCCTTTGAAATATCACGGTGATCACCCATTACCCAATAATAACCTTTCGGAACTTTATAAGTAAAATTATTCGTATATGTTTGTCCTTCAGCATTATTAGCTTTTTTGAAATGATTTTCTAGATACGGCTCAGGTAAAAGTTTGCCGTTGACATACATTTTATCGTTTTTAGAAACAAGTTTATCACCAGGAAGACCAATTACCCGCTTGATGTAATATGCTCCTGGAACATCATTAGCTGCCTTAGGTGCAAGCAAAACAACAACATCATTACGTTTAGGAGTAAAATTACGCACAGCAATCAAACGGTCATTATCTTCAAAAGTCGGTTGCATAGACGGTCCGGAAACTCTATCATTAGAAAGCACAAAATTGAATAAAACATAGAATACACCTAAAATAACTGCCATCATTATGACAACATCGAGAATAAATTTACCTAAGCTTTCTTCCTCTTTGTCTTGCTTTTTTGTTACTTTTTTCGCCATAAAATTTTTCTCCTTTATTGTGTTACCTTTTATTATAACTGAAATCTTGTCTTTTGAATGTTAAAATCATTATAGGTATTTGATAATGACAGATTTTTTAAGTAAAATTAACCAATTAGATGATCAGCTTAATATTGAACAAGTGCATCATCAAGTTAAAGAAATTAATGATATTATTTCTATCGTGAGCCAAAAACAAGTTTTTAAGAAAGCGCCACAGAAACTGGGGTTTTTACCCGATATTGCTGAGGAAATATGTGCTAGTCTTTCGCAAACTGATATTAAACACTTTAGAACTATTAACCAGTTAATCGACAATTTGAGACAATTTCTGGCTATAAATTTTGGCGTTTGGTCGCTACCTAATTTACAGACAGCTAGAGCAATTAAAGATTGTTTAAACATTAAATCCGGACTGGAAATTATGGCAGGTAATGCTTATTGGAGCAAGGCTTTATCTGATGTAGGCGTAAAAATGATAGTCACAGATAACTTAGATTGGTCAAAAACTTCAAACACTGGTTCCAAGTCATTTATGCCAGTCGCAAATTTTGATTCTGCTCAGGCCGTTGAGATATTTGACAATGTTGATCTAATAATATGCTCTTGGGCTCCCAATTTTGGCAATAGCGATACAAAAGTTGTTTCAACCTGGCAAAAGCTGAATACAACAAGCCATCTGCTCTTTATAGGCGAAAAAAACGGAGCGACCAATTCAGAGGCTTTTTGGCAAAAAGGATTAGTACATCATTCAAAAGAATTAAAACAAATTAATCAAACTTTTCCCAGTTTTGATTTTATTAATGAACATATTTTTGAGATAGCACATGAAATTTAAAAAAACTATTTTAATCATCATTATATTTTTATCATTTATAGGTATTGGCAGTATGTTGTCAAATGTTCAGTCCCGCGAAGCGGATCAGCTACTTGAGGCATATGGTTTAAGCAACAATACTCGCCATATTGAAGTCAAAAAAGATCAAGAAGTTAGATCTTTCTTGACCTATTTGAAAAAGAGATTTCCTCATAATAAAATTCAAGTTCATATGACTTCTAAAGCTAAGAAAAATCAAACTCTCGTATGGTCGAATCATGATGTGTTAAAATTACCGACTGAATCTGGAAGATACTTTACCAAAGATGATTTTAAAGGTCGTGTTTCTTTTGCAGTACTAGGTCTAAACGCAGAGGTTCCTACGTTAAAAACACAAGGAAACGAATATATTTATATAAACAAAAAATATTATACAGTAATAGGAACTTTAAAGCATTATCGTCAAATGAAACAAAATGGTTATTATTTGACTACTAGTCCGAAACAACCAACAGGCAAATTTAAACTGCGTGATTATCAAATTATAATAGACAGTTCAAATAAAGTCATTCAACAAATCGCTAAGCATTATAAAGTTAAAGCTAAGACACCAGTTTTTGTAAAAAATCATCAAATACACCAGTTTTCAATTATTCGTGAAATTTTATTTATATTGTTATTTTTGTTGGTTGCTGCAGCAAGTAATTTACTCTTAGCCTTTATGGATTGGAAAACAGTTAAGCAAACAAACCTGAAGGGGAGCCTGTTACGCAATTGGCTAATCAATCATGGTGTTAGAATTTTGCTTGTTGAGCTTGTAACTACTTTCGGTGCTTATCTCTTTTTGATTTGGCGTAAATTCGTTTCCAAACCACAACATTTAATATGGCTCTTATTAATAAGTTGGATAATAATTTCTATTCTATACGGTTTAGGTATTCTACATTTATTACGAAAGGAACAAAATAATGCCAAAACTGCCTGAAGATTTTATCAAAAAATATACTAAGCTTTTAGGTAAGCAAAAGGCTGATCAACTTTTTAATGCAATTAGTGAAAATTCCAAAAATGCATATCGGATTAATTCATTGAAAGAAAAGCAAACTCTTTCTTATGCTCAAAGTGAAAAAATCCCGCTAATTCCTGATGCCTATTACGGCAAAATAAGTGGAAAAGATCCTGAATGGGTGAGCGGAACAGTGTATTCACAAGAACCGGCTGCAATGTTTCCAGCATTTTTTCTTGATGCTCAACCTGGAGAAAAAATTCTTGATTTATGTGCAGCTCCCGGTGGCAAAAGTACTGCAATTGGCGCACAACTAAAAGGCCAGGGGTTCTTGCTGGCAAATGAAATTTCGCTTAGTCGAGCAAAAATTTTACGTGAAAATCTAGAACGTTGGGGAGTAACCAATGCACTAATCACGAGTGAGAAACCGGAAAAATTATCAAAATATTTTTCGCAGTATTTTGATAAAATTCTAGTTGATGCCCCATGCAGCGGTGAAGGTATGTTTCGCAAAGACCCTCAAGCGATTGAATATTGGTCACAGGATTACGTAATTTTTTGTCAGCAAAGACAAAAAGAGATCTTGTCTGCTGCAGTTCAAATGCTTAAGCCGGGAGGAGAACTAATTTATTCAACTTGTACTTTTGCTCCTGAAGAAAATGAACAAATAGTTTCTTGGCTAACTAAAACTTTTGGTTTTACAATAATGCCACTAAAAATAAATGAGCAATATATTGACCATGGTCATCCTGAATGGTCAGATAATAATATTGATTTAGTTAAAACAGCACGTTTTTGGCCTACTGCAAATATTGGAGAAGGACAATATGTCGCAAAGTTAAGGCTTGACGAAAAAATTAAGGATCAAACCTTCACGTCGACAAGCAAAAAGTCAAAACACAAGAAGAAACTAAGAAATGCTTTAACTAAATCGGATATACATCTGATTGCAAACGTGTTAGATAATTTTAAATTGCTTCCTGAGATCGAGAACTGGCAAGTGAATTGTCAGGTAAATAATAATCACGTTTTTATTCCAGCTATAAATACCAATTCTGATACTCATCTTAAAATTTTAGCCAATGGCGTTGAGCTGGGTATTTTAAAGAAAAACCGTTTTGAGCCAGGACATCAGCTGGCTATGGTCTTAGCAGGACGAAAGCAGACTAGAGTAGTTGACTTAAGTAGTAACAATTATTTAAAGTATTTGCATGGAGAAACTATTAAAACTGATTCAGATATAAATGGTTTTATCTTGGTCAGTTTTAAAAACTTTATCTTAGGCTTTGGCAAAATCAGCAATCATATTATTAAAAACTATTATCCTAAAGGATTACGAATTTAGAGAAAGAATAAAAGAATGATTAAACTAATCGCTACCGATATGGATGGAACTTGGCTAACTGATCAAAAAACTTATGATCAAGAATTATTTTTGCAAGAATTCCAAATAATGCAAAAAAGAGGCATAAAGTTTGTAGTTGCAAGTGGAAACCAATTTGAAAATTTGTACTCCCGATTTCCGCAAGTGGCTAATCAGCTTTACTACATTGCAGATAATGGGGCACTCGTAGCTCAAGGCAGACAAGTAATTCATGTTGATTGCCTTTCTGCAGAGGATTGGCAGACGATTTTACAAATCATCCAAGAATATGATGAAAAAGTAACGGTTTCTGGTCTTGCCAGTGCATATATTTTAAAAAGTGATGGTCCAGAATATGCAGAAGATTTGAAAAAATATTATGAAAAACTGACAGTCGTTAATAGATTTAATCATCTCGATGATCAAGTTTTCAAGGCCACTTTTGATGTTCCAGAAAGTAGAATGTCCACTCTCTTAGCAAAACTTAAACGGGAATACCCTCAAATTGGTTTTGTTTCCGGCTCAGCCACGTCAATAGATATGTCAACAAAGGGAATGAATAAAGCGCGTGGTCTGCAGTATTTGGGCAGCAAGTACAACATAAGTCCCAAGGAAATGGTATCTTTTGGCGATAGTGGTAACGATGTGGGAATGTTAAAATATGCAGGCAATAGTTATGCTACAGGAACAGCTCTTCCGAGTGCCAAAAAAGCAGCCAACCACATAATAGGATCAAGTAATGATAGCGCTGTTCAAAAGGAAATATGGCGTTTATTAAATTAAATTATTGTCAAAAATAAAAATGAGTACCATAAATTCTTTAAATCATGGTACTCATTTTTTATAATAACTGCTCAATAATATTTTTCAGCGATAAGTCATAATATTTATCAATCTTGGTCAAACTAGAGAGATCGTTTTGACCGTAAATTGCAAGAAGACAGGCAAGTTCATATTGCCATTCTTCAATAAGGTTTTGCAGGTAATCTGCATCATGTTGCACTAATGCCTGTAAAAACACATTAGAAATGCCAACAAATTTTCCACCCAAGCAAAGACCTTTAAAAACATCTAACGGGTTGCGTACACCACCAGAAACAGTAAATTCAACTTGCTCTTTAGCTGCCATTAAACTCGAAATAACGGTAGGTAAGCCAATTTTATTAAGATAAGAAACATTATTAGTATTACGTGCATTTTCTATCTGAGCAAAATTAGTTCCGCCACTACCAGCAACATCGTACAATTTAAAACCTTCATTTTTTAAAGAGCGAATTGTTTTTCTGTCTAGACCAAAACCAACTTCTTTTATGATTATTGGGACTGTTACTTTCTGACGCAGCTTTTTTAAGTTATCAAGCCAATAAAAGTCTCGATCTCCTTCAGGCATAGCTATTTCTTGTACCACATTTAAATGTATTTGTAGTGCATCAGCTTCTAACTCTGTTACAATTTTTTCAGCTTGTTCTGCTGAAGTCTTTGCATTAACGTTTGCTATTAAAGCGCCATCAGGATCTTGCTGTCTTGCAATCAAAAAGCTATCTAGTAAATTGGGCTCTTTGATTAAAATACTGGCAGAGCCCAAAGCTAATGCAATATTTGTTTTATTAGCTATTCGACCTAATTCTTTATTAATTAGATATGATCTGTGAGATCCACCAGTCATAGCATTAATAAAAAACGGGGCCGCAATCTTTTTGCCAAACATTGTAGTTTTTATTGCTTCAAGATCAACCTTAGTTTCCGGTAGTGCAGGGCGCACTAAATGCATTTTATCAAAACTATTTGGTTTTTCATCTTGATAAAATTTTTTTGCCAAATCTAAATGTTCTTCTTTACGATTAGATCTAATTGACATATTTTTCCTCTAATCAACAACTCGAATTTGGTGTACACGAAAGTCCAATGGCATTATCCCGTTTTGACGCCATTTGTCTTCAAGAAAAGCAGTATCAGTATTTCTGTCTGCAATTACAATGCCACAATCACCATTGCCGGCACCTGAAGTTTTAGCTGCACCGCCAAATGATTCCGCAATGTTAATCAGTTTAGAAAGACGTGGTATCTCAATAGCAATTTGATTTATTTGCGCAAAATGCTGCAGCAGCTTACGATTGACGCGTATTTGCTTTTTAATTAACTGAATATCATTATGCTCAAACCCGGCAATCATTTTTAGAACGCATTTGCGGGAAAGCCTGAGAAATTCTTGGTATTGACCATTTAAAGCGGCTTTATTGGCATTAGTTTCATCAACTAGTCTTGAGGTGGAGGCAGGCTTTTGACTCCAGCCAATCATCAGTTTTAAGCCGGCGGGAGGGGTTAAAAGTTGTATCTTCAAACCAGGCCAGGCTTCATTGACCACTTCCGATAATGTTTTATGAGCTAGTTCATTAGCAAGCCATTGTTTATCAAAAGTCTGATAGGCAATCCAGCCGCCATAAACACTGGCTGCAATGTCACCAGCCGAACCATTTCCTTGCACAGAATAATGCGAAATAGCTGATAATTTATAAACCAATTCATTACTAAAAGCAACGTTATAAAAACGCAATATTGCTTTAACTGTGGCTACAGTTACAGCAGCACTCGAACCTAAACCATACTTTTTGCCATCAGAAGAATCTAGATCAGAATTAACATACAAATCATAAACCTTCATCTTGACTTTTTGTTCTAAACAAAATCTTTCCGTATATGAAATAGCAGCCAGGATATATTCAAATGGATTATCACGATTGTCAATTACCATTTTTGCTCCCCGTCTGACCCAATGAATAGAACTTTGAGAATATTGTTTAGAATGGATTAATCCAGTTCCTGATTTTGACTTAATAATTGAAACACGTATAAATTGATTAACTGCGACCAAGATAGCGGGACAATCCTGTTCCAGTACCGCATATTCGCCAGCTATGTATAATTTTCCGGGTGCTTGTTCTGTTATCAAAAGAATTAAATCTCCTAATCAATTAATTTACATTAACTAGTTCAGACATGAAATACCTGGACCAAAACTTGCATTTATTATGTTAACATTATGAAATTCGGATACAAACCTATTAGTAATATCTTTTACATTTTTTAATTGACTTAAGATTTTTATATTAGGTCCAGCATCTATTGTAAAATAACATTCTATACCTAGTCGCCGTAAATCGGCTACCAGTTTGATTGCTTTAATAGTTGCGGGTTCAAAATATGTAAAACCTGGCTGGGCAGTTAAATTGACAGCATGCATCTCACAAGCATTCAATTCTGCCAGACTGCCAATGGTTGAAAAATCATTTGCTTTAATAGCGTTAATCATTTGTTCCAATTCTATTTGGTTACGCGCTATCCAAGGCATAAAAAAGGGCGACGTTTGCGCCTGCTTCATCCCTTGAGTGGAAGACAAATCTTTTTGTCGGTTATTCAATTCAACTACTAACAGCTGCAAATCAACGTCAGGTTTTTCATCTAAAGCATAGGCATAAGATGATTCATCATCGTTTCCTTTTTGCCAAATGGCGAAACCACCATAAATTGATCTGCTGGCTGATCCCGAACCTAAACGAGCCAAACGGGATAGTTCGACAGGAGACAAGTTAATGCCATAATGTAGGCAAAAAGCTCCTGCTAAAGCCGCAAAAGCTGAACTAGAAGAAGCTAATCCTGCAGCTGTTGGAACATGATTATATGATTCAACTTTTAATTTGCCGGTCACAGCAAATTTTTTTTGCAGTAATTTTAAGAAAGAAAAAACACGATTGCTGCTTGGCCCATTTTGTTTGACACCATTTAGCCAAAATTGATTTTCTGTACTATCTGAAATTTTGGTGTCAGTATAAAATTTATCAAGCGTCATTGACAAACTGGACATCAAAGGTAAACGTAAACCTGAGTCTGCTTTGCCCCAATATTTGATCAGTGCAATATTTGTATGGGCACGAACTGTTTTTTCCATAAGAATTATATTTCCTCAATCCAACTATTTGCAGCAATTTTTTGACATTCATCGGCTATTTTCACGGCATCTTCATGATTTTGGCACAAAGCAATTACAATTCCGCCAAGGCCGCTACCAGATAATTTAAACCCTAATGCACCATTTGCAAGAGCAATTTTTTGCAAATGAGCGATTTTGGCAGTCGAAAGATTAAACGAATTGAGTATCTCTTGGGCACGATTAAAATATAAGCCTACCTTTTCAGAGTCTTGGTTCAACCAGGCGATTTTGGTCTCGTCTGCCAGTTTGCCTAGTTCTTTAATATTTTCTTTAACACTGGGAACTTTTGTCATCAAATCATGAACCTGACTAACTGCCTTTTTGGTACTGCCTAATTCACCAGTATCCATTATAAGCAAAGTTGCGCCTAATTTAGCTTTAATTGGCTTGGGACCATCTTTTTGATTAAAAAAGACCAGATAATCTGAATTAACCGTTGCAGCATCAAGACCTGAAGCTTTACCGTGATTAATCATTTCGGCATGATTAGTGATTTTAATTATCTCTTTTTCCGTTAAGTTAAGTTTGAAATAGGCATTCATTGCTCTAGTTGTAGCAAGAGCGACTGTTGCGCTTGAACCTAGGCCGCGTTCGATGGGAATCTCTCCCGTATAGGTTATTTTCAGAGTTTCTTTACTAGCAGCTTTTGCAAGCATAGTTTTAACAACGTATTTTAGTCCGTCATATTCAGCTGGAGACATAAAAAAAGGCCCCTGATAATGAGCCGTATCCATCCACGTTTGTTCTGCCGGTTCAACAGTAGTTTTGATATGCAATGATTTGATTGGCAACGCTAAGGCATCATAACCGTAAACTACTGAATGTTCACCTATAAGAATAACTTTTCCGTGTGCTAAAAAACTTGATTTCATTTTATTTAAGATCCTTATTGTTTGTAAAAAATTTTGGTTCCTATGCTAAAATAATGACAAAGGAGAAGAGAACAGATGATCAAAATTTTAGTCGGTCGCCAAACCGATCCCATGCAAGAAAAAATTTTACAGGAAGCAGTACAAAATTATCAGCACTTTCCTGATCATAAAACTTTTGTCATCGTTCCTAACCATATTAAGTTTACCACAGAAGTCAGAGCAATAAATAGAGTGGCCACTAGTCAAAAGCATATTGAACAGTCTGTCAAAAATCTACAGGTTTTATCATTTTCTCGCTTAGCTTGGTTTTTCTTAAAAGATGCAAAAAAAGGGTTGCCAACAGAACTTGATGATGCCGCTGCGGCGATGCTGCTTGCAAAAATCATTGACCAAAAGAAAGAACAGCTGCACCTTTTTCAAACTACCGACTTAAATCCAGGCTTAATAAAACAATTATACGATTCAATTTTGCAAGTCCGCGAAGGCAATTTGAATCTCGATGATATCGACCTGGATGCGCTTGAACTTGAAACCAAAAATAAAATTTCTGATCTCAAAGTTATCTATTCGGCTTTTATTGAAGCCATTACGGGCAAATTTTCTACCTCAAATGAGATCCAACTGCAGTTAAATGAATTTTTGGCCACACAAAAAAATTTAGCTCACGCAGACTTTTACTTTAGCGATTTTTCTCATTTTTCCCTGCAGGAATGTTTAACCGTCAAACTATTGATGACTAAAGCCCATAGTGTCACACTGGCTTTTAAAACAAAAATGGGCGAAATTAACCCTAAACCTGAATCGGGAGATTATGATTACGTCATTCAGACTACTATCAGTAAACTTTTGCAATATATTAAAGCTCATAATTTGGCACATCAAATAATAAACACAGCTGTCAATCCCAGACCCAGTAAAAGAGAATTGCTTAACGAATTTTGGACTGGGGCTGTTAGCAATATTGGTGAGCTTAAGCAAGTGCAGCTCGTGCGTGCAGATAACAGATATGCAGAGGCGTATTATGTAGCTCATACCATTTACCAGCAAGTTGCACTGCGGCACTACCGCTACCGCGATTTCTTGGTTCTGGCACCGAATCTGCATGAATATGAAACTTATTTAACCCCAATTTTACGGCAAAATCAAATTCCTTTCTTTAATGATTTACAACAGGAAATGAAGTATCATCCTCTGGTGGTCTTAATTGAGAATATTGCCCAGTTAGTGACTAGGCCTCTGCAGACCCAAAACTTGCTGGCGATAATGAAAACCCGCTTGATAATACCTGACTGGTATCAAGATGAAACTGCTTATGTGTATGATGTTGATCAATTAGAAAATTTTGTCCTCGCCCATGGCATCAACCATAATTTATGGCGGAGAAACTTTGCGGAATATATGGCAGCAGAAGTCATAGGATTAGACAAAATTCCCGAAGAAGTAAATAAAATAGAAAAATTAAAGAATTATTTTATCAAACAAATAACCCAGCTTTTTAATAATTTAAAAGAAGAAAAGGATACCCAAAAAGCTATTACGACATTTTTTAATTTTTTAATTAATAATAGAGTCAATGAAGTTTTAGAAAAATGGCGGGCTGATGCCCAAGAAAGCGGAGCTTTACAAGAAGCTAGGCAGTCAGAACAGGTTTGGGATCTTTTGATCAATCTGCTGCATGATTATCTATTAATTAACCCTGATAATTTTGATCTAAGAGGCTTTTTTGCAGTTCTGATTAACGGCTTTAAGGAAGCTACATTTTCTCAAATTCCAGCTACTCTGGACGCTGTAAATTTATCCGAAATGGGTATTGTTCAAGTTAGTGGCTACAAACAGGTTTTTATTATGGGAGCAACAGTAAACGGCTTACCACAAATGCAGAATACCCCAGGCTTTCTAAGTACAGAAAATCTGGCTGAATTAAAAAAAGATTTTGGCGAGGACTCCTATATTGAAGATAAACAACAGCTAAGCAATTGGGATCAAAATTACCAGTTTGGTAATTGCCTGGCTCTAGCACAGGATAAGGTTTATTTATCATATTCTTTAGCAACTGATGAGGGTAGTACTGTGCAGCCTTCAATTTATTATGAAAGGTTTAAAACAGCTGGTGCCCCAGAATTTTCGCAACACAATTTACCTGAAGAATACAGTCAACTGTTATCTTTTATAACCAATCCCCAAGCAAGTTTAGGATATTTAAGTTATCTTAACCAGGCAAAAAAAGACATTGATGTTAAAGAATTGTTAAAGCTAACCGCTAAACTTTTACCGCAAAAAACAGCTAAAGTCATAGAGGGAAGTAATTTTATAAATGAACCCCAAAATATCGGCCCTGATTTGGCACAAAAATTATATGGGTCAAACCTCAATTCTTCAGTTTCTCAGTTGGAAACCTTTTATGAAAATTCATACGAATATTTTTTAACATATGGCTTACGCCTTCATAAGAGATTTGAAAATCAATTTGATTTTATACAAGCTGGCAATTATTTCCACGAAACTTTTGATCGTTTGGTTAAGGAACTAAATGACCGTTCACTTGATTTAAAAGAAATTGATGATGAAACACTTAATCAGTTACTGGAAATTGCACGTACCAAAATGAAAGGCGAAGCCAGATACCAGCAATTATTAAATGATCCATTCAATGAGTTTTTATTTAAATGCCTTGATCAAACTACCAGTAAAGTGGCAAGCAATTGGCACCATGCAGTTTCCAAAACCCCTCTGCGTGCTAAATATTCAGAGCTCAGTTTTGGAAAAGGTGAGCAGGTGCAAGGACTTAACTTTAAGCTGCCAGGCATAAAAGGCAATCATTACGTTAATTTAAGAGGAAAAATAGATCGAGTTGATTTGGCTCAGGTTCCAGAGCAAAACGAATTAATTGCTCAAGTAATTGATTATAAATCCTCAGCTAAAAAATTTGATCTGGGATTATTTTACGAAGGTATTTCTTTACAAATGGTTTCATATCTAGATGTTTTAATGCAAAACCACAAATTCTTTGCTGGTTCTGAACCACTCTCACTTTTAGGTGCTTTTTACCAAACAGTTACCAGACAAACTGAGAGGCTAAATAGCAAAAACTTGTATAACACTAATTTGCAGATAAAAGAAGACTACTTAGATGGCCAAATTAAACTTAAATATACCGGTTTAATTAATGACGACCAGCTATTAATGCTCGCTGCTGAGCCTGACTTAAATAACCCACGTAGTACTTCTTCCATTTATGCCGGAGTTAGTTCCACAAAAGATGGATCTTTAAAATTTGGTGGCAATTATTTCAATAGTGATGAATTTGAATTATTGCTCAAATACGACGAAGAGCTTATTAAAGATGCCTCCAGTCAAATTTTAGCGGGAAAAGTAAAGTTAAATCCCTATAAATATGGGAATGGAAAAAATGCCTTAACTTATTCAGACTTTCGTGATATTTTCTTTTTTGATGCCATGTTGAAAGAAAATAAATATCATCAAGTAGGAAGCCTGAAAAGGGAGGAACTGTTGGAAAAGATAAAAAAACGGCTAAAGGAGAGAAATTAAAGATGGTTCTAGAAAAAGAGAAAACCCCATTTACAGCCGTTCAGGAAAAAGCTATTAATGATCATGGTCGCGACATACTTGTATCAGCTTCAGCAGGTAGTGGTAAAACTACCGTTCTTGTGCAACGTTTAATGAAAGAAATTCTTTCTGGTGTCAGTGTTGATCAGCTTTTAGTAGTTACATTTACAAAAGCAGCTGCAGCTGAAATGAAAAAAAGGATTAAAGAAGTATTATCAAATGAAATACAGAAGTCTTCAAACAATTCATACTTGCGTCAACAGTTAAATTTGCTTAATTCTGCCAATATCTCTACAATTGATGCCTTTTGTCTGGATGTAATCCATCGCTTTTATTACATAATTAACATTGACCCCAGCTTCAGTATACTAACTGACGATTCACAAGCAGAATTAATGCGAGAAAGGGCATTGAAAGAAGTTGAAGGAGAGTTTTTAGAGAAAAAAGATAAAGACTTCATAGCTTTTTATGACAATTTTGCAGGTGACAGGGATGCGGAATCACCACAGAATTTATTGTTAGATTTATACAATTACGCAATGGCAAAACCTGATTATCGCCAATGGCTACAAGGGTTAGCCCAAAAATATCAGATGGGAGAAGAAGTAAGCAAATCTTCTTTGTGGCAGAAAGAAATTAAGCCTTATTTAGTCGATCTTTTTCAAAATCTTGCTGATAAGTTAGAGCATATGTGTCAAAGTGCGGTCATGGCTACTAAGGAACTGCACAAATTAAAAGAAAGTTTTGACTTGTTTGCAAAATGTCTTAGTGGTTATTTGCATGACTTGAAAAATGATAGCACATATGATGATCAGCGAGAAAAACTACGTGCTTGTATTTTCAGAGGTAATCCGCATAGATCTAAAAAATGGGACGAAGATATTATTGCTTTTTATGACAAGTGCTCTGATTTTAAAAAAGAAGCAAGAGATCAGATTTTTACTGCCTTTACCTCTTTTTATGCCACTGACGAAAAAGAGCAATTGTCCATGATGCAAAAAGGCCAGCAAATAATGACTGCGGTTGTAAAAGCAGAACTGGCACTGATTGACCGTTTCAATGAGCTTAAAAGAGCAGAAAACCTGCTTGATTTTAGTGACATGGAACAATTAGCTTACCAAATTCTCAGCCAAGACACTTCTGCATCACAAATGGCGCGGACATTTTATCAAAATAAATTTAATGAGATTTTGGTCGACGAGTATCAGGACATCAATCCGCTACAAGAAAATATTTTGCAACTAATTAAAAAAGATGGTCAAAACAATCTGTTTATGGTTGGCGACGTTAAACAGTCAATTTATGGTTTCAGACAGGCCGAACCAAGTTTGTTTTTACATAAATATCAAGAGGCAGCCCTTAAAGAAAATCAAGCAAAAGAAGAAAGAATTTTATTGTCGGACAATTTCCGCTCCTCTAAGCCAGTTATTTCTATTGTTAATCAAGTATTTAAAAATATATTGACAGCTGACTTTGGTGGCATTGATTATAACCATGAGAGTCAGCTGACTTATGGTGCCAAATATTATCCCTCAAATCTTCCTGACGCGACTGAAATACTTTTTCATGAAAAAAATAACAACGAAAAAAGCTCGCAAGATGAAGATCCTGATGATATTGATTCAGCTGAAATTGCGATGGTTATTAACCGAATTAACAAATTCGCAGAAGAAAATTTGTTAGTTTATGACAAAAGTTCGCCAAATAGCAATCATTTAAGACCTTTTAAGTACAGTGATATTGTTATTTTAACCAGAAGTCGCAGCAATAATCTTGAAATTATGCAAGAGTTTGCCAAAAGCCATATTCCAATAATGGTTACCGATGCGAAAAATTATTTTCAAACTTTAGAATTAACTATTATCATGAACTACCTCAGGATCATTGATAATCCAGACCAGGATATTCCTTTAGTAGCTGTATTAAGGTCGCCTCTTTTTAATTTTACAGAACCTGAACTCAGTACTATCAGAATTCATACGCAGAATGCCAGTTTTTACAACGCTTTAACTTCTTATGTTGCCGTGGGTAACGAACTTAGTCAAAAAGTAAAAGATTTTTTGAATCAACTCGAAGAATTACGTAAATTCGCTGCAACACATAGAATTTCAGAATTGATCTGGAGTATCTATGAAAAAACCAGCCTGCTTGAAATTATGACCTCTCTACCTAATGGCAAGCAGCGAAGAGTTAATTTAGAGGCTTTATATGAAAGAGCTGCTTCTTATGAAAGCGCTGGTTTTAAGGGCCTATATCAATTTATTAATTTTATTGAGCGAATGCGACGCAGCCAAAAGGACTTGGCCCAGCCACTCTTAACTAAAGAAGCTGGCAACTCCGTGCGCTTAATGACTGTACATAGTTCCAAGGGTTTGGAATTTCCCATTGTTTTTTACTTAGGCTTGCAGCATCAATTTCAAAAGAGGGATTTAAGCGGCAATTATATTATCAATTCAAGTGCTGTAGGTTTAACTATCAAGCAAAAACATTATCGTGCTGATACCCTGGTTAAATCTATTGCAAATATATCTAAGAAGAGACAACTTTTAGAAGAAGAAGCGCGCATTTTATATGTGGGGATGACTAGAGCTAAGCAAAAGTTAATTTTGGTAGCTGATTTAAAGAATCTACCGCAGACAATTGAAAATTGGCAAAATGAAGCTGATCAAAAAGGACATCTCTCGTTGAGCAGCAAGCTTAACGCTTCAAATCCTATGAGTTTGATTGGTCCATCAATCAGATGGGATAAGCTTTTAAGTCAAAAAATTAGTGATATCAATTCAGCCTCGGAAACTAGTCAAGAATTGCTTTATATCCAGTACCATGACGAAAAAGTTCATCTTCAAGAAGAAATTAGCCCGCAAGAAAGCAAAACTGAAAACATTTCAGCACTAGCACAATATACCAAAAAACTGTTTAATTTTAATTATCCTTTTCAAGATGCCAGTCAAACAACTGCTTATCAATCGGTATCCGAGATTAAAAAAGCGTTTAATGATCCGCTTGATACTGAACTGGAAAATGCGCACCTAATTTCTTCCACTAACCGCTACTTGCAGCCGATCGATACAAAACCCGATTTTCTGTTTAAGACCCGGTTTACAGGAGCAGAGATTGGTACCGCAATGCACCTAATTTTGCAATACTACGATTATCATGGATCGGGAAATATCAGCCAGGTTAAGGAAGAGGTTCAAGAACTAGTTAAGCAAAATAAACTTAACAACAAAATTGTTCCCAGTTTAGATTTAGAAGCAATAAATTGGTTTGTTCATAGCGCTTTCGCACAAAGGTTCTGGCAAAAACCAGAAAGCTTGCACCGCGAAATTGAGTTCTCTAGTCTGCTGCCAGCCGCTAGTCTTTTTAGCAATTTTAGCGATGCAGACGCAAAAATTTTAATTCACGGTACAATAGACGGTTATTTTACCGAAAAAGATGGCATAATATTATTTGATTATAAAACTGATCATATTGATCAAACTCACCTAGAAATAGCTATTGAAAAAATAAAGCAGAAGTACCTGGGACAGCTGCGCCTTTATGAGCAGGCTCTTAATTCATTTGCTGGTAAGAAAGTGAAGGCTAAATACTTAATTTTGTTAGATGCTTGCAGAGTTGTGGAAGTAAAGTAAGAGAAAGGAGGGTAATTGCAAAATGAAATCATTCGAGCATACCGTTTTTGCAGTAGTGGATTTGGAAACTACGGGTACACAGCGCGAAGAAAATAATCATATTATTCAGTTTGGCTGCGCTATTATTAAAAACATGAAAGTTGTCAAAACTTACTCTTTTATGATTAACCCTCACCGCGATATTCCGCTAGCCGTCCAAAATTTAACCCATATACACAATAAAGATGTGGCTCAAGAAAAAGATTTTGCTTATTATGCACCTAAGATTGTTAAAATCTTAAAAAATACTGTTTTCGTAGCACATAACGTTAACTTTGATTTGCCATTTTTGAATTTTGAACTGGTGCAGCACGGCTACGAACCACTAACTAATCGAGCTATAGATACGGTGGAGTTAGCCAAAATTGCCTTTCCCACTGAGCCGTCATACAAGTTAAGTGATTTGACCGCACATCTGCAGATAGAACATTTAAATCCTCACAAAGCTGATTCTGATGCCTATGGCACTGCTGTTTTATTGATAAAAATAATTGAACGGCTTGAAAAGCTGCCGCAAGCTACATTAAATACGCTCAGTTCTTTGGCTCACGGCTTGATTCGTGACACTTCCTGGATTTTTACTAGCATTGCTGATGACGCGCGCAAGGAAAAACGACCTTTACCGGCTCAATATCAGCAAGTACGGCAAATAATTTTACGAAAACAGGAAAAAGTAATTAATTCTGAGAATCAACAGTCAGGTCTTTTTCCTAAAAGTGACACGGACAAGAAGAGATTATTTAAAAATAAGATTAATTACCGCCAGCCTCAGGTAGACCTCATCAATCGCATTGAGCAATTTTTGAATGCCCCCAAGCAAAAAGCACTATTGATTGAAGCACCTAACGGTACTGGTAAAACCTTTTCCTACTTGTTTTCATATTCCTATCAATTATACACAAATAGAAAACTGGTAATTGCTACTCCTACCAAAGTATTACAAAGGCAAATAATAGAGCAGGAAATTCCGCAATTACTGAATGTTACCAAGTTGGATTTGAAAGCTGAGGAAGTAAAGGCCAGCAGCCATTACCTTGATTTAGATGGTTTTTACCAAAGTTTGTATCAGGGAACGCCTAATAAGTTAACTTTAGTTTTGCAAATGCGCATTCTGGTTTGGTTAACTGAAACGCAGACGGGTGATCTTGATGAATTGCAGCTGACTAATTATCGGGCTCCCTTATTTGCTCAAATTGCTCACCCTGGAGATGCTCGTGTTGGGAGCATTTTTGCCGAAGTTGATTTCTGGAATTTGGCCAGACAAAGGCAAGAGCAGGCTGACATTTTAGTCACAAATCATGCCTATTTGGCTAATCATTATAATGATACAATTTGGGGGCAGAATCCCTACCTCGTTATTGATGAAGCTCATCGTTTTGTCGACAATGTGATTACTTCCAGGAATGACTCGTTTCAATTTGAATCATTGTGGGGCCTTCTTAATCATCTGCGCAATTTGCTTTATTACGCTGATGACAGTATATTTAACCAGTATGGCAGTGACGTCCAGTTTAATTTTCTCTTAGAAAAGTTAGATCCAGCAATACTTGATCTGATCAAAGTTATTAATCATTTGCAGCGTTTGCTTTGTTCTAAGAAGAAGAAAGCAGTCAGCCAAAATAGCTTAGCCAATGGCAACTTGCTTCTCAGTTTTAGGGGCAAAGACCTATTTCCCAAGAACAGTCAATTTTTAACTAAACTAGCAGAATTGCAACGAAAATTAGAAGGGATCAGGCAAAATACAAATCAAATTTTATTTAAGCTTTACAATGAAACTGACAGTTCGAATATTGATAGGGATGCTATTTTAAGTGAAGTTTCTGATCAAATCGATCAACTTGATGACTATATTACCAAAAGCTACCAATTATCGGATTTACTTCACAAGAAAGCCTATGTGGATGCGGAAGGGTTTATCATTACCTTGACTAATCCGCAAGATCCTTTAAGTGCCAACTTAAGTTGGTTAATGCTTGACGCAACGCCTGAACTTCATAAAATATATGATCGCTTTGACCATATATCATTTGTTAGTGCTACTTTAACCAGTGGAAAAGGGTTTGATTTTATCATTAAACTACTCGGCCTAACTGATTTAGCACCGCAAAAGTATATCGGAACCAGTACATTCAAGCTGGCAAAGCATCTTGAAGTTCTGTCTGTGACTGATTTTCCCGACATCAGTGATCCAAAATATGATAAAAGTCTAACCCAGATTTTGGAGAAAGATCTGATAAATAAAAAGCATGTTTTAGTTCTAATGACAAATTTAGAACAAATAAAAAAAGTTTTTAGTGCTATTATAAATTCACCCAGTTTACGTGATTTTGAAATTTTGGCTCAGGGCGTTTCCGGTTCAAATAACCGGATTATTAAAAGATTTGCAATTGCCAAGCAAGCACTTATTTTAGGAGCAGACAGTTTTTGGGAAGGAATTGATTTTCATGAATGTGGTGTTGATTTGGTAATAGCAACTAAATTACCTTTCGAATCACCGGATTTGCCGGAAGTTAAGTTGCGCCAAAGACAACTTGTTGACAGAGGTATAGATGTTTTTCATTCTGATACAATGCCGCGAGCAATTATTCGCTTTAAGCAGGGGATGGGCAGGTTAATTCGTGGAGAACAGGATAAGGGCCAATTTTTAATACTGGATTCAAGAATCTGGTCAAAAGATTATGGTCCGGTTTTTCTGGCAGCAGTTCCAGTTAAAGTCAAAAAAACATCTTTAAGTAATTTACAGGAAAAACTAACAAACTATGATACAAGATGATACAAAGCAAACATTTAAATTTTTAGCATGGGTATTTATAATTCTGATCTTTTTATACTTTGCTTTCATTGTTATTTTTTATAAGGCAGGTAATCCTGAACGGTCAGAAACCCGTGAACTTAACAAAATAGCGATCGCAAAGACTCCTATCAAATACACAGAAAAAAACTATCATTTAAATCGTGGTGTTAATAGTTATGCACTTAAAGGCTTAACTAAAAACCATAGGACTTACTATTTTATCTATTTACCAGGCTCTAAAAAAGCCTATCTTTATTCAGCAAATAAAGGTGTAAATGAAGGACTCATTCGCAACAAATATAGTGCAAAAGAGCCTAACGAAAGAATTACAGAAGTAAATCTAGGCTGGTATAAAAATAAACCTGTATGGGAAGTAAGCTCTAAAAATATAGTCGGTGAATATCATTATCAACTTTATAATTTTAAAAACGGAAAATTAATAGGTTGAGTCGCTAAAATGATCAAACTTTGGTATCATTAATTTGATTATGATAAGGAAAGTGGAATAAAAATTTATGACAGAATTAATTTCAATAGCAGATTGTCGCCAGCATGTTGACCAAGAGGTGCGAATGCACGTTTGGTTAACTGACAAACGTTCAAGTGGCAAAATAGTATTTTTACAATTACGTGATGGTACAGCCTTTTTTCAAGGTGTAGTTCGTAAAAATGCGGTTTCTGATGAAGTGTTTGAAATAGCAAAATCTCTGCATCAAGAAGCAAGTTTTTATATAAAGGGAACTGTTCACCAAGACGAGCGTTCTCATTTTGGTTATGAAATTCAAATTTCCGATTTAAAGCTGATTGCAAACAATGAAGGCTATCCCATCGGCAACAAGGAACACGGGATTGAATTTTTGCTTGATCACAGACACTTATGGCTTAGAAGCAAACGTCCTTTTGCAATTATGCGTATTAGAAATACCATTTTCAAAGCTACGGTTGACTTTTTTGAAAATGAAGGCTTTGTGAAATTTGATGCTCCTATCTTTATGCATTCTGCTCCTGAAGGAACTACCGAGCTGTTTCACACTGAATACTTTGGTGGGGATGCCTACCTATCACAGTCTGGGCAATTATACGGTGAAGTAGGTGCTGAAGCATTCGGTAAAATTTTTACGTTCGGTCCAACCTTTAGAGCTGAAGAATCCAAAACTCGTCGTCATTTAACTGAATTTTGGATGATGGAGCCGGAAATGGCTTGGATGCATCAAGATGAATCGCTTGATTTGCAAGAACGCTTTTTGTCATACGTGACCGGACAGGTTCTTAAACATTGTCAATATGAATTGGAAATTTTAGGCCGTGATCCCCAAAAACTAGAGCCTGCGGCTCAAGGTAACTACACACGCTTGTCATACGACGATGCAGTAAAAATTTTGCAAGACGATGGCCGTGATTTCAAATGGGGCGATGATTTTGGTGCTCCTGACGAAGCTTTTATTTCTGAAAAATTTGATCGGCCATTTTTCATCGTTAATTACCCGACAACAATTAAGCCATTTTACATGAAGAAAAATCCTGATAATCCTAAGGAATACCTATGTGCAGATGTTTTGGCACCAGAAGGTTATGGCGAAATCATGGGTGGTTCTGAACGTGAAAGTGATTATGAAACTTTGCTCAAGCAAATCCATGAGGCTGGTTTAAATGAGAATGATTACAGCTGGTATTTAGATTTACGCAGATACGGCAGCGTACCGCATTCTGGTTTTGGTATGGGATTTGAGCGTGTTATTGCTTGGATTTGCAAATTAGATCATGTTCGTGAAGCTATTCCATTCCCGAGAATGATTAATCGTCTGGAACCTTAAATTAAAGTGAATAGTATAGTTGAAAGTTGAACTAAAAATTGGTTTAGTTCAACTTTTTTAAAGGGAGAAATTAATATGCGCTATAATGATTACCGTTTTTTAGGTTCTACTACCTTATCAAATGGTTTACTGGCTTATTATCCGCAACTTAATATTGACGATGCAGAAATGATGGTCATTATCCAATTGGAAATGTTTGCTCAGAAAAACAATTTTTTCCCTACCAATGAACAGATTGCTGGCAATACTAACTTTTCTGTTACAGAAATTACTGCTTTAATTCAAAAATTAATTGAAAAAGACTTAATTGTGATTGCTCAGGTTACTGACAAGAATGGTATGATTGGAAATAAATATAATCTTAATCCGTTATATGATAAGCTGGACCAATTGTTGGAAAATAAAACTTTGTCAGCTAATCAAAAAATGCCTGTTAAAAAATCAGAAACTGCTATTGATAACAGTCCATTAAATCAATTAGTAAGGCAGTTTGAAATTGAATTTGGTCGCTATTTAAGTCCAATTGAACGAGAAGAAATAGCCGCTTGGCTCAATGTAGACCATTACGATCCGGCTATTATTAAACTGGCTTTGCGCGAAGCAGTCTTGTCTCAAGCATATAGTCTGAAGTATGTTGATCGTATTTTGCTCAATTGGCAAAGACATAACTTAAAAACAAGCAGTGAAGTCCAAAAGTTTTTGAGGAGGAACCGCTAAATGAAAGCAGAAAAAATACTTAGTAAAAATGAAGCCAGAAGGGTGCTAGAGTGCATCAATCAAATGTATCCTGATGCCAAAAGTGAATTGGTATGGGACAATAACTTTCATTTATTATGTGCAGTGTTGATGAGTGCTCAAACCACAGACAAGATGGTAAATAGAGTGATGCCAAAGTTTATGGAAGATTATCCTGAACCCAAGAATTTAGCTTTGGCAACAATTCCAGAGATAGAAAATCATATTTCCCAAATTGGACTTTATCATTCTAAAGCTAAGCACTTAAAAGAGACTGCAGAAATTTTGGTTTCAAAATATGACAGTCAAATTCCACAAGATAAAAAGGAGTTAATTTCTTTGCCTGGAGTCGGCGAGAAAACAGCTAATGTTGTTTTAGCAGAGGGATTTGGGATACCAGCGATAGCAGTTGATACACATGTGTCACGGATTTCAAAACGATTCCATATTGTGCCCCAAAATGCCAAACCTCTTGAAGTAGAAAAAAGGTTAGAAGAAATTTTACCGAAAGACGAATGGATTCATACTCATCACGCAATGATTTTATTCGGTCGCTATTCCATGACAGCACGTGATAAAAATGATCCTTACAGTTATTTAAAAGAAAAATAGTGTTTGAAAAATAAAAGCGTCGAAAGGTTGATATGACCCCTAAAATTAGGACACTTTATATTAGCTATTAACTGAGGACTAACTGCCGATAT
>CAMKZU010000016.1 GCA_946477855.1 uncultured Lactobacillus sp.
TTGGTCCCATCAAACCGGCACGCATGTCATTAATAGTTTGACCATCAATATTTTCGCCATTTGCACGAGCTTCTTCAAGACTGGCAGTAGCACCGATGATAACCGAACCTAGCATCGGGTTGGTGTTGAAGAATGCTGTATATGCCTTAATATTATTAGTCTGTGTTTCATTATCATTAGGATATAATTCCTTGATAATTGGCAACATCGAACATAAATAGCCAAACGTCTGCATGTGCTCTTGTGAGAAGCAGGTTAATGCACCCCAAAACCAGATATTAAAAGACTTATTCAGGGTCTTATGGCTAATTCTCTTTTTTTCTGCATCCATTTTTAGATGTCCTCCTCTTCTTCATCGTCACCAACGGCATTTTCATTTGATGAGGCGTAACTAGTACTTGAATTTCCTGAGCCCTTAGCCATTTCAATTTCATACATAATTACAGCAAACAATAATGAAATAACTGTCACAGCAACAAGGTTTAAGTGTAATGAAGCTGCTAAAGTGAAACCAACTAAAAATGGAATGAAATCAGTCGCTTTATTAATAATTTGACGAAGCAAGATAGCAATACCAACACATGGTAGCATCGCACCAACAGTAAACAGGGTCTTCATTGGGATGCCGTTCATTGGTAAGGCTGTTCTCAAAGCAGTTACGGCTTCTGCACCATAATGCGTCATCAAAAGTGTCGGCAGGAATGAGAATACTAAGTGAGATAACCAAGGCCAGCCAAAATCAACTCCGTAGAGGCGATTTAACTTACCGTTTTCAATATCTTTCCAGCCAAATGCTTGCCAAATCAAGTTCATGAATGCTACTGCGTAAAATAGAACCGAGCCAACTGTACCTACCAGTGTGGCAAGAGATTTTGCCATATTTGCAGCTGCTGAACCCATTGGGTTAAGTCCACGTGATGAAATAGCAACCATAGCCAGAGGAATACCAATATATGAAATTGCCCGCACATCAGCAGCAACCGTACCTCCGGGTGTAACTAAGGCAATGTAAACCAACTGGGTAGCAACTCCACAGGCAATTCCTAGCGGCAAGTTGCCTAAAACGATACCACAGACCAATCCACCAACTAGTGGTCGTCCAATAGTATAATTACCGACTGCTTGACCAGCCATACAGGAGTTAGAACATAAACACGCAAATACTCCCAAAATGGCGGCTTGTAACCAACTTATAGTCATTTTTTCTCCTTCTTCTTATAAAATTATTAAGGTTAGATACTCGTTTGAGTAAATGTATCTCAATAACCGAATTTGCCTTTGAATTTATCCCAGTAGCCTAATTGTTTATCTGGTAATAAAGCAAAGTGAACCTTATATCCTTTTTGGCTAATTGCCTCAAAAGCATCACCTTCTTCTTGTGTAAAAGATTGATTACTGCCTAATTTGATTGCTCCCGGACGGTCATTACCTGGACCCACAATTAATTCTTTTTGGTCACTTGGGACAAAATCAAGATCGACCAAAATGTGCTTCATATCTTGTGGATTCTTGGTAATCAAAAAGTACCGGGTTTTAGAATTCAATACTTTATCCTTAACATCATTAAAATGAGCCATTGTCCATATAAAAGTTTTCTTACCCTGATCTTCACCCGCAGATTTATATGCGGATTTTAAGATAGGATTGGTAGCTGCCTTGTCATTTACAGCTATAATCCCGTCACAAGGACGTTCTTTTGCCCAACGGGTAGTAATTAAACCATGAATTATCCGGTCATCGACTCTAATCAATGAAACAGTCATTGTTTTTCCTCCTAGATTTAAATGTCATCTTCGTTATCAACTGAATTTTGTGGAATTTCATATTGCTTTATTGCTTTTTCACCTTCACTTAAAGCTGACTTAACCAATTCTTCTTTAGGCATAGTGTCCAAGGAGATTAGCGCGGTAAGTGCCATTGAAAAGTTCATTCCACCGATTACTACAGAATTTGCTAGATACCCCTTTTCAGAGAAGACATTTAAAAAGGTAGTTAACGGACTGCCGCCAATGATATCGGCAATGACAACAAATTCATCTTCTTTTTTAAACTCTTCTTTTTGCAAAAAGGCGGTAACTTTCTTAGTAAAGTCTTCTGCAGAATCACCATTATGAAGACATAATGCAAAACAACGCTTAATAGCATCCCCAGCAAACATTTCCAATGAAGTTTTTACCCCTTCAGCAAACTGTCCGTGAGAAACCAAAATTAAATATTTCAATACTTCATTCCTCTCTTCGTTAGTATAAGTTAAAATTAGCACAATCTTTGTCTGTGCTAATAGTGCTAAATGTCATAAAATCGGATATGACAATTGTCACATTTTAAAAGCGCTTTCCTAAAATATGGTTGAAGGAAATTATTTTTTCGGCAATAATTACTATATAAGTGATATTCTGAATAGTGAATGAGATGATGGCATGAATTTAACTAAACTAAAAAAGCAGCACAACCCACATTCCCACCGCAAAACAAGTATCCTGCTTGCAAGCGAGTTGGTTCTTGCTGCTTTTTTTATTTTACTAGTGTATGTAACGTTTATCGTATATCCCAGTCAGGACGAGCAGGTCAAAATCGGTTCAACTTATATGACAATGAATAATAGTTTTTACCCCGTCTTAAACGAGCAAATTGCTAATTATGTCGAAGACCATCACGACCGCTTATATAATAGGGATCCAGCACTAATTGTGAATAAACAAGTTGAAGAACTCCATACCTTTATCCGGCAAAGAATGAATGCCATCATTATTAATCCGGTTGACGGCAACAGTAGAAAAATTCAAAATGCGCTGCGTTTAGCTAAGAAAAAAGGAATTAAAATTATTGTTGTTGACTCACAGATGAAATCGGATAAGTATGCTGATTGTACGATTCTATCCGACAATTATCGGGCGGGGCAATTATGTGCGCGACACCTGTTAAAGCATAAAAAAACTGCGCGTATTTTGCTTTTGGAACACTATTCTGCTTATTCCGCAAATAATCGGATACAGGGCTTTACTGATACTATCAGAAAATCACCGAGAGCCGATCGTTTTCATATCGTGGGCAAAATTAATACCTACGGACAATCCGAAATAGCTTTACCATTAGTAGAAAAGGCGCTTAAAAAAGGCCCCAAATTTGATACCATCATGGCATTGAATGACCAAGCAGCTGTTGGTGCCCTAGCTGCAATTGATGAAGTGAAGTTGAAACGACAAATAGATGTTTATAGCGTGGATGGATCTGAAAACATGAAAAAACTTTTAGGCGTTAACCAAAATGCCATTGCCACAGCAGCTCAAACTCCTTTAAATATGGGTAAGACAGCTGTCAGAATAGCATACAGGTTAATTGCCGGCAAAAAAGTGCCACGAACAATTATCTTACCGGTTTATTTAATTACTGATAAAAATATCAATCGTTATAACGTCTTAGGGTGGCAATAATGCCTAAATTCAAAGTTTTAATTTCTTTACGCAGAACAATGTTATGGCTCAATTTTTTTGCCATCTTATTTAACGCCACATTATTTATTTATGCCACAGATTATGTCATTAAAACATCGCAATCCTACCAATTTTTGGAATCATTACACCATATTCCTGATTCGCCCCGAGCAATTTTTGGAGAAAGCATCATCAGTTTTTCAATTTTGGCAGTTGTAATGTCTTTTCACCACCACTATTCAGCTTTTAAACAGGACACAGAGTTAAACAACACCATAATCTTCGTAGAATTCATTTTAGCCATTTTTGTTTTTCTATCTCTACGACTGACATACAATGGTATTTTTTTGCTGATTTTTGTTGATTTTATTATTAGTAATCGCAACCAATATGATTTTCGCGACTATCTTGTATGGATGATGGTAGTAGTCTTTTTGCTATTTTTATTAGTGATTACAGATTATTCAATTCTGAGCCACTTCATGACTCTACCCGATTTGACCATTTACTTAAACTTCTTACCCTCTAACATTGGACCCAAATTGTTAGTCTGGAAAAATTTTATTACCATCTTGAACTTGACGCTCTTTATCTTAATTTTAATTTATTTTGCTATTTACCAGTTAAACCAAGAAAATGACATCCAAAACAAGTTAGCTTTAGCTTCTAAAGCTAACTACGAGTTAAAAAACTATGCTGCTTTATCAGAATATATTGCTAAAGACCGTGAAAGAAAACGCATTGCCCGCGATATTCACGATTCAGTGGGTCACGCACTAACTGGGATCGCAGCAGGTATTGACGCTACCTTAGTATTAATTGATGTTGATAAGGATGCCACCAAAAAACAGCTGGTAAAAATTCAAACAGCAGTCAAAGAGGGAATTAAGGATGTCCGTAAAGCTCTTAACCGTATTCGCCCCGGAGCGCTAAATAATTATACTTTACAAGAATCTCTGAAAAAGATGCTAAAGGAATATGCTGATATTTCTCGCATTAAAATTGATTTTTCTTACCATTGGGGGTCGGCAGATTTTGAAAAAACAACCGAAGATGTGGTTTTTCGAATAATTGAAGAAGCAATTACTAATTCGCTCAGACACGGTCACGCAAATCAAGTTTCTATTGCCTGCACTAAACCAGATCAAAAGACATACCAAATGGTAATTAAGGACAACGGCACGGGAGCCCAAAAAATTGTCCCCGGCTATGGGATTACGCAAATGAAAGAACGGGTAGCTATAATAAATGGAAAAATTAGTTTTGACGGCCAAAACGGTTTTACAATAGTAGTTGATATTCCAGCAGAGGGTGATATGTATGATTAAAATAATGATAGCTGACGATCAACAATTAATAAGAGACTCGTTAAAAATAATTCTTGATGCCAATCCCGACTTTACCGTTACGGATACCGTTGCGAATGGTCAAGAAGTATTGGCGAGTATTAAAAAGAAGAAACCAGACATTATCCTAATGGATGTGCGGATGCCGGTCATGGATGGTACTGTTTGCACAAAATATGTCAAAGAAAAATATCCTAGTATTAAGGTAATAATCTTAACTACTTTTGATGACGATGATTTTATTTTCAGCGCATTAAAATATGGTGCTTCAGGTTATTTGTTAAAAGGCGCTTCAACCAAGGAGCTATATCAAGCGATTAAAACTGTGTATCACGGCGGAGCAATGATCAATCCTGATATTGCCGAAAAAGTCTTTCGGCTTTTTTCCAAAATGGCGCAGGCCAACTATGCTATTCAAGTAAACGATAAAGATACTAAGAATTTTTCCCAACACGAATGGCGGGTAATCCAGCAAGTAGGATTAGGCTTATCCAACAAAGAAATTGCAGCTAAACTCTTTTTATCAGAAGGAACCGTCCGCAATTACATTTCAAAAATTCTGGATAAGCTGCAGTTGCGCGACCGCACACAACTAGCAATTTGGGCTGTGCAAACTGGAGTCACTAGCGAAAATATTAAGGACGACAATGAAACGCAAAAATAAAATTATCATAATACTGGTTACACTTATCCTAGTCATCAGTGGCGCTTTTTATTGGCAGTACCGTGTGAAAGAAAACGAAAAGACGCTAACAATCGGTCTTTATACCAGTAGTAGCTGGAACGTACCCAACGGACACCAATATAAAGTAATTGATTATGCTATCCGCAAATTTAAGCAGGAACACCCTAACATCAAAATAAAGTATGAAAGTGGTATTCAACAAGATGATTACCGTAATTGGTTAAGTGAAAAAATCATTGAAAATAAAACCCCAGACCTGATAATTGTGCCTAACCGCGATTTTAATGCCCTGGCTAGTGAAGGCGCATTTAAAAATCTATCCTCTTTCATGTGGCAAGATAACATCAAAAACTCAACTTTTTATGCCAGTACGCTTAAAGCAGGGCAATATGGCGGTCAGCAGCTGGCCTTGCCTTATGAAGCTAATCCCACACTAATGGTCATGAACAAAACGCTACTGCAGAAATTCAAAATCAAGACGCCGAGTTATGACTGGACTCCGCAGCAATTTTATAAACTGTGCCACCAGGTTACCTATTCCAATACCAAGAAAAAATACTATGGTGTAACGATGAATTACAATTGGCAAGACGCCCAATTTGCGTACGGTGCTCAAATATTTAATAAAAATGACGGCAACGTTGAATTGACCTCAGATCGTTCCAGACGTGCTTTTGCTCTGATAGAAAATATTGTGAACGACCAGTCGACTTTTAACGTCACCTCCCAGTTATTTGACAAAGGGCGTGTAGCCTTCATGCCGTTGGGGCTGGCCCAATACCGGACTTACACTTCTTATCCTTTCCATATCACTCGCAATAACAAATTTTTATGGAAGTGTACCAAAATGCCCGGTATGGAAGGAATTAAAGCGACTCCAATTGAGACCACCATGTTTGCAATCTCAAGTAAAGCCAAAAACACCAAGGGAGCTTGGGAATTCATGAAGTTACTATGCACTAATAAAAAAGTCCAAAGAGAAGTCATGAAGACCAATATGGGCTGCTCGGTTTTACCAGCAGTCGTAAAAAGCACACAAGCACAAAAAATCTTGGATGAAAAGGTAATCAATTTTCATAACCTTACTATTAAAAAGCTTGATTTGATTATGAAAGACGGTGCGGTTTTACCTAAATTCAAGGATTACAACGATAATCTGGAAAAGTTAGATTACAAAATACAAAATGCCCTCAAAGCCGGCAATTTAGAAACCCAACTATTCAATATCCAATTACAGGTTAATCAGAGTGAAACAAATTAAATAGCAAAAATGCACTTTCAGATTGTGAAAGTGCATTTTTATCTATTTAGAGTAGTTAAAAATTAGCTCGTTTGACATACATGTTCTTGCCAATGATATAAAAGGCTTTATGCTTGAGTTTCACGCTGCCACCAAAAGTTACCAATTTTTTACCTTTCTTGAAGTAGTAACGTTTAATTCTTTGTCCTTTTTGATTGTAGACAAAAGCATTGTGGCGTAGTTGCCGTTTCCTGCCGGTCACATTAGTTGCCAGAATATACTTATCATCTGCCAAAATATAGTATTTCTTGCCTTTGATTTCTTTTACACCATACGTAGAAATCGTTGCCCCGGCATTTATTTTAAGAAAAGATTTTTTGCCATTGCTGTGATAAACCCAAGAATTATGCATCACAACCCTTTTTTGTGCCTGTTTTTTCTTTGCTGAATTATCAGTTTCTTTATTTGTATCAGGCTTATTAATTACAGGGTTATTTACAGTAGGAGTTTCAGTGTTAATTACGTTATTTCCGCTACTATTACTTCCACTAGGCTCACTTGCTGCAGCTTTTTCTTCAAACCCGATCAGGTCTTTGCCTACTTGACCATAGTTTATTTCGTATTGATTCTTCTTACTTTCATCTTGGGCATCTATTTGCACATCTTGCACATTGTTAACGCAAAAGCGGGCTACAGTTGCCGCTTGACCATTCTCAAAGAAAATTTCAATGGCATTTTTATCAGTATAAACTGTGATTGTAAATTCAGCTGACCCTTTCAAGCCGGAGTCATTGATATAGCCCATGCCGCTTTCATAACCATTTTTATAATAACTAGCTGCGTTTCCTGATAATTCACTGCTTACGCCGTCAAGACGGTACTTGCCAGTTGCAGGATCAAAAATTAGAATGTTGTTGTCCTGGCCCTGATTAAGCACTAGTCTCACAGCCCCTTGATATGCACTTTGGTCTTTAGTTGAAAAGTGCAACACATACTTACTATTTGCTGGTTGCTTTTTTAAATTTAACAAACTGTAGTAGTCATCAGCAATCGGCTTTTGGCTGGCAACTTTTCCTACACTCTTTTGAACATTCTTTTCCTCTAGTCCAGTAGTTAATGGCACACTAGTGATTGTCAGATCGTCATTTAAACTTATTTTTCTGGCTAAGGAATACGTTCCTATCCGCGTTGAATTTGGTAAAAAGCCTTCTTGATTCGCCTTAATCCCTGAATTGGTATAGTTCCAGTTGCCAATCCAACCCATTGAGATGAGTGAATCGTCCGCTTTTTCCAAGTCGTAATTGCCATTGAAGTTGGCACCATAATAATCAGTACCCTGGTCTAATCTTTTCGCTTCCGTTTCGGGAGTAAACATTCCCTTGTCGTCCAAGTGCCCGACCATATAATAAGTGCCAGTTGTCTGTTTAGCTTGTGGCGCTTTGGCACCGAAGAAAAGCACTTGTTTTGTTTCTCCGCCTGCCGTTTTCATGCTCCTTAAAGCAGGGCATTCGACAGGTGCTTCAAACGGTAGTCCTTTGAAAAAAGTACTGCTGGCAATTTTGCTGTCAGCCTGATTACCATTTGCGTTAGACCAGTTAAGACCATCATCAGACTGATAAACGCCAATATTATCGCCTTCAGCTACGTACATAATGAGTTTATTGTGCCAATAAAAAACAGCAGGGTCTCTTTCATCTGACCTATTAATTGAAGTCCACGACCAATAATGATCTAATATGATTTTTTTATCGTTTAAAGGATGAGCAAAGGTTTTGCCGTTATCATCAGACCAAGCAGCCCAGATATTCTGCTGGTTATCCTTATTGCTTAAGCCTGAAAAGAATGCGACTTGAGCACCTTTGGGAACGCCCGTAATATTGCCTGCGTTAACAATGATTGAGCCTGTCCAAGCACTACTCCAGGCATCACCTATATCACCTTTTAAATCCTTGATGGCGATAGTTGGCTGAGAAAAATGAATAAAGTCCTTTGTGGTTACGCGCTGCCAATTTTGCTGGGCACCAGAATCACCATTGACTACTTTTGCTGTATGTAAATAATAAATAACCCACTCTTTATTTGCATCATCATAAACTATTGTTTGCAAGTCGTTAGACCAACCCTCATCCGTATCCAGATGATAGGAGCTCTCCCGCTCCGGTGATGTGTCGCTGGGGTTGAGATATGTATAACCACCATCCGTGTAACCATTAGAAACATACTTGCCATTTAACAAGGGATCTTGACCTTTCTGCTCAAAATCTTTTTGCTGTATCAGTACTGCTGGAACATCAATTTGAGCTGCTTTGGCATTGGTTGTACTTAAAGCTTCTAGACTTAAGCCCAAAAGTGTTGCCACAGTGATTTGAGTAATAAAACGATATTTACTGCACTTCATAGTTATCTCCTAAAAATTAAATTACATTTTTAAAAGCGCTTTCTAAGTCATGACAAGGTCATTATAACGGTAAAATAACAAGACTCAAAGATGATAAATGTCACTTTTTCATGATTATTAATTACTCTTTGCCCTTAAAAAGGTATCCAGCTTTTAAACTAGATACCTTTTTAGTTGAGATATTGCAGCAATTGTTAAACATCCCTTTCTTTTTTGGCATGTGGAATATTATCATTATTCAGAATTTCGATAATATGCTGCACTATTGAATATACCTGCTTATCATCATTGCTATCTATCACCAGATAACTAATCTTGAAGTATGATTCCAAGTTAGATGTATCATTTTCTGCAAGAGCTTTTTTGATCAAGAATTTAAAAATAGCCTTCATATTTCGCGTTTTCTTGCGCTTTTCCTGTTTTTTATCATAAACCGGCAAGAATAACGCCACACAAACGGCAGCGATCTCAGCTGCTGCTGTTACCCACTCAGATAATGGTCCTATACTCATAGTCATTTTCCTCCCGGCTATTATTATATCTTTAACAAGTAGGCGGCGAAGCACTTTTTAACAGCCATTTTTATTCTAGATAGCAAATAAGTTAAAAGTGGCTATTACTTTATATTGTATATATTTATACAAAAAAGCTGTGCATTTTAAGCCTATATGCGATATGATTATATTAAATAATTATTTAGTATATGGGGGTATAAAATATGCAATATAAAAGACCTTTTTATAAAAAATGGTGGTTTTGGCTTGTTATTGCAGTAATCACTGTTTTTACTAATTTCGGTTCTGGCAATAACAATGAAACGCAAAGTACACACCATTCCACTGAAGCTCGCTCAGCAAAAGTAGAAAAAAGCCGTAAGCAAAAGGCAACAGCTGAAAAAAGAAAAGAAGAAAAAGCGCGAAAATTAGCCGCTGAAAGAAAAAAAGCCCAAGCCAAAAAGCTAGCAGCTAAAAAAGCAAAATTAAGGAAAAAGCAGTTAGCGCAAAAGCGGCGGGAAAAGCGCGCCAGACAACTAGCCCAAAAAAGAAGACGCGCGCAAAAACGGCAATTGGCTTTACAGCAAAAGCAAAAAAAGCAGTTACTTGCGCAAAAAAAGGCACAAGCAAAGCAGGCTGCCGCTAATGACCGCAATAGTCGGACAGTTTACGTAGCTCCCACCTCTGGCAGACGCTACCATTTTGATCCTAATTGCCGCGGATTGCGACCGGCAAATGGCAACATTACGCAAATGCCTTTAAAAGAAGCTATTAGCGAAGGTTACACCTTATGTAAATGGGAAGATTAAGGAGAAGAATAAATAATGGTCAAAATCGGTTTTAGAAAACCCAGTTTAAGAAAGTCTATCTCTGCCAGAACAAAAGGCAGAGCGACGAGAGCTATTAAAAAAGCCATTATTCCCAACTATGGCAAGCGCGGCATGGGTTGGGCCCATCCTAAAAGAAAAACATATAATACAATTTATAATAAGACTACTTTTGATACTCGCAAATTATTTATTAACATTAGTTCCAGTAAAAATAAGTCAACTTTCGGCACTATTAATAAGCAACATAAAATGAATTATCAAAATGAGGCAAACATGAATAGTAATAAAAATAATCTTCAGTCAACAGCTGGTAAACCAAAAGCACAAATTAGATATTTTAAAATTAAAAACCAAAAAGATATCAAAACTAACCGCCAGTTATACTATCTAAAAATTGTCCGTTCCTGCTTCTTATGGCTGGGAACAGTACTTGCAGTATTTGGACAACTAAAAATAGGGATTTATCCTTTAATTATTTGGGCTATACTAAAAATTCCTACACTGTCATTTGGAGAGCCAATTAATCCCAAAGACGTTAAAAATAATGTTTCTGAACTCAATAAAAAGCCCTAGAAAAATATTTTAATAAGGAAGAAATAGCAAGTTGGTTATACCTTAAAAGGCTGCTAAATTAGCGTTTTATTAACGCAATTTAGCAGCCTTTTTAATTATATTAAAGCTTTAGACTAAAGAATCGACTTGTATTATAAAATCTTGAAATAAGTTAAGCCAACTACTACCACCATCATTGCAATAATTAACATTGCCGCATGTTTACCATTCGTCTTCTTTAAGATGTAGTAAACCAAAACAGTTACCAGTAGACTTAACAGACCTGGCATAATCTTATCAAACATTGTTTGCAAGCTAATGACATTGCCACCAACCTTGTTAGAAACATTAGAATGAACCACAATTTTTAATGGTGTTTTGACTTTGATAACTGTTGAAATCAAAGCGCCAACAACCATTAGTCCTACTACATTAGCCATTGTGGAAATACGCTGGATAACATCGTTTTGTTCATTATTATTTAAAAAATCAATGCCCTTCTTATAACCAAATGATACGGCATAGTATCTTGCCCCCATGTTAATTACGTTATAGAGAATAAACATTAAAATCGGGCCAAAGATACTGCCACCAAAAGCAATTGAAGCACCAATACTACCAACGATTGGCAGCCAGGTAAATTTGATCAGACTATCGCCTAAACCAGCTAAAGGCCCCATCAATCCGGTTTTTAACGGGTTAATACCATCTTTTTCATCGGGAGTCGTTGTCTCCTCCATCGCAGCTGATAATCCTAAAATCACGGCATCGAAGTTAACGTGGGAATTATAGAAAACCAAATGCCGCTTCATAGCTTCTGATAAGTCTTTTTTATCAGGATAGATTTTTGCCAGAGCCGGTGCGATTGCCCGCATAAATCCTACACCTTGCAGCGTTTCATAATTTAAGGTAATGCGCATAGTATTGAGTCGCATAAACATGCGCCAAATATCTCTATTGTTCAATTTGTGTTCAGGCGCAGTTAACTTTTCTTCACTCATAGGTCATAGTCCTCCTCATCGTCTTCTTCATCGCTGCTTGAATTATTTAATTGCGTGCTTGGTGAAACTTGAGCTTTAGCACTAGGCTCACGAGTTGCTCGTTCGTATAAGAAAGCAAACACCAAAGCGATCAACGTAATTGGTAAGATATCTAATTTTAAATAGGAAGATAAGACGAAACCTAAAATAATAAACATCCACAATTCGCCTTTTTTAAGCATTGTCATCATTAATAATGCAATACCCACTGAAGGAATGATGGAACCTGCCGTGCTTAAGCCATTAATAATAAATTTTGGCAGGTCATTTATTGCTTGTTGAATTGCTCCTGCACCAAATTGCAGGGCCAAAAAAGTAGGGAATGCACAAGCAAAACCGTATAAAAATGCAGGTGGCCATGTTAGCCAAAATGTACCTTTAACATCAGCATTATCAGCTAGCCGTTTGGCCCAGCCGTTAAGAGAACAGTTAATTGTTTCGATTAAAACAAGTAGTTGTTGCGCCAAAATTGAAGTTGGAACAGCCAGTGTAATGGCAGTTGCCACCATTGTTGAAATATTGCCACTGGTGTTACCCATTATTGCAAGAGAAGTACTAATCATCGTACCGGTAATGATGTCTGGAGCCATATAGGCACCAACATCACCAATACCCATCCACATAACTTCAAGTGTTGCGCCAATAATAAGTCCAGCTTGCAAATTGCCTAAAATAATACCAACAATTGGTGCAATTAACAAAGGCCGCCTGAACATCTTTGTACTGACATTATCAATTCCTAAGAGAAAGGCCAAAACCGTTAAGATAAAGACTTTCATTTTTGTAAAACCTCACTTAATTTAACGGCTCCATCTGTTGGAACCATTTGAATCTCTATATCTACTCCTAAATCCAGCAATTTCTCCAGTGATTTCTTTTCCTCATCAGTTAAGAAAACAGCTTTGGTATATTGTTTACGTTCATCATTGCCGCGAATGCCACCAATATTTAATTTTGGTATCTGATAACCACTGTCAACAATCTTTTCCACCGTAAATGGAGAGGCAAATAAAAGCATGGTTCTTCTTGTAACTGGGTTGTGAGGGACAATTTTTAAAAATTTCTCAGTTGAAAAAATATGTAATTTAACATTGCGCGGAACACTCATTTTTAGGACATTCGATTGAATTTTATCCTTGGCAACCTTATCATCAACAATTATCACTTGCTCAATCTGCTTAACATTAAGCCAAGTCGTTACCACTTGTCCGTGAATTAAACGATCATCAATTCTACAAAATTCCACTGCCATCTTCGTCTTGCTCCTCTTCTTTAAATCTTTCTGAAATATTCTGAAAGCCCATGTTATAGGACTTCTCTAGTGATTCTGCTAGTTCAGCCAAACTGCGATTGCGATTGGTGAATAAATCTAGCAACATTGGCAAGTTCAACCCGCTTAACACCAAGATGTTGTCTTTTTCTAAGCAAAAGGTGCCACTGACATTTGACGGGGTGCCACCTAAAATGTCGCATATAATGATGGTGCCATTACTGGTGTCAAGTTCATCATACATTTGATTCATTTTTTCTTTTGCCTGATCCAAGTTCAGGTCTTCAGTCACAGCCAAATAAGCACAATTATCTTGCTTACCTACAATCATTTCTGCGCTACGCAGTGCTTCTTTTGCCATGTAACCATGACTAGCTAAAATCACTGCAACTGCGGAATTTTTATCTGCCATTTTCGTTCCCCTTTTCCAAATAAAAATCTCTGGCTTTGTTAATTTCTGCCATAGTTAATTTAAAATGTTGCTGAAAGTAATTTTCAGGAGTACCAAAAAGCTCGTATATTTTATTGATTGCCGCTTTAATGTAACTTTCGCGCGTATCAATCATAGCCATTAAATAATCAAGATATGATTTTTTCTGAACCAGTTTATGATACAAGTCATACTTTAACTGGTTTCTTTCTTTGCGAATAATCTTAGTCAGCATGTAATCGCGCACGATATCTTCTTCTTTGATGTTCAACAGCAGCAATATCAGCATTGAGCCAAAACCGGTTCTGTCTTTGCCACCACGGCAATGATGGAGCAATGGCAAAGCTTCTCTGCGCACAACAGCTTTTAGCATTCTGCCGTATGACTTTTGCGCAATTGGAGAGGTTACCAAGTCTTCATAACTTTCAATGACGTTTTCGCCCCGATCGTTAATATACTTTTCTGGGACTTCTCCATTTTCTAAAGACTGAACCAATTTTTCATTTTCACCCTTTAAATCAACTACATTTGCGGCGGCTTCAGAAAAACTTGACTGTGGATCACAATTGAAAATTTCTAAAACTGTGGGTAAATATTTATTGGGATGAAACTGTCTTTCATGTGGTGAACGATAATCAACAATTGTCTGCAAGTTATAATTTGTTAATATTTGTTGATCGCTGTCATTAAGCTTTGATAACTGATCTCCCCGAAACAAGACGCCCCATTTTAAAAAGCGTCCATCTTTAGCCGCATATCCGCCCATATCCCGAATATTAATTGCATTCTCAAGGGGAATAACACGTTCAGCAAAGATATTGGTTGCAAAGCCAGGCTCTGCACTCTTGATGATGTAGTATTTTGGCAGGTCTTTACGCGCGATTTTGATTGTAAAATCACCGGTAGAACTTTCTGCTACAACATTTTGAATATGTTTAACTTCTGGCACATCACCCATTAAGAGTTGATAAGGACCATTGTTTTCATTTTGTAATTTAATAGTCAGTTGCTTGCCATCACGCTTCATATAAATATTTGGTAGAATGTATGGTTGCTTTTTCATTAGCTCTTGATACCCCTTTCATTACTGATAATACTACAAGAAAATAATTTTCGCAATTTTATTTTAAAGAAAATTATTTTCATTTTTGACAAAAAAGAGTACAATGAAAAAAGGCAAACCTATCCACTTACAATAAATTTTAAGGCTTTGTCAGGAGGAAATTATTTTGAATCCACTTATAGCAATTCAAAAAAACTATTTAAATTTTTCTAAGAACGAAAAAGTTATTGCCAATTACATTTTGCAAAACAGTCCAGAAATAAATAATATGAAAATTACAGAATTGGCTAACCGTACTTCGACTTCCATTTCTACTATTACCAGGTTTGTCAAAAAAATCGGCTGCAAAAGTTACTCTGATATGAAGGTTAACATTGGTCATCATTTAATTAATACTGTTCCTAAACAAAAAGATGACATTTTGAGTGAAGTTTTTACTTTTTATCAAACAGTTATTAAAAATACTCAACAAATGATCGATCAAAGTTTAATCAAGCAATTTATTTCGTTGTTAAAAAAGCAGGAACATATTATTGTAATTGGTTCCAGCAGTTCTGGTGTTTCTGCTGCTACACTGGGTTTACGACTAATGCGCATGGGATTTGATGCCCAGAGTTTCAGCGATCCTAATTGGATGGAAATGCGTGCCAGTATTGCCAAAAGCAATGACCTCTTTTTAGCGGTATCAAATAGTGGTACAACCGACTGTATTGTTAAAACATTGACATCAGCACAAAAGCATCACGCCAAAATTGTTTCGATTACCAGTTATCTCGAAAATCCGGTTGCTCAACTTAGTGACTTGATTTTTCACGTCTATAATCCGCGGTTTGCTAATAATGAGAAATTTATCAACTCGCAATTCTCGAATATGTATCTAATTGATATTTTGACCTCATGTTTGCAAGAAGAAACTGCTTTACAAGAATCAATGCTTACCACGAGAAAAGCTGTGGGTGATATTTAACCAGAAAAAAGGACGTAATCATAAAAATTACGTCCTTTTATTATTCAGTTAATGACAGAACTACTTGCCAGCATCTGCTCTTGACTTGTAGACACCTTCAGAGGTATTGATGACTAGTTCCTCTCCTTCTTTGATAAAGTCAGGAACTTGCACAACCAAACCAGTTTCCATAGTAGCCGGTTTGCCAGAGCCAGTGACAGTTGCACCCTTAATCCCTGGTTCAGTATGAGTAACCTTCATGGTCACAGTTGCCGGCAACTCAACACCAAGCAATTTGTGGTCATTAGCAAATTCCAATTGCACTTCAATGTTAGGCATTAAGTAAAGCTTATCATCACCTAATTGATCGCTTGCTACTTCATATTGCTCATAAGTTTCTGTATCCATAAAGGTATAAATATCACCTTCATTATAGAGATATTGGGCATTCTTCTTAGTAATTTCTACTAAATCAACCTTTTCGGTTGGACGCATAGTTTTATGAACAACAGCACCACTTTCCACATTACGCAAATCCATTTGCATAACAGTGTTGCCCTTTCCGGGTTTATGGTGATTAGCTTTCAAAACCCGAATCAATTTGCCGTCTTGACTGAAAACCATACCTTTTTTTAAGTTAATTGCTTGCATTATTTTTTACTCCTTTAAATCTATTTATAAACTAATTGATATTCAGAGGAAACCACGCTGGAGGCAAAGCAAATTTTTTTATTAATAGTAAATAAATCTCATTCATAATGATTAGTATAGCAAAATTTAGTCTTTACCAACACCTTAAAATCAAGCATTTTTATTTTTAAAAAAGTTTACGTTCTAGCTAGTAAAAAAGCAACTTACCACATTGATGCTGACTCTTTGTCTAACACTTGAGCACAAATAGACTTTGCTGCCGTTAAGCTGTTATATTTGCTTTAAATATATTTGGTCAATTACGTGTCCCGCCGTTTTATGCAAAATTAAGCTTGCCCGTTGTTTAGTAGGGGCGATATATTCTCGTAAATTAACTAAATTTACCATTTGCCAAGTTTCTTGCGCAAACTGCAAAGCTGCATCCCTTGGACCATTTGCCATTTCATAATAAAAATTATGCGGATTATCTTTGTTTAATTCCAGTAACCTGACAAAACGTTGCATAAACCATTTTTCAATCAGATCCTCAGGTGCATCAATATAAATAGAAAAGTCAAAAAAATCACTTGTCACTATTTGACCATTAGTGGGTAATTGCAACGTATTAATACCCTCAATTATCAAAATGTCAGGTTGGCGCACATGTCCGTATTTCCCTGGTACTATATCGCTCAGTTCCTGTGAATAAAGCGGGTAGACAATATCTTTTTTCCCACTTAATGCGTCCTGCAAAAAATTGGTAAGCAAGTTCATGTTGTAGCTTTCAGGAAAACCTTTGCGCTCAAGCAAATTCCGCCTTTTTAATTCTTGATTTGAATAAATAAAACCATCCGTGGTCATCAAATGGACCTTTAAGTTAGGATAAGTACGGCTTAATAAGACCTTTAACAGTCTGGCAGTAGTAGATTTACCCACCGCTACTGAACCGGAGATACCAATAATAAAGGGAGCAGCAGCTACTTTTTGGTGCAAAAATTCACCTTGCTTTTGTTGTAAAGACAATTTTTCCTGGTAAATTAAAAAAAGGTATTTAACCAAACTGCTATAAATTTCTTGTACATCAGTTAAGTTAATAATATCCCCCACCGATTTAATCTGTGTTAACTCCGTATCAGTGATTTTGACTGGTGCAGCAGTAGAAAAAGACTGCCATTGTTCCCTGTTAAACTGTAAATAGTTCTTCATCTTAATCTTCCTTAAGTTTTTGTTTTAATATATAAAGTAAATTAATACCACTCATTAAGTTAATTTGCTAGCTAAAAGAAAGGTGCTTTTATGAAAAAAATAGTTCTCTTTGGTGACTCTTTATTTAACGGCTATCGTGCTGGGCGTGATACCAATGTCATAACCAGCGGCGTGCAGAAAAAACTTGGGGATAATGCGCAGATTATCAATTTATCTTTAAGTGGTGCAACAACTACTGTGGGAATACAGAGATTAAATTTAATCCCTGAGGAGGCAGATGTAGTAGTGCTTGAATATGGCACAAATGACATGTCAAATAGTTGGGGCATCAGCAGCAGTAATTATGCTGCCAACCTTAATCACATGGTTCAAAATATTGGCGCTTCCCGCATGATTATTACAGGTCCGTCTTATCAAAACCCTAATAACAAGGATATCATGCAATATTACACTCTAAAGGACATGGAAACTTATAATCAAATTGCTGCAGATTGTGCCTCTAAAAATAATATTCCTTTTATTAATTTGATTGCGCATTTCAGCCAATTGGCAAATCTATCTTCATATTATCAAGAAGATGGGCAGCACTTTACCCCTTTAGGTAACGAAATTTTAATTAATCTTGTAGCCGCAGCAATTAAACAAAAACTTGCACAATTATAGTGCAAGTTGTTTTGTTATAAATCTTTATACATCATGACATGCTTAATGTCGGCTTCTACAAAGGGTTCTCCTTTTGTTTTATAGCCTAAAAAGTCATAAAAGGGCTTGGCCTGCCATTGTGCATGGCAATAAAGCCGGTTAGCGCCTTGATTACGCAAATATTCTTCAACTTGCACCATCATTTTGGTGCCCAGCTTTTGCCCGCGGGCTGCTGCAGCAACCGCTACTCTGCCTATCATCCACTTGCCATTTTCTAGAAAAATACGACAAACAGCTAAAGCGGCAGTTTCTTCTTTGTTTAGCAAATAAACTTGAATAGCATCTAGATCCTGATCATCAAGTTCCGGTACCGTGATCTTCTGTTCAGTTACAAACGTATCAATCCGTAAGCGGGCAACGCAGAACATCTCGCGTCCGGTCATTTGCGCAATTGGTTTGAAGGTAAATTTTTCAGTGTTAGTCATAGAATCGCCTATTTTTCTACATAACTTTCCCGGTCTACCTCGAGCAGCGGACTCTTTTCATTAGTGTAAATAATATCAAGCTTGTACATCGCACGGGAAGTTATTGTATAAACTAATTGCGTTTCATCAACGCGATGATAATTATCTTTTGAAGCTGCCCACATGATAACAGCATCAAATTCAAGTCCTTTAGCTAAATATGACGGAATAACCAGTGTGCCGTCGACTAACCGTTGATTGGCGCTGGCAATCAATGTGGCCTTCACCCCATCATCTTTCAGTTTTTGTGCAACAATCTTCGCACTAGCTAAATCTTTGGTAATAACAGCTGTTGTCATTTTACCTTCATTATTTTGAGCTAAAATTTTTTCCAGCACTGCTACAGCCGCTGCATTAGTGGAGCGTCCCCAAAGTGCCGGTTTGGGTCCTTGCCGGTTAAAAGACTCAATTTTTTCACCTTGCCGTAAAATTTGCTTGGTAAAATTAGTCAATTGCCCAGTCGACCGGTAGGACTTTGTCAACTGAACGACATCTGTTTTTTCAGGATCAAATAAACCGCTAATCTGCTTAAGCAAACTTCTACTTTCATCTTTAGTAAAAATAGCTTGGTTCAAGTCTCCCAACATTGTGAATTTGGCACGCGGGAAATTATATTTCAGATAACAAAGTTGAAACGGAGTGTAGTCCTGAATTTCATCAATAAACGCATACCGCATTTCATAATCAACATGACGCCCGGTAATTAGGTCATAGAGGTATAAATAGGCGGAAACATCGCTCATGTGAATGTAGTGCTTCATAAAGCTTTGTTTAACCTCTGCAACATGCTTTTCCCAATCCTCCACTGTAATTTGCCATTTAGCTAAATCAGTCATTTTAGGAACTGCACGGAGAAAATTCAGGTACTGCGCCCTCATGTTGATAAAATTATTGCGTCTAATTTGTTGGAAGACCTTATCTAGTGCTTTCACAACGATTTTACGACTAAGGAACTTTTCTTCTTTTTCTTCAGATTCAAATTCTTGGTCAGGATGATCATAAAGAGCATTCAACTGTTCTTGGCTCAAGTTTTGGATAGCGTCAGACACCCAAGCCTTCTTAGTTTCACCATTAATCTTGCGGTTAAGAGACTTAATTAATTCCTCTCTTGTAGCATCAATTCTGTTGCTTAAGTTGTAATTATCGTTAAAGGAATAATAGAGTTCACTAATTTTTTCTTTGGTAAAAAATGGTCGTTTTTTATTACGGAAATAAATATTTTTGAAAATTAAACCGCGCTTATTAAGGTGTTTAGCATAATGGTGCAGTAAATTGAAAAAATTGGTAGAGTCTTTAAACTGACTAATGGCGGAATCAGCAGCGCTGTCTTCAAATTGATCAAATAAGTTTTCCACGGTCATTCCCGGCAGCCTTCTAGCCACAAACTGCCAATAAGTCATTTGCACCATGTTTTGCTCGCCCATTTCAGGCAAAACGTTTTTAATATAATCGTTAAATAACTGGTTGGGGCTAAACATAATCACGTCACTGCTGGTTAAGTTGCCACGGTAGCGGTAAAGCAAGTAGGCAATACGCTGCAATATAGCAGAGGTTTTACCTGAGCCGGCAGCACCTTGTACAAAGAGCAAATCAGCACTGGTATTTCTGATGATTTTATTTTGCTCGCGTTGAATTGTCGTGACAATCGACTTCATCTGTGTGCTGGATTTTTCGCCTAACACTTCCAGCAGCATTTGGTCACCAATGGATTCATTAGTATCAAACATATTAGTGATTTTGCCGTCTTCAATCATGAACTGCCGCTTTTTGGTCATGTCAACGGTAATCTCACCTTCTGGCGACATATAGGAAACTTTGCCAATCTTACCATCATAGTATATCGACGAAATTGGTGCCCGCCAGTCGTAAATCAGAAAATGATTATTTTTATCAGCAAAGGAACCCAGACCAATATAAATAGTCTCCGGCTTTTCACCATTTTCTTTAAAATCAACTCTGGCAAAATACGGTTTTTGCTCTAGTTTTTGCACTGTACTCAGTTGTTTGGCTGCATGTTGCCAGGCATTTTGCCGTTCATCAAGTAGTTGTTGTTGCTGATGAATAGACAGTGCAGTTTCCATTGAGGTTGAATAACCATCATAATCCAATTTTACGTCATCAAAAAAGTGTGAATTAAGATCTTGGGCCTCGCCTTCAGCGGATCTAATTGACGAAGACAGCTCGGCTTTCTTTGCTCTGATCATTTTCAAAATCTGGTCGAGATGTTTTTGTTCGAATTCTTTATCATTCATCGCTTTTGTCATAAACTCACCTATTTTTTCAAAACTTGCATACTATTTTACCATGAAATCGGTTTATATTAAAACCTATTAACTATTTTTACAAAAAGGAAAAAATTTATGAAAGTTGAGCAATTAATAACTATAATTTTAAGTAATAAAGTTGGTAAAATATGATACTTTTACTATTTTTCTTATATAATGAAAGGTAACGGAGTTGATCAAGGCATGAAAAATATGCGCCATTTCTTAGCTAAACTGGCTTGTGCATTAATAGTTGTTTTAACAATTGGAAGTAATTTACCAGCAATTACAGATAATTCATCATCTGTGTGGTCTTCTCAGGTCATTTATGCCAAAAAAGCTAAGAAGAAAGCCAAGAAAAGTAAAAAAACCAAGAAGAAAAAAGCAGCTGCTGTCGCCACATCTTGGCGGTGGAAAAAACCTAAGGCATCAGTCTATATTGATCTTGAAGACAACCAGGAACTTATTTCTGCTACAAACGATGCGATTGAGGCATGGAACAAAACCGATGCCTTTACTTTTACCAAGGCAAGCAGTAGGAAAAAAGCCAATATTGTTGTTGAACAAGTTTATAGTCCCAACACCAACTATGCTGGTTACACCACTTTTCATTACTACGTGAAGACTGGAATTATGTATTCTGCCGTTACCAGATTAAACATTTATTATTTACAGAACTTTTCACCGTATAATTATACCTACGAACGTATTCTCAATACTGTAGAACATGAACTAGGGCACGCAATTGGACTTAAGCATAATAACGGTGTGTCTGTGATGTACCCAACGGGTTCACTTTACCCTATTGAGCCTATCGATATTGATCGAGTAGAGAAACTATATCACGAATAAATTTTTAGAAGTGCGGAGGAGAAAATGAAAAGAATATATATTGTCCGTCATGGTCAAACTTACATTAACCGTTACCACAAAATGCAGGGTTGGTGTGACACACCCTTGACAGACAAAGGTATAGCCGGCGCTGATCAAGCTGGTGAAATTTTAAAAGATATTCCTTTTGATATTGCTTTATCAAGTGATGTAAAAAGAGCTAGTGATACCTGCGACATCATTGTTAAGCACAATGTTAATCATGATGAAATTCAGCATATTGCGACGCCTTTTTTCCGTGAACACTTTTACGGCTACTTTGAAGGCATGGATATTGACGCTGCTTGGCAAATGATTGGCGGTCCTCACGGCTACCAGAACCACAGTGACTTATTTAAAAATGAACCAATTGACACCATTAAGAACTGGATTAAAGATGCAGACCCATTTCATGACGCGGAAAACGCGCAAGAATATTGGCAAAGACTTGATAAAGGCTTTAAATTAATTAGCCAATTAGATGGTGCCGAAAACATTTTACTTGTAACTCATGGTTTTACTATCCGCAGTATTGCAGATCGTTATGGTGATTTTGCTATTACTGAAGATCCACGCAATGCTTCTGTAACAGTTATGAATATGACTGAGCAAAAAATGAAAGTTGTTTCATACAACAACACAAAAATATGATATTTTCCTGCAACTAGGAGGAGAACTTATGCAGTCTCAGGATGACTACTCTGCAATTACGGATAATTGGAACAATTGGAACGACCGGGCTGATGTTCATGCCCATGGCGGTTATGGCAATCTGTCTGAATTTGCCCAAAACCCCAAAGCTATCACTGCTACAGTGAAACATGACTTAGCAGTATTAAAACCCTTTTTATCTGCCAATTCTGTTAAAAATAAGCGCCTACTGCATTTGCAGTGTCACATTGGTGACGATACACTCAGCTGGGTCCGTCTGGGAGCTAAAGACGTTTATGGGTTGGATTTTTCACCTACGGCTTTGACATATGCACGTAATCTAGCTAAACAAGCTAAAACATCAATTACTTATGTCGAAGGCGATGCTCGTTTTGCGGCTGCAGCCATGCCTGAAAAATTAGCTCAATTTGACTTAATTGTCACTAGTGCTGGTACTATTACATGGCTTCCTGACCTTAAATCATGGGCAAACTCTATTGCGCAACTGTTAGCGGTCGGTGGCACTTTTATGATTAGGGACAGTCATCCAATATTATTTGCTTTAGACAACGCGGGATTGGAAATTATTCAAGATTATTTTAGCGGCACTGAAGTTACCTATCAGTCAGATGCTTCGTATACGCCTAATTCTGCTGGTAAAATAAAGCACCAGACTAATCATAATTGGGCTCATGATTTTGCTGAAATTATTAATTCATTGATTGCTGCGGGCCTAACCATTAAACAAGTTGGTGAGGAAAAAGTTACTGATTGGAAAGCTTTGCCATCATTAATCTATAGTAAAGAAGATGAGGGCTGGGTTCTTCCCCCTGATTCACCACAATTTCCGCTTGAGTTTTCAGTAGTTGCGCAAAAATTATCATAAACCCGCTTAAATTCACTAAAAAGGCTAACTTTTATAATTATAAAAGTTAGCCTTTTAATGTAGTTTAGTTTATTTTTGACCTAAGATTGTATTTAAAATTTTTTTACTTAAAAAGATGCTATCAGTTAACCACCAAAATAGACCTTCTGGACTTCCGGATTAGCTAATAGTTCTTTACCAGTGCCGCTTAATTGCACTACTCCAGTTGCAAGCACATACCCGCGATCAGCAATTGATAATGCTTGTTTAGCATTTTGCTCAATCAATAAAATAGTCGTGCCCTTTTCATTCAATTCTTTAATGATTTTAAAAATTTCCTGGATATATAAAGGCGAAAGCCCCATTGAGGGTTCATCTAATAACAGCAATTTTGGTTTTGCCATTAAGGCACGACCCATTGCCAGCATTTGCTGCTCACCACCAGACAGTGTGGCGGCATCTTGGTGACGCCTTTTTTGCAAAATAGGGAATCGTTTGAAGATTTCCTGATAAGTCTTTGCAGTTTCTTCATGATTTTTTTGGAGAAAGGCTCCCATTTGCAGATTTTCCATTACTGTCATCCCTGCAAAAATATGTCTGCCTTCTGCAACTTGTGAAATGCCGGCGCTGACGATTTGCGGGGCACTTTTATGTTCAATTTCTTTACCAAGATATAAAATCTGACCGCTCTTAGGCTTGAGCAATCCTGAAATTGTCTTGACAATAGTTGATTTGCCGGCACCATTAGCTCCGATTAAAGTTACTATTTCACCTTGATTAATTTCAAAACTGACGTTTTTAACTGCTTGAATGACACCATAGTTAACAGACAAATCTCGTACTTCTAACATAGCCATCTAGTCTTCACCCTCTCCTAGATATGCTTCAATCACTTTAGGATTTGCTTTGACTTCTTCTGGACTGCCAGTAGCAAGCATTTCTCCTTGATCTAGAACATAAATTCGTTCTGCTAAATTCATTACTAAAGACATGTCATGTTCTATTAGTAGAACGGTAATTTGAAATTCTTTTTGAATGTATTTGATAAGATTGGTTAAGTCAGCTGTTTCCTCGGGATTCATACCGGCAGCGGGTTCATCTAAGAAAAGAATTTGCGGTTGTGTAGCTAAAGCACGGACAATTTCTAACCGTCTTTGTGTACCATAGGGCAAGTTTTTGGCAAGAGTATTTTCGTTTTCAGTTAAATCAAAAATTTGCAGTAGTTTTTTTGCCGCTTCTTTCATGTCTTTCTCAGTTTTATAATAACGGGGCAAACGAAAGACAGTAGTTAAAAAGCCTTCTTGGTACTCATTGGTCATTGCAGTTAAAACGTTATCCATGACAGACAAGTTTTTAAATAACCGAATATTCTGAAAAGTTCTGGATAAGCCCAAGTCAGCAATTTGAACAGCACTTTTATGGGTTAAGTCATAATTTTGATTATTAACTTGTAAATTGATTTTGCCGCTTGTTACCTGCACCATACCAGTTAACAAATTAAATAAAGTGGTCTTGCCCGCACCATTAGGTCCAATCAAGGCAACTAGTTCATGCTTATCTAAATGAAGTGAAACGTCATTAACTGCAGTCAATCCGCCAAATTTGCGCACTACATGTTCAACCTGTAATAAGTGTGCCATATACTAGCCCCTTTCCTTTTTGCCAAAATGGCGGGTTAAGTTTTTAAGTGAAAATTCCCAATTACCTAAAAGCCCAGATGGTTTGAAAATCATAATTAATATGAGGGCAATAGCATAGATAACCATTCTCAAAGAACCAAAGTTTTGTAAAACAGTATCTAAAACTCCCAGCACAGTTGCTGCTACAAATGTGCCTGTCATACTACCAACACCACCTAAAACAACTATAACTAAGATAGAAATTGATTCCATGATACCAAAGTTTGATGGTGAAATTGTTTGTAAATAAGAGGCATGTAAACTGCCGGCGATAGCAGCAGTAGCTGCGCCCAATACAAAAGCAGCTAATTTCCATTTAGTAGTATTAATGCCCATTGCTTCAGCGGCTATCTCATCTTCACGCACAGCCTTAATTGCACGCCCATTTTTGGAACGAATAAAATTCATCAAAATGATTGTAGTCACACAAACTAAGATATAAACGGTAGGCCAGGAACATAACTGGGGAATATTAAACATGCCGGCAGAGCCGCCCGTAATTTTCAAATTATTAATTACGTTGCGAATAATTTCAGCAGCCCCTAACGTGGCAATTGCCAGATAGTCGCCTTTCAAGCGAATAAATGTGGCTGTTCCAATCACACCCGCAATAATGACGGCTAAAAGCACACCTACTAGCAGTGAAAGCAAAAAACCAACTTCATTACTCATGTGTTGCGTAATGATTGCAGTAGCGTACGCACCAATTGCCATAAAACCGGCATGACCCAGTGAAAACTGACCGCTAAAGCCGATAATCAGGTTCAAACCTGTTGCCAAAATAATATTAATGCCAATCGTAACCAGCATGTTTTCAATAAAATCATCAATTACGCCAACTATGATTAAGGCGTTGATTAAGTAAAAGCCGGCTACCATAATTACGAGCCACGATAAAATGTATTTCCAATTAACCTTCATTTTGCCACCTATACCTTTTCCTTGGCATTTTTGCCGAAAATACCTGCTGGTAAAAAGAGCAAAATGACTATTAACACAAGATAAACTACTGCATCTTTATATGCGGACAAACCGATAGATTGGAAGAAGGTTTCTAAAATACCGATTAAGAAGCCACCAAGTGAGGCACCGGGTACCGAACCAATTCCTCCTAAAACGGCTGCCACAAAGGCTTTAATGCCGGGAGTCATCCCCATTAAAGGATCAATTTGATTATAGTACATGCCAATCAGCACTCCTGCCGCACCAGCTAAAGCTGAACCCAAGGCAAAAGTAAAAGAAATCGTGTGATTAACATTAACCCCAACTAATTCGGCAGCAGCAGGATCAACAGATACAGCCCGCATTGCACGTCCCATCTTAGTTTTTTTAATAATCAGTTGCAGTGAAACCATTAGTATCAAAGCAGTTACTAAAATTAAAATTTGAATATTGGAAATTTGAACGCCGCCAAAAACATAGTTGACTTGTTCAATTACCTGCGGAAAACTACGTGCGTTTGAACCCACAAAGTAAGACATGCCATTTTCAAGTAAAAATGAAACTCCGATAGCTGTTATTAAGACAGCAATTCGCGGTGATTTACGCAATGGTCTATAAGCAAAATACTCGATCACTACACCCGAAACCGCACCAACAATCATTGCTGAAAGTAATGCCGTGATGAAGTTAAAATGCCAAGCATTAATTACATAGTAGGCAAAGAATGCCCCCAGCATGTAGATATCGCCATGAGCAAAGTTAATTAAATTAATAATGCCGTAAACCATGCTATAGCCTAATGCCAGCAAGGCATATATTGAGCCCAGTGACAAGGCATTAATGATTTGCTGTAATACTGTTTGCAAATTTAAGCGCCCCTTTTAAATTTTGGATCTATTCAACACTAAATGAATTACTTACTTTGCCATTAGTCATTTCTTCAATTGCAATTGGCATTTCTGGGTCATGAGTTTTATTAACTGTAATCTTACCGGTAACCCCATCAAAATCTTTAATCTTAGCTAAGCCAGCAGCAACTTTAGTTGAATCATCTGATTTTTGTTGTTCAATGGCAGTCTTTACCATATAGACCGCATCATAAGCTAAAGCTGAAAATGTTGGAGCCGGTGCATGATAACGAGCTTTAAAGGCATTCATAAACTTGACAGCTGTTGGATTTTTAGCAGCTACACGAGTGGAAAATGGCGTGGTGTAGTAAACCTTGGTAGCATTCTTAGCACCAGCAATTTGGGCAAGTTTAGGATCAGCCATACCGTCACTACCCACAATTGGCACTTTAATACCCATTTGCCGTGCCTGCTTAACAATCAGACCAACCTCTGTGTAATAGCCCGGAACATAAATAGCGTCAATCTTCTTTGCCTTAAATGAAGTTAAAACGGCGTTAAAGTCCTTGTCACCTTCTGAATATGTTTGGCTATCAACTACTTTACCTTTATATGTATTCTTAAAGGCTTTTGCTAAACCAGTACCGTAATCACTTGAATTATCAGCGTAAACGGCTACACGCTTTGCTTTCAGATTATTAGTGACAAACTTAGCGGCACTTTCTCCTTGGAAATTGTTTTGGAAACAAGCTCTAAAAACGTATGGTTGAACCTTGCCGTTTTTCTGTTTAGTGTAATCAGGATCAGTTGCAGAAGGACTCACGCTAGGAACTGCTGCTTTAGTAATGTTAGGAATTTCAGCTGTTCCCGCATTAGTAGTGGCCGGCCCAACAATTGCTGCCACCTTATCTTTATTTACCAGTTGTGCTGCTACCGAAGCAGAAGTAGCAATCGCTGTTTTGTTATCGCGAATAATCAGCTTAATTTTCTTTTTATGACCGTTAACATCAATGCCGCCAGCCTTGTTAATTTCAGCTGCTGCTAGCTGAATTCCCTGTTTCTGAGCATTTCCGTAACCTGCAGCCGTGCCAGATAATTCCATATTGACACCAATTTTGACAGTGTCTTTATCTTGATGAGTACCGCTACTGTTACTATTCTTGGCAACTGAACAGCCTGCCATCATAAAGGCGGCTGTTCCTACCGTTAGGATACCCATCATTTTTTTTGTAAACTTGTTCATCATTTTCTCCTTCTCTAACTAGCCTGGTAACAAAAACCTCATTCAACTTAATGAATGAGGCCCAAGATAGTTATTTGTTAAGCCCTATTCATTAAGACGCAAACAAGGGCTCAACATGTTAATTACTAAAAGTAATTCTTTCACGCTAAGTCCTACGCGACAACAACAAGGCAATCAAATTTTGAGAAATGCTGTTTCTAATGTTGATTCGTTTACTTAAAAATTGATATTTCATTAAAATTGCCTCCCCAAAATTTAATTTAATACTTAGGATTATAAGTAAAGGTATGTGGCATGTCAAGTACAATTAGTAATTATTTTGAACAAATTTCTAAGTTTTTTTTATTAATCCTGCTGGTAATAGGATTAGCAGCTGGCAAAATACTATTTGCACTTGCTCACAAATTAAACATGTGATCTTATGAACTTTATGGTAAAATAAAGTTGTTGAGAAGGAGGCATAATATGTTTGCTACAGTTTTTTACTGGATTATAATTGCTGCTACCGGTCTTTGGGGAATATGGTCAGCAGCCTGGTCGATGATATATGTTGCTAAACATGAAAACGGCAACTTATGGATTTTTGCAATAATTAATGTTTTGATTTTAGCTTTATTAGGTCTGGCTGATTTGATCTATAGCACTGAAGGCAATCAGTGGTATTGGTTTTCTTCCACTAGGGCAGACATTAGCCTTTTAGTATATATGCTTTTTGCCTACTGCGCTTTGGTAGTTTTGCAAGTATTGTTTGGCATTACACGTAAGCCTAAAAAAGCTTAAGGTTAAGACTAACAATAATCTTTAGTACCTGAAAAAGTTTTTACTAATATAAAAGGAGGTTGAATAATCAACCTCCTTTTTTGCTATTTAATAATTTCTAGTAAGCATTTTTTGAACTATCTCAACAACCTCATCATATCCAGAATAATTGCTAAATTTATCTTTAAGCAGTGCTAACGCACAACTCGTAAAGTCATTTGCCAGCTTCTGGGCGTGCCTAATGCCGCCTAATTCATTGACTAAATATTCTATTTGGGCTAACTCACTAGAACTTATATTTCTACCTTTCTTAACCAGCTTATTTAATTTACCAGTGTTATCTTTTTTTAAAGCAAAAATTAGTGGCCCGGTATAAACACCGTTAACTACATCAGATAAAACCGGCTTTTTTAATTCGGCAGTTGACGCAGTGTAATCTAAAATATCATCCCGTAATTGAAACGCTTGTCCAAATAGCACACCTACTTGCTGAGCACTTCTGGCCAGTCTTTTGTTAAGACCACCTTCAAGCGCCCCAATATAGCAAGAATAGCCAAACAAGCTTGCCGTTTTGCCCCGAATTTGTTCAAGATATTCTTTTTCAGTAATCGAAGTATTGTACTCATTACCAAATTGAGTAGTCTCACCAGCAAGAATTTTTTGCATAGTTGAGCCATTAACGCGCAGATTAGTTATTTTTGAAGTATTCTCACTGAGCAATTGTAATGAAAGTGCAAATAAATAGTCTCCAGCATAGAGCGCAATGGTCTTGCCATATTTTGCCTGCACTGACTGACTGCCCCTTCTGACACTGGAATTGTCTATAATATCATCATGAATTAAGGTAGCGTTATGAAGAATTTCAACTGACCCGGCAATATTAATTAGTCTTTCCTTTTTTGGCTCATCACCCATATTGCCAAAAAGTAAGACAAAACTGGGACGCAATTGTTTGCCGGGCTTGGAAAATGTGTACCTGATTGCTTCTCCCAGTTTACCTTTGGGAGTCCTGATATTTTTTTGAATGCTGCTTTGGACTTTTCTTAATTCTTTTTCTAGCCTTGACATGTTAAATACCTTTATTAATTATCCCTTTAATAAAACTCAATGCATCAACGTAATGCATTAAAAAACTACTGACAAGACCAACTATTGTTCCAGAAAGAATTCCGAATACTGTCAATAATGGCAAATATAATAAAACATATTTACTTTGCGCTAGCAGCACGGCAATCAATAATTGACCAAAATTATGACAGACGCCGCCAAGGATTGATACTCCTATTATGCTCAAAAATCTGGGAACCAATGGTAAGAACATTTTCATTAAAAACAGACTTAAAAATGAACCTGCAGCAGCAAAGAAAAAGGTACTGGTGCCCCCTGTCATCAAAGCGGCTAATACTAAGCGCAAAAACGTCAATAAAATACAATCTTTAAAAGGCAAAATCATTAATGCCATCATCGTAATAATGTTGGTTAAGCCAAGCCTAGCACCAGGTGCAAAGAAAAAGGGTGCAGGAAACATTTGCTCAACCACGCTAAGAATAATTCCTTGTGAGCATAAAATTCCTGTAAACACATACGTGCGTAAATAACTATTTGTTTCAGTCATAATATCTAAATCTATTTATCATCATCAATTTGATTTTCGTTTTTTAACTCAACTAAAAATTTGTGTGGCAAACAAACAATTGTATCTCCGCTTTTACTTTTCCAGCCTTCTTTAACACATACTTGGTCCTTGCAGTTAGCATCAATTGCGCGAATTTTGTGGTTTTTCACCTGTACAATATTAATTTTACCGTCTCTTTGATACTGCCATTTTTGGTCATGATCTAAAGAAAGCTTTTTAACTTGGCGATTATTAACTTTTACTATAGCGATTACCTGATTACCCTCTTTTTTAGAATTATGTACCATAAAAAAGGGCGTGAAACTAATAATTAATAAAATTACTACAATTAAAAAGTCACCAGGTTTAAGCCTCTTTAAAATTTCCATGTCTTACCTCACTAACAATTAAAACTAAAAAAGTCTTATAGATAAAACCATAGGACTTTTTAGAATTACCATTGTTAGTTTTTTATTCCATTTTTATCAACGTGGTAAATCGGCTTCAAGACGCCATATCTAAGTTTAGTAAGTTTCTTTTGCAGCCACGGAACAAACCACATGTCAAGACCGAATGCTCTACCCGAGCCGTTCATTACAGCGATAGCAGCAAATACCATCCAGACATTGACCCAGTAGTTCATTCCTGATAAACAGAAAATAGCTACAAAGATTGCGCTCATGCCGCCAGCAAACCACGTGCATAAGCCTAATACTAACATAACTCCTAAAACAATTTCCAAACACGTCATAGTCTTTTGTGCTACTAGTGCAGCTTCTTTATTAGGAATTAGAACTTTAGTTACTGCTTGCACCCAACTTGGCATTTTATCAAAAACTGCCATTGGGGAATGACCATAATCATAGTTGAGGGAAAATAGAGCAGGAGCAGCAGTGGTAGCGGCTTTACCACTTGCGGCAGTTGTAGCCGCTGCCTTCTGTGAAGCACCGCTGGTAGCAGCTTGAACTAACCAAGGAAACTGTAATTGCAGCTTATTAGTGAACCAAGAGCCGCTGCCCTGTACCTTGTACCAGCAGTCAACTAACCACATCAAGCCTAAATAAATTCTCAATGGTACTGCCCATAAAACATTGCCGTACCTATTAAGGTTGCCCCGCCATAAAGTAGGCCGTTTTATTCTGAACCATTCGTCCATTACATAGTGGAAAAGATAGTAACCGGAATAGATTTCCATAAAGTAAATCATGTCCACTACGTCTTTCATCAAGATAGCGAAAAAGCCACTCAGATGGAAAGTGTTAACTAAAGACGCAACACCCCAACTAGGTCCAAGTGAAACCATAAAGCCGGAATAAGTACCCTTAAATTTAACGGGTTCACCGCCGTTAATCTGGCTCAAAATATTTCTTAAAGCACATTTACCGGCGGATTCAGCCCCCTGAACTACTTGTGGTTCACCACGACCGCTGCCGTCAGCGTCATAAAGAGCCACATCACCTATGACATAAACATGGGGATCGGTTGGAATTTGTGAATACTCATTAACTAAAATTCTACCGCCTCTACCAGTTTCAAAACCAAAGTTTTTAGCTGTAGCAACAGCCTTAACACCAGCAGTCCAGATCAATGTCCTCGTTGGATACGTTGAACCGTCTTTCAGGTCAATATAATTTTCATGAACACCAACTACACCTGTATTGACTTTAATATCTACGCCCTGCTTTAAGAGATATTTCTCCGCCTTGGCAGCATCAGCGCGATCAAGCATATTCATTACCGTTGGCGCCATTTCCATCATGGTTATCTTGATGTCGTCTTTTTGCAAATTATATTTTTTAGCTAAATCACCACGCCAGGAGTTTAATTCCCCAGCCATCTCAGTTCCGGTAAAGCCAGTACCAACAACGACGAAGTTGAGGTATTGTGCCCTTTTTTCAGGATCTCTTTCTTGAGAGCCTAAATGAACCATCATATCAATGTGATCCCGCAGTTTTTCTGCATCATCAAGATTACCCAAAACAAAGCCGTTTTCTTTAACACCAGGAGTGTTAAAGTCATTAGGCTGCGAACCAATAGCTAAAATGACGTAATCGTAGGGATAAGTGCCGTTATCGCCAATAACTTTTTTGGCAGATTGATCAATTTTAGTAATATTGTCAGTTACTACATCAACGTTTTTTCTCCGTGAAAATAAACGCTGCAGATCATACTTAAGACTCTTAGCTTCTACTCGGTTAGCTGCTACTTCGTGTAAAGAAGTCATCATGGTCATATAGGGATTTTTATCAATCAGCGTAATTTTAACATCATGCCGCTTTTTTAATTTTTTGGCAAGATGCTTGGTGGTATACAGACCGCCGTAACCGCCGCCAATTACTACAATATTCGTTTCAGCCACTTTTAACACTCCTTAATGCAAATGTACTAGTTGTCTTTTATTATACTAGTATTTACAATTATGGTAAAGTGGCTACTTTCACAATCTTTCCTAATTTTGTTTTTGTTACGCGCTTTCTTTGTTGTTAAAATAACTTTTTTATTTTTAAATTTTGTAGTTGCACAAAGTAAAACTGTATTTTATAATCTAAGTAAGTGAATGTGTACACAATATTATATGGTTTGATATTATCACTGAGGGAGATATTATGAAAAATAATAAATTTATAACCAGCACAGCTATTTTGGCACTTTCTACGCTTTTGCTTAGTGCTTGTTCAACTACGGCTAAGAAAAGTTCTTCAAGCGATTCTAAGCCAAAAGAAAGTAAGGTCGAAAAGAAGAAAACCCCTAAGCAGATTGCCGGTGGCAAATTGCAAGATGGGGTTTACAAATTAGTCGAAGACAATTATTTCAATGGCTATAAAGTAAAGGTTTCTATGACCGTTAAAGATGGCAAGGTTACAGACACCAGCTATGATAACGTAGACAAGAATGGTAAATCAAAGGCAAAAGACGCCAAATATGAAGCACAAATGAAGAAGTATTCTCAAGCAAAAATCGGTCCTAAAGAATACATCCCTAAATTGCAAAAATCATTCGCCGCTAGTGGCGCTAATTCAAGCGCTATCCAAGTCGTTTCCGGTGCTACCAGTTCAAGCACCACTTTAAAGAACTATGTCAACCAGTTAACACAGGCAGCTCAAAAAGGTGATACTACTACCATTCACATCAATAACAATCAAAAATTAAAAGACGGCACATATAAATTAGCAGAAAAGAACTACAGCCACGGTTACCGTCAAGTGTTAACCATGGTAGTTAAAAAAGGCAAAGTCAGTGATTTTAAATACGACCAAATTAACAAAAAAGGTGTTTCCAAGACCAAGAATGCTGCTTACGAAAAGCAAATGAAGAAAGTTAACAAAGTTGGACCGAAAGAATACATTCCAAAATTACAGGAAGAATTCTTAAAAGCTAAAGGAAACACCGAAAAAGTTCAAGCAGTTTCAGGAGCAACAGAGTCTTCTCATTCATTTATCGCTTATGCTGATCAACTAATTAATGCCGCACAAAAGGGTGAAAGCGGAACTATCAAGGTTGACAATATTGTTTATCAAGAATAAAAAGTTAATTAGTTAATTACAAAAGGAGTGACATTTAGCCGCTCTTTTTTATTAGGAGAAATAAATGATATGACCAAGCAACCAAACAAGTTTATGCTGGTAATTGCAGTATTATTAGCATGTTTTAGCCTAACTTCTTGCTCAACTCAAAGTAAAACTAGTGCCCCGACAAAAACACCTGTTACCACTACTCCCACTTCAGATACCCAATTTTTAATGGGAACAGTTTGCACCATCAAGATTTACAATAAACACCAGCAAAAAGCCCTGAAGGCCGGCTTTAACCGGATTAAGGAATTAGCAGCTCAAACCACGGTTAACCAAAAAGGCAGTGAAATAGACAAAATCAACAGGTATGCCGGAATTAAACCGGTCAAAGTTACCCCTACTATTTACCGTATGTGTAAAGACGCCTATCATTACAGCAAAATTTCTGCTGGTACATTCGACTTAACAATTGGACCAATTACCAGCTTATGGCGAATAGGTTTCCCCGATGCCCATAAACCAAAAGCAAGTACCATCAAAAAACGGCTACCATTAGTTAATTACCATAATGTGGTTTTTAACGATCAAAAACGCACCGTTTTCTTAAAGAAAAAGAAGATGATGCTTGATTTAGGAGGAATGGCTAAAGGCTTTATTTCTGATGAAGTCATGAAAGTCTTGCAAAAAAAGGGCGTCACCAGTGCCATTATTGATCTGGGCGGCAATATCTACGTTTTAGGCAACTCCCCAACCAATAACAGTAATTGGACCGTGGGGATTCAAGACCCTAGTGCTGCTCGGGGTGACGCGATCGGCTCCTTACCGGAAAAGAATGCTACTGCAGTAACATCAGGCATTTATGAACGTTATCTCAAAGTCGGAAACAAAATTTATAGTCACTTAATGGATCCCCAAACGGGTTACCCTTGTCAAAACAACTTGTTAAGTGTCACAATTATTGCCAAGCGGTCAACCACAGGTGATGGACTGTCAACTGCAGTATTTAATCGCGGTTTGAAAAAGGGCTATGACTATGTAGAACATCTGTCTGGCGTAGAGGCAATTTTTATTACTAAAAAGAAAAAAGTCTACGTCACCTCGGGCTTAAAAGATAAATTCAAACTGTTTACGGATAATGGTTATCAACTGGCAAAGTTAAAAACCAGCAATTAATTTTGGAAAAATAAAGACAATATTTTGAAAGGAAAACTAATGGAGGCTAAAAAGAAGTACAGTCATTTTACAGTAACCGACTTTTTTGAGTTGGTGCGGCTTAATACCAAGCTCAATAGTTTAATGCCTTATTTATTAGGAATTCTATTTGCTTACTTTTATTTTCATACTTTTAATTGGCAAAATTCTTTAATATACTTAGTTGCTCAAGGCGCGATAGCTTTATTTGTGACTGGTTTTAATAACGTTCAGGACTATCGTCTAGCTAAAAGCAAAGATTATCAACAAGAACATAATTTAATTGGCAAACGTAATTTATCACCGACAACTGCAATGACGGTTATGCTTACTCTGCTTTTAATCGCAGCAGTCTTAGGAATTTGGCTAACTGTGCGAACCAATCTTTTTATTTTACTGATCGGCGCCCCCGGACTTTTTGTGGCTGTATTTTACACCTACGGCCCCGTTCCCTTTTCCCGAGTACCGCTAGGCGAAATTCTTGCTGGCTTATTCGAAGGACTGGGAATTATGTTCTTAGCCGTTTACATCAATTCACCAGTAACCCAATTAGCCTATTTGAATTTTGATTGGCCGCAATTTAGTGTCGGAGGCAACTTAGCCAATCTGTTATTAATTTTTTGGGTAGCTTTACCACAAGCTTTCTTTAACGCAGCAACGATGCTGGCGGACAATACCTGCGACTTAAAGCAGGACTTGGCTAATGGCCGTCACACCCTACCTTCATACATTGGAGTTCAGAATTCCTTAAACTTGTTTAGTTTTTTAACCCTGGCTCCATTTGCAATAGTCGCTATCAGCGTCATATTTCGCCTTTTACCCATTTGGCAACTATTAATTTTTGTAACTTTGCCGAAGCTCTATAAAAACGTGCAGGCATTCAGACAGAAGCAGACCAAGGATATGGCTTTCTGGGTTGATGAAGATAACATCAAGCACAGAGTACCCACAACTTTTGATTTAGCACCGCAAAATTTATTTTGGTTTCAATCAATGCAAGTCTGCGGACTAATTTTAGGCATTATCTTTCATTAATTAAAGAAACTGAAAAAAGCACGCTCTTTTGAAGTTAACCCTCTAGATTGGACAAAAAATCCAACTGGAGGGTTTTACTATGGTTAAATTTACCGTCAAACAAAAATTA
>CAMKZU010000017.1 GCA_946477855.1 uncultured Lactobacillus sp.
TTACAGATGCCATTTCAGACTTTACTTCTGACTGGGAATCAATATTTGGCAAAACGACTATTTCGACATTATAAAATTTGCAGGCAAATTAAATAGTAAGATAAAAGATTGATTTAATTCAATCTTTTTTTATCCGTGATATTTAAACGGACAATTTTCTAAGTGATCATTGATTAAGCCAACTCCTTCTAAAAAAGAATAAATAATCACTGGACCCACAAACGTAAAGCCGTCTTTTTTCATTTGCCCAGCTAGTTTTTGTGCTACTTTATTTGTCGTTGGCACTTCTGAACTTGTTTGTGGATGGTGCATAATTGGCGTCTTAATAAATTGTTGTAGATAATGGGCAAAACTGCCATACTGTGCGTCAATAATTAAAAGAGCGCGGGCATTATTAATTGCCGCCGTGATTTTGCGCTTGTTGCGGATAATCCCTTTATCCTGCATTAATTGTTCAATATCGCTTGCCGACATTTGCGCAACTTCTTCTGGCACAAAGTTTTTAAAAGCTGTCCGGAAATGGGCCCGCTTATGCAAAATGGTCGACCAACTTAGGCCTGACTGAAATGATTCTAGCAGCAGCATCTCATACAAATAATGTTCATCTAAATTAAGTTTGCCCCACTCATGATCGTGATACTCTTTAATTAAGGGATCGTCATGATCACTCCACGGACAGCGAGTAATATTGTTCATCTTTTTCTCCTTTGCTTTATCGTAGCGCTTAAAGATAAATACGTAAAAAATATTTTTTTCTTTTTTAAAAATATATTACTTAGAATTAATAAAATAATTGACCTTGACAGTATCAGTATTTAGAAAAGTTAGAGAAACTTTTCCTTCAAGAAGTGCAATAGTAGTTTTTTTGTTATAATATATAATGAACTTTAGGAGGAAACCATGGAGAAGTTAGAGATAGTAACTTTGGCCGATGACTTGGCCGCAAATCAAGAGAGTATTTTAAATAAAGAAACGGATTTTGATGCCGAGGCAGTTTATCGTGTAATTGACAGTTTGCACGTTTTGCATAAGCCGATTAAAGAATACTTCAAAATGACGCAAGAACAGTATTATGATACTGAAAGTGATCATAAATTAACTTTAATCAAATTGTCAGAACAATTGACCGATTTACATGATCGGATTTTAACCAACCATGTTGATGGTTTCGTTGATAAAAATGAAATTAATCTAACTTATAATCATGAAAATCCTTATGAAGATGGGTTTTACAATGCAGTGGTTGATTTTCACGTTGTTTCTTACGGCTTTAAGGTAATTGGGGCAGTTCAAGAAGTAGCGCCCAAAACATTACAAGGAGTATTGTCTAAAGATGCTCTTTTAGCAATTGGTTTGGCAGCACACGCTTTAGAAAAGAGTTTATAGTTAAGGGCTGAGCAGTGTGCTCAGCTCTTTTTGTTTCTGGTTGGGGCAAAAAAATGGGTGTTTTTAAGTATGCTAAAGGACTAGCAGATAAAATTAACGGAGCTAAATTACATGCTGTGTTCAAGAGAAAAGACGAACAGCTGGATCCGATGCAGGAATATTTAACGGTAGGAGAATACCATGTTGATGGAGAACAAGGTACGCCCAATGAACAACCTTATACTCTGACCGTTTATCAAGATGAAAATAAAATTTTACACCAAGCCCTTAGTTTGGAAAGTACTGATAAGTTAGAACCTGAATATGTTCGTCGTTTTAGTCCTGAGCTGCAGCGCTATCGCGCATTTGTGAGCCGTAAAAATGGGCGCCGCTACGTTGTAGAGGAGTATTTAGAGCGGTTCGTGGCAAGGGTCAAAGGTCATATTCGTACTGGTAAAAATTCGGTTAATGTGAGCGTCATTACCGATACCCATTATAAAGACCGTAACAGTATGGACTTTTATGGTTGGAACGGCCTGACTCATGTTAATGAATTTTCTTATCTTGATGATTCTGGTCTTCTTAGTCTAAAGATCCATTTGGGTGACTGGATTGATGGCTCAGATGCTGGCTTTTTAGGTGAAAGTGAATTAACTAAATTACGTGATTCATTTATTTCTAACAAAGTACCTTATATGCTGATTAAAGGCAATCATGATGAAAACGATAAGTTTGATGAACATCATGATTTAAGGGCGTCTTTTCCCGAAAATGAATTTGAGGGAATTATGTGGCCTGCTTTATATAAACAAAATGGCATTCATTATATTACCCGCCAGCATGGGGTCTGTTATTATGACGTTGATGATTTACGGTTTATTTCCGTTAACACCTCAGACATACCTTACTACTTGGACGCTCAAGGCAGAAAAAAATATGACGTTAAGCTCACATTGGCAGTAAGAGAAGATCAAATCGAAGAAATTATTGAGATTTTAGAGCAATCTTCGAATAAGCATATTATCTTTATGAGCCATGCTAATCCGATTAATCGTAAGGGATCAAACGCCTTAAAATATAATGGCCGTTCTTTGCACGAATTACTCGTTGCGTTTAATCAGGGTGAAAAGGGCCAGATGCATTCCAGCCGCGGCATACCTCCTGAATTTCGCTTGGCTAATGACTTTGATTTTACTAATGTGAAAAATGCCCGCATTATCGCCTACTTTTGCGGTCATAGGCACAGGGAAGATCAATATCGTATTAATGGTATTCAATATATTTTGTTTAATTGTTCAGCATTGATGGGTCCAAATCATGCTTTGACTACCAAATATAATAAAAATTGGAAGCGGCAAATAGACCATCAAACTGAATTTGCGGGTTACATTGTCAATATTGATTTACAACGGCACTATATTCAGGCCTTTGGTTATGGTGCAGCCAGCAAACGCAGAATCTTTTATATTTAGTAAAATCGCGACGGGCAATTTGGAAATTGCCCGGCTTTTAGCATATAATGGAAAAGTTAAAATAGAAGCAAAAATATACAAAAAAATAAATTAAGGGAAGATAAGTAATGTGCGGGATTGTTGCATTTTATAATCCGGAAATAAATGATAAGCAAGCTGCCATTGGTAAAATGATGGCAACAATTAAGCACCGTGGTCCTGATTCAGACGGTTTTTACACCAATGATAAGGTCGCTCTGGGTTTTAGAAGATTGTCAATAATTGATTTACGTGGCGGCAGTCAGCCGATTTATAACGAAGATCAAACGCGGGCAATTATTTTTAATGGTGAAATATATAACTTTGAGCCATTAAGAAAAGAATTAATTGCTGCTGGGCACACATTTACCACTAAGTCCGATACAGAAGTCCTTTTACACGGCTACGAAGAATGGGGCATGGATGGCCTGCTTAAGAGAGTCCGTGGCATGTTTGCTTTTGCGATTTGGGATGATAATACTCAAACATTGTATGGTGCCCGTGATTTCTTTGGCATTAAGCCGCTCTACTACAGTGATGAGAACGGTCATCTAACTATTGGGTCAGAAATTAAAAGCTTTTTGGCGTTACCCGGCTTTAAGCGCCGCTTAAACATTGAAGCAGTCAAACCATATTTGATGAACCAGTACAATGATTTGCACGAAACATTCTTCAAAGGTATTTACCGTTTTCCTGCTGGTCACTGGTTTGAATATAAAGATGGTGCAATGAAAATCCACCAATACTGGGATGCAGAATACAAGGCTAATACTTTAAGCTTTGAAGAAACAGTTAATAAAATTGACGAAGATTTACATGAATCAGTTAAATTGCATCATATTGCCGATGTTCCCGTTGGTGCATTCTTGTCAGAAGGCGTAGATTCAAGTTATATCACCAGCATTTTGAACCCAGATGATGTCTTTTCAATTTCTTTTGACGATGCCACTTATGATGAAGCATCTAAGGCAAAAGCTTTAGCTGATATCAAGGGCTGGAATTTCTTTTCTGATAAGGTAAAAGCTGATGAGGCAATGCACGATTTTCCAGAAATGCAATACCACATGGATGAACCGGATGCCAACCCGTCAATAATTCCATTATGGTATTTGTGTAAAATGGCTCGTAAGCATGTTACTGTGGCTCTATCTGGTGAAGGTGCGGATGAACTATTTGCCGGTTATGTTAATTACGGGATGCACACGCATAACAGCATTATTAAAGTATTCACTTCACAATGCAAAAAGCTGCCGAAGAAGACCAGGGTTAAGTTAGCACATAAAATTAAAAAGATGCCGAACTTCCCGGGGAAAGTTCATTTGTATACCAATTTGGCTGAACCAAGTGAGTTTTACGTTGGTCAATCGGTTATTTATGATATGGACTATCCCACAATCTTTTCTTCAGAAGACGCCAATAAAATTTTAAAACCATCGTATCGCAATAAATTAACCGTTAATGGTATTTATCAAAGCGACTTTAAAAAAGTAAAAGATCTTGATAATGTTAGGCAAATGCAATACATTGACCTGCATCACTTTATGCTTAATGACATTGAGCAAAAAGCGGATAAAATATCAATGGCACACTCGCTTGAATTGCGCGTACCTTACTTAGATAAAAAGGTTGCAGAAAGAGCTAATTCAATTCCAACCGATTATCTGGTTAATAAGTATGATACTAAGTATGCTTTGCGCAAAGCTTCGGAAAAAGTCCTTCCTGATGAATGGGCTAAACGACCAAAATTAGGTTTCCCGACCCCAATCAAAGAATGGTTGCAGGAACCACGCTTTTATAAGCAAGTACGTGAACTTTTCAGTGAAGACTTTGTGCAGGATATTTTTGAGCAGGACAAAATCTTGCGCTTACTAGATGAAAACTACAAAGGTGACGGTTCGCATCGTCGACAAATATGGACTATCTATACATTTTTGGTATGGTACAAATTGTTCTTTGTTGATTATGAAAAAACAGTTGCCAAATACCAGCATGTTCAACCGGAAGTTGCCAGCTTAATTGAGCAGGGCAAGTTGGTTTAATGAGGAGCATAATTTATCAATGAAACAAGAGTTTACCCCAATTTTACTTGGTAGTGACATTAACGTGTATGGCATGGCCCGATCGTTTAACGAGGCTTATGGCATTAAGGTAAAAGCGCTCGCTGATAGTCAACTGGCAGCGACTCGTTACTCCAAAATCGTCAGTGTTGAATTACACCAAGGCTTTAGCGAAGATCCGACCTTTATAGAGGTTATGCGCGAGCAAATGAAAATATATCAGGATCATCAGGAACCAGTAATCTTAATTTCTTGTGGTGACGGTTATTCAGAGCTTTTAGCCAAACATAAAAGTGAACTGGAAAAAGTTTTTATTGTTCCTTATATTGAGTATGACCTGTTACAAAAGTTAATTTCCAAAGAAAGCTTTTACCAAATTGCCGAAAAATATGGTCTGCCTTACCCTAAAACTAAGATTGTGACGCTGGCTGACTATCAGGCGGAAAACTATTTGGAATTGCCGTTTGGTTACCCGTTAGAGCTTAAGCCGGAAGATCCAGTTTCTTGGCTTGACGTACATTTTGAAGGTCGCAAAAAAGCTTTTACCATTCATAATGAAACTGAATTGCGCGATATTGTCGGCAAAATTTATGAGAATGGTTATCAAGAGGACCTAATTCTGCAGGACTTTATTCCCGGTGATGATTCATACATGCGGGTGCTAAATGCTTATGTTGACAAGGATCATCATATCAAGATGATGTGTATGGGACACCCTTTGCTAGAAGACCCAACACCTCAGTCAATCGGCAATTATATGGCGATTTTACCGGAATATGATGAAAAGCTTTACGAACAAGTGGAGTCATTTTTGGAAAAAATCAATTATACCGGTATGGCTAACTTTGATATTAAATATGATACGCGGGATGGAAAGTATAAATTCTTTGAAATTAACCTGCGCCAAGGGCGTTCGAGCTTTTATGTCACCCTTAACGGCTATAACTTGGCTAAGTGGTATGTAGATGACTACGTTTATGATAGCCTGCGTGATAAAGAAGCAGTTTATGGCAATAAATTAAAATCAAAGCACGTGTTATGGCTGGGGTTACCTGTCAAGGTATTTAAGGAATACGCGGTTGATAATGAAGCCAAGCACTTGGCAGAAGAATTGATCCACGAGGGTCGTTACGGTACGACGGTCTTTTATGATCAGGACCGTAATTTTAAACGCTGGTTGCTTTTGAAATACATGTTCCATAACTATAAGGGACGCTATCAAAAATATTATCAAGAAAATAAGGGTCAATTTTTTAAAACTAATTAAAAAAGATGATTGCAGCAGGTGGCTGTAATCATCTTTTTTGTTAGTTAGATTTTTGCAATTAGCTTTTTGGTAATCATATTAGCATCGCTCCGGTAAAAGAAGCCAACGTCTGCGTTAAAATGCCAATTGACTTTTTTGCTTATAAGTGGAGAACAAGAACTGGCTAAAGTTTCATGGACTAGAATAAGGTAGTTTTTGATGATAGCTTCGTTGACGAGTGCCTTGTTAAAGACAGAATAGCTAATCAAGTGGGTCTTTTGGCAATTACTTTTAATAAAATGCCTGATCTGTCCCGATTGTTTTAAAACAGAGCTATTAATAATGAGTATTTTTTGCTTATCCAAGTCGGAAATCGTCAATTTTTCTTTTTGCGCCAGCTTGTTTTGTGGCGGCACAGCTATTAGCAATGGGCTAGTGGTTACCTTTTTGAATAAAAAGCCTTGTTTAGGAATCGGTTCTTGTGAATACAGGCTTTCTATAAGGTCAATGTTTTGCGGGATTTTTTCATAGTCTTTAATCTCTTGAAATTTTAGTTGGACATTATTTGCGCGTAAAAAATCCAGCCAAAACTTATCAAGTAAGTTGGTCGTGCTTAGGTAGCCAGTGCCTACTACTAGCGTGCGCTGGTATTTTTTCATTATTTCTTCGGTTTCTAAGTATACCCGCTTAATTTTACGGCATTGCTTTAAAAATAATTTGCCAGCTTCGGTTAAAGTAACACCGTGTGAATCACGCTTAAATAATTCACAGTCCATTTTATTTTCTAATAAATTAATCTGTTGCACTACGGCTGATGGCGATATATATAATGTCCTGGAGGCAGCGGAAAAGCTGCCGGCTTCTGCTACTGTGAAAAAAGTGTCAATTTCATGGTCATACATTTTTATACCTCATCTAGTGTTAAGTCTAACCTTAACTCTGCATGTACACAATCAAGAAAGCGCTTTTTAATGAAAATAATATAATTTAGTTAGATACAAAAAGGAGTGAATAGTTATGACTAAATTTGATATTGTCGTTATTGGTGCTGGCGCTTCAGGAATTGGCGCAGGCTTAGCTGCTGCACAGAACGGCGCTAAAGTTGCGCTTTTGGAAAAGGGCGCTAAGTTTGGCGGTGCCGGTAAGTTCGGTGCCCAGGGACTGTTTGCGGCTGAAAGCACAAAGCAAAAGGCAGCAAACGTCAACTATACTGTCAAAGACGCTTATGAAGAAATAATAAATTATACCCACCATTCTTCCAATGCCAGGATGACTAAAGCTATTGTCACTAAATCAGCTTCTACAATTGACTGGCTCAAAGAAAATGGTTTAGATACAGAGCTTGTAACCAATACCCAAGAAGTACACCAAAATCACCCCCGGACTTATCACCAGTTTATAGATAAATTTAATGGTTTTGACAGAGTAATGAACAACTTTAAAAAAGCTGGTGGCGTCTTACTGACTGAAACAACCGGTAATAAAATAATTCAGGAAAATGGTCGGGTTACTGGAGTTGAAGTTGTCCAAAATAATCAAACCAGCATTTTAGCAACTAAGGCAGTCATTTTGGCTGATGGTGGTTTTGTTGGTAATAGACAGGAAATTGCCCAAAGTCTGGCAATTGATCCGGATGATTTATATTCAATGGGCGAGAGGAAGGCCACTGGTGACGGCTTAAGAATGCTGCAAGAAGTTGGCGGAATTAATAATTATAAGCGAATATTTGAAAATCATGCCGCTACGGTTTTTTCAGCCTCTAATCCTAAATGGCATAATGACACAATATTTACGTTAACGTGCTTGCCTTTTTTATGGATAGATAAAGAAGGCAAGAGGTTTACCAATGAAGATTTAGTATACGATTTTGCTCTTTGGGGCGACACGGTTTATGCCAATGGTGGCTACTATTATTTCTTGTTAGACCAAGCACTAGTTGATTATTTGAAAACTGCCAGTCTTAATTGGACCAGCTCTTTTGAAAGAACTTTTAGATTATTAGACGGTCAGCCTATGACACATAAGGTAGGACCATTTGCTGAGATTGAAAGTGACTTGCAAGAAGCTGTACAGGAAAAGGCGGCTTATAAAGCTGATACTATTTTAGAATTGGCTGATAAGATGAATGTTGATGCTAAAGTGCTGCAGCAAAATGTTGCCCGCTACAACGAACTAGTCGCAAAGCATGGTGACACTGATTTTTATAAAGATAGTTCGTTTATGTCAATTCCGGTGGCCAAAGCACCATTCTATGCTGTACGGGCAAATTCGACTACACTGGGTACTGTTGGTGGCGGACTCGTGAATGAGAACTTTGAAGCGCTGAATGCTAGCCGCAAGGTTATTACTGGAGTTTATGCGGTTGGTAACAATGCCTCTGGAATGTTTGATTCGTCTTATCCAACAATTGAAGGCTTGAGCAATGCGTTTGCGTGGAACTCAGGTCGGATTGCCGGTGAAAAGGCAAGTGAGTTTGTAAGGGAATAATAAAAAACTATTTAAGTCAGCTTTAATAGATATGAGTAAAGAAGACTGGTAAGCCGTTATGTTTAGCGGGTTTAGCAGTCTTTTTAATTACGCTTGGCAGGGATGCTATAGTCCCACTTTTTCCCCAACATGGTTATGAATACTAATGAAAATCTCTCACCTTTTTTGTATTTAAAAGGGTGTTCATTTTTAATACTTCTTGCTAAACTGGTAAATGGAATCTAAAAATAGAAAGGACTGAATAAATGAAACTTAAACATGATTCTAATGAGGAAACAGAAATTAAGTTGCGCTGGCTTTTACTGGGGGAGTTAGCAACGTGGATTGGGTCGAGTTTTGTTTGGCCCTTAACTTCCGTTTATTTAAACAAACAATTACACATCAGCCTTTCTGTAATAGGGGTTGTTTTATTTTGCAATTGCGCCAGTAACGTTTTGGGTTCCCTAATAGCAGGTCGGCTATACGACCGAGTTAATCCGTACCCGTTAATCGTTACTGGACTGGGGCTTGATGCACTGGTCTTATTCTGTATGGCGTTTTTCCATGGCTGGCCGGAATACTGGTTTTGGCTTATTCTTACAGGCTGTATTAGCGGCTGGAATGGGACTTTAATCAACTCAATTGCAACCAGTTTGCACAATTACTCGGGTCGCTATGTGTTTAATTTGGTCTATTTTGCCCAGAATGTAGGAACTGTTACTGGTACGCTGTTAGTAGGGTATCTGTATGATTTTTCAATCGAATTTCTGTTCCTTTTGGCAGCGTCATTATTTGCGATTGCCTGCATTAACGCCGCAATTCACTATCGCCCTATTAGTACTTATCACAAAAAGCGGCAAAAGAATGTTGCTGAAAAGGGCGAGAAACCTAAAAGTGAATCGATGCCTAAGTATAACTTTATGCTCATGATCGGATTTTTGATTTCACTTGCTGTGACTTGGCTCATGTACATGAACTGGGAGTCTAATTTATCCGTTTATATGGTTTCGCTTGGAATACCATTTCATTTATACAGCTTGTTATGGACGTTAAATGGTGCGATTATCGTTACTGTGCAAGTAATTTTGGCACGCTTTCCGCATCTTTTTAAAAATCTTTTCCACCAAATCATTTTTGGGACGCTTATGTTTGCTATTTCATTTGCGACGTTGATTTTTGCCAAAGATTTTGCGCATTTCGCACTCTCAATGGTAGTTTTGACTTTGGGTGAGGCGACTGCTTTTCCAGCTGTTCCAGCTTACATTAACGACCTGTCACCTCTTAGCAGTAAGGGTAAATATCAGGGCGAAATTAATGTTGCGCGGGGAATAGGACAAGCTTTTGGACCACTGTTTGGTGGTTTAGTAATTGACCGGGCAGGCTATATTCCCTTTTTCATAATTGCTGCTTGCGGTATTTTTATGATGATTGTGCTTCTACTGCCACTCCATGCGAAATTGCGTAAGCACATTACTCTTTACAAGTAATTTGTAAAGACTTTTTAATATTAACAGCATGATTAAAATGATAATATTAATTTAGTCTATTTTTAATTTAAATGAAAAGGGAGGACTCTTTTGATGAATAAAAACTTCGCAGTTCGCGGCGGTAGTGGTAATATTATCGAACCCAATGTTGGGGCGCGTCCGCAAGATAACTTGTATTTAGCAATTAACTCTGAGTGGATTGAAAAAACCAAAATTCCTGAAGACCGTTCACGGATGGCTTCTTTTGACGGCATTGACGTTGAAGTTGAAAAGAACTTGATGCAAGACTTTGCAGATTTTGCTTCTGGTAAAAAAGAAATTCCGAATGTACCTAATTTGGCGGAAGCCGTTAAGTTGTATCAAATTGCCAAAGACTTTGATAAGAGAAATAAAGACGGTGCTGAACCAATTCAAGCTGATTTGGAAATGCTTGCCGGATTAAAGGACTTTTCAGATTTTAATTTGAATGCGCCTGACTTAGCAACTTTTGCCTTACTCCCATTTAGCTTTGGCGTTTCACCTGACATGAAGAATACCAAAGTTAATGTTTTATGCTTCTCGGGTCCTGGCACATTTTTACCTGACACTACAACTTATCAAACTCCTGATGCACCTCAATTGTTAGATACTTTGCAAAAGCAGTCAGTTAAGCTTTTAACCATGGCTGGTATTGATCAGGCTAAAGCAGAAAAATATGCAGAAGATGCTATTAAGTTTGATGCTAAGCTATCTAAGATTGTTAAGTCTACAGAAGAATGGGCAGATTATCCTGCTACTTACAATCCAATGAAGATTGCAGATTTTGAAGCTAAGTTTGATCAATTCAAGATTGCTTACTACTTGAAAGAAGCAATTGGCGAAGAACCAGAACGAATTATTGTTGAAGAACCACGCTACTTGGATCACATTAACGAAATTATCAATGAAGAAAACTTTGATGAAATCAAGGGCTGGATGATTGTTATCTTTATTAACGCGGCTGCTGACTCCTTGTCACAAGACTTCCGAGAAGCAGCGTTTCCATTTAGTCAAGCTTTATATGGTCAGCCTAAATTATCCAGTGGTGAAAAGCAGGCTTATCATATTGCAAATGAAGCATTTAGTGAAGTAGTTGGTGTCTATTACGGACAAACCTATTTTGGTGAAGATGCCAAAAAAGACGTTGAAGATATGATTCACCGTATGCTTGAAGTATATAAGGAGCGCCTGCAAAATAATGATTGGCTTTCCGAACAAACTAAGAAACGTGCAATTATTAAACTAGATGCACTGGTTTTGAAGATCGGTTATCCAAGTAAGATTGAAGAAATTTACAATCGCTTAAAGGTGGTTCCAGCTAGTGAGGGTGGCAGCCTTTATTCAAATGAACGTGCATTTACCATTGAGCAGCAAAAGTACAACATTGAGCAACTCCACAAAGAAGTTGACCGGACTGTTTGGGCAATGCCGGGTAACTTGGTTAACGCCTGCTATGACCCTCAAAGAAATGATCTGACTTTCCCTGCAGCTATTTTGCAAAAACCATTTTACGATTTGAAACAAGATAGAGCAGCCAACTTTGGTGGTATCGGTTCTGTTATCGCCCACGAAGTTTCCCACGCCTTTGATAACAATGGTGCTCAATTCGATGAATTAGGCAACATGGAGAATTGGTGGACTGACGAAGACTACGCTGAATTTAAGAAGCGTACGCAAGCTGAAATTGACTTGTTTGATGGTATTGAATACGGTCCAGTTAAGCTTAACGGTAAGCAGATCGTTTCTGAAAATATCGCTGATCAAGGTGGTTTGACTGCTGCAGTTGAAGCCGCTAAGAATGAAAATGATGATTTAAAGAAATTATTTGAAAACTTCGCGCGGATTTGGGCTAATAAGCAACTGACCGAGGCAATTAAGAGCCAGACTGCAGTTGATGTTCACGCACCCGGTCCTCTGCGTGCTAACGTTCAAAGTCAATGTCAAGATGACTTCTACAAGACTTTTGACGTTAAGCCGGAAGACGGTATGTGGCTAGACCCTGAAAAACGTGTACACATCTGGTAATTATTTGTAATAATGCAAAAACCATTGTTCTAATTGGTTAGAACAATGGTTTTTTAGTGCGTAAAGATAGCTAGAAGTTACTAGATACAAGTCGAAATATCTTAATCACTTTTGATACCAAAGAAAAGCCAGATTATATTACTGTGATATGCGCAAAGAAGGTTAACGTGTTAATCTGGGAATAATTCTTTGACCCTGCAAGTAGGCTAATTCTGCTAAATTTAAAAATAGATTAAAAATAGTTGTTGAAACAAGCTTTAAATTTAATATAATATAAGTATTATGAAGAACATAAATCAAGATGCTGGAACAATAAAGACATTAAAATCAAATAGGACAATAAAAATTTTTCATTTAGCACAAACTGTGGTTCAATTATTAATCTTACTGCTTTGTGCTACTTTGAATTTTGTTGATAAAAATCTTTTTAATCAAACCCAAAAGATTGCTATTATACTCTCTCTTATTCTTACTTGTTTACAATTTTCTTTGTTGCAGAATGAGAGTGAAAAGCCTAAAAGATTGCAATTGGTCAACCATTACGTTGAAACCATAGCGATATGTTGCACTTTGCCTATTAGTCTGGCTTTACTGACTAAGTTACTAAATCAATATCATTTGATCAATGTTACTTTTTGGATGCTTTTGGTTACTTGCTATGCCTTTGTTATGTACATTCCAATGACTAAATTAGCCTTGTGTCGGGTAAGTAACAATTGGGGAAGAATTTTGCTACTTATATTTGTTGTCTATGGTCAAGTAATGTGGACTGCCAGTTTCATTGCTGGGCACTTACGGTACAACAAGGTACTGCTTCAGATAAATAATTCTGGCTTGTCTGGTATTCCTATTTTAATCATTATTACTGCCTTGGTAATGCCTAGTTGGAAAATACAAAAACCGCACTTTGTATATAGTCGGAATGACTCAATTCTGTTTTCTAGCTTAGTAACTTTGCTTTTAGCAGGACATTTACTTTTAATTGCTATGCCTCATTTGGACAATGTTGTTAACATTGCTGATACTCTGAATTACTACTTCGATCAAATCAATCTTGGTATTATTGGTTCAGCTATCGAGGCGGGTATTGCTGAAGAATGGCTGGTACGTTTTATCGTTATTGCCCTTCTTGCGCAAATTTTTCAAAGCAATAAGTATCGTATATACTTAATTGTTTTATTTGACGGACTGATTTTTGGATCGTGGCATTTAACGAATATCGGCCATCAAACTCCCTTGGCAACTTTGCACCAAATACTTGAAATAGGGAGTTGGGGATTTGTAATTGCCGCTGTTTACCTATACACACACTCGCTACTCTTAACCATGACCTATCATGGCTTATACGATTTTATTATCTTTCTGTTTCAGGGTGGCATTAACACATACGGCGATTCAATTACATCTGCAGTGCAACCTACTATGGGCGACTGGCAGGCGGTCTTTTTCAGAGTAGCTATCTATACAGCCATCGCCTTACTCATTATTTATAGCAAACGTAGACAAAATGTAATCGCCCGAAATTTGGCTCAAATGTAATATTTTAAATTGTAGTAGCTGACTTCATCTCAGCTGTCTAAAAATAATTTTACTGCCCAGTTCAAGGTGAGCAGCTTTTATAAAAGGAAAGTTAGTCGCTGATCCGAACTGTTCTTAATTTCTTTGCGTAATCTAGGAACTAAAAAAGCATATAAAAAAGCATTGAATAATAAAAATCAATGCCTTTTTTGTTGGACTGAAATAATATTTTTACCAGTCTCTATAGATATTAATCAAATTCTTTATTCTTTAGATTAGAATAGTCGCGCGGCGCAACCCTCTTGATATGTAAGTTATGTCTTGGCTTGCCCAAGATAAGAGGTACCTGTTCGACAACAGTGTCGGTGTATTCCAAGCCAAACCAAGATGCTGGATTAGATGAGAGGTTCTGTAACCAGACTCTTGCTTTCAACATCACTTTTTCAAAGCCCTTCAATCTTGTAAGGGGACTGACAGCTTCATTGACGATTACAAACGAGAAGTCACCTACTTTACGTCCTGGGGTAGTGGTGTAATCTTGAGGTTGTGCTTCAATTGTGCCATCTTTGATCAAGTCGTGAACTATTTGACGCAAGTAAACGTTAACGCTGGTTTGCTTTTTAAACCCGAGATAAAGCTGCACGTTAATGACGTTTTTAGTGCCATAAGTATTAACGGCATATCTGGCAGTGAACGGCTCGTTAGTGATGTTAACTGTTACAAACCAATATGCCTTTGCTCGTTTAGGTCTTTTATCCAAAATAGAATACATAATCTCACGCTTAATAAATTTATTGTATTTAACTTTGGCCATGTAAACCAAGTTAGTAGCGTAAGTGGGGTAATCATCATCGTGGCTTAAGTCCGTCAGCATATCAGTATATTCGTCTAACCGCACATAAGTATGCGCACCTTCGTGCTTATCGCGCACTTTGTTACCAAAGTACCAGATGAACATAATGACACCAATGAAACCAGCAATTAAGACGGTAACATAGCCTCCGTGCATAAATTTGGTCAGACTGGAAATCAAGAACATGCCCTCAATAAAGCCAAAGGCAAGTAGGAAGCACAGACGCAATATTAGCGGATGATGTTTTGAACCCAAGTATTCAAATAAAAGCAGGGTAGTCATCAACATGGTAACTGTAATTGACAGACCGTAGGCTGCTTCCATGTGTTCTGATGTCCGGAAGAAAATTACTATGGCAATAGTAGCTATACAGATCATCTTGTTTACCGATGGAATATAAATTTGACCATGCTTGGTCGTAGGGTAATTAATATTCATTCGCGGCAAAAACTTTAAACCACTGGCTTCTGAAACCAGTGTAAACGACCCCGTAATCAACGCCTGAGAAGCAATGATTGCGGCAATGGTAGCTAAGATAATCGCAAATAAACGCAAATCATCGGGCACAGCTTCAAAGAACGGGTTAAGTTCACCGCCATGAGGCTGATAATTAGGGTTTTGCAGTATCCAAACACCTTGACCCAGATAATTTAAGGTTAAGCAGAGAAAAACATAGGGCCATGATCCCCGAATATTGCCTTTACCAACATGACCTACGTCGGAATAGAGGGCTTCCGCGCCAGTAGTGGCAAGGAAGATAGAACCTAGAATAAAAATACCTGCCTTGTTGGAGGGACTAAACAGAACTTTAATTGCCCATACAGGATTAAGTGCTTCTAAGATCGACCAGTCATTCGTCATATTGTAGACGCCGATTATTCCCAAAAATGTAAACCAGACAAACATGATTGGACCGAAAGCTTTGCCAATACTGCTGGTGCCAAGCATTTGAATTGAAAACAGCACCAGCAAAATTGCAATCGTGATGATGATAACAGCATTTTGGTTAGGTACAGGAACGCTGGAGCCAAAGTGCATATTCTTAAGTCCCTCAATCGAAGTGGTGACCGTTACCGCTGGCGTCAATGTACCGTCAGCTAGGAGCGCCGCTCCTCCGATTAGAGCCGGCATGACCAGCCACTTGGCCCGTTTACGTACTAATGCGTATAACGCAAATATTCCGCCTTCACCACGGTTAGTAGCTCTAAGAGCAATCAGGACGTACTTCACGGTGGTTAATAATGTTACCGTCCAAAAAATTAAAGAAATTGAACCTAAAATCAATTCCCGATTAACGTTGGCAATACCACCATTTCCCGTAACGATTGACTTCATTACATAGAGCGGACTAGTTCCGATATCACCATATACAATTCCGATGGTAATTAATAAACCGGCAGCTGAAATCCGCTTCTTATTTTTATCCATAGTAATTATGTACTCCCATAGACAATATTTTAAAGTTTGCTTTAAGTAAAAAAGAATGTCATCTTGGCATTCTCTTTTAAGTATCTATTTTGTTCTTTTTTTTGCTATTACACAAGTAAATTATGATAAAGAAGTAGGAATATTATTGCGACGATCTTCGTACCAGTTGTCCCAATCATCGTATGATGTCATCTTGGTGGCATCAACATTATCTTTGTCTGCAATTTGGTCAATTATACTTTGGAAGTTTTGTGCATGATATTGCAATACATGCTTAACTAATTCCTTGCGGCTAAAGTGAATGTTGTCCAGAAGATAGTGGTTAATATCAACCATGTTGGAGTTATCATCGTACAAGTTCATGATTTCTAAATCGCGTTGATTAAACTTGGAAATATAAAAATCAGCAAAGACTGTTAAATGTTCAGGTTGCTCAGCAAATTCTTCCTGTGGCATAGTAGTCCATTCAGCATCGGGCATCACAACCTTGATTTCTTCTTTTTCGTCTTTTTCTTGTTCTTTTTCGTTATCTTTATCTGTGCTATTATTTTCTTTTTCAGTCAAAGCAAGACACTCCTTTAATAAAAATAGGAAACGTGAAAGTCAATAGTCATTTTACAGAGTTTAACCTATAAAAGCAACTATTGAACCAATTTACTATCTACATAATAGTAGTTTTTGTCAAAAATTAGCAAATTAGAGCATTTAGTCTATTTGTAAAAATTGCGCTCGGGGATGAAAAAAGCACCATAACATCAATTTACGGCGCTTTTTAATCATCACTTTTAAAGAAAAGGACTAACTATGGCTTAAGATAATTCTCAACGTCTTTTCTAGTGATTTTGCTTGGCTTAGTGCGCCCAGATTTTCTATAGAGGTCGATTAAGTCTTGCGGACTCCATGACATTGAATCATAGCCGAATTTGCCTACGCGTTTACGCAATTGAGCAATCTGCTTGTTGGTAACAGTCTTGCCGTGTACTTTATGGTTACCCATTGCACCTGCGCCAGTCTTGCCGGCGTTACCGGTGTCTTGACCACTGCCGGAAATAGAATTGTAGCCTTGGCTGGAAGTGCCATTATTATTTTGTTTAGCTGCCTTCTGATTGGCTGCAAGCCCTTTTTCGGCTTTCTGCTTGTATTGGGTGTAATACTTGCCGTCAATATAAGGCAAGTCCAGTACTTTTTGGTATTGATCAGCCGCTTTAAGATATTGCTTAGCAACTTCTGCTTCAGTTGCCGCTAGAAAGATAGGTTGAATTTCATGTTCATAATTGTCTTGGACATCTTCAATAGTAGTTTTTAGTTTCTTACCTTGTTTAACTAAGACAGCATAACCATTAGCTTTGTTGATTACGCTGGTTGTTTTGCTTAATGCGTTATCATATTTACCCTTTTTAGTTGCACTAATTGCAGAAAGCATATTGTCAGATTGATTTTTGTAGGCTTTGGCTTGGTCAGTATTTTTGATCTTGAAAGCTTTAGCAAAAGCAGAGCTTGCTTCTGAGTAGTCCTTGTCTGCAACAGCGTTTTTACCGGTGGTCATTGCACTATTATAGGAAGCATTAACTTTATCACTATTTGATTTCTGGGTTGCGTAAAAAGCGCCACCAGCGATAGCGATAATTACTACTGCCACAATCGTACCAATTGTCGTTTTTTTCATAATAGGAAATTATCCTCCTTACTAATACTTAGTTTAATTATAGATTGTTTAAGTAGATTTGACTACTTAATGGTGCTTTTCACATAAGGGTAGAAAAATTTCTCCATAAAAAATGTTACATTTTACCATTTTAATTCGTTAGTAATAGTGTAAGACAGCTAGCGCGCGGGTTGATTACAAAAAAGCAGCAAAGAAAGGCAAATTAAGATGAATTTTCAATTACTAGAACAATCAGTCCAATATACATTTTTAAATTCTAAATATGGTAGTGAGGGAATTAAGACGCGAGTTTTGAAGAACGTTAAAAAGGGTGCAGCAGCTGGTGGATTAGCAGAAGTTGGGTTGGCACTAGCCAAACTGCAACGCGATGAACTGGCTGCAGCCACTCTGGTGCAAAAGCAGGGCATTCCCTTAGATGATGAAGAATAAAAAATTGGCTAAGTAATATTCAAGATGGGAGAAAATAATATGGTAATAAAAAGCAAAACTTTACGATTAGTATTCTTAAATGGTGCAAACAAAAAGGTTAGTCTGTCTTTGCCCAATGCCGCTGATAACCTCGCGGCAACAGAAGTCAAAGCCGCAATGGCGGCGATAGCAAATGCCAATGTGTTTGCACAAGAAGGGGTGGATCTCTATCAAACTCCACAATCTGCTTCATACGTTGAACGAACTGTCACTAGTTTGTTTGATGATACTGCGGCTCAGCCAATGTAATCTCCAGCTGTTGGAGCTAGTTAGCAGAATAATTGCTAAGATTAAGCAGATTTTTCGTTAAATGCCAGTATTTAAATGAAGAAATCACGTCTAAGAATAGTTAGGCGTGATTTTTACTTTATTTCAAATTTTTTTGTTATTATTTTGTAAAATTTTATGTAAAATAAAATATCTTTTTTAACCTGATTAAGATAAAAGAACATTGAATGTATTGCTGTAAAGCGGGTTTTTTACTACTGACAAAACCTAGATTTTGTTAGCAATCTGTAAGCGTTTGTTACAAAACTATGTTAAATAACTGCTTGTCTTGCAATTTAGGCAAAAGGTAGGTACAATAAGAAATGTGGTAAGTAATAGCTATGCTTCAGGTTCGAAGCCTGTACGCATGCGCGTTCTTCAGCTCGAAAGCTACCTCATAAGAGTTATAAACTTATGAATTCGGCTTGAAGGGTGTTGTAACAATGTAGGCTCATTACGACTGAACCTATAGCCTATTACTATTTTGTATATACACAAGGAGGAAAGACCACATGAAGAAAAATTTAAGAATTGTTAGTGCTGCTGCAGCTGCTTTATTAGCTGTTGCTCCAGTTGCTGCAACCGGTGTATCAACAGTATTTGCTGATACTAATGTTACTGTTGCTGGTGGTTCTAGTCAAAGTACTACCAACACAGCCACTTTGAAGTTAACTGTAACTAATGCTCTTGCATTGGCCGATGGTGACTCAGCCACAAAGGCTGCTGCAAGTTTGTCAACCCCTGCTTTACCAGCAGGTGCTAATGTAACTGTATCACAAGCTAAGCTTTACAAGAAATCAGCTGGTATTACAGTAGCTAAAGGTGTTCCATCTAATGTGCCTGACACAAATGAACCGTCTGTAAAAGCTGGCGAAACATATGTTGCTTTAGCTTATGTTACAATTACTGGCTTGAAGGCAGATACTGATTACCAAGTTAATGGTGATGGTGATGCTAATAAAGTTCATTCAGATAAAACAGGAACTATTGCTAACTTTGCTGTATTGAGTGATTCATTTACTATTTCTAATTCTGCATTACTTGGTTCACCTTATGTTAGAGAACATGGTAAGACTGACGTTTTGACTTCTGGTTCATTCAACCTGACTTCAGCTCAATACAACGTTAAGGCTCTTGCTCAAGCTCTTACTGATAAAGATAACGGTAAATATGAACCTGCTGTAACTACAAATCAAGCAAATACAACTGATACAAATGGTAAAAATGCAACTGCTAGCTTTGTAGATCCTGAAGCTGATGTTCGTGCTTCACTTAAAGCAGCTGGTATTACTACTAAAGGCACTAACGAAACCTTTGATAAACCAGCAGCTCCATTTGTAGTTACTTTGAACGTTGCTGCAACAAATGGTCAAAAGACCACTTTCCCTGTAACTGTTGATCCAAATGCGACTACTGCTGACAAGTCATTCCCAGTATTTACTTACTATGTAAAAGGTGTAGCAACTTCATTCCCAGATTTTGATAAGAATGACAATACTGCATCTAAGACTATTGACGATGTAGATAGCCTTACATATAGTACAACTGCAACTGATCTTGTTAACTTTAACTATGTTCCAGTTAATGGTGTAGTTGACACTGCTTCTATCAAGAAGGCTTTCAGTGCTCGTGTAAACTACGATAACAAGAACGTATTGGATGTTAGCGTTGATGCTTCTAAAGTTAACACTAAAGTCGCTGGTAAATACCCAGTAGTTCTTAGTGCAACTAATGCTGAGAAGAAGACTAGCAAACTAACATTCTTCTTAACTGTTGGTGTTAAGGGTGCTACTTACAAGACTGTTCAATCAGACGGCGATGTTCCAGTCTACAAGATTGACGGTAACAACGTAACTGACTCAAAGACTACTGTTAAGAATGGTGACATCATTGCTGTCTTTGGTGAACCAATCAAGGTTGGCGAGAAGTCATACACTCGTATTAACAGTGCTGACTCAGACCTTTACGTAGAAAGCAAGTATGTTGACGGTTCATTCAAACCTGCAGACAAGGTTAAGAAGACTGTTATGCACAACTCATACATCTACGACAAGGATCACAAGCGTGTTGGTACTGACATGTTACGTGCTTACTCCACTGTTGAGGTAATCGGTGCAGCTACTAAGCTTGCTGACGGCAGCTTGGTTTACCAAATCGGTGACAACAAGTTCGTAATGGCTGACAACATTGACGGTACTTCACGTACATTGACTCACAATGCTTACGTATACAAGACCAGCAAGAAGCGTGCTGATGGCCGCGTATTGAAGGCTGGTACTAAGGTTACTACTTACGGTTCACCTTACACATTCAAGAATGGCAAGGCTTACTACCGTATCGGTGGTCCTAAGAAGCAATACGTTAAGGTTGCTAACTTTTAATTAATTGTTTAATTAATTACAAAAACGGAAACGAATAATTCGTTCCCGTTTTTTGTTTACTCTTTTTCTTCTATGCAAGCGTTAACAATTCTAGTATAATTGTATTACTTAACTTTAATTGAAGGAGAAGTAAACAGTGATTAGTAAAGAAAGTGATATTTGGAATTTACCGGCAAATAAGAAGTATCGTATTTGGTCGCAAAAACTGTTGCAAGAAAGAATAGAAGACAAAGAAGTAGTCAAGTATGTGGTTAACGATGATTGTTACTGTGTTAATCCTGCTACTATGGCTTTATATCAATTTCAAAAGCAGCCGCTCTTAGGCAAATATAAAAGTGTGATTTTTGATTGTCAGCAGGGCATAATTCTAAGTTGTCGCAGTACAAAAGCCCACCTAACTTCATTCAGTCAAAGATGTTTATTTGCGGGCCTGGAATTTCAAAGAGAATTTGCCCGTCATATTAACTTAGCGGGACACAATGTGATTGCGACCGGTCGTTTAGCTTATTTTTCCTTACGTAGCTATAATACGGGTAATATTGATTGGGTAGCATTACATAATATGGTTGGCTTCAAGACCTTGCGGAATAATGTCACCGCTTTTGAAACGCTCAAGCACAATCAGTTTAGTTATATCTTTACCTATGAAGATTGCAGCCGTCATATTCCCCATAAAGTCAGCGACAGCTTATTTTTCAATCATGCCCTTTATCTTCTAAGTACTTCCCACTTAGAGCAAAATCTAGGTTGGCAGGTTAAAAGCTTCCAAGGTAAGTCCCTTATTGATCAAGCATCATACTTTCACCCTCACCAATCTCTTAAAGAGTTATCTCTTAAAACAGTAATGTCTGAATTGCTGGTTAAGAAGCACATTCGCTATGGGAATTATCTAGCAGACTACTATGAACTGCCCCAATTACTAGATGCGCATCACATTGCCTATGCGAATAGTACAAGACCTGACACTTTGTTTTAAAAACAGTACACGAATTAGTTCACAATTCGTGTATTTTTTTAATCTTTTTTTCACCCATGATTTCTCTTTAAATAAGCTATCAGTAGCTAGTATATTAAAAATTATAATAAGTATTAGATTAAAACAAGTGTAATTGAAATTAAGTTAAACTCTTGCTTTTTAATATTTGCCTTATCTTGCTAATCTAAAGGGGCACAAGCGCTTGTGACACATAAGAAAAAAGAGGATAGTCACAAATGAAGATTAGTAAGGAAACTTTTTTAAGAGCATGGCAAAATCAAAAATTAGTAAGAGGCGCATTAAAGTCCGCGCATGTCAGATTGGACTATACTAATTATGAAGACTTTTTACTTGAAGGGATTATTGTTTACGCTGAAATGTTAACTAAATTAACTGGCATGAACCAAATGGAAGTTGATCGCCTGAGTTTTCGCAAAATTATCTGGCATACCATTGATTTATTGCGTAAGGATAAACAAGTAGCTGAGTTGGAAGTACCAGCAGAAATTTCCGGGCAAATAGAGCAATTAAATAACTGGGATAATCAATTAATTCTTGCCCAAGAACTCACGGAAATGTCGCAATTAGAGCGGATGTTATTTTTTAATCATCTTATCGAAGGGCAGACAATTAGCGCTTTAGCCCAGCAAACTGGAATAAGTCGCGTGCAGCTGCAAAGATTGAAACATAATCTATTAGCCCATTTGCGCGAGGTCTTAGAAAGGTAAGTTACTATTTGTAATATAAAACTATTAATATTACTTTTTGACTACAAATAAGGAGAACCTATTGTTAATACTTTAATTGCCCGATACAATAAAGATGTCGGTTAAGGAGGAACTATTATTTATGAACAAAAGACTAATCACTGGTATTACTGCCGCCATGCTTGGTGCAGCAGCAATAGTGCCGGTTACCAACAACCTAATTGCCAGTTCTCCAGCACGCGCTGAGAAAGTTTCTGCAGCTACCGCAGATGAAACCACATTTTTAAACACTGCCGTTAAACAGGCACAAAAAGTTTCTAAGAAATATGGTTTATATCCATCAGTTATGATTGCACAAGCAATTGTTGAATCTAACTGGGGGCAATCAGGTTTAGCTGTCAATGCCAACAATCTCTTCGGTATGAAGGCTGATGATAGTTGGCAGGGTGCCACATATTCTTCTAAAACTCGAGAAGAAGATAAGAACGGCAAGAGCTATTATGTTACTGCCAAATTCAGAAAATATGATACCTACCAAGACTCGTTTGATGACAACGGTAAAAAGCTGCGCTTAGGCGTGACCTGGCAACCTGATCGCTACCAAGGAGCATGGCTCGAGAATGCCGCTTCTTATATGGATGCCACTAAGGCTTTGACAGGGACATACGCTACCGCTAATAATTACAACACCATTTTAAATACTAGAATAACAAATTGTAACTTAACCCAATATGATCCTAGCGTTTCCACTACCAGCAAAACTTATATTGTCAAAAAAGCCGGCGCTACCTACGCTTGGCCAACTGACCACTCGGTATCCGCAAAGACGGATTCTGTAGCTAAAGGCGATGCTGTAACTGTTACTAAGACTATTACTTTTTATAACGGTAAGAAGCGTTTGTATATTGCTGGTAAAGGCTGGGTCAACGACACCATTTTAAACATGGGCAGTGCCTTACCACCAGCTTCTCAAGCACCAAAAGGTGATAAGAAAGTCAACAAGACCTTGATGCACAACTCTTATGTTTATAATTCCAAGGGCAAGCGCGTCAAGAAAACTAAGGCGCTTAAAGTAGGAAATGGCGGCAAGGTAATTGCCACTTACGGCACCAAAACAATTAATGGTAAGAAATATTACCGCATTGGCGAAAACCAATATATTGCCAGTGGTAATATTGACGGTACAATGAGAATCCTGAAGCATAATGCCTTCATTTACAACGATTATGGCAATCGTGACAACTTGAAGGTGATGAAAAAAGGACAATCCGTTGCCACGTTTGGCAGTGCCATTACCATCTACGCCCAAAAGTATTATCGCATTGGGATTCACCAATATATTAAGAAAGGCAACTTTTAGACAAAGTCAGATTCTCGCACACAGAAATAAGGAATGAAAAGTTAGATGAAGATAAAGAAACTAATAACTACTATTGCTATCGGAGTAGGTTTAGTTGCACCTATTTTTAATGGAAATCGTACTCAGGTAGTTGAAGCTGCCTCAATTAACTCAATTGCTAAACAAAATAGTTATGTCGGCGTTACGTTTTTATATAAAATGTTGCAAACGCAAAATATTAAATATAATAAGTTTTATGCCAACGGTAACAAAATTAAGTATAGAAAAGGCAAGCCAGAAGGGATTGTAATTCATGAAACTGCAACTCCGGGAGCTTCCGCATACAATGAAGCCATTTACTTTAACCGTGAATGGCAGAACATGTACTCTTATGTTCACGCTTTTGTTGACAGCAAGCAGGTTATTCAGATGATGACGCCTAATTATGGTGTCTGGGGTGCGGGCGCGATTGCCAACAACCGTTTTATCCAAATTGAACTTTGTCAGGAAACTACCAGAAATAAGTTTGCTAAGAGTGTTAATAATGATGCAATATACGCTGCGAAGTTGTTACACCGCTATGGTATCACACCGGTGCACGCCTCCAACACTGGTAAAGGCACTATCTGGTCGCATCACGCTGTATCACGCTTTTTAGGTGGTACCAATCATACAGACCCAGATGGTTACTTTAGCAAGTGGGGTTATTCGATGAATGACTTCTTCGACCTTTTGAAGTATTACTATGACTTGCAGGCAGGAGAGACGGTCACTTCTAATGTCCCTGATGATAATACGACTACAGATGATACTAGTAATGATGAAACTACTAATACCGACCCAGTGTCACAAGCGCCAACCGGTAAAAGAACTTTGATGCATGACGCATACACTTATAATGCTCAAGGTCAACGTACCGCGGCTGCTTTAAAAACTGCTGGAACTGTAGTAACAGTTGCTCAGGAAAAAGTTATTAACGGTAAAAAGTACTTGCAAATTGGGGAAAATGAATATGTTGTAGCCAGCAATATAGTTGGCTCAAACCGAGTTTTAACTCACAATGCTTATATTTATAATACTACCGGCATTCGTGTAGGTACTACAAAGTTATTAAAGGGTAAAACTGTGCGCACTTATGGCGGGCGCATTAATATCGGTGGTAAGATGTACTATCCTATCGACACTAACCGTTTCGTCAAAGTGGCAAATTTTAATTAATATGCCAGCAAGAACAGCAGGTTATGACAATGCTCATGACCTGTTTTTTTTTGCGTCTCCAATTTCGGCAAGCTAAGAATGTGTACTATCCTTTTTGTTTTCGCTGACAGTCAATATTTTGTATAATCGACTAAGAATAAATGAGGAGGTAATCCTAGTGGCACAGTTGTCTTTATTCTTAGTAGTTTTATTTGCGCTAATCGTTCCTATTTTAATGGCACGATTGCAGGTTAATGCCGTACCCACTGCAGTGGCCGAGATTATTATTGGCATTATTCTGGGCGCAAGTGGTTTTAATATTGTGCGTCCCACACATGACCTGTCATTTTTATCAAATTTGGGTGTCATTCTTTTGCTATTTTTGTCAGGGATGGAAATTAATTTTGAATTATTGAAGCCAAGACGAAAGCAGAAAAAAGAGCCGGGTCAAATAACCCCATTTAAAATTGCTCTTGAAGCTTTTCTGGGTGTGGCACTCTTATCGGTTTGCTTGGCATTAGTCTTAAAATCTCTGGGTCTGTTTGGCGATACAATGCTGGCAACAATCATTTTTATGACAATTGCCTTAGGCGTGGTTATTGCCACACTCAAAGAAAAGGATATTTTGGATAGACCAGTGGGTCAAACTATCCTATTAACTGCGGTGCTGGGAGAGGTAATTCCGTTAATGCTGCTCACGGTTTATGCCGCTATCAATGGGGGCAATACCAAGCAGTTATGGCTGATTATTTTGCTTTTTGGTGCTGCAATCATACTGCTTTGGCGTTTTAAACAGCCTTATTTATGGTTTGTTCAGGTAACAAAGTCAACCACACAATTGGATGTACGTTTAGCCTTCTTCTTAATCTTTGCCTTGGTGACCGTTGCCGAAAAGGTGGGGGTTGAAAATATACTAGGGGCCTTTTTAGCAGGTATTGTTATGAAACTGCTAGAACCAAGTCAGCAAACGGCTGATAAGTTAACCTCAATTGGCTATGGCTTTTTTATCCCCATTTTCTTCATCATGACGGGGGTCAACCTCAACTTAAGATCGCTTTTAGCGCATCCTAGTTCATTAATTTTGTTACCAGTCTTAGTGTTATTTCTGTTTTTGGCAAAATTACCGGTGGCAGTGATTTATGCTAAAAAATTCGGCGCCAGAAATGGTTTTGCCGGGGGCTTTCTAACAGCCACTACCATCACCATTGTTTTACCAACATTGGCTGTTGCGCGTAAATTAAGGGTAATTACCAGCTTGCAATCTGATGTTTTTATCCTAGCTGCTGTGATTGTTTGTATAATGTGCCCAATATTGTTTAACGCCATTTTCCAATTAAAACCGGAAGATCGTATTAAAGAAAAAGTGGTAATTATGGGGACCAGTGCTTTAACCGTTCCCGTAATGCACGATCTTAACGAAAACTGGTATGCGGTTAGGATGTTCACTACTAGCAGTGAACACTATAATACTTATAAAAGTCGGGTACCTGATCTGGAATTATTGCCTGAACTTACTGATGAGCAGCTTGAGCAGGCTGGGGTTTTCAACGGTAATATTTTTGTTGCGGCATTGCGCTCAGATGAAACCAATTTGCGCCTAGGCCAACTTGCTAAAGAAAAGGGCAATTTTAAGCGCATCATTATTTGTCAAAAACGGGCTGACATTAGCAGGGTCGATCAATTGCGTGAGGAAGGTATGGAAGTTTTTGATCTAAGCAATGTAACTTCATCGCTAATGCGGGCATTGATTGAATCGCCGGCAGTCTATAGCGTATTGACAGACACCAAGAATGCAGTTTACTCGGTCGTGGTCCGTAATTCGCAATATGCTGGATTGCAACTGATGGATTGGGATTTAGCTGCTGATATCACAGTCAGCCGGATTAGGCGTGGTCACGAATGGCTTGTTCCTCACGGACATACTGTGATTGAGTCTGGGGATGAAATAATTTTTACAGCTAAATATAAGACTGCTAACCGGGTTAGGAGAGTTTTAGAAGAAAAATAGTTTTTGCAATAAATAAAAATGTGTGAAAATTAATTTTTTTAAATTTAATACGTAATATTATTAAAATATAAAATATCATATTGCAATATACAAAAAATAGAGCTAAAAACTTTTATCAGTTAATGATTATTGCTGAAATTTACTGCAGTATAAAAACGTAATTTATTAAACTTATACTCTTTTTTTTGCTTTCTTATAGTGCTAAAATAACTTCTATGTAACTCTATATGAGTTATAGCGCTCTGGTTTTTAACTAAGGACGTCGGAAATTGTCAATCGAAAAAGGAAGGCTCAAAATGAGTAAAAATAGTTTTTATAGGAAAATGATTGTTTCAGTTGCAGGTGCAACTTTATTAGCTGTTGGTGTTAATCAATTACCAACCAGTGCTTTAAGCAGTGCTGCAACTGAGGTCAGTGCAGCTAAAAAGGCTACCAAGACCAAGAAAGTCGGCGCCAATTCTGCTGTTTACAAGCAAAAGGGCAAGAAGTTAGTTAAAACCAAGAAGACAGTAAAAGTAGGTCAAAAAGTTAACGTTCTTGGCAAAAAGACTGTTAAAGGCAAGGTATACTACAAGATTGGTAAGAACCAATTTGTTAAGGCTGTCAATCTTGATGGTAAAGTCGTTACAGTAGCTAAGAACACTGTTTTAGTTACTAGAAGCGGCAAAGCTTTGAAGAACGGCAAAGTTAAAAAGGGCCAAGAACTTAAAGTCTTCGGTGGTACTGTTACTATCAAGGGCAAGAAGTATTACTCAACTTTAGCTGGATACGTTAAAGTTAGTGCTTTAGCTAAGAAGGAGACTCCAGTAGATCCAATTTCTAATGGTTCAACTAGTTCAACTGGTTCAAATGGCTCAGCTGGTTCAACCAGCTCAACTGGCTCAAACGGTTCTAACGGTTCAGCCGGTTCAACTAGCTCAACTGGTTCAAACGGCTCAACCAGTTCAAATGGTTCAACCACTTCAAACGGTTCTAACGGCTCAGCTGGTTCCAATGGTTCAACAGGATCAGATAGTTCAAACGGTTCAGCTGGTTCAGGCAGCTCTAACGGTTCAACCAATTCATCCAGTTCAGCTAGCTCAACTGCTCCATCAAAGAACTAGTACAGAGTAAAATAAAGTTTTGTTTTTTACAATTAAGTAACTAAATATAACTGACAAAAAGATCAGGTTTATCTTCTTAGTAAATAACTTCAAGAAATTTTTTGAAGTCTGAATAAGAAGTTCCTGGTCTTTTTTGTAAATAAAAAACGCGGCTCTCTCATCGTGTGAGATAAAGCTGCGCTTTTTAAATAGATTTTTTACTGGTTTGAAACAGATTCTTTTGCTTTTGCTAAAACTGTCATAACAGCAATACTGTGATTATAAAGCTCGTTTGCTTTTTGAACGTCATGACTATCAATAATTTTCACAAAGTCTGTAAACTCGCTAGCCATTCTGTGATCAAATTCATTAAAATTAAATTCGCTGTTGTCACCATCTTTGTGTTCAACCGTAAAGTTGGCTATTACTCCCGTAGAACCGTCGAAATAGATAGTACCTTTTTCACCTTCAATAAACGAACGTGGGGTGGTGTAACTGTCTTTAGCTGCAATTAATACTGCTTGCTTGTCCGGGTATACGAGATTGAGTATGCCGGAAGTGTCAATTTGTTTTTGCATTACCGGATAATACTGCACTTTTTCAGGTTTACCAAATAGACCAACGCATAAATGAATATTATAAATATTTAAGTCCATTAGAGTTCCGCCGTCTTTAGCCGGATCAAATACAGGTGCGATTTTACCTTGCAAGAAATCATCATAGCGACTGGAATACTGCGTGTAATTAAGAGAAATAATATGAATAGGGGCGATTTCAGCTAATTGACGCTTGATTGCTTTATAATTTGGCAAATGAATATTCGTAATAGCTTCAACGATAATGACATTATTCTTGTCAGCTAATTGCTTCAGTTCTTTTGCTTGAGCAACAGTTTCAACGTAGGGCTTTTCACAAATAACATTTTTGCCTGCTGCAATAGCTTTTTTAACCACCTCATAGTGTAAGGAGTTGGGTACTGCGACATAAACAGTGTCTACGTTATCGTCATGGCATAACTGATCGTTATCAGCAAATACCTCTTTGATACCATACTGCTTAGCCAAATCTGCAGCAATATGCTGGCTACGCTTTGTAGTTGAGATTGCCGTCAATTCCAGATGTTCAATTTTAGCAGCAGTTGTTAAAAAATCATGGACAATTTTACCACTACCAACAATTCCTAATTTCATATCTAGACCTCCGATTACTAATGAAAATATTTAAACAACTCTATAGTCATTTTATCTCATTAAGTAACCTAAAAGCACCATAATTATGATAGTTAAATATTTACTAAAAATAGTTGTTTTCATATAAAGACCTTTACTTTATTGTTCAAATTAGTTTGCAGGAGCGGGAGTGGCATTTTTTACTTCATCAGGTAACGTTAACGTATCGAACTGACCGAAATGACTTTTTCTCATTTTAACAGCTACCTGTGTTGATTTTGCTAAGGTTGCCTTAAGGGCATATTTAGAATCAATTATCTTCTGGTCTTTAATAGTGTATACGAAGGTGCACTTGCTGAATTTAAAGTTCTTGTGTAAATAAGAAGTATCTACTTTATTTGAGCCCATTAATTTTAGCATCGCATCGAGCATTTTTTGACCCTTCAAAGTGCCTTTGACAGTATAAGTACCATTTTTACTGGTGATTTTGGCTTTTTTACTCATTTCTTGGTAAATACTCTTGTTAAACTTCTGCAAAGACTTGCCATTTTTTAAGTTGTTTAGCTCTTTAACCAAATAGTCAGGCAGTTTATCGTATTGCCACTTGCCGTCTTGAATTGAATAAATGCGCTTGCTGTTTAAATCAACCCATTCATCCAATTGTTGAGTTTTTTTACCACTTTTAGCTGTGCTGATACTATGCAATACACCAGTTTGACCGCTAAAAATGGACTTTGTTTTTATGGTTGTTTTTTGTTTTCTGTATTTAGTTGTTGATATTTGGTCAGTTTGTGAACTAGTTGGTGTTTGTTCTTCTTTTTTGATAATAGAAATAGCCTGCTTTTTGCTTAAGGCAGCATCAACTGATTGAGTATGAGCTAAGCCACCGCCAACTAAAGTGGCAGACAATAACATAGCCGTCAAAAATTTCTTCAATTTCATAATTAATTTCTCCTATATTATTAAAAAATGGTTTACAAATTGTTTTGAATAAAGAGAAAAAGTCTAACTCTGTGTTTTTTAATTATTTCAGTAGATTCTAGGGTACATTTAACCTTGTCCAGATATGATCTCAGCCACCGCCAACTGATGTAGCAGATATCAATAAACCAAAATAAATTTCTTGAGTCTAATTCTTAAAATCTCCTTTTCTTTAATAACTTTATTGTATATTAAAAAAATAAAATGTGTATCTTTTTCTTTTATTTTTTATTAATAATTTGTCGGAATTAAAAAATATAATAAATTTGTTATTTTATCTTAGTACTTTCAGCTAATTTAGACGTTGATTTTACTAGGGGCTTCTGCTACAATTACGTTAATCCGTGTCATTTAATATACCGCGGAAAATAAACACTAGTGAATACATAAAATTACTTTTAAAAACATAAAATATTTAAATAATCCTAGATTTAAGTATTTTTTAAGAGAAAGGAACATTTATGTATAAAAAAAGAATAGTTGCTTTTTTTCTAGGTATATTATTATTTTTATTCTATGGAAATGTAAATACTACATATGCAGATACAAATAGTAGTCCTTATATTATAGTTGATAAAGATAGTTTTAATGACTATTTTAATTTGAATGGATCTGCATCTTATGATCAAAATGCAGGTGTAGTAACTTTAACACCTGCCTCAAAAAATCAAGTAGGATCCTTTACTTTAAATAGTAAAATTGATCTAAATACCAGTTTTTCATTGTTAGGATACATTAACCTTGGGGAAAATCCTAATGGAGGAGACGGTTTGGGTTTTGCTTTTCATGACGGTAACTCATCTGACCTTGGTAATGCAGGTGGCAATTTGGGAATTGCCGGCTTGCAAAATGCTATTGGCTTTAAGATAGATACTTTCCTTAATAAATTTGTGGCTCCAGAAAGTGATCTGAAAGGGTCAATGGTTAATCAAGCTGATTCTTTTGGCTTTGGCTTAAATCCAGATTCAGGCAACCCACCATATGGTGCGTTTGTTACCACGAGCAAAAAGCAGTTGAAATCCAAGAATGGAGTCCTTGTAGATAGATGGTGGGCTGAGGATGTGCCTGATAGTGCACAATCTCTTTCCAGTTCTGACATTGATGGTGAATTTCATAAATTTAATGTTAATTATGATGGTAGAAGCAGGCTTCTAACTATTAGTTTCACTCAAACAAACGATAATGTACTAAGGTGGACTAAACAGATAGATGATAGCTATTCTACAATGTCCCTCACAGTGACCGGATCAACCGGATCACTTATTAATGAACAACAATTTAAGATAACCAGTTTTTCATTTCAAGAAGCTGCTACTGTTGATGTAAAATATGTAGATACATTTGGTAAAACTTTGGCACAGGGAAAAGTAGATTATCCTTCAGGTGCTTATGTTAATGGCACATATAATACTGAAAAAATGGAAATCAAGGGATATACTTTCCAGAATATGGATGATGGAACTGTTACTGAAGAAAAAAGCCTGCCTGCTACAGGTACTTTGAAGAAAAATGGTAATAATGGAAGCATTATCTACGTATACAAAGCTAATAACTATCGCGTAAAGTTTGATCCCAATCAAGGTATCAACACAATGCCAGACCAACTTTTTACATATAATGTGGCTCAACTTTTAAATAAAAACATTTTTGTAAGAGATAACTTTGTTTTTAATAACTGGAATACTGCACCGGATGCTTCTGGAGTTACGTATACAGATGGTCAAAATGTCTTTAATTTAACAGATACTGCTAATGGCGTCATTACTTTATATGCACAATGGAAAAAGGCTAATTGTGCTGTAATAACCAAATACGTTGATGAGACAGGTAAAGAAATACATGATCCAGTCACTGAAACT
>CAMKZU010000018.1 GCA_946477855.1 uncultured Lactobacillus sp.
TTTTGACTGCAGCTGAAAAGATTAAGTCTGCCAAACCTGATTTAATGGAATGGCGTATTGATTATTATGCTGCGGGAGTTAATGACTTTGACAAGCTAAATACTACTGCTAAGAAATTGCGGCAGGAAGTGGGCGAACTGCCTATTTTGGTCACATTTCGCACTAAAAATGAAGGTGGAGTTTGCAGCCTGAATGAGGAGCAATATTTAAATTTAGTAGAATATGTCATTACTAATAGACTTGGTGATGCTGTTGATATTGAACTTTTCCACACTGAAAAAAGAGTAAAATCTTTAGTGAACTTAGCTCATGACTACAATGTCGTAGTAATTATGAGTAATCACGACTTTGAAAAGGTGCCAGCTAAAGACGTAATTGAATGTCGTTTACGAAAAATGGCTCAACTTGGTGCAGATGTCCCTAAGTTAGCCTGCATGCCTCATAGCGCTGCAGATGTTTTAACTCTTTTAGCAGCAACGACAGAAATGAATGCAGAAATTTCTAACCCCTTGATTACTATGGCTATGGGCGATATTGGTAAAGTTACCAGAGTAGCCGGTCAAGTTTTTGGTTCTAGTTTGTCCTTTGGGGCAGTGGGTCAAACCTCCGCACCAGGTCAACTATCGATTGCAGACTTACGTAATGCAGAAAATTACTTGGCTTTATCGTAAAATTTCTTAAAATAAGAGGTATTTTTGAGTTAGCTTTAAATATTAAGGCTAACTCTTTTTTAGTTAAAACCAAATATATGTGCAAAATAAGTGTTAAACTTTTTAATAATAATATTAAGTATTTTCAGGGTAACTTTAGTATTGGAGAAATGTATGACTGCAAACGAGAACATTGAGTGGTTTAAAAACGCTCAGTACGGCATGATGATCCATTGGGGGTTTTCTTACCGCGATCAAAACTGGAAAGCGCCTTTGACTATTGCTCATTACCGCAAGCACTTAAATAGTCTGGGAATCAATTATCTTCTAAACGTTGGACTTGATGGTCTGGGTAGAATTCCTGTGCCAGCCCAAGAAAATATCAAGGCGGCAGCCAAATTGTTTGTAAAATAATAAAAAAGCGCATCATAATTCGATGCGCCTTAATTAATGAAAGTAATTCTAATCAAAACATCAGCTGAATAAATTTCCTTTGATTTCATCAAAATTATAGTGCTTTGACTTTTCAGCTTTTTTAATTTCGTTTACCAGCTCAAGAGCAGTAGTAAATTCATCATATTATTCGATATCTATGAGTGCAAATTTGCCATAGCCATTTTTGGTGAGAAAAACTGGATTATCTTTTTTAACTTTATCAAGGACTTTATTGTAATTTCTTAATGCTGAAACAGGTTGGATTTGTAACATGGGCATCACTCCCTTAGACAAAAATTGTACATTATTTAACTAAAAATTTACAGCATAATTTTACAGCGTAATAATGAACAGAATTAATAAACGCCATTTTTTTTAAGTTTTCATTACTGTCTGATATTAGACTAATTAGTCGGTAGACAAAGGATTTTTTGAAACTTGAATAAGATTCCTTACATAAATCACGTTAATAGCATATTTTCTGTAGATGATGTGCCCAATTGATATTTAAAAGAAACTATTTTATTGGTATATGAGTGTATAGCGACAAGAATTTATTAGAAAAAGACTTAGAAAAGTAGTTTATTCATCAAAAAAGCAGGCATACAAATATATGCCTGCTTTTTAACTATTTATGTTAATTAATCTTCGTAAGTACCGACTTTTTTCAGGTTACCCAAGACACTTTCACCGTGAGGTGATTGTCCTATTGCTACAGTCAAGTCGCGTCCTGCTAGGTTACCATGGTGCTCACCATCAGTCCAGTGCGGATTACCAGTAACATCATATACAACGCCTTTGATTGCTACATAGGCTGGATTACCATTTTTGCCATCGTATTTTGCTAAAGATTCTTTTGTAAATTTTTCCATTGAAATTATCCCTCTTCCAAATACACTTACTAATTGTCACCTACATTATAAGCTCAAAAAATGGGCAAGTCTAATTTTTATTTTGTTCTTTTTGATAATTAAAACGCCAGCCAGCAATATCCCATGGGGTAAAAGCTAAATCTAACTTACGTTGGTAAGCCTTTTCATAAGCTGCAACTTTTTGCTGATAGTCGCGTTTCATCATTAGCTTGGAATTTTCATTAGCAGTTAGTTTAACGTCGGGGAAAATCGGCGGTAAAACATGGACTACATATTTAGTTTGGTAAAAGTTGGGGTGGTTTTTTTCTATTTTGGCAGTTGATTGTATTTCAATAAAAGTTGAGATTACTGGTACGTTTTGCTTAGCAGCAAAATAATAGGCACCACGCTTTAATTCTCGGGGCTTACGGTAGTTCCACCACATTTCCTGTTCTGGAAAAATCAAAACCCAGCTGTTTTGCTCTAACGCATCATGCAGATGACGAGGAAATTCCGTACCCACATAGCTTGGAACTTGAATTAGGGGAATAGTGCCAACGTAGTTCATTAAGTAGCATAAAATTCCGGGTAATTTCAAGTTAGTATCTTCAATTGCAATTGTTAAAGAATGATGTGTTTTATTTGCCAGGTGCTTGATAGGCAGCGAATCAATTTGGTTAAAATGATTGGCAGTGATAATTGCTCCACCTTGTGGCAAATTAGCCAGATTTTCCAGACCGGTGAATGTAGTAGATGAAGTTAAAAAATGGGTCAAGCTATTAAAGAATAAGTGGCCAATCCGGTCATTTATCTTGCCTTTAATGGTTTTTTGCTCTTGCCAAAAATTGTTGACTAGATCTTTACTTTCATTCAGAGATAAAACTGGATCACCGACTTCGACTTTTGCATTCCAGTTACCGCTTTTTACAGCGTTTTCAATGTTGTGGATAACTTGTTCACGATTGTCACCAATAATCATAAACTGACAGGTCCTTGCTTTTTCACATTTGCCCAGTTATGAGGGTCATTAATAGTTTTATCTTCTTTAGCCAGCATGTGATCTAATTTATGCCGATCTTCATCACGCTGCTGATCAGTGTAATTATTGAGCTCGCTTAAGAGTTCCTCATAAAACTTGGTTTCTTTTGCACTGTTCCAGAAATACTTTTCGTATTGAATGTTCTTGAAGTGCCAAGGCTTAAAGAAAAGGTTGTAGTGAATTAAGCTGGGATTTGCCAGGGGTTCGGTATTATCATTTGGCATCGCGTCCCATTTAGGGTCGAGATGCAGTATTCTTTTATCCCCAATTTCATTTAAGTAGTCTTGATCAGGAGCGATGCAGTCAAAATGATATTTGGTCAGCAGGTGCATAAAGTGATCAATAAAGTGCTCGTCGCGAAAAGCTTTGCAGTTTAAAACCAACATTCCAGAATTAATGTACTTCTTGGGATCTAAAACCAGTACATTTTTGATGTAAGCAACCATTTTTGCTACGTATTGAATTGAAGAATCTGTACAGGCAGCAAACAAATGATTGCAAAGTTCAGTATCATATAATTTACCAATATCATCATTAACGACAGTGTCGCTGTCAATATAAATAGCTTTATCATATTGCGGGAAAAGATCAGGAATGAATAAGCGGTAAAAAATTGACATAGTAAAGAAATCAGCCCGCAGGAAGTTTTCAGTCCGATTTTGAATGGGCGCAACTATTTCATCATTAATTTTAAAAAACTTAACGTGAACGTTAGCAGCACCTAAAGCCTGCAAGTCTTGTTTATGCTGCTCAGATAAATCCTGACTTAAAAAGTAGACGGTGTAATCTTTAGTTTTAGCAGCATTTTGCACTAAAGAATTAAGTGATACAGCTGCATATTGAGTAAAGTCATCACTGATAGCATAAAAAACTGGAATTGTCATATATTATTTTTCTCCAAACATTAATTTTATAAATAGCTTTTTACATTGAGATAGTAAGTCAGAATGTCATCATATTCATGCAATTTTAACACTTTGTGGACTCTTGTCACATCCCAGGGCTTCACTGTCAATGTGTGAAAAACGGGCAAGAAGCGAAAACTCGTGGTAAAGTGTTGAATTACAGTGTCTGATTGCAATTTATACTGTTCATTATAACGTCGGGGTGCAATTTTCTTTTTTCTGGCATACCGATTAAGTGCAGTTTGATCCGGCATTAAGACAGTTCGGGTCTGTAACAAGCGCCTAATTCTGGTAAATAGCTTAGTTTTCCTGATTTCAGGCAAATTAAGCAGCAATACGCCTGAATTGACATAGTCAAAAACTTTGTGTTCATGAAAATTGTGGAAAAAGAACCGTCCCCAATAATCAAGGACACCTGCAAACTCAAAACCGGCTAAATCCTGCTCATAAAAGCTGACTAAGCTGCGCCTAATAATCACATCAGCGTCAAGATAAAGTATTTTGTTTGGTAATTGAGGAATTTCATCCGCAAATAATCTCAGCATCGCATAAGGGGTAAAGTGTGTACTCATGTTGGCTATTAATGGCTCTCTGACAAATAAGCCGGTGCAGTCCATTAATTTTAAAGTGCTATGAGGGTTTTGCTTTACCAAAAGAGATTTTAAATAGTCCGCTGCGTGTTTGCTAAAGGGCTTAAACTTTTTATGAAAACTTTGCGTGTACATCGTTAGAATGTAAATGTGGAGTTCTTCTGCGCCGCTGTTTTTTAATAAAGAAAGAGTGGCGATAAGAATGCCATCTTCGGCGTTATGATCACCGCAAAAAAGAATATTCATTTAGAACTCCTTAATTTATTTTTTGATAAGTGCAATATTCGTAATCGCTCAAAAGAGCGCGTTTTTGCATTGTTTGATGAATTTGGCTGTGCAGCTTTTTTTGCGCCTGCTTTTTATTAAGACTTGTATCTGGATAAAAAGGACCGTCTATGTAAACTGTCATTTTTGGCTTTGTGCCTCTTTTAGGCTTGGAATAAGTAGTTGTCATGGCAAAGCTGGGAGCAGCTAACATAATAGGAAAGTGCATGCTGGTGGCAGGAAAAGGCCTAATTTTAGTGTAATAAGGCCAGACATGAGCTTCAGGGTAAATAACAACTACTTTTTTAGCTTTTATGACAGCAGTGACAGCTTTAATCAGTTTACCAGATTGGTTTAGGTCTTGACCCACTGGCAGCCCAAAATAGGGCAAAACCAACTTGCCTAAAATTGGGAGACTCCAGTTTGCTTGTGCGCCGATAGCATAATAATCTGAGGCAGAAATAATGCTGAGTGGCAAAACGACATCACCGAAGGCTTGTGTATGGTTGCCATATATAAAATAGCCTTGATCCCTTAGCAGCGATAATTTGCTTTTGCCGACAATGCGTACCCGCAGAATTAAACGAATATAGATAATACTGATTAAATGAGCAAGAAAACGCACAATTTTGGACCAAATTCTGCCACCAAGGGAGTGAGGAAAGATAGTGTAATTCTCAGGCAAATGATATTCTTGGCTCTTAGTGACCACTACATCATCAGTTAAATGCTGGTAGTAGTATTTATGTTTACCCATGAAACCCTTCTTTCAATACAGTCATTAAGTAATTCTATCATGAATTATACCAGATTAAAAAGGGGACCAAAGGCTTCTAAAAAAGAGCTAAATTAAGTATAAAAATATTTTCATATAGTAAATGATTAATTTGTTATTCGGCTCCATTTACTAATTTGTATATAAAAAGAGTCTACCCTTAAATTCTACTCTCTTAGCAGTTAAAAAATGGTATAAATTACTATTTTTATAAAAATAATTTCAGTCTGACAATAATTTTCAGCGTGCTTAGTGATTAATAATAGTTTATTAAATTTGTAAATACATAATATTTAAGGCAGCAACAATAAATGTGTATTTAGCAGTTGACATTATATTTTATCGCTACTAAAATAATATTATGTAATTACAAAAGGAGAACAAAATGAAATATACAATTGATGACTTTGCCCGTTTAATTGATCATACTAATTTACATGCTGATGCGACAGAAGATGATATGAAAAAACTTTGTGCAGAAGCTAAAAAATACCATTTTAAAATGGTAGCTATTAACCAGGTACAATCACATTTTTGTGCAGAACAATTAAAAGGAACTGATATTGATACTGGCGCTGCTATCAGCTTTCCTTTAGGCCAAACAACAGTAGCCTGCAAATTGGCGGAAACTGAAGACGCTTTAAAAAATGGTGCTAATGAAATCGATTATGTCGTTAATTTAACGCAAGTCAGAGCTCATAACTGGGCTTATATTGAAGATGAAATGCAAAAAATGGTAAAGCTCTGCCATCAGCATCAAGTACCATGTAAAGTTATTTTTGAAACTTGCTATTTAACTAAAGCAGAAATTAAACAACTCGCTTTAGTAGCTAAAAAGGTCAAACCCGATTTTATTAAGACTTCTACCGGCTTCGGTACTGCTGGTGCAACAGTGGAAAATGTCAGGTTGATGAAAGAAACCGTAGGCCCAGATGTCAAGGTTAAGGCTGCAGGCGGAATACGCAATACTGATGATTTTTTGGCTATGATTGCTGCTGGGGCTGAGCGTATTGGTACTAGTTCTGGGGTCAAAATTATTGAAGCATTAAAAAAGCGTTTTGCAGAAGACGGTATTAGTGCCATTGAAATATAATTAATTAGTAAGCCGCTGTGAAGCTGGAAGGTCTTTCTTACTTTACACTGGCTTTTTGCATGATATAGTAAATAATTATAATGACGTTATTAGTAATCTGAAAATGGTGGGGTAAATTGACAGAGAAAGAACTTCCTAAATACCAAGTAATTGCCAATGATTTGTTAGCTAAAATTCAAACCGGTTTTTACCCGCAAAATTCAATTATTCCACCAGAAATAGACTTGGCGCAGAAGTATCAGGTAAGTAGGCCAACGGTGCGCCAAGCAATTTCCCAACTGGTGCATCAAGGCTATCTGGAGCGAAAGCGTAAACGGGGCACATTAGTTAAAAAGGTAAAAATAGAGCAAGAATTTACGCATTTAATTGAAAGCTATAGTGAGGAAATGAGTGCCAAGGGCATTTATCCCAAAACTAATCTGCTTTATTTTAAAAAAGAAAAAGCCAACTCCGAGGTAAGTAAGAATTTACAATTGCCACTAAATGAGCCTGTTTTTAAGTTGGTACGGTTACGGTATGCCAATAACCAACCGACAGTTTTAGTAACAACTTATGTGCCTAAGAGACGTGTACCTGAATTAATTAACTATGATTTTGCTCAAGTCTCTTTATATAGCACGCTTGAAAAATATCACTTGAAAGTGACACGTGTAATTAGAAAACTAGAGGTGCTGGCAGCAAGTGAAACTACCGCTAACTTATTAAATATAGCGGTTAACGAACCTATTTTTTATTTTCACACTCAGGGGTTAACGGCTGACGAGCAGCCAATTGAATATTCGATCGCCGAATACCGTGGTGATATTAATTCATTCGTAATTGATGTGCGACGATAATTGAGGAATTTAAAAAGTCTTGCTTTGACTCATATTAGTCAAAAGCAAGACTTTTTTATTTGATTTTGATTGAGCCTACCGAGCTGAAAGCAGTTAATTGGTTAGCGTTATCGTCGTGTTTGTAAAAATGTTTACCTATTTTACTACCATGGAAATAAATTGAGCCTAAAGTAGTAGATAAATCATAATCAGTCTGATCATCTCTATCGCCTAATGTTTTTAGTGATCCAGCAGCCAGTTTAAAGTGGTTTTTTCCTTGTAAACCTTTGATCTTGACAGATCCAGCAGCTAGTCTGGCGTTAGAATTCATCTTACAGTGATTGATATCTAAACTGCCAGCATCTAAACGTATTTTAGCATCGTTTTGAATCGTGACCCCATCTAACTTTAACGAACCGGCATTTTCTCTGATCTCAAGTTGTTGCATGTTCAATTCACTCAAAATAATGCTACCGGCAAAGTCTTTTATTTGTACTTCATTGAGTATGGCAGTCTGGGGAACCGTAATTATCAATTCAGATTTAGTTTTGCGAATATAAATTTTTTCCCGATGATTCTGATAATATTGAGGCTTTTGCTCACGAATAAAAAGAGTTTGCTCTGCGACACTGATTTTCATGCGCTCAGGATTAATGTCATGAGTTGATATATGAAAAGCAGAGCCCACTTGAACAGTAACACTAGCGGCGTAAATTTGGGCATCTATGTTAATAAAATTTTCTAAATCAATTTCTTGTGATTCTACTTTTTCTTCTTCAGCGTCAAAGTCTCCGTTAATATATATTTTCATGATTAAGCTATCTCTTATCTTTTTAACACTAATTTAATTTTTATTTTAATTTATAATATCATGCTAGTTTAAGTGAAGCAATAAAAAATTAAATTTGGTAGTTATTACTTTTGATAGAGATATATAAAAAGACCTGAATTAATTTTTAAAATCAATCCAGGCCTTTTTATTTTATGTGGTTAATCATTTGCGTGCTGCATAGTTTAATTTATGAGAATATCACCGTCGCCACAAGAAACTTTGAGTAGAGGCGTGCCCCTTAATTTTTTAACAAAATGTCTGTGATAGTTATTACCGTGAAATACAAGCTCGTCCTCTGAAGAAGTTGACAACTGATAGCTGGCCTTAGGAGGTCTGCTCATTTGGAAATCTCCTTCACTCAAATTAAAGGAACTGTCAGCCAGTAACTTGGAATCGTTGACTCTGACATCACCGTCACCCAAAGTTGCCTTAATTTTAAATTGACTATTTGTAACAGTTAAATCACCATCACTCAAGTTCAAGATACCACTGGTTAAAGTTGAATTAGTGATTTTTAAGTCACCGTCAACCAGGTCAAAATTGGCTTTGTGAGTTGTTACGTTTTCAGCGCTAACATTACCATCTTCAACCTGCAGGTCGAGGTCGGCGATAGATAAGTCAGCTAAATGAATATTGCCCTCAGAACATGATCCTGTTATTTCTTTGATAGAGCTAATTGCCGGAACGGTAACATTTACCTGATAAGTCCCGTCCTCATAAGCATTATTGTCAGAGATGGTCAGCTGGTCGTCTTCAACTTTAGCACTAATCTTTTTAACGTTGGGGCCGCTGATAGTAACCTGAAAGTCGTTTCCCTTAGTAATTTGGATGTTGGGTTCTTCAGCATCAATATTAATCTTAGAAAACTTGTCTAAATTAAAAGTGCGTTTTTTGGCTGCTACGTGATGGGACTTTCTACTACTTTCATTGTGATTAAAGAGATTGCCAATATTAGTTGTCTGGCCCGAATGAATGTTATTGATATCATCATTTCCGCCTTTGGCATGACCAAAAATAAATAAAATGATGCCAATAATGACGATCAAGCCGCTAATTTGGTAAAACTTTTTCATTGCTGTCCTCCTTGTTTTGGGCTACGTTTTTTTAAATAGTTGCTACTTACCAAGAAAGCATCTATTTAATTTACTTGCCCACTAATTAATTAGAATATCGCCATCCATACTGGTAACTTTTAGTAGGGGTTTATTGTTAACTTTTTTTGCAAAATGGTTGGAATGGTAAGAACCTTTAAAAATGATTTTATCATCCGAGTGATTTGTCAATATGTAGTTGATCTTCGGCGCGTTTGACATTAAAAAGTCGCCGTCATTCAATATAACTGAGCTGTTATTTAGTATTTGAGAGTCGCTAATTTTAACATCGCCATCATTTAGTTTTAGTGAACTACGTGAAAAAGTTGACTGGTTTACTTTGAGGTCACCGTCATTTGAATTTAGGTCAAGGTTTTTTGCAGTAAGCTTATTAATCAAAGTGTCACCATCTGCTATTGTCAAATTGATGCGGGGAACATTTAAACTGTTGATATAAAAATCGCCTTCTTCACAAAAACCAGTTATCTTTTTCACTGCATTTTTAGCAGGAATATAAATGTCGACTGCATAATAACCATCATTATAATGATGTTCTGGCTGATCCGAAATAGTGAGCTGATTGTTAGCGACATTGGTTTTTATTTTTTTGATGTCTGCTCCGTGCCCACCTCTAACTACCACTTTGAACTTGTTAATATCCTTAAGTGAGATTCGGATATCGGGTCTGTAACAGGCTAACTTAATACTATCGAACTTTTTAACGTAAAAAGTTTTGCTTGCATTATAATGAGCGTGTTTACCATTATAATCATGTGATGGGTTATCATTTAATCTAAATACGACTAGAAGAACGAGACCAATAAGTACTATCAGTCCAAAGATTAGCCCACAGATTTTGTACAACTTTTTCATTTTTATTTATCCTCATTAGTATTTTTTTCAGAACTCGTCTGAAAGTAATTTTTCTTAAGCAGGTTTTTACCTAAGTTTCTAATAATTTGGGTACACTTGGCAATCAAAATTTTGCCCAGTTTGATAATAAACGGCATTAACAGCAGGATGACGCCGATACAAATTAACGATTTACCTAAGTAAACGTAGCCTGTTGGCCAATCACTGGTGAATAGGAGAGATAGTGACTTCAGAAAGTTTAAACCGCCACCAACAAAAAAATTAAACAAAAATCTTATTAAAGCAAAAAGTAAGCCAAAGAAAATTGCCAGTAAAAAGAAAATTACGAATAAAATTACCAAAATAAGCGGTATCCCGATCGGAGCAGCACAAATTCCCAATAATATATACCAGCTGGCCTTTAAGTTTGATCGTGGAGTTTCTGCTTTGGCAGGTGCTGAATCATCTTTAGTTGAATAATCAGCTAAAATATTGATTGCCAGCTGTTTAGGAGTTCCTAATTCCGCCTCAATTGTAGAACGTCTGACGAAGTCGCCATCTAATAAAAATTCACGGTAAAATTCAACGACATCTTCGCGGTCTTTTGCAGGTAAATCGACTAAGTTTTGTTCAAGTTCGGCAATATAATCAGCAATTACTTTGGTCATTTTGTCCTCCTAATACTTGATTAACTTTTGCACTAAAATCTAGCCATTCATCTTGAATTGAGTTTAGCATCGTTATTCCTTCAGCAGTAATATGGTAGTAGCGCCGGTTTCGCCCCTGATAAGGCTCATCATAAGTTGTTAAGCAGTTATCCTTTTTTAGTCTTCGTAAAACAGGATAAATAGTTGACTCGGAGATAGAGAAAATCTTTTGCACATTTTGCGTCAAAGCGTAGCCATACAGATCATCTTGTTTTAGAAAAGCTAAAACTGCACCATCTAGCAAACGAGTTGGTATTTGAATTGCCATGCTTTGCCTCCCTTAATATTATATGATATATAATATTTTAATTTAGGTTTTACACATTAGCAAGTACTAAAAAGAAATTTTTATTAACCGTCCCGAAAAAAGAAGAAGCTCATAAGAGCTTCTTCTTGCTGTATTGCTTTAAAAATTTGAACTACTTTATTTGATGAATATATCTCCATCTCTGACAGATGCTTTTAGTAAATCACCTTGCTTGGTTTGGCTGGTAAACTTGTTGCCAATACTGGAATTATGATAGATAATGTCCCCATCTTTAACGTCTAATTGTACACCTGTATCATGAGTGATTTGGTGTAAATTCAAATCGCCGTCTGCCATTCTAATATTATTTTGGTGCTCGAGTTGAGTCTGGGTGATATTAATATCACCATCGGCTGCTTCAAGGTTGGAGTTTATATGACACTGTTTGATCTCTAAATCTCCATCACGTGTTTGCACAATTGCCTGTTTGATAATGCTGCGTTTAAAACTGCTGTCGCCATCATGGATTCTGCTTGATAATTGGGCAATTTCTGACTGTGTAATAAAGTTGTCGGAGTTTTTTCCAGAAAAAATCACTTCACCAGTAACATGAACGTTATTTAAATACAGGTCCCCTGTACGCAGATTAAATGTAATGTTATCAAGCTGCAGGTTTTGCACCATTATGTCACCATTACGGCTGTGACCACTAATTTTAGCTAATGAGTCTTTTTGCGGAACTGTGATTTCTACCCGACTGGCACTTGTGAGCCTGTTAAACATTACCACATGATTTTTTTCTTTAGCAATACCTTCCTTAATCAAAAGTGTTTGCTTCATTAAACTAACTTCTATTGGTCTGCTGCTATAATCTGCTACCAATACCTGAAATTTATCCCCTAAATGGATAATGATGTCTGTGCTATGCACTGCCAGCTGGACTTGATCAAAACCTGCAAATGAAAGTACACGTTCTCTGCGGGGATATTTTTTAACCCGTAACCCGTTAAAATAATTGTCACTGGCGTGGGGATTGTTTGCAGAAGACATAACAGCAGTTAAGAACTTAACGTAATCTTGTTTAATTTCGTTAGCCAAGCTATTGGGCGTTCCCAGCTCTTTAATGATTTCTTCTTTTGTTTGAAAATCACCGTCCAGCAGAAAAGTCCGGTAAAAGTCAAGCGCATATCGCTGCTCAGAGTCAGATAGTGTTGACAAGTTTGAAGCTAATTTTGCAATAAAATTTTCAATTACTGGTGTCATTTTTATTGTCCTATTACTAAAATAATTATCGCTTTTCTTTTATTATACGCTATAATTTATGAAAAAAATATTAAAAATGATTATAGTTTAAAGATTAGTTTGACCATAAAAACTGGCCAATATAGCGGTCCACTTTTGAATTTTCATGCAGTTGACTATGTTGGCCCTTTGCACCCTTAATTTCAATTTCGCGGTAATTAATTTTTCCCCTTAATAAATAGCGTAAGGACTGAGCAGAGACACAGCTGACATCATCATCAGAATTAGTACCGTCTTCTTTATTGCCGTAGATATTCAACACAGCAGCTTTGCTGGGAAAATTATGACGCACTTTTAAAAGAGAGCGGTAAGACTGGGTCATGTATTTTGGCCTGCTGTTATGTAAAAGATAATTATGATTAGGTTGATCGTCTATGCCGATAATACCATTAAACGGCGCGCCCAGATTAACCTGCTTTTTTAATTGGGGCAAACCTTGTTTTTGACCATATTTCAGTTGATAAGAAAGTGTCATTAAATTGCCCATTGAATGAGCAACTGTATTATAGTGCTTAATATGATATTTGTGCTGCAAAGACAAGATGAGATTATGAAACCATTCTCTAGTCACAAGGTAATCACTATTTTTGTTGTCCGTTAAAATTACCTGAATAAGTGGTCGCTTAGTTTGCGGACGCCAATATCCTTGCAGGTTAACTTTGCCGGCAGCAGAAATTCTAGCTGTTAAAACTTTATGAGCACCATTATGTTTTTCTGCATAGGCAATCATGCTTGCAGTCGAATGTGCTCCTGCACCATAGCCATGTAAGTAAATCGTGGGCGTAGCTTCAGCACGCCTTGCTTTTTGCAAGTCGTATTTAATTTGCGGTTTAGCTGGTTGAGAAGTAGCTTGCTTGCGCAGCCCAATTCCAACAATTACTATCAGCGCTATACAGAAAATACTAATAATTAATAGTCGTTTTTTCTTCATTTTTTTGCCTATTTTACGAATTTTTGCCGTCAACTAATTATAATAAAGAGCAATTAAGGGATAAGCAACTAATAGCCTTAATAATGTCTTAAGCATTTCATTTTAATATGGAAGTTTGTTATGAAAATTAATAGTATAAAAAGAGCGCAACCTAAGAATAATTAAAAATGTTCGCAGTCACTTTTACTACTAGGAGAAAATTAATGCAACCAATCTTTATCTTAATTAGAGGCAATTCAGGTAGTGGCAAGAGTACTTTAGCTACCAGCTTGCAAGAATATTTTGGCTATCAACAGTGTCTGCTTTTACACGAAGATATATTACGACTAGATATTTTACATGCTAAGGAAAATATTTCGGGACCAACAGCTAGTCTAATAGAACTAATGACTATTTTAGGAGGAGAATATTACCCGATCACCATTTTGGAGGGAATATTACCTAAAAGTATTTATGAACCAACTTTAACTAAATTGATACATAGATTTGGGTCTGGTGCCTATGTTTATTACTTGGATGTTCCTTTTGCGCAAACCTTGATTAATAATAGTCAAAAGCAAAATCCGTTCCCCACAGAAGTTTTACAAAAATGGTGGCTTGAAGATGATACATTGGGAATCAATGAGCGTAAATTAACAAATGGCACGGTAAGCGAATTGACAAAACAAATTTTGTCAGATATTCAAATTGGGACAAACAAAAAAGACGACTAATTAGTGATATGACCCCCAAATTTGTCCTAAATTTGGGGGTCACTTCATAGTCGTCTCTTTTTTATTTGTCAAAAAGGTAATAAAAAAAGCACCGACTACTTGCAGTGCTATTTTTATTATGGTGGGTGGCCAGGGGCTCGAACCCTGGACCCACGGATTAAGAGTCCGTTGCTCTGCCAACTGAGCTAGCCACCCGTCATTATTTCTGTTGACCGTTAATTATGATAACAATTAATTTATTTTTTGACAAGCCTTTTGTGCAAAAAACTTATTTTAAAAAGTGTTACGGCCTTTTATGCTTAATAAAATCCATAAAAGCTTAAAGATTGACGTGTGATAGATGTATGTTATCATTGTTCAGCCGTAATAATTAGTCTAAAACAGAATACGTCATTTCTGAAGCCAGCATCTTTTTGACAAACAAAAAAGAAGTAACCAAGTGATTGCTTCCTTTAATAATTAATGGGTGGCCAGGGGTTCGAACCCTGGACCCACGGATTAAGAGTCCGTTGCTCTGCCAGCTGAGCTAGCCACCCATAAGCGTTGTATTAAATAACCAACGAAAACTATTATGCTATTATTTTAAAGGAAATGCAAGTTTTTTTATTAAATTTTGATGACTTTTTTGGCTAATAAACTAAAAACCAGTATAATGATAACAAAAGGGGGCTTTTCGATGTCAAAGAAAATTCTCGTTGTTGATGATGAAAAACCGATTTCTGATATTATTAAATTTAATTTGACAAAAGAGGGTTTTGACGTTGACACTGCATATGATGGTGAAGAAGCCATCAAAAAAGTTGACGAATACAATCCTGACTTAATGATTTTAGACTTGATGTTACCCAAAAAAGATGGTTTGGATGTAGCTCGTGAAGTAAGACAAACACACGATATGCCCATAATTATGGTTACGGCTAAAGATACTGAAATTGATAAAGTTCTAGGTTTGGAAATGGGCGCAGATGATTATGTGACCAAGCCTTTTTCTAACCGTGAATTAGTAGCACGGGTAAAGGCTAATTTGCGTCGGCGCAATATTGTTAAAAAAGATGAGAGTGCTAACGAGGACGCTTCATCCAAGAATATTACCATTGGCAATCTGGTAATTATGCCAGATGCTTATATTGTTGAAAAAGAAGGTAAAAAGATTGAACTTACTCACCGTGAGTTCGAATTACTTTATTATTTAGCCCAGCACATGGATCAGGTGATGACTAGAGAACACCTTTTACAGACGGTTTGGGGTTATGACTACTTCGGTGATGTTAGGACAGTTGATGTTACAGTTCACCGTTTACGTGAAAAAATTGAAGATAACCCAATTCAACCGCAGATTTTAGTGACTCGTCGCGGTGTTGGCTATTATGTAAAACAGCCTAATGAAGACTAATAAAGAAAGCCCGCAATGTTTAATAATGCGTGGCTTTCTTTTTATTTAATTTTGCGAAACTATGAAAAAAATCAAAAACAAGTTTAAACACTTAACCATTTCTATTAACACTACTTTAGCCATTGTATTTATGGCGACGATTATTGCCACAATTGAAGTAATCGGCGCTTATTTTACGCGCCAATTGGAACAAAATAGTATTGAAAACTTTCAATCTTCAATTCAGGTTTTGCCCATTGTGTCGAACCAGCTTTCAAATCAATTGCTAAAAGATAATAAACATACTGACAGCAATTTAAACAGAATAGTAAATGATTACAGCAATGGCGTGGGCACGATTAGCGAAATCATCGTTGTAGATAATAAGGATATTATTCGTGCAGTTTCAAATTTAAATGATAAAAACCGCATTGGTCAGCGCGTTAACAATACTATGGTTAAACAGGTCACTTCAACTGGCAGACAGGCAACTAAAGTTGTTAATGACCGCGGGGACTATATGATTCAAGTCACACCTCTTAGTGCCGGCAACGGTTCTGCTAATACCGTTGGCGCCATCTATGTGCGCGCGTCAATGCAAGGGGTTTTTAACGATTTGCGTAACATTTCGTTGATGTTTTTGGTTACTTCTTTGATTGCGGCGGTAATGGGAGCGATTTTGTCCTTAGTTGTTTCCCATGCTATTACTAAGCCGATTGAAGAAATGCAAAGTCAGGCACTTAATATCGCCGATGGCGATTATTCAAGTCAGGTAAAAATTTATTCAAACGATGAGTTGGGCCAACTAGGACAAGCCTTTAATACCCTATCAGTTAGAATTGAACGATCTCAAGAAGAATCTGAAAGTGAACAACGCAGATTGGACAGCGTTTTATCGCATATGAGTGACGGCGTCCTGGCTACTGACAGGCACGGCAACGTTAATGTTGTTAATCAAATGGCGCTTAACTTCTTAAATACTACCGACGATGAAATTATTAATAAGCCAATCGCTAGTGTATTAGGGTTAGAAGAATCGTCGCAAGACTTAATTGGCAGTCAAAAAGGGATAGTTATTACAATCAATAAGGGCACGCGCGATGAAGTGATTTTACATGCCAGCTTTTCTCTGATTAAGCGGGTTACCGGCTTTGTGTCCGGTAGCGTTTGCGTATTGCATGATATTACTGAGCAGCAGAAAAATGAAAATTCACAAAAGCAATTCGTTTCTAATGTTTCCCATGAATTACGTACCCCACTGACAAGTTTGCATGCGTATATTGAAACTTTAAATGAAGGTGCTTGGAAAGATCCTAAGATTGCCCCTAAGTTTTTGCAGGTGACGCAAGAAGAAACAGAGCGCATGATTAGAATGATTAGTGAACTGCTTAGTCTGTCACGAATGGATAGAGGAGTTTCAAAAGTTGATTTGGAGTGGGTTAACTTTAATGATTTTGTCGCTCATATCTTGGATCGCTTTGATATGATTGTAAAAATCGATAAGGCAGAAAATAAAAAATATACGATTGAGCGGCACATTGGCAAACAGGCATTATGGGTAGAAATCGACACGGACAAGTTTGCCCAGGTAATTGATAACATAATGAATAATGCTATTAAATACTCACCTGATGGGGGTAAAATTACGGTTAAATTACATTCTGAACAAAACCGAATTGTGCTTAGCATAGCTGATCAGGGGTTAGGTATTCCGCGTGAAGACCTTAATAAAATTTTTGACCGTTTTTACCGCGTTGATAAGGCCCGCTCTCGGGCTCAAGGCGGTACGGGATTGGGTCTTGCAATTGCCAAAGAAATTGTGGAAGAGCATCATGGTCATATTTGGGCTAACAGTAGTGAGGGCAAAGGGTCAACTTTCTATATTTCACTGCCGTATGAGCCAATGAGTGAAGGAGATGATTGGGATGAAGTCTAAATTTAAACTCGGTGACGCTTTACTTTTAATAGGAACGTTAGCAGTTTTTATTCTTTCAATCGTTCTCTGGATTTTCATCATGACTAATGACCAGTATTTTCATCACATTAGTCAACCAAGTAGAGTGACTGAGCAAGCCAAAAACCGGCGGGGACGCATTGCTTCTAATCTTTATATTCCTACCAACTCTTATGGCTTTAGAGATGGTCAACTCTACCGTCTATATGATTCTAAGAAAAATCTGCCGCTAGAATTTATTAAAGAAATGAAGGGCGTTAAGTTTCGCAGTATTAGAAAAAGCAGTACGGGTAAAAAAGAATATGAAGAAATGCTGCATGATGAAGATTGTGTTCAGCTCAGTTTTCCTAAAGAGGTCAGCGTCAATCTGTTCACTAAGAAGAAAGTTAGAGAAAACGATGAAAGATTTAGACGCATTTTTGTCACCAGCAGCAATGATTACCTTTATTTAGGCAACGATAAGACCAATACTATCTACCGCGTTAACTTGATTAAAGCCGACTTTACCAAATTACGTGACTATGCCAGCAGAGCTCGGGGCAAAATTCCTGTTGAATTCGTCCGGCTTAAAAATTGTTATGAAGTATTTTTTACTAAACAAGACCATTGGCGCATCTACAGCTACCTGACAAATACGCAAACCGATTCTTATTTTGTTTCCCGATTATTAGGTACTACTAGTGTAACTACCCGCTCTAATAAAAAAGGCTGGACCACGTATTCTCTCAACTACTATACAAATTTACGCGTTCCTAAAGCTAAGAGTGATAGGCATGATTTTCATTATACCCGCTTTGAAAAGCAGAAGGATTTGTCACTTAATGAACGTTTGTTAGAAAGTGTTGATTTTGTTCATAAACTGGGTTTAAGTGAACAGGATCTGCGGTATTTTGATACGATTAATGACTCCATGAGTTATGTGAACTATATTGAAGGAATACCTGTTTTTTGGGATGAAAGCAGTCCCCAAGTCACTACCACCTTTACCGGTGACGCAGTTAAAGTTGACTTTAACAATACCGATTTGCAAATTCCCATACCTTTTGACGGGCAGACCAAGACTTTGCCTACTAGTGCAGCAGTGATGCAGAAACTCTTGAATGCTGGTATGAAAGAAACAGAGATCCAGCGCATTATTGTCGCGTTTCGGGTGGAAAAGGATAATTCTCATGATCATCTGGTTAACCTCATCCCCGGCTATTACATAAAAGCTTATGACCAATGGAAAAGTTTAGCCGCTTGGGAAAAAGAAGATTTTTCCGGCTTAAATAAATATAATGAAACATTGCCGAAAGAAGGAAAATAAGATGGACCGAAAAAGAATAGAATGGTTATTTTTCATTATCTTTCTCTTAATTGATATTTATTTAGGCATTGAGATATGGCGCTCACCTATTAATTTAAGCAGTACCCCGGGAACAACGGCAACCAGTATTCGGGCTGAAATGCGAGCTGATGGCATTGACGTTCCTTTACACATCTCGCGCAAACAACAGTCTGGCTACTATTTAGCTGTTAAAAACCGTGATTATCTTTCTCGCAAAAGCAGCAGTTTAACCCAAGTAACAACGCATTATTCCAAAAGCGATAATTCGTTAACCGGAACGCCCAAGTCTATGATTTTGCTTAATGGCAACCGTAAAAAAATCATGCAGCAGTTGGAAGAATTTAAGAATGAACCTGCCAATGTTCCTTATGGTAAAGAATTTAAATTTGAGCCCAGCATGTCAGGAGATAATACGTATTGTTATGTGCAAAATACTGATTATGGTCGTATCTATGACAGTGACGCCCAATTAACAATTAATGTGCGCAATGGCCAGATTATTAATTACACTATTTCATATATGGGACCAATAAAAGCGGTGCGTGAGCCACAATTGATTATTAGTGCTTGGCACGCTGTTAAGGCAATGTATACTGATAGAGAAATTGTTAACAATTCCAGAGTTATGCAAGTTAGTTTGGGATATTCCAAGTTAACCGACGTTCGCGGCAGTACGATCTTGCTGCCAACTTGGCTAATTCAAGTTGAGAATAAAACCACTAAAAATATTACCGTTAAAAGAGTTAATGCATTTACAGCACAAATTTTGCAAGGCAGCTCTTATAATGTTAATGTACAGAAAAATTAGAAAGGGAAAACACAGTGCAGGTTTCTGTTTTAGCTAGTGGTTCGACTGGCAATACCAGTTTAATTGAAACCGACCAGCATAAAATTTTAATGGACGCTGGTTTATCCGGTAAAAAAATAAAGTCTTTGTTAACAGAAGTTGGTGTTGATATTAATGATATTGATATGGTCTTTTTAAGCCATGATCATTCAGATCATAGCAAAGGACTAGGTGTTTTAATGCGGCGCTACCCCCAAATTGCCGCATTTGCCAACAGCGGCACATGGGAATATTTAACCGAAACTCAAAAAATTGGGCAAATACCAGTTGAACAAATCAACGTAATTGAACCGGGACAGACTAAAACATTTGGTGATTTAGATGTTACGGCTTTTGCTACAAGTCATGATGCCGCCGAACCGCAATATTATGTTTTTACTAGTGGCGGCAAGCGTATGGCTTTTTTGACAGATACAGGTTACGTTTCAGGTAAAGTAAAAGGCGTCATTAGCGATGCTGATGCTTATTTAATGGAATTTAATTATGATGACATGATGCTGCGTAACGGCCCGTATTCATGGGGCTTAAAGCAGCGGATACTGTCGGATGTAGGACATTTGTCAAACGAGGACGCGGGTCAAGCGTTGCTAGATGTAGTAACAAGTAGGACAGAGCATATTTTTTTAGCACATAGAAGTCAGCATAATAATACGGCTAAATTAGCTTATGATGCTGCTAAAAAGATCATGGTTAACGGCGATGCTAACTTACCCAGTGATGTTAAAATTGTTCTGACTGATCCGGTTCAACCAACTAATTTAGTACAAATTTAAGAAAACTTTTTATCTTTTTTCAAGATTTGTTAGTATAGTAAACAAAGATGTGTAAAGGAGACTGAATGATGTATAATCAAAACTCTGGTCATCAGCAGCATGGCATTGTTAAGACCGTTATTATTGGCTTAGTAGCGGGACTAATTGGTGGTGGCGCCTCGTATGTGGCTCTCGATCAAATAAATAATGCAAATATGAACAACAATGCGCAAACCAGTATTAGTTCAAGCAGCGCGAAGACTTCCAAAAATAGTGCCAAAACCAGTGGCACAATGACACCTGCTTATAATGACGTCAAGGGTGCAGTAGTATCCGTAATTAATATGAAAAGACAGTCAAACAACAATAACTCTTTGTTTGATATTTTCGGTGATGACGACAATGACAATAAGAGTAAAGGAAAGCTGCAGACTTATAGTGAAGGTTCTGGAGTAATTTACCAGAAAGCTGGCAATAAAGGCTATATCGTCACTAATAATCACGTGGTTTCAGGTAGCGATAAAATACAAGTGATGCTTTCTAATGGTAAAACTGTCAACGCCCGCATCATTGGTACGGATGCAACAACAGACCTGGCAGTTCTTTCAATAGACAGCAGCTATGTTACTCAGACAGCCGAATTTGGCGATTCTAAGAGCTTACAAGCCGGTCAAACCGTAATTGCGGTTGGTTCCCCTCTTGGTAGTGAATATGCCTCTACGGTTACCCAGGGGATTATTTCAGCTCCTGCACGTACCATTACAACTTCATCTGCTAACCAGCAAACTGTTATTCAAACTGATGCAGCTATTAACCCGGGTAATTCGGGTGGTGCATTAGTCAATTCTGCCGGACAAGTTATTGGGATTAATTCAATGAAACTTTCTCAATCAAGTGATGGTACATCAGTTGAGGGTATGGGCTTTGCGATTCCTTCAAATGAGGTAGTCACAATTGTTAACCAGCTGGTTAAGAAGGGTAAAATCGTTCGTCCACAGCTGGGAGTTAAGGTCATAGCTTTGCAGGGCATTCCGTCCAGCTACAGAAAACACCTTAATATCAAGTCTAACCTCAAGAATGGTATTTATGTTGATTCGGTTACCAAGCACAGCGCAGCTGCAACAGCAGGAATTAAAGCGGGTGACGTAATAATTAAAGTTGACAACAAGGCTGTCTCTGATGTTGCTTCGTTACACAGCATTTTGTATAATCACAAAGTCGGAGATAGAGTGACTTTAACCGTTAACAGAAACGGCAAAGAAATTAATTTACAAGTAAAATTACAATCGGATTAGCTGAATTAATATTCTAAAAATAAGCTAAAAAAAGGCTATACTATGCGATTTAAAACATAAGTATAGCCTTTTTGTTAATAATATTGATGGGAAACAAAATAAGGTTCGTATTTTAAGTCTGTCAAGTAAAAAACTAGTAGTCAACCTTTGTTGACAACTGTGGAAAACTTTGTGGATTGTGCATAAAAGGCGGAAATTAACTTAGGATAAATTGTGGAAAAGCTGTGAATTGTGTGTAAATAATAGTGAAAAGTAATTAGCACAAACAGTTGTTCAAGGCTCAACAGCAGTATTTGAGGTCTAAAAGTTTGTGAAAAATAACTATGAAAAATCTGTTTGTGGGTAAAATGTTCCCGAACAAAGTAAAAAAGTTTGCTAACCACAATTTATTTGCTTACTAAAGGTAAAGACCACAAAATATAGATTTTGCTTATACACAGCTGTGGAAAAACCAGGTGGAAACTTTGGGAATTGGGGGATAAAATAGCAATTATGAATATTAAGATTGTTTGTGTGGGTAAGTTAAAAGAAAAATATTTTAGGGCTGCGATTGCTGAGTATCAAAAAAGACTGAGCAGGTTTGCCAAAGTCCAGATAATAGAAGTGCCAGATGAAAAAGCTCCTGAAAAATTTAGTGCGGCAGAACAGGAAAATGTTAAAGAAATAGAAGGACAGAGAATTCTCAGTAAAATTAAAGCTAAAGAATATGTTTTTGTGACGGCAATTAAAGGCAAAGAAAGAAGCAGTGAAGAACTTGCTGGAGAAATAAAAGATTTGGGCACTTACGGTCATTCAGATCTTACTTTTGTAATTGGTGGCAGCCTAGGTACCAGTGCTGCCGTTAATAAGCGGGCGGATGATCTACTCAGTTTTGGCAGGTTGACTATGCCCCACCAGTTAATGCGGGTTGTGCTAATTGAACAAATTTATCGCAGCTTTATGATTAATAGTGGGAGCCCGTATCACAAGTAATAGGCAGTTAAAAGTGATGGAGTGACAAAATTGCCTCAATAGCCGGTTTATAACCCGTGACAGCGAATTAATTGCGTATAAAGCAGTGTTGCTATTATGGGGCATTTATAGCAAAGAAAAAGTGGACATGAACGTCCACTTTTTTTATTTTAATGTGAATAAAGCCAAGTTTACTAAAAGAAGGATAATGCTGGCTGTTAACCAGTCACTTTTTTTAATAGGAATGGAAACAATGACAGAGCGTTTAGCATTTTCCTGGTAGCCATGAGATGCCATTCCTTGTGCCAGATTTTCGGCTGAATTAAGGGCCACTAAGATCGCTTTAAAATAGAGAACGGGTGACCAAAAGCTCAGGTAAACGCCGCGCATCATGCCAGCTGTCCGAATTTGTTTAACGGCTGTTTTCATTCGCGGCACAATATTGAGAGCAGCTAAAACGCCATAAGCAAACTTACTCGGTAAATGAAAGTTTTGTTCAAAAGAGCGAGCTAAGTCTGTGGCAGTGGTTCCAATTGAGACACAGTAGATCGTCAGCGTATAGACATAAACACGGCTGGATAAACTCAGTGCATTTTGCAAGTTAGGTTGCGGTGCAAACCAATATAAAGTGGCAAAAACCGTAAATGCGGCAATTAGGGGCATTAAGAGCGTTAGCAGCAAATTCTTTAATTTAATATGTTTGTAAATTAGATAAATTAATGCAAAACCGATGATTAACAAATTGGTGCATAAACTGGACTTAAGGGATATTTCTAATGAAATAATTAGTGCCAGAAAAAATTTGAAACTAGGATTCATTGTTGATAGCCTCACTTATTTGTATAGCTTAAATGCTGGTCTTGAAAAACAAGATGATAGTCGCACCAATCAGCCAAATTAGTTAATTCGTGACTAATGATTAATAGCGTCTGGTTGCGGGTCTTTTGGCTTTTTCTTAATAACGTCATTACTTTACCCGCAGAAACCGCATCCAGCCCGCTAAGAGGCTCGTCAATCAGCAATACGTCTTGATCAGAGATCAGCATTAACAAAATTTGCAGTTTCTTCTGTTGGCCACCGGATAATGAGTAAACAACATGATCAAGCAAAGAATCAAGTTCAAGATAAGATAGTGTTTCATTTATTTTCTCATCCGTAAAGAAAGAATTAGTCCGGTGCTTTTTGCTCAGATTAATTTCATCTGCCACTGAAACGTTGATGAACTGATCACTTGCACTTTGAAAAATTTGCCCGACTTTAAGCAGGTACTTGCGGGTCGCTAATTTGTTAATTTCCTGATTGTGGTAAGTGATACTGCCAGAATACGGCAACATTTTAGTTAATGCGTTAAAAAGCGAAGTTTTGCCCACACCGTTTGCTCCTGTTATCAGGGTAGTTTTACCAGCAACAATGTTTAAATGTTCTTGCTTGAGAAGCAAACGATTTTGGTAAATCCGAGTATTTTGCAGCGTAAAACAATTTGGCTCGTTTTGTTCTGGCAGAGCAAAAGAATAAGAGGCAGCCATCATACTTTTCTGTAACAGCTGTTCTTTTTCATCTGGTGCAAATTGCACTATTTTTTTACCCTGAAATTGAAACAGGTTATCACAAATGCCCTCATAACCAGATAATACGTGGTCACTCACAATGATTGTTTTGCCCTGATCGCGCAAATGGGCTAGTTTAGCAATCAAAAACTTGCGGGCTGCAGGATCGCAACTGGCAAACGGCTCATCGAGTAAAAAAAGGTCAACATTCATTGCAATTAAAACGGCTAAAGCTACCCGCTGCTGTTCGCCGCCAGACATGGTATTAATTTTTTGATCAAGCAAATAATCAATTTGGGCAAACAGAACGGCTTCATTTAGACGCTTCTCATACTGCGCTTTGGTTAGGCATAAGTTTTCAAGTGCAAAAATGATTTCCTCACGTGGCGTTGCCATCGTGAACTGCTCACCGGCACTTTGAAACATCATTGCTGATTTTAATCCGGCTAAAGTCACAGTGCCGCTTAAGTGACCGGCAAATTTAGGGTATAAGTCTGCTAAAATTTTTAATAATGTAGACTTGCCGCAGCCGGTAGGGCCAACTAATAATGAAAATTCTCCCGTAGGAATCTTTAAATTAATATCAGTTAATATTTGATTTTCTTTATCGTATGAAAAAGTGAGGTTATTTAATTTAATCAATTTAGTTACCAAAAAAATCGTCAGGAGAATACCTGACGACGTAAAATCTTTCGTTTTCCCTTCGCTGGCATTATCCATAGCAGGTTCAACGGGTATATTCTCAGCCTATATGGCACCCCGATATTATTTTCATTATACCTAAAAGAATTTTTATTGTCTAGACTGATTAGTTTTGCTTTTAACGGCCTGTAATAATTGTGAAATAACAAAAATTTATTAGCAAGCTGCCAATTTGCTATATAATAAATTTATGAAAATAAAAAATAAAACAAGAAGGTGACGTAATGGCGGCAGTTAAGTTAGAACAATATTTGGCTAGTGTCTTGGACTCAAAAAAGTCGGACACAAATGAGATAAGAATAAAGCCGGGAAATGAAGATTTTAATTTATTCAGTGCTTTTTTGGAAAATCGGAATACTGGGATACATCGTTATCAAACTACAGGCTTAACCATTCTTTATTTGGCAAAAGGAGCAGTCAAAACCAGGATTAACGCTCAGGAACTTACTTTGGGTGCTGGTAATATTATTTTTTTACAGAAAAAATGCAACTACGAGATTTTAAAACCAAGCCATAAAGATATTTTAGTTAAACTTGAATTTGACCCTAATTTAACTATGCAAGATTTTCTAGGTGATTACTCTAAACTGAATCGTGAAGAAAAGGGTCTACTTAAAAAAATTACTACAGCTTTTGATCAGAAACGCTTATTAAGTATGAGCGGCACGCCAATGTCTAAATCCGCTCATCTAGTTAAAAAAGTAATTGATGAATATCTCAATCAAAATCTTTTTGCACGCAACATAATTATGGCAGAACTTAATTTGCTCTTATTTTTAGCAATTAGAAGCCAAGACTTAGCTGCTGAAACTAGGTTGATTAGTAATCATCAGTTTGCTCAAACCGAGTTAGAGCAGTATATTGATGCTCATTTCACTGATGTCAGCCTTAATGATGCAGCCAAGTATTTTGGCTTTAACCCCAATTATTTTTCAAGTTTGGTTAAACAAAAAACGGGCAAAAGCTTTATGGAACATGTTGATGAAAGACGTATGCAGGAAGCGCGAAGTTTGCTGGCACGCCCGGATATCTCTGTTAAGGAAATAATTACCCGTGTAGGTTATAGCGGCAAATCATTCTTTTATAAAAAATTTAGTGAATATTACCATGAAACGCCCGTGCAGATGCGTGCAGAACTATTTCGACAAGCAAATATCAACTTAAACTAAAAGCAGCCTTACTAGAAAAGGCTGCTTTATTTATTACATTTTTTCCAAACGTTTAATTCTATCCGCTGTCGGCGGGTGACTGTCAAATAAATGCGTAAAACTGCGTCTTTTGCGTAATGGATCCTCAATATACATTCCCGCACTGCTCGGATCGGCTTTTTTCATTGGTGCAGAACCGTCAATTTTCTCTAGCGCCGAAATTAATCCTTGAGGATTGCGCGTTAATTCAACTGACGAAGCGTCAGCCAAGTATTCCCGATTACGCGATAATGCCATTTGCGCTAAGCTGGCACAGATCGGACCCAGAATTAACACAAACAAAATAGCTATAACTTTGAAAATCACAACAATAGAACCGCCGTTGTTATCGTCTCTATCTCTATCATCGTCAATCCACCAGATGTAGCGGCTGGCAATTCCCGATAAATATGAAATGACGCCAACCAAGACTGCAGCAATAGTAGAAACCAGAATGTCATAATTTCTAATATGAGAAATTTCATGACCTAAGACACCCTCAAGTTCCTCGCGGTTCATCATGTCAAGCAAGCCTTGTGTCACTGCTACAGCAGAATGGTTAGGATCACGTCCTGTCGCAAAGGCATTGGGACTATGATCGGCAATAATAAATACACGCGGCATCGGCACCTGTCCCACAAGTGCCATGTCTTCTACAACGTGCCAAAGTTCTGGATTATCCTGCTCATGGACTTCTTGGGCATGATTAAGACTCATTACCATGTTGGCTGGGTTAGGCAAGACAATTAGCATATAAATGATACTAAAAATGACGGCAATAACTAACCCTAGGACAGGTCGATCACTAAAAAGATAACCTAAACCTGCTCCTACAAGTGCCAAAATAATAACAAACAGACCCATAATACCAACGGTCTTACGCTTATTGCGGGCAATTTGTTGAAATAACATAAAAATAACCTAGTATTTAAAATTTAACTTTAGGTACTTCTTTTTCCGACTCGTTAGTTTGTAAGTAATCAACCTTCTTAAAGCCGTGAATATGAGCAACTATGTTGGATGGGAAAGTTAAAAGTTTTTGATCATATAAGGCAGCTGATGAATTGTACAGTTGTCTGGAATAAGCAATCTTGTTTTCAGTGTTAGTTAATTCTTCTTGTAGTTTCAAGAAGTTTTGATTTGCTTTAAGATCAGGATAATTTTCTGATAAAGCAAAAATTGACTTAAGGGCATCGGAAATTTGGTTAGAAACCTTCAGAGTTTGAGCATGGTCATCACTAGGAATATTTGTTAACTGGTTACGCAAATGAACAACGTTTTCTAAAGTTTCTTTTTCGTGTTTAGCGTAACCTTTAGTAGTTTCGACCAAGTTAGGGATTAGATCATTACGCCGCTTCAATTGTACGTCGATCTGGCTCCAAGACTCATCGGTGTAAACCTTGGCTTTTTGTAAACCGTTGTATACTGCAATGTAAACTATAACTAATAAAATAGCAATTATTACAATTATCCAAGTTAAACTGATCATAATTTTCCTCCTTAATTTATATCAATCAATTATAACTGATTATGAAGCTTTTGAATATAAAAAAGAAGCTTATGCTATTTCTCATTAGCAAAGCTTTACTGATATTATTTATTATTAAATTAATAAAAGACCCCAGCCGGCAACAGTTAGAACCAGCAGACCAATAAACTGCATTACGGACCATTTCTTGAAGAATTCTCCTCTTGAAACTGTGGCGTTTTGGGTAAATGTTTTTAATACCAGCATGTTAGCCATTGAACCGATTGGAGAGCCAAAACCGCCGATATTGGAGCCGAGGAATAATGCCTCCGCATACGGCGTAAACTTACCAACTAGAATAGTTGCAGGAACATTGCTGATAATTTGACTGGAGATAATCGAGGTAAAGTAGGTTGAGCTTTCCGAATTGATCATTGTGTGAATGATACTGACAATCATCGGAATCTGTTGAATATCACTAATAAAAATAAAAAAGCAGGTAAAAGTTAATAGCAGAGCAAAGTCTACTTTAAGTAAAATTCTGGGATTGATTAATAAAGCCAGTATAATTGCCACAATCATCGGAATGGCAACGTTAATTACCTTAAAGACCCCTAAGAAAAATAGGGCAAAAACCGCAGTCGTAATGATTGTCGGTCTTAAACTAATATTAATTTGTTTAATGTCTTGCCGCGGAATTTCTTTACGAGGAATGAAGTGAAAAATAATAAACGTGATGATCAGCGCCATTAATAGATATGGCAATGACCATGAGAAAAACTGCAGGGCGTTAACAGAATATTTGCTGACCAAAAAAATATTGTGAGGATTACCCCACGGTGTAAAAGCAGCACCAATATTTGCCCCCATCCCAATTAAAGTAACGGGCAAGATTTGAGGCAAATTACATCTTTTGGCGATATTCAAATACAAGGGAATTAATGTAAGCGCTGTTATGTCATTGCCGAGAAACATCCCAGCAATAATTGCTAAGAGTGTAAACAAAATGTTTAATTTCTGCATATTGTCGGCAATACTGGTCAATTTATACGCCAACACGTCCAGAACGTGCAAGTAAGCGTATATTTGAATAATGATTAGCATCGCGGCGACTGAAAAAATCGTATGCAAGTTGATATCCTCAAGCCGCGGTCTAGCAAAAAAAAGACTGATAATCGTTATTACAAAAGTAATCTGCAGGATTTTATCACTAAAAACCTTTTTCAAGACGGTCATAAAATGTCCCCTTTCACAAGTTACAATCATCTATAATCGCTATATACATTTTGACCTTTTTTCCTCGTATTCGCAATAATAAATTTTCATATTGAAAATGCTCTTTTACTATAAACATATTTTTTGACACTATAACTTAATATATCCTATACTTGAGAAAATTGCTAAGGTTTAGGAGGAAATATTAAAATGAGTGATTCCGAATCAGTAAAAATGAATGTTAAATCAAGTGCTGCTGATAAGATTAGAAAAAGTGTGAAAGATGGACAAGTTGTTTTACTTTCATTAAATGACGGTTCTAACAAATATTCTAACATTGCTGGCAGTTGTGCTGCCGGTACTCGTTTTCAATTTGTAGTTTTGGATAAGCAAGATCCGGAATTTTCAATTAAAGTTGAAAATAATGCCGGCTTGGATCTATACACAAGTCCTGCAGAAATGCAATATTTAGGCAACAACTTGGTTGTTGATGAAAAAAATGCAGCTATTAGTTTAGCTGATGACAGTGGTGTAATTGATGCAGCTATGACTGTCAGTGCAAATAATTAGTGTAATAAACTAATAATATCTAATTAAAAATCACCTAATTTTTTAGCGGTCTCATTGAGGCTGCTTTTTTGCTCAAACCAAAAGGTCACACTCAAAAAAGCGCATCTTGCTTCATTCTAGCTTAAGTGGTAAACTATATAAGATTTTCGAAAATCTTGAAAGGAAGTATAGTACTATGCGTAAAGGTGAGAATTACAACACTGGTTGTGAGCCAAACCAAAGACCTAAGAACAAGAGAAACGGCAAAAAACGTGTTGCGCACGTAGCAGCAGTTGTTGCTTTCTTGAACAAGGCCAAAGCAGACGAAAATAAATAGTCTGTTTTTAATTAAGACTAAAGGGTGGATGAAGCTTTCGTCCACCTTTTTTTATTGCTCTAAATTGAGTAAAATTAAAATGAAGTAATTACTTTTTGCTTTAAGGAGAATACTTAAAAGTGAAGTTTCAATGCAGTGCGTGCGGTTTGCGCATAAATGCCAAACATTTTAAACAAACAGGCTTGATTAACCCTAAATTAACCAGTATTTGCGATCTGTGTATCCAAAGAGGAGAAGGGCCGGAGAATTTTGCCAATATTGCGGTAAAAGTCTTTGCACAGTGTCTACTGTTTACTTTTGTAGGAAAAGATGATGACTCAGAAAGCCCCGCGCTTTTAATTGCCAAAAATGACCTACGTAAGCGCTATGAGGCTTTTATTCAGGATTATGACGGCAATGAATTAGCCCAGCAGCAACTATCAGCACATGATTTTAATCAGGCAGTAATTGACAGCGAGACGGGTCAAACTGACTTTGTGCCCAGCAGCGAATTTACTTTTGCTGAAAACTTAAGTAAATTAGGCTTAAACGTCGACTTTAAACTAAATGAAGTGGATTACATTGACCGTGAGCGTATTCGCGCTAAATACCATTATCGCTGCCAATATTGCGGCAGGCGCGGTCGTAGCGTCGATCACAAAGATCCGGTTTCGCTGTCACATAATAATGATTTTGACAACCTGATTT
>CAMKZU010000019.1 GCA_946477855.1 uncultured Lactobacillus sp.
ATATTTCTATTATTTAATTTAAATATTAATTATATTGAGTTGTATCTCTTATAGTAAACCATTAAATTTAAAAGCTTTTATTTTATATATATTAATTTGTAAATAAAAATTTTAAAGGTAATTAATCAAAAACAGTTTATTAGTTTTTATTGTAAGCATCTAAATACAAATATAATCATTTGATATTTAAAGTTTTCAAGTATAGAACTCTTTTCTCAAATACAAACATGGTATTTAGAGTCTTATTTCAATTTTTTGATTTTATATAAAAAGAACACTTGTATTGAGACAAGTGTTCTTTCATGTATATGTAATTTTATAGATTCAAAAATAACAGAACTATTATTTTCTAAAATTTGCTTTCTTGATGTATTTATTTCCGCCGACAATGTAGTACTTCTTGCCCTTAAGCTTTACCGCACCACCATAGGTCTTAAGATATTTGCCTTTCTTTAAGATCTTTTTGCTTATACGCTTAGTCTTCTTATTGTAGACAAATGCATTATGCGTTAATTTTCTACGAGTGCCATTAATGTTTGAAGCCACAATATATTTATTGTTTCCAAGCGAGTAATAAAGACGACCTTTGATAGCTTTCGTGCCATATGTATCTACCTTTGTACCTGCTTTATAAACATTAGAAGAGTGCTTACCTTTAGAATTGTATACATATGCATCGTGACGAACAGTCCTTAATACTGCTACATCCCTTCCAGTAGAGCTTGAACCTTGAGAATTCTGTGTTGTTACAGAACTATTAGAACCTGTTCCTGCTGTACTTGAAGCAGTCGAAGCATTCGAAGCATTCGAACCTTTGTTGTCTTGAGCATTACCTGAAGAATTAGATCCAGTAGATCCAGTACTGCCTGAACCATTTGACCCAGTGCTACCTGTTCCTGTTGAACCTGTACTGCCTGAACCATTTGACCCAGTGCTACCTGTTCCTGTTGAACCTGTGCTGCCTGAACCATTTGACCCGGTGCTACCTGTTCCTGTTGAACCTGTGCTGCCCGAACCATTTGACCCGGTGCTACCTGTTCCTGTTGAACCATTACTGCCTGAACCATTTGACCCGGTGCCGTTAGTATCTTTAGCAGCATAGATCTTAACTGGTATCATATCGGTTGTACCATCTGAATAAGTTACTTGAATGACGCCATTTCCTAAATCACTGGAAGTAGTGTCTGTTGGAAGAGCAGCATAATTAATTTTGCCACTTGCACTAGTAATTACACCTCCATCTGTTACAGTGCCATCAGATGTCATTTTCTTATTAATTAACCATTGTGCACCAGTAACAACTTTCTTTTCACTTAATTCATCAATAGTTCTGCTTGAAGCACTATCTTGATCAAAGGTTGAAAGAATATCCTTGGCATCACCAACAGTTTCTGAACCTTTTGTAACTTCTTGTTTTAGGGTAGAAACATTAAACCGACCAGCACCAGTCTTAATTAAAATATCTTCTAGATCTGTGCCAAGCACTAAACCTGGTGCTGTCTTAATCCCAAGTAAATTGTTAATTGCGTTACCAACAATTGGAATCTTAGACACATCTATCAGTGGACCATTTAAGAATGAGCAGTAACTCTGCAAATCTTTCAAAGTGTTCATATCTGCAAATGTCTTAGAAGCCTTGCCTTTAACAGGAATTTGAGCAGCAGGAGTTTGATAATCATTCATCAGTGTCTCATTCAATCCTGTTAAACTAATTTGAGGTAATATAGTTTCAGTAATATCTGAAATTACTGGGATTTTCGTCAAGAATATTAAGTTAGAATTTTTTGCATTGAATACCCAGTTCTTGCCCTGAGAAGAGTCAGACATTCCAATTTGATTACCTGTGATAGCAGTACCCACATAACGAATTTGTGGTCTCTTAACATCAGGATTTGAAGAAATTATTTTAACAGAAGCTGGGTTATTAGCTGTCAAAAATACAAAGTTAGCTAGTGGATCCAGCAAACCAATCTTAATTTCTGGAGCGTTATCGATCATCTTGAATTTTGCGCCATCTTCTACTTCAATGTTGAGCAAAGTAGCTTCACAAAGACGAGTAACGGTTGAATCCAAGTAAACATTTACATTTGCATTCTTTCCAACTACAAAGCGCGAACCAAGGCGAATACCTTTAATTGCACTAACGATACCTTCATTATTGATCTTGTCAAAACTTGGAATAACGTTACTTATAGTATTCATTAGTTCTCCATTAAATAGTTGAACTAAATTACCTGCTGAAACATCAAGTTTAGCTCCATCAGCAACCATTAAGTTTCCATCAAACAAGGTTGAATTCTTAGAATTTTTACTGTTACCTTGATATTTAACTGAAGTCTCGCCAGTTACATTAACTGTACTGCTTATTAAGGCTGAGTCAAAACCACCACCATAAGTAATTCCTTCAGATTTAACATTGTTTAAATTAATATTTCCAAAATCACCGATAGTAGTCCAAGGAATATTTCTAATAATTGGAAGCTCGGTCAAATATGCACCAGTTCCCTTAATATTGATATTATCAAATGTAATTGATGGGAGCTGCTGACTCTTAATGATGTTTCCACTCAGTTGGTTGCTATTTAAACTAAGAGTGTGGCCATTGCCATTGACAACTTTTACACCGCGGTAACAAGATACACCGATTTCACCGAGCTTATTAATTGCTGTATCAGTAGCATGGTTTGGAACATCAATATCATTTAACAGATTTATGGTTTTATAGTCACCATTACCCATTGCTGTAATAAAGTCATCAGAATTTCTTACATTTGCTACAGTAACATCATCTACTCGTGTTTGAATCTGATTTGTGGTATCATTTTTTGTAGTAGTGGTGTTGGACTGAACCTTTTGGGTTTTATCTGAATCATTACTATCAGCAGACTTTAAGAAAGAATCCAATTTCTTATATGATGATAAGTCGTCTTTGGAATTCTTCTTAGCATTGCTTGATGCAGATGCAGTTTCAGTGTTGGTGGCACTTGAATCTGCATTTTTATTTGCACCGCTTACTAAATTATCATCTGCTTTTCTTGAAATTTCTGCAGTTTTCTCATCTGAATTTACAGTGTCAGCCTTTGCGGTCTGAGAACTCAAACCTACAAATGATAAACCTACTAAAACAGATGCAGCTCCGATAGTTAACTTACGGATAGAAAAACGATCCTTTTTAGACTCATTTTCGATCTTCCGTAACCTTTCGTTATAATTGTTTTTTCCTAACATAATTCCTCTCTTTCCTAGCTACTTTGCGTAGTCATATATGAATTACAAAATAAATTGTAATCAAATTAAAAGTGAATGTCAATAAATCATTCTAAAATAATTGGTATAAATTTAGTGCTTAATAATAATTATATTTATTATTTTTAATTTTTTAAATAACATTTTTTGCTTGAAATTAGCAAAAATATTATATTATTGATATTTATTATACTAGCTAATAAAATAACACATTCTAATATAATTATTATTTTTATCCCTTATTTTTTAGGAAATTAATAGTTTTAAAAAATTAAAATAACTAATTAAAAGCAGAAATTGATTTTTTATTTCGAATTATTTTTTGGTATTTTTTTATTTCTGATATAAAAAATAACTTTATTTTATATAGATAATATTAATTGATTTTATTTAACTATTTATATATAAATTACATAATTAGTGTAATTATTTAGAGCAAATAAATATGTGTTTAGTCATTTTATTATTAATTACTTAGTTATTTTTATAGCAGAGACATTTCTTTCTGACCCTTTTACACCCGTTTTTTCATTTAATAACTTTGCGCTAAAAAAGTGATGTGAAATATTATTTATATTCGGCAAAAAAGAATATCAATTGTTCTGATTATTTTCAACTAGTTGAAAAATTATCTAAAAACTAATTGGTCTAGTTAAAAACTTTTCTAAAATAAAAAATGTCAAGCTAATTTGTAGCTTGACATTAAAATTATTGGTCATGTGCAAGAAAAATAATTTAGCCCGTTTTTCATCAGACTTTACTTTTTTCCCTAATTCATGAATTTTCAGTTTCTAGATTTTTTAATTATAAAACAAATTTGTTTTAGTAGCCCATGTAACGATTTCTTTCCCAATCAGAAACAGTTTGAGTATATTGAGACCATTCTAATTCTTTAGAATCAATAAAGCTCTGGGTTAAATGCTCACCTAAAGCATCTTGAATTAGTTTATCCTTCTTAAAAGCTTTTAATGCATTGTGCAATGTTGAAGGAAGCGGTTTGATTCCCATCTCATTAAGTTGAGCTTCACTTAAATCAAATAAGTTGCAGGTTACTGGATCCATAGGCATCTTTTCTTCCTTAATTCCAGCCATTCCTGCACTTAAACATGCGGCTAAAAGCAAGTACGGGTTAGCTGTAGGATCTGCAGAACGCATTTCAAGACGAGTATTTAATTCCCCTGCAGAAGGTACTCTAACCATAGGAGAACGATTCTTTGAAGCCCAAGAAATATATACTGGAGCTTCAAAACCGGGAATTAAACGCTTGTATGAGTTAACAGTCGGGTTGCCAACTGCTGTAATGGCACGCGCATGCTCCAAAATGCCATTTAAAAAGTACAAGGCAGTCTTGGATAAATGATATTTATTATTTTTATCATAAAATGCATTTTTACTGCCTTTGAATAAAGACATGTTGGTATGCATCCCGTTACCAGCTTGACCTTGCAGAGGCTTAGCCATAAATGTAGCAAACAGCCCATGTTTCTTAGCTATTTCACGCACAATCATTTTAAAAGTTTGCACACGATCAGCTGTTGTCAATGCGTCATCAAACCTAAAATCAATTTCCTGCTGACCATCACCAACTTCATGGTGAGCAGCTTCCACTTCAAAACCGATGCTTTCCAAAGTTTCAACAATATCTCGACGACAACTTGCACTTTCATCATTTGATGTTAGATCAAAATATGAGGCATGGTCTGGAACTTGAGTAGTCCAATTACCATTTTCATCAAGTTTAAGTAAATGAAATTCAGCTTCAAAACCAATATCAAAAGCAGTAAAGCCCAATTCTTTCATTTGACCAATAACTCTTTTAAGATTATTCCGTGGATCACCTGCAAAAGGTTCACCATCGGTAGTATGAACAGAACAAGTTAAGCAACCAATTTTACCACCTGTACTGTCACCCAAAGGCAAAACGGACCAGGTGGAAAAATCTGGATATAATATCATATCACTTTCTTCCAAACGAACAAATCCGTCAATCGAAGAACCATCAAAGCGTACGTCATTTTCTAAAACTTTGTCTAGCTGACTATTTGGAACTTCAACTGCTTTTAAAGTTCCATTTATATCTGTGAAAGCCAGTCTAATAAATCTGACATCTTCTTCTTTGACACTTTTTCTTATGTCATCTGCTGAAATTTTCTTTGTCATGTTTCTCCACCTAAAAAATCAAACAACAATTGGTACAGTCTAAACCAGAAATTTTATTCTTGTTTAAAACTAGACTTAAGATTAGCAAATGATTAAAACCTTGTAAAGTGGTCTAGCAAAAAATAGCAAAACTTTACCAAACTTTTACTTTACATTTATAAATATCTTTGATTAATTTTGAAAAAATAATTCATTAACTGCATTGGTAATCGCAATTTTTACATGAGCATAAGTTAATCCGCCTTGCATGTACAAGGCATAAGGTGGTCTAATTGGACCATCCCCAGAAAATTCCATACTTGCACCTTCAATAAACGAACCATCAGCCATAATTACTTGATCTTCATATCCAGTGTCATTACTTGGAATAGGATCAACGAATGAATTAATCGGTGAGTTTTTCTGTAAAGTTTTGGCAAATCTGATCATTTTGTCCTTATCATGGAAAATTACTGTTTGAATTAAGTCAGTTCTATCTTCATTCCATTTAGGTGAAACCTCTAAGCCCATCTTTTCTAACAGTGCTGATGCATAAACTGCACCTTTAATTGCATTGCCCGTCACACTTGGTGATACAAAAAGTCCCTCAAAATAATCAAGATTATTGTTTAAGCTGGCTCCTTCTTCTCGACCTATGCCACCTGCTGTGAGTCTTACTGCAGTGTTTTCAACTAATTCATGCTTACCAACAACATAGCCACCTATTTTTGCCAATCCGCCGCCAGCATTTTTAATTAAGGAACCAGCCATTAAATCGGCTCCATATTCCGTAGGTTCATGTTGTTCAGAGAATTCGCCATAACAATTATCAATAAAAATGATGCTCTTAGGTGAAGCTTCCCTGATCATTGCAATCATCGGCTTGATTTTTGCCACTGTAAAGCTTGGTCTGGTATTATAGCCGCGTGAACGCTGGATGACTACCATTTTAGGATGATGTTTTTTCAACAATTTTCTTGCTGAATCAAAATCAACACTGCCATCAGACAACAAATCGACATGGGAAAACTTAACGCCATATTGTTTCAAGCTGCCACGACCGTTGCCGGCAATTCCGATAACTTGTTGTAAGGTATCATAAGGCATCCCAGTTAAATAGGTTAGTTCGTCACCTGGTAACAAATTGCCTGCCATCGCAGTGGCTAAAGTATGGGTACCGGAAACAAACTGCGAACGGACTAAGGCATCCTCAGTGTTAAAAATTTGTGCGTAAATACGATCTAGCTTATCTCGACCGCTGTCATCAGACCCGTAACCGGTACTGCCAATTAAATCAGATTCAGCAACAGCTTTATCTTTAAAAGCTTCTAAAACTTTATTTTGATTAAACAAGATATTTTGATCAATTTTTGCTAACCGGGGTGCTATTTGCTTATCAGTCTCAGCTACTATTTTATTTAATTTTTCTGGCCAATCATTCATTTAACCATTCCTCAACTTTCTGTTTAATTTCATTTAAACAATTTGGATCTTTAAGCGGATCAAACCAAGTGACAGGTAATTGATGACGAAAATACGTGAGCTGTCTCTTAGCATATCTCCTTGAAGCAGTTTTTAAATTTGCAATACAATCCTCAAGACTTTCTTGTTTTTTAAAATAAGGAAAAAATTCTTTATAACCAATAGCCTGCAAAATCGTATATTCTTGAGCCCTATTTTGATAAATAAATCTTGCTTCTTCAAGCAAGCCTTGTTCCAGCATCTGATCAACACGCTCATTAATCCTATGGTAAATCACAGAACGGTCAGAATTGAGACCAATAATAAGATAATCATATCGTGGTTCAATGGCTTTTTGCTGATGAGAAAACTTTTTTCCGGTACGTTCAATTACTGTCAACGCCCGTAAAACACGTCGAATATTATTTAAAGGAATTTTTTGAGCGGCTTCTGGATCTTGCTTAGCTAATTCTGCCCATAACTCATTTTTACCATGTACTTGCAAAAAGTTTTTCCATTTATTCGTTGTCACTGATTCTTGGCGAGATGGTTCTCCTAATTTCATTTTATTTAAAAGTGCATTGACATAAAAACCGGTACCACCAACTAAAAGTGGTAGCTTATTTTTGGTAGTGATTTGTTCAACCGCTTTTTCAGCCTGCTCAATAAAATCTATCACAGAATACGGTTCAAAAACTGATTGAGTATCAACAAGGTAATGTCGAATCGTCTTTTGCTCGGCTTTAGTTGCTTTTGCAGTCCCGATTGCCACCTCTTTATAAACCTGCATTGAATCACCCGAAATTATTTCAGCATTTACTTTTTGAGCAAGCTGAATTGCCAAAGAGGTTTTTCCAATTGCGGTTGGTCCCACTATTGCCAGAACTTTCTGCATCTTTTTCCCTCATTCAATAAATAGTATAGAAAAAACACGTTTGAAAATTAACAAACATGTTTTCTCATTAATATTTGGACTTCTTAGTGCGACCGTTCCATTCATCAAAGCCATTTTTTAACCATTTGATAGAAGAAAAGTTCTTTTTCTGTAAAAATCTGGCAGCACGTAAAGTAACTGATAAAGAATCAGAGTATAAATAAACTGGAAGATCGGACCTTAATTCAGTATATTGATACTTAAGCATTGTGTAAGGTAAGTTTCTTGCTCCATCAATATGTTTTCTTTTGAAAGGTTCCTTTTCACGTAAATCCACTACTTGCGCTTTACGCATTCCCTTATTAAATTCATCATTTGATAAATCTCCACCACCTAAGCGCTTAGTCTGGATTTTATTCCATAACCATACTGCAACAAAGGCTAAAATTACAATAATTAAAACCGCATCTAGAATTAATAAAAATGTTGACATAAATTGTATTTCTCCTACTAAAAGTTTCTAAAAACAATATACTCTTAATGTAGCTTAAGAACCATGCTTATTTTTATTTCTGCGTTCTTCATATTCGTATTCACGCCGCAGTATTATTTTTGCAACTAAATAATCATGTTTGTCAATTAAATGCGAACGATTGATGTTGTCCAATTCGAGAGCCATCAGTTCAATATCCCAAATTCTCTTGCCGACATGAACAAAAATACCGTATTTTTCCAAAAGCTGTTGCACATCATACAGAGTTTTCATTATAAGTTAATTACCATACCCATTCTGACAGCCGCCACACAATAAATTATTAAAGCACATACTGCAACAACACGCATTTTTATTGAATAATTTCTCAAGTTTTTTTCACCCAAAATCACAGCAATTAAAAATCCGGCTATAAAACCGCCAATATGTCCTGGAATATCGATGTTAGGAGCAAAAAGGTCAAGTCCTATATTAATCAATGCCAGCCAGAATGATTGTCTGCCGAGATAAACAAGAATTGGATTCGTCCGATTTTGCAATGCAATAGCAGTCATTGCGCCAAAAAGTCCAAATAAAGCCGTTGAAGCTCCGGCACTAATGGCATTATCATTTCCCCAAGCCAGGCTTAAAAGGTTTCCACCAATACCTGAAAGTAAATAGATAACTAAAAAACGCCAATGACCTATTATTGTTTCCATATAAACACCAAGATAATAAATCATTACTGCATTTGATATTAAATGCATAATTCCAATATGTAAAAATTGTGCAGTGAACAGGCGCCACCACTGATTACCTATAACAATAGCATCATTTTTCATAGCTCCCATTTTCATTAAAACATAGATATTTTCGGAGCCACCTATTGCAGTTTCAATTAAAAAGACCAAGAAAAGAATAACCAATATACTGACGGTTATATAACAATTTTTCAGGTTTTGTCGCTGGTTCATAATAGCCTCAGTTATTTCGATAAAATTGATTCAGGAGTGATAATTGTTTGAATTGGAACATCAGTTGATTCTATTTTCCATGCTGCAGTTTCAAAAATCATTTTTGAATTGACTAAAGCTACTGTCTTTGAACTAGGATGTTTTGCCAAAAAGCGGTCATAATAGCCTCCGCCAAAGCCTAAACGTTGATGTGAGTCTAAAGCAAAAGCCAGTCCAGGCACAATAATTAAGTCAAGATCATTATTAATCTGTGCGTCCGGTTCACTTACTTCAGCCACACCAAATTTGGACTTAGTTAACTTGGTCATATAACTATAATAGATAAAATCTTGTGAACGTTCACTGTTATCATTAGCCCGTGCTAAATAAACATCTTTTCCTTGATCCCATAGCTGAGCAATTAGACCTGAGGTATCTACCTCATAAGTAAGAGAAGAAGTTATCCCAATGCTTTGGCATTTGTCAAGAAGTTCAGAATTCATAATATTCTTAAGTAGAACCTGATCTTCAGCATTCTTTTCAGCGGTTTCCGCAAAGCCGCTTAGTTTTTCAACTTGTTGTTGTCTAATTTCTTTTTTTAATTTTGTCATGATTCTTCCATATAAAAAATAGCAGGAGCATAGGCTCCTGCCATATTGGTTAATTACTTAGTTTCACGATGAAGAGTAGTATGTCTTTCAACTGGGCAATACTTCTTCAAACTTAAACGTTCCGGATGCTTACGCTTGTTTTTCTTAGATAAGTAACTTCTATCGCCACATTCGGTGCATTCCAAAATGATGTTATCTGCCATTTCTTTCACCACCTACGCTTTTATTCTGACTGTATTATCTTAGCATTTTTCCATTATTATTACCAGTAATATTCACAAAATTCTACTTTTTATGTAATTTAAAGTAGTCTTGCACCATCGCTTTAGTCATTTGTAATGTGTAGGAACCTTCGTGTTCGGGATCAAGTCCCGGAAATATTACTGCTGTAGCTATTTCAGGATTATTTGATGGCGCATAGCCCACAAAAGTAGCATTAACAAGCTCAGGCGGATTTTTTTGCTTAGGATTATCTGGATCGTAATAAAATGTCTGAGCTGTTCCTGATTTACCCGAAATAGCAGGTTTCACGTTTTTTAATTTATGTGCGGTACCCCATGAATTTGTACCATGAACAACGCGCCAGAAGCCTTGTCTGACAATATTTAATTCATCTGAAGTCCAGGGGATACGTAACTGCACTTCTGGCTTCTTATTGTAATCCACATAAATTTTTTGACCATTATTTGAAGTTCGCCCAATTGATTGCACAACATAAGGCTGCATTCTATAACCGCCGTTTGCAATAGTAGAAACGTACTGAGCCATTTGAATAAGGGTATAAGCATCATAGTTGCCGTAAGACAAGTCTAAGACAGAACCCGAAAGAACCAATCCTTGATCATTAAATGATTTGCCTTGAATTCCTGAAATTTCGCCCGGCAAGTCAATACCAGTCTTTTGTCCCAAACCAAACATATTAAAATTATGTCGTAAAGGTTCGAATGCTGTTTGTGGCATATGGATAAAACTCTTGGGAACATAATCAGCTTTAATCCACTTCATTGCTAAATGCATCATATAAATATTACTAGAAACTTCAAGCGCAGTTTCTGCATCAAGTGCCCCAAATGTCCCTATTGGATAAACCGATTTTTTAACAGGAGTACTTGGCAAGTAAACTGGTGTATCGGGCATTACATTATTTGTGGGAGTAATTACTTTGTTAATTAATCCACCACCTACCATTGCACCTTTAACAGCTGAACCCATTACAAATGACTGATTAATTACGCCTAATGCATTATTAGTGGTTTTATTCTTTTTGGGGTCGCGATTGATGCCCGCCATAGCTAAAATTGCACCAGTTTTGGGGTTCATGGCAACAGCATAGGCACCATTTGAATAGTGAGCAGCCCCAGAACCAACAGCCGCAGCATAAATTTTTTCTAATGAACTTTGAACTTCTTTTTGATATTTAGCATCAAGAGTCAAAACCAAACTTGCACCGGCTTGACCAGAATATACCGCTTTCGATTGTTCGATATCACCTGAATTTTTAGTCCAAACTTTACTCGTAGCTTTCGTTCCTTTTAGCAGTGGTTCATATTTTTCTTCCAAATATGAAGTACCTACTCTGTCATTTCTAGAATAGCCATTGGTTAAATAATACTGTAAATTATCACTAGGTAACCCAGCCTTCTCCGTTGATACAGATCCAATAATACTGCGAATAGAAGAACCGTTGGGATATGATCTTTGCCAGTCTGTACCAATGCCTACTCCGGGCAAATCTGAAAGATGCTCACCCACTTCTGCAATTTCTTTATCTGTCAGATGATTATTTTTAATATAAATAGTAGAAAGAGTATAGGCTCCAGAAATCTTATTGTAAATTAAAGCCGCCGTTTTCTCACGTGCACTTAATTTAACATGTTCAGCACTAACCTGCTCTTGGATTCTTTTATTAATTAAATTATCATCCTGAGTTGCTCTGACAGATTTAGGAACTTTAGCAGCTTCCTTAGCACTATTTTTTTTATTAGCCAAATAATAATCAGTTACTTGCTGCTGTGTCGGTTTTTCATCTTTAATTGAAATATATTGACTAAGAGAATTTGAAATTGCATAAATGTCTTCACTCGTAGTAGAAACACTTTTGGTATAAGTAATAGCATTTTTAGCTTTATTTCCTACCAATACGCGTCCTTTACTGTCATACATAACTCCGCGAGGAACCTGACTGGAAACTACAGCAGAATTAGATTTTTGCACTTCAGCTTTGAAGCGTGAACCATAGCCAATTTGCAAATAAGCCAGTTGCCCAATTAATGTAGCAAAAAGGACAAAAATAATTCCCAAAATTATCTTCATCCTAATTGGAGTAGAAGCTTGTTTTTTGGAATTATTATTTTTAGTCTTCAGTTTTTTCTTAAAAAAATTCAATTAGACTCATCCTCACTAAACTAGTGTAATTTTAGCAAAAACTAGATGACAAATCTATCGAGATGTTAACGTTTTGAAAAAACTTTAACAGATAACGTGTAAATGACAAGCAATAAACTAGTTATAAACACTTTATGAAAAAATCTTCTGTTAGTTATTCATTTGTAATAAAATATTGGTGGGATAAAAAATTTAGAAAGAAGATCAAACTATGACACTTAAATTTCAAATTGGAGTTGACGCTGGCGGAACCCATACTATAGCAATTGCTTATGACTTAAAAGGTCAGGAACTGGCACGTGTTAAAGCTGGACCAGGCCAGGTAAACACAAATTATGACAATGCAATAACCAATATTACCAATGCTATAAACAAGTTAATTGATGAAATCGATGGTGATTGTCAACGTATTTTATGCGGAATAGCTGGCTTATCTGTGGTTGGTCATGCTCCGGAAATAGCAGCTGAAATTTCAGCAAAAGTTGATAACTTACCTACCAGAGCAATTACTGATTCCCTTTTAGCTCTTTATAATGGGCTTGAAGGTGAAGATGGTGGTTTAGTAATTGCAGGGACTGGTTCTGTTTTTAATGGTTTGCAAAATGGCAGAATTATCACAACCGGTGGATATGGTGCCATTTTAGGTGATGAAGGTTCCGGATATGCCATTGCACTATCAGCTTTGAAGTCAGCTCTGCTTAGTTGGGACAAACGAGAAGAAAATGAACTGATTTCAATGTTCAATAAATTATTCAAAGTTGACAACCTTAATGATGCAACAGCTAAATTTTATAAAACAGCAAACGCTGATTTTGCCTCAATGGCCGTTAATGTAGCACAACTAGCTGATAAAGGTAATCCTTTTGCATTAGCAGTAATCAAGGAGCAAGCAGAACTTCTTGCACGTGATATTATTATTGGCATGAATCGATACGAAGATCCTAAACCAATGAAAATCGCATTAACCGGCTCTGTACTCGCTAATAATCACATGTTGCGAGATTTTCTTGAAGATAAAGTTCGGGAGAAATATCCAGACGCACAATTTTCAATTTCTAACGGTGAAAATGCTCGTGGAGTAATCTTTGATAAAAGCAAAGATTATCGCTATTTCACCAGTCACTAAGTCCGCCACAAAAAAGACCAGAACTTTACGTTTTTCATTTTTAGAAAACGTATATGCTCTGGTCTTTTTTTACCGAAAATAGTAAAACATTTTTGTAAAGACTGCTAACTATTCCTCTACTTTATTGATCACTACATCAAATTTACCACCAGGTGTTGATATAGTTACTGTTTCGCCTTTTTTCTTGCCTAAAATTGCTTGGGCTATTGGCGAATCATTAGAAATCTTACCATTCATCGGATCAGATTCATCACTACCAACGATAGTATAAGTTTCTGGTTCATCTTCACCAACTTCCGTATAAGTTACTGTTTTACCCACTGCAACTTCATCTGGATCGCTAGAGTTGGCGTCAACTACATGAGCATACTTAAGCATTTCTTCAACAACGCTAATACGATCTTCTAAATGGCTCTGTTCGTCTTTAGCAGCGTCATATTCAGAGTTTTCAGACAAGTCACCATAAGAACGAGCAACTTTAATTCTTTCAATTACTTCAGGGCGCTTCACAACTTTTAGATTTTTTAATTCTGCTTCCAGTTTTTCTTTTCCTTCAGCAGTCATCGGATAAGATTTTTCAGGCATTAAATTTCCACTCCTTAAAGTTAAATTTCTTTTTGCAAAGATCTATGATATTACTTTAACGATTAATGTCAACCATTAGCGTATTTCTGCTTTAAGCTGCTTTTCGAGACTCGAATCAATAGAAGTTATTGCTTCGTTAACAATTGTATCGGTTAAAGTATCATTTTCATTTAGGAAAGTTAAACGATATGCAAAACTCTTTTTATCCTCGGCGATATGAGACCCGCGATATACATCGATAATACGCAAATCATGGAGATACTTGCCACCATTTTCTTTGATGACATCCTCAACAGCTTGGTTAGTAACTTCCTGGTCTACTAAGATTGAAAGGTCACGTTCAACGGCAGGGAATTTTGGCGCTGTTTGTGCTGTAGTGTGTGGATTAAGAATTAATGGAATAATGACATCAAGATTTAGCTCGTAACCATAAATTTCGCTATCTTTCATAGCTTTATTAGATTGAGTCACAGGGCGATCTAACATACCAATCATCCCGACATATTTGTTCTTAATATATATACCGGCAGTCCTGGTGGGATGCATATACATAATTACTTCAGCCTTGTATTCAACATCATCCGTGTTAATTCCCAAAGCTAAAAACAAGTTGGTAAGCTGTCCTTTAACATAAAAGAAATCAATTTTTTCATTATTGTTTTGCCAGTTTTCAAAATATACATTACCGCTATATAGTGCAGCTAAATGTTCATGTTCATTATAAGTATTATTTTCGAAATCATAGACACGTCCTTGCTCAAAAATTGCCAGTTGATTTTGCTTGCGAGCCATATTATAGCTTGCTGCGTCTACTAGCCCTGTCATTAAGTTTTGTCTCAAAGTTGAACGATTTGAATTCAATGGCATCTGAACCTCAACTGGTTTTTTAGGTTCTTGGGAAAAGCCAATCGCTTTTTCAAGTGAAGTTAGTGAGTAAGAAATAGCTTCTATTAAACCTTGACCTTGAACAATATTCTTAATGCGCCTAATGGCTTCTTCTTTTTTAGAATAGCCACCATGTGTTTCTGCTAAAACTGGCTGTGTAGATTTGATATTATCATAGCCATATAAACGTCCCACTTCTTCAACGAGATCAGCAGGAATAGCTACATCCCAGCGCCTTGCTGGCACATCAACAATTAGTTCATCATTATTAATTTCTGCCTTGAAATTCAAACGGGAAAAAATGGCAGCAATTTCTGTTGAAGAAATATCGGTACCCAAAACTTTATTTATGTAAGAAATCGTTGTTTTTATTTGAACAGGTTGCCTTTTTTCAGAACTTCCCGTAATCACACCCTCATTTATTTTTCCAGAAGCATCATTACGTAAAAGCATAGCAGCCATATCTAATGCGCGAGTTGTTGCATCCCAGTTAACGCCTTTTTCATAACGACTAGAAGCTTCTGTCCTGTTAGCGTGACGCAAAGCTGCTTTTCTAATTAAGGTTGAATCAAAAATAGCCGACTCTAGCAAAACGTCAGTAGTATCAGCTTCAATTTCAGAATTAAGACCGCCCATAACTCCCGCCATCATCACAACTTCTTCTCCATTTGTGATAACAATGTCATTAGGATCAAGATCAACTTTTTTATTGTTTAAAAGCGTCAATTTCTCGTTCTTTTCAGCTTTTCTGACCACTAACTTATTTGTTTTAAAAGCACGAGCATCATAACTGTGCATTGGCTGGCCGGTTAAGAGCATAATATAATTTGTCACGTCAACAACATTATTAATGGGTCTAATGCCAGCATTCCAAAGTCGCCTTTGGAGCCAAAGAGGGCTGTCCCCTATTTTCACATTACTGATTTTGCGTAAATAAAACTTAGGTGCAAGCTCTGGATCAACTTCTACAGCGAAGTCTTTAGTCCAATCTGGACCGTCTTCCTTGAGAGTTATATCTTCAACTTTGACAGGTGTGTCAGTAATAGCACCGACTTCATAAGCTGAGCCTTCCATTGATAACGTATCAGCGCGATTCGGGGTAATGTCAAAGTCAAAAATATAATCATCCATTCCTAAAGGAGCAAATGCGGATTGACCTGGTTTGACATCAGCATCTTCTGGAAAAACATAAATACCCTTAGCATATTTTTCAGGTACCAGGTTATCCGGGAATCCTATTTCTTGTAAGCCACAAATCATACCATTTGATTCGTTTCCACGTAATTTGCTTTTTTTGATTTTTACATTACCAGCAATCCGAGCACCAGGTAAAGCCACCACCACATCTTCACCAGCGGCAACATTTGGTGCACCGCAGACTATTTGATGAGGCTCATCTTCTCCCACATCAACATGAGTAAGATTCAGGTGTGTGCCAGCAATTGGTTCACAGTCAATAATATGACCAACAACTAGCTGTTTCATGCCCTCTTCAGGATGCTTGACACCGGCTACTTCAATACCGGTACGTGTTATTTTTTCAGCTAAATCCTTAGGATCTTGGTCTAAATCAATAAAATCCTTCAACCAACTATATGAAACCAGCATTATCTTTCCTCCTTACTGAATTGCTCTAAGAAGCGAACATCGTTAGTATAGAAATCACGAATATCATCAATACCATATTTAAGAATTGCAAAACGGTCTAATCCCACGCCAAAGGCAAAGCCACCATAAACATTGGCATCAACTCCCGCATTTTCGAGAACATTAGGGTGAACCATTCCAGCACCTAAAACTTCGATCCAGCCAGTATATTTACAAATTGAACAGCCCTTGCCATTGCAGTTAAAGCAGGAAACATCCATTTCAACAGAAGGTTCAGTAAAAGGAAAGTAACTAGGACGCAGACGGGTTTCGCGGTCTTGGCCAAAAATATGCTTTGCCATTAATTCCAAAGTTCCCTTTAAATCACCCATCGTAATATTTTTATCAACTACCAGACCCTCCATTTGCATAAACTGATGTGAGTGAGTAGCATCATCGTCATCACGGCGATACACTTTACCTGGTCCTACCATCTTTAAAGGACCCTTGGCAAAATCATGTTTTTCCAATACGCGAGCTTGATCACCGGAAGTCTGAGAACGTAATAAATCTTCAGAATCTATATAAAAGGTTTCTTGCATGTCTCTTGCCGGGTGGTCTTTTGGCAAATTCATCATTTCAAAACAATAATGATCAGTTTCAATCTCTGGCCCTTGCACTACTTTATAACCCATGCCAATAAAATATTTTTCGAGATCATCCAAAATAATATTGATGGGATGTTTGGTACCAAGATGCATTTCGCGCCCAGGTAAAGTAACATCGATTTTTTCTTTAGCCAGTTGTTCCTCAACTAAAGCTGCTACTATTTCATTTTTAGCATCATCCAGCTTAGCGTTAAACAAATCCCGCAATTTATTAACTCGTTGTCCAACTTCACGTCTATCACTGGGATCAATATCTTTCATGGAATGAAGAATGGTTGTCAATTCACTTTTACGACCAGTTAATTTAACGCGAACGTCATTTAACTTTTCTTCATTTTTAGCCTTATCGATCTCATCAAGACCTTTTTCACGCAGTTCTTTTAACCTGTCAAATAAGTCCATAAAACTTTTCCTTTCAAATCAAACAAAAAAGCTTCATCCCAAAAGGGACGAAGCTTCGCGGTACCACCCTAGTTTGGACAGAAAATGCCCACACTCATGTTTCGATAACGGTGAATACCGGAATGGATTAGATTCTACTAGTAAGGTGAAATTCACAGTTCCGTTTAAACCTTTCTTTCAGCTCAATAAAAAGGTCTCTCTGACTAAATGATTGCTGCTACTAGTCTTACTCTTTGTAATTAGTTAATAGAATATATCTTTTTTAAAAAACATGCAAGAGGATTAGACAAATTAGACCCATTTATCGGCCCAACCATGAATTTGATCAAAAACGGGCTTTAATTCTTCACCCTTTTGTGTCAGACTGTAAGAAATAATCTTTGTTTTACCATCAACTGAACGGTTAACAATATCTTCTTTTTCTAATTCTTTTAATCTTTCAACTAAAACACGGTCAGAGCAAGGCAACACGCATTGTGCTAAGTCTTTAAAGCGCATATAATCTCCGGCACAGAGTGAACTAATAATTAAACCGTTCCACTTTTTACCAATAATTTTAAACGCGTTAATAAAATGTTTACAGTACTCATAATTAGGAGCACCACAACCAGCACAATTTTTGTCCTTAATAACTTGAGGCATGATACTGTCCCTCCCACAAGAAAGTGTCTGTTTCGCCTTTTATTATATTAAATATACTTACTAAAAACAAGCATTAAGAGTTAAGAGAAATAGTAAATAATGATGCCCGCAGCCACAGCAGCGTTTAAAGATTCGGCTTGACCTTTGATAGGAATATATAGTTTCTGATCACAGATTTCTGCTACCTCTGAAGTAACGCCATGTGCTTCGTTACCAATAACAATACCAACTTGTGGTACTTTTTTAAATTCTGGTAATTCCTTAGCGTTTTTATCTAACATACTTGAATAAATTGGTATGGTATTATCTTGCATTTCTTTTATAACTGTCAATAAGTTTTCCGTAATTACATTGATATGGAATTGACTGCCTTGCATTGCGCGCTGAGTCTTGGGATTATAGATGTCAACACTTTCAGGGGATAAAACGACACCATTAAATCCCGCTGCATCTGCAGTTCTGATAATTGTTCCCACATTGCCAGGATCTGCCAGATGATCTAGCAATACCCACTTACCAAAATTAAAATGATAGTTTTGAGGTTGACCAATCTTTAAAACCATAAAAATATTTTGAGAATTTTTTGTACTTGCAAGATGGTGAGCAACGGATAAATTGATTATGACAGTTTTTTGGCTTGCCACTAGTTGGGGAAAAGAATCTTTGATCTCCGCTAAAGCTTCCTCAGTCCCTAAAAGATACTCGTAGCTTTTTTTGGCTTTGAAAGCCTCTGTAACCAGGTGAAAACCTTCAATTATATATAAGCCATTTTCTTGTCGATATTTTTTTTGTTTTAATTTAGTTAAATTTTTTATTAGCTTATTATTTACGGAAGTTATTTGTTCTGACATCTAAATCTCTTCTTTCATCTTCATCAATATATTATTTTAATTTCAAGCTGATAAAATGTTAAAATCAAGAAAGCAGGACTAGGAAGGATTATTATGGGATTTTTTAACAAGCACAGGAACAAAAGAAAAAGCAACCCGACCGATGATTCAAAAGAAACTTGGCAATTAACTGTTTCAGGTATCGTTCAAGGTGTAGGTTTTCGCTGGAGCGTATTAAATCTTGCGCAAAAAATGGGGATGACTGGCAATGTTCGCAATAACAGTGATGAAACTGTCACAATTACTTTACAAGCTGAATTAAGCCGAGTCAATCAATTTTGTGCTGAATTGCCTAAGAATATTTCTCAATTTGCACGCATTTCAAATATCAAAAAAGAAAAACTAACAAAAGTAAGCAAAATGAGTGGTTTTCATGTATTATATTAGTTATTGGCAAAAAATAATAATTGGGTGAATTGAATGAAAAAATTTCGCAAATATATCGGACTAATTAGTGTTTGCCTAGGAGTCATGCTGTTTGTGACTGCTTGTGCACAAAATGGTGGAGTTAATAAGCCCCCAACAGGCTTTATATACGGGTCAATCTATAAATTTATCGGCAAACCCATGCAAAACATCATGCTCTACTTCTCTAATATCATCGGTGGAGCTAATGGGGCTGGCTGGGCCATTATCCTAATGACCTTTGTAGTAAGAATGATTCTCTTGCCTTTAATGCTTAATCAGCAAAAGAAATCAACTACCCAACAAGAAAAAATGGCACGCCTGCAACCTCAGATGAAGCTAATCCAGGATACTATGAAGCGCAAAGATCTCAACCAGGACCAACAAATGACATTGGCTGGATGGCAGCGTGAACTTTATTCCCGTAACCACTTATCATTAACAGGTGGAATGGGGTGTTTGCCATTAATTATCCAGTTTCCAATTATGATTGGAATTTACGATGCAGTGATGTACTCACAAAGCTTGGCCAGTTCTTCATTCTTTGGCATTTCATTAAGTAGCAGATCGATCGCGGTAACTGTTATCGCAACTATTTTTGCATTCTTACAAGGTTACCTTTCACTTGTGGGCATACCGCAGGAGCAAAAAAAGCAAATGCAGTCAATGATGCTTATGAATCCTATTATGACGCTCTTCATCTGCCTCTCGGTTTCTGGATCTGTCGCTTTATATTGGGCAGCTGGTAATATCTTCTCTGTTATCCAGCAATTGATCGTATCCTTCATCATTATGCCTAAAGTTAAAAAAGAAGTTGATGAAGAATTAAAACGTGAACCTATCACTGAAGTAGTAACAAAAGAAAAAGTAGACGAGCTTCTTAATGTTAAAAAGGCTTCTCCGGTTCAGTCTGAGCAAACAAAAGAATTACACGAAAAATTACGTAATCGTAACAAAGGAAAGCAACAAAAACGACACTAGTTGTTAGTTTATGAATTCAGAAGTAAAAAGACCTTTTAAGTCTATATTTGATTACATTTAACAAATAATCAACAGACTTAAAAAGGTCTTTTTTAATTAGTTTCTTTTTTATCTTTTTTTGCTTTTTCAGCTTGTTCACGTTTATGTAGTTTTTTGGATTGAGCCTTTGAAAGTGCCGGAAATTGCATTATAAACTGACTACCTTGTCCTTCAACGGATTCAACACTAATTTTTCCATGATAACTGGTAACTAATTTTTGAGCAATTGATAAACCTAAACCATTACCACCCTTTTCTCGTGTTCTGGCTTTATCAACCCGGTAAAATCTATTGAAGATTTTGCTTTGTTCTTTTTCGGAAATGCCTTCACCAAAATCTTGAACTATAATATGCACGTCATCTTGTGATAGTCCAGCCGATACGTTGATTTCCTTACGATCTGTAGAATATTTAATACCGTTATCAATTAAAATAACAAGTAATTGTTCGAGGTGCCCTTGATAAATTTGGACTTCCGTAGCAATTGGCAAATCATCCATGTCCAGCCTAATGACAAAGTCCTTATGAACAAGTGACATATCGCCAACGACCCGTTTTAGAACATCTGAAACCTTGGTAACTGCATTAGGATACTGCACATTAATTTGTTCCGCACGTGTTAAATCCAGCATTTCTTGAATTAAATGTTGCATCCTTTTAGCTTCTTGTAAAGAGGCATCTATTGATTCTTCCAAAATCTCAGGATCATCCTTACCCCAACGTTTGAGCATGTTTAAATGACCTTCAATGACCGCGACAGGAGTGCGGAGCTCATGGGAAACATCACCCACGAATTCTTTTTGCTGATCAATATAACGTTGCATCCGATCTAGCATTTGGTTAAAAGAAACTGCTAATTCTTGCAATTCATCATGACGGTGAAAATCCCTGATTCTCACTGTACTATTTGGATCATCATTAACTTCCATAGCAACTCGTGACATTTCTTTTACAGGCTTAACAATGTCGCGAACAATTATATAAGCTACCAATGTAAAAAATACGATGGCGATTAAAGAAATCCTTACCATCCACTTTAAAAGGTCTTTCATTAACCCATTATAGTAGGTCATTTTATTGGCAACAACAATATATCCTGTAACTTTTCCTGAATGAGCAGCTCTAACCTTTTGATAAGTAATTAACTCTTGTTTATGATTCTTATTAACGCGAGTCATCTCATAGTCACTTTTTATTTTTTTAAAAGGTAAAATTTTGCCACCATTATCAAAGACATCCTCTTGTCTAAGATTATAAACGACTACGCTCAAATCGGGGTTTGTTAGTGATGACAACAAATCGTCATTAAAAGCACTGCTTTTGCGTTCGTCAGACCCAATCGGAGGATTGCCTTTTAACACTTCTCTGGTCGATGGTGTTAATGCAGGAACAACATTTGCAATTTCTAATTGATTTGGAATTCTGTTCAAACTACTATTGAGTTTGCTTACCATCTCATTTGAGGTTTCCTTTTGCTGAACCATCGATTGCTGACCAACAAATGAATATATTATTACGGAAAAAACAATAAAAGAGACCATAATCGTCAAAGCGACTATACTTACCCACCGTATGATAAGCGATGAGTGCTTGGTCTCCTTTTGTGATCTCTTTTTACTTCTTTTCATCATCCTCATCTCTTACCATGTAGCCAGTTCCACGAACCGTCTTGATATATGATTGTCTGCCAGGAACGTCTATTTTATTGCGTAAATAACGTACATAAACTTCGACAACGTTAGTTTCGATATTTGAACCGGGTCCCCAAATTTTTGCGAGCAACTGATCACGGCTAACAACGTTGTTCTTATTCTTAATCAAGGTCATGAGCAAGTTATATTCACGCTTAGTTAAATCAACGGCTTTACCATCGCCACGGCGAACAATTCTATTTGCAGTTTCAATAGTAAGATCCTTAAATTTAACTACTTTCTTCTCAACGGAATCGTCTGAAGCGTCTTTTTCAATTTTTACTCTGCGTAAAACTGCACGTAAGCGCGCCAAAAGTTCTTCAATAGCAAATGGCTTAACAATATAATCGTCAGCTCCATGATCAAGACCAGAGACACGGTCAATGACAGAATCGCGTGCAGTCATCATAATTATTGGTGTACTCTTAACTTGACGGACTCGACGGGCAATTTCTAAACCGTTAAGATCAGGAAGCATAAGATCTAGCAGAATAGCATCGAAATCTTCTTTCAAAGCCAAATCTAAGGCTTTGCGACCATTACTTTCAACTACGGTATCATATTTTTCATGTTTTAATTCCAATTCCACAAAACGCGCCAAATTTTTTTCATCTTCAACAATTAATATTCTTGCCATTTTTCGTCATCCTTTTAAAACTTAATTTTGATTAATTTAATTTTATTCTTGTCAACAAGTAAAGCATACTTTAAAAATGCTTTTAAAACAAGATTAAAAACCAGCATTTCAACAATACTGATTTCTAATTATATTCAATTATTCTTATTTAACTAATTGTGGTTCTCATTATTTTCTTTAAATAAATCTTTTAATTTAGCAAAGGCAGGATTTATTTGTTCCTTTTCTTTCTTAGCAAATTCGTCCTCTGAAATCACAGCCCAACCTTTTCCTTCAGGATAAATATTTTGTTCTCTTTCTTCTGCAGTCAAAATTGTAGTTGGGATATGCAGTAAAATATTGTCTTCAACTGCTTTTTGCAAGTTAATAACTTCATTTTTTACTTTTACGATCGGAATGTCACTTTCATCAATTTCTTCTTTAGCCACATCCATATCAGTATAATTTTCACTAAAGCGAAAATTTTCAGTAAATTCAACAGGATTCAAACTGCGGCTGGAAGGAACAATCAAACTGGCTTGGACTTGAAAGTCTCCAGTAACATATGGTTGATTGTAAAAAGCATCACCTGAGACTATCACATTATCAACCTGATAAACTAAACCGTGACTTCGCTTGATAAATTCCTCTGTTAATTCAAGCTTGCATTCAATATGGGTCAGAGGTTCATTACTATTTTTAATTTGAATAAAATTTAAAGTTAACATTTAGACCTCCAGCGGACGTTGTCCGAAGTTTTGATCAACTGCCATAAGTTGTTCAAAAAAGCGATCAACACGTAATTGTAATTTCATTGAACCATTTTTAGTATTTTTTTGATCAACCTTCGAAATAATATTCGCAGATGTTTTTTTTCTGATATCTTTAAGATATTTTCTCCCAAGTTTGCTGTAGCCTAGAAGTAGAAGCGATTCATAGTTAAAGCTGTCAATCATGTCTTCCTGAGTTACATTTAAAAGCGTATACAGGCTCAGACGGCGCAAGCGAGAATATGTATAACGCTTTGACTTAACTCTTCGCAAAAATTCCGTAAAGGTTTGGGCTGCATGAATTTCATGTTTCATTTTATACTCAAGACCTTCACTCATTTGGTATATTCTTCTCAGTTCTGAAACTGAAGAAGATTCCAACCTATACTTCAAGAACGGAAACATCAGATTCCAATTTGGATAATTCTTTTGATGAAATAAAAGCTGTACCTCTTTTTTGGGCAGCCATTGCTCTAAAATATAATTAGTTTCATTATGGAGAATCATATTTCGAATTGCACTGGCACTTTGAACAACTTTATTGCTCTGCAAGACATCATCATGACCGGCACCAATCCGATTAACTGGATGCAAAACCAAGGGCGTGCCCAAATTATGATTAGCAACAGCATAAGCCAAAGCAAGAATCGCATTGGGCTCGCTAACTTCATGACCAACTTCTCTTGCGACCATTTGATTATATTGAGTTGAATAGGTTTGACTGTAATCATTAAAGTCCATATGACTTTGTGGGATTTCAGCAATCTTGCTACCTAAATAAGCATAATTTTGTGTAGCGTCTTCAACACCAAAAATTAAGTCAGTGACGCCGACTTTGACCAATTGGTCAATACTGCCAAGTGCAAACAAATCAGCTGGTTCAACCGAAGTAGAAAAAGGCAACTCAAATACTAAATCAGCACCACTTTCAAGCGCTGCTTGGGTGCGAGACCACTTATCCATAATTGCCATTTCCCCACGTTGAACATAATTGCCTGACATGACAACAATGATCGGGTCTTTACTGCCTGCAATATAGCGAGCCTGATTCATTAAAAATTCATGCCCACTATGGAAGGGATTGTATTCCGCAATGATCCCTACTACACTCATTGTTTGCTAATCTTCCTTTAATTCTAATTTTTTACCGTTAACCCACAGTTTTTCAACATTGTAAAAATCACGTGCATCTTCAGTAAAAACATTTACCACAACATCGCCTAAATCGAGCAGAAGCCAATTTGATTCGCTCGTGCCTTCAACGCGATAATCATAATAGTTAACCTTGTGAGCTTCATCAATGATAGCATTAGCTATAGCATGTAATTGTCTGTTGGAACCAGCACTGGTCACAACATAATAATCAGCTAAGATACTATGTCCTTGCATGTCGTAAGCTGCAGTATTTTCTCCATGACGATCACTAATTGCCTTTAGAGTAAAAGCCAATATTTCTTTACTAGTCAATTTTTCTCCTTATTCTTCAATACCCCAAACATTATAAGCGTCTAAAGTACGTGGATAGATTTTATCTCTTTTTTCAATTAAAAATTCAAGAGTATGTGCTAATTGGTAGCCGACTCCCTTGTCAAGATTAGCATAAGTTATTTTACGCGCTTCTTCAACTCCTGGAAACGACCTGCCAGGCTCAATGTAATCAGCCATAAATACAATTTTATCTAAGGTCGTCATTTCAACATCGGCCGTTGTATGCCTGCGTACTGCCGTTAAAATTTCTGAATCAGTAATTTTCAGATCTCTCTGGATAAAATATGTACCCACAATACCATGCCAAATGCTTCGATTCCAATTTAACAGATCTTGATCAAAGCCCTTCGTTTTAATAACTTCACGATATTCCTCAACTGAAACTTGTTTTGCATAATCATGTATAAATCCAGCTAATGCGGCTTTGTCTTCATCATATTGGTTTAACTCTGCTAATTTTTGAGCAGTTTTGCTAACCCCAATACAATGCTCAAAACGGTCTTCAGTCATATTACTTTTTTCTTTAGCCACAATTTCAGCACTAGATAAAGTTGAATAAGTTTTTTTGAAAAATAAATCATTCATGATATAAGCCTTTTTTCTGAATATAATTCCTCACTGTATCTGGTACTAGGTATCTAATTGAGCCCCCAATCGCAATAGTTTGCCTCACAAGGCTAGAACTAATTGCAATGGCAGGAACATCAACCCAAATCATTGGTAATTTAGCTTTTTGGGGATAGCCAGCTCTTTGAACTCCGACAAGAGTTGCCAGTTGAGCCAATTTAGTAGGCTCTTTCCACTCACCTAAATTATTAACTTGATCGCTGCCCATAATCAAGTAATAATGATTTTCAGGCTGAGATTCACGTAAATATCTTAAAGTATCAACCGTATATGAAACTCCTCCACGATATAATTCAAATAATTTTACTTGAAACCGAGGATTATCCTGAGTACCTAGCTCAAGCATATTTGCACGATCTTGGGCAGAAACTACTGGCCGATCCTTTAATGGAGGAACATTGGTGGGAATAAACCAAACTTCATCAAGATGAAGTTTAGTCAATACTTGCTCCGCTACTATTAAATGACCTAAATGAATTGGATTAAAAGTTCCACCAAAAATACCGATTTGACGCCCCTTTTTAGGCTCTATTTTTTCTTCGGCTACTTCAACAGTTGGCGTTTTTTGATAATTCTTAGCAATAGCAATCATTATATCCTCTAAATTAATGCACGTCTAATACCTAAACCAATTTGATCTGGTGTATATATTCTAACCAAACAATTTGCAGGGATAGTAACAAAACCTATCCCACCAAAAAGCAAATCACTTTTTTCTTTAGTATGATATTCTTTTCCTTTTAAAGGTGGCAACTCAGCACTTTGTGCTGGCGGATTAAGCAATTCGCCCAGGTGTTTGGCATAGAAACTATCAGCATTTTCCGTTTTAGTCCTGTGAATATATAATCCTCGTGCTGCATAAACCGTAAAACTTGCTTTCTCACCTTTTAAATAGTCTACTCTGCCCAATCCAGCTAAAAATAAAGTGTTACCTGGATTAAGCTGAAAAGTGACTGGCTTAAGCTGCTTTTGCGGTGAAATCAGGCTCAATTCCTGAGCGTTCAAACGCGTAGCCAGTTGATTTTTCGTTATTATACCCGGCGTATCAACTAAAAAATGACCATTTGCCAAAGGAATTTCAATTTTATCTATTGTTGTTCCCGGAAAGCGGGAAGTGGTAATCAAGTTCTGAATTTCACCCATCTGGTCAATAACTGCATTAAGAAGAGTTGATTTACCTACATTAGTTGTTCCTACAAAATAAACATCTTGATCATGTGAGTTTTGATCTAAATACGCTATTAGTTCTGGCAAATTAGTCTTGCTTTTTGCACTTACCAGAAATATTTTTTTAGGATGTAAACCAATTCGATTGGCTTCTTGTCGCATCCAATCCTTTATTTTGCTTTGACGCGAATTTTGCGGGAAAAGATCAAATTTATTGCCAACAAGAATAAAATCATTTTTTCCAATAAAGCGTTTAATTGCAGAAAGCAAGGAGTTGGTGAAATCAAATAAGTCTACGACATTTACAATTAAGGCTTTCTTCTCTGACAAGGAATTTAATAATTTTAAAAAATCATCATTGTCAGCCTTGACTGGCATAATTTCATTATAATGGCGCAGTCGAAAACAACGCTGACAATAGATATCGTTGCCCTCATCTGCACTTTCTTGCGCCTGTTTTAAACGCGAGGCAGGCAAATAACCTGCTTCTTCTGCATTATCAGCTTGAAGAACTGCTCCACAACCAATACAAATAATTTGGTCATCCATTTTTTAATGTCTCCTTAAAAGTAACTGGGTGTGAAAGGTTTAAAAAGAAAAAAATAATTTTTTCAAAAAAACGATTAATACGTGTATTCCACTTATCAGTTTGAATAAGCGGTTTTACTAATACGGATTCTACACCTGCCAAATTTCCTGCCTGTATATCTGTGATTAACTGATCACCAACCATCATAACTTGGTCTTTTTTTAACCCCATATTCTTTCTTTTTTTAGTTATGGCAAAAGGCAACGGCTTTTTCGACTTGGCTACAAAGTCAATGTGATAAGGATTTAAAACTTTGCCCACTCTTTCAGCATTGTTATTAGAAATTACAACTAACTTAATACTAGCTTGAGCTAATTTTTTATTGAGATTATTCATTTTTGCAGCAGTTTCGAACTCATTCCAAGCTAAAAGAGTATTGTCTAAATCTGAAAAAACAGCTTTGATACCTATTTGCTTTAGCACTTTAATATCTAAATGATAAATCGTGTCAATTGTATAGTGTGGTCTGAATAACATTCAATTTCCTTCTTATCTATCATTGCACTAGTTTAATATACCAAATTTTCTACTGCAAGTGCTAAATTTCGACATAAAAAAACGGCGCCATAAGCGCCATTTTTGGTTAATTTAAAGCCTTTTTAGCAGTTTCTGCTAATTTTGCAAAGGTCTTTGAATCGTTATAAGCAATATCAG
>CAMKZU010000020.1 GCA_946477855.1 uncultured Lactobacillus sp.
CGTGGTAAGCAGAATGTCAAATTGATAATTTCTGATTACGAAAAGAAAGTTAACTATTTAAAAAATAAATAAAGAGTAAATCAAATAGGGCTGAAGAAATAATTCTTCAGCCCTATTTTTGTATTTAAAAATAATATTTTAAAACTTGGTTTCTTTAATGTCGTCTTCTGGGCGGTGTTCTTGGATTCGTATTATTTGCCAGTCATAATCGTTTTTGTTGCTATTAGTTAGATCAATAGTCAGTTCATTATTGCTAAACCCAAACTCTAACTCTGTTCTTTGATCAATCAGTTCGATGCGGTTAGGTTTAGCAGTTAGACCGATAATTTTGATAGTTTCGGGTAAGGGAGTCTTAACAAAAATATATTTTTGATATTTTGCATGTCTATTTTGCAAGATAAAGCAGCTGTCTTCTGCTACATTGCCAACTTTAAGGGTACAAGGCTCGCTTTCATTAAAAGCATGACCAAAAATGTGCATCCAATTGTTGATTTGTTTTAGCATTAATTCTGTTTCAGGTGTCAACTTGCCATCTTCAGTGACTGGAACATTAATGATCGTTTTTGCTCCTGCTTTGCGGTTTGAAATCAGTCTATCTATTGCGTCTGTTGCAGTCAAGTCAGTACCTTGTGTAGGCTTTTCTATTAAAGAAATAGTGTATTTTGCACATGCTTTCTTGAAATCAGGAATATTTGCAGCAGCAGCAATAACGCGGGCGCCAATATTGCGGGCAGTTTTTACTAAAAAATCAGCATCTACATCTTTTGCATTTTTTAGTTTAAAATTTAATACGATGGCAAAATCGGGATTCATTAATTTCTCTCCTTTAGTAAATATTATTAATAAGTTTAACCCAAAAGGTGGTAAAGATGAAAATTATTATTTCACCAGCAATGAAAATGACAGTTGACCGCGAATCTTTTCCAGCTAAGTCGCAGCCGCAATTTTTAGTCCAAGCACAAGAATTAGCTGCTTTTTTAAAAAAGTGCAGTTTTAATGAATTACAAAAAATCTGGCAGTCAAGTGAACGTATGACTAAGGAAGGCCAGAGACAAATAAATGAGCTTAATTTAAGCCAAAAAGATGGCCTGACTCCAGCAATCATCTCATATTCTGGCATTCAGTATCAATATATGGCGCCTGATCTGTTCACAGCACCTGCGATATCTTATTTACAAGAAAATATCCGCATCTTATCCGGATTATATGGCGTTCTACGTCCTTTTGACGGAGTTTGGCCCTACCGTTTGGAAATGAAAAATAAAGTTACGGGTTTTAAACAACCTGACTTATATCAGTTCTGGGGAGCAAAAATTGCTGACAACCTTTTTGATGAAGATCAGATACTCATTAATTTGGCTTCAAAAGAATATTCTCGTAATATCAGTCCTTATGTGACAGCAGGCAGGCAAATGATCACCATTAATTTTCAGGAAAAGAAAAATGGTCAGTGGAAGACGGTTGGTGTTCACGCTAAAATGGCTCGTGGAGAAATGGTCCGGTATATTGCGGAAAAGCAATTGACAACTCCAGAGCAGCTACGTGAATTTACTGATTTTGGTTTTGCTTTTATGCCAGATTTGAGTACTGCTGCTTCTTATGTTTTTAGGACAGAATATGATTTTAAGCGGCGGTAGAACAAAAAGATATTTGGGACAAAGCACACTAAGCAAGATTATGAATGAGGGGATAACATGGAAATAGTTTTTGTACGACACGGCTTAACTGATTTGAATAAGATTGGCCGCATGCAAGGGTCATCATTTGATCACGATTTAGATGAAATTGGTCAAAAACAGGCTAAGACAGCCGCAGCGAATTTTGATCCTGCACCTTTTGACGTCGTTTTTTCAAGCCCATTAAAAAGGTCGTTAACAACCGCTAAAATTTTTACCAAGGGTCAAAAAGAAATTAAAATTGATCAACGCCTGACGGAGATTAATTTCGGCGAATGGGACGGACAATTTTTAACCGCGCTGGGGCAAAAATATCCCGATGCAATTGATCCTTGGGGTAAAGCGGCTGCTGACTACATTAAATATGCACCCAGTGGCGAGTCATTTACGGCGCTTAACCGCAGGTGCGGCAGTTTTATGACTGACATGGAAAAGAATTATCTGGATAAAAAAGTTTTGGTATTTTGCCATGGCACCTTAATTAGGATGATGTTTGCCCACTGCTTAACTAATGGCGACATGAATTGCTTTGAAACTATGGCTAATTGCGCATTAGCTAAAATGTCCTATCGTGACGGCATATACAGGTTGAATTACTATAACCGGATATTAACATTTGAATAACAATAATAGGCCTTTAAGTAAGGCCTTTTTTTGTTAGTGCATTTTAATTGACTAGAGCTAATAAAAAAATTATTCTGTAATAAGTGACACGGCGTCACTTATTAAAATTAGAAGGTAAATAAAGAGATGGTTAAAGCTACTTTTATTAACTTGCCGGCAAGCAAGAAAAAGATAATCAGACAGTCTTTGGTAAATGAGTTCAGTACCTATCCACTAGCAAAGGCGCAGGTGGCACGGATTGTTGCTCAAGCAGGTATTGCGCGCGGCGCATTTTATAAATATTTTACCGATTTAAATGATGCTTACCAGTATATGTATGGGATTGCCATAAAGGCGGTCCATTCACCGGTTGAACTAACTTCAGCTTTTGAGCCGCAACAATATTACAAGAATGTAGCCAATTTCATTGAAAAGGCGCAACAAAGTTCTTATGCAGGTTTAATCAAAATGCACATTTTGTACAACGAGAATTCAGTGGGTCAACCTTTTCCGCGAGAATTAATCACTAAATTAGATCCGCAAAATTGGAGTGCAATGGTTCTTAGTCATGCGACAATCCGCTTGGTGATGGAAAATCCAGAACAAGAAAAAGAGGTTATGGCTCGCTTTAAGGCCAGTTTAGAACTAATAAAAAGGGGAACAAATTAATGTTTTTAGCAATTAAAGAAATAAAAAGAGAAAAACTGCGTTACGGACTAATCATTTTGATGATTTTTTTAATTAGTTATCTGATATTTGTCCTTTCGTCTCTGGCAGTTGGTTTAGCCAGTGAAAATACGCAGGCATTAAAGTCTTGGGATGCTCAAAAAGTCGTTTTAAATAAAAATGCGAACGTTAGTATGAGCCAGTCGGTTTTAACTAAAAGTGATTTAGCAAAAACTACTTTAACTAAAAATGAGGCGCTGGTGGGACAAATACCAGTAGTAGTTAAGAAATCCGGAAGGCCGCAAATCTCAGCGCAATTTATTGGTGTTAAGAAAAACCAGTTCATTTATGATGATCAAGAATTAATTGCAGGCAGAAAAGCCAAAAAGAACTATGAAGTTACTGTGGATCAAGCTTTTAAAACTAAGGGCTATCGATTAGGTGATCGTTTAGAGTTAAATGGTTCAAGCAAGAAATATCGCATCGTTGGTTTTGTCCAAAATGCTAAAATCAACATTGCCCCAATTGTTTATGGTACATTGCAGTCGTGGAAGAAGCTGCGGCAAGGATTGCCGACTTTAAGAGCATCGGCTATTATTTCACGTGATCATAATTATAAATACAATCACAAGGACAGTAAGACATATCCCATTGCGCAATTTATTAAAAAGCTTCCGGGCTATACCGCACAAAATATGACATTCGAGTTAATGATAGGTTTCTTATACGTTATTTCACTGATCATAATTGCCGTCTTTCTTTATATTCTAACGATGCAAAAAATGCACAATTATGCAGTGATGCGGGCACAGGGGATTCCGAGCAGCACGTTAGTTAAGGCAACAATCAGTCAAGCGTTAATTTTAGTTTTAGTTGGATTAGTTATCGGATTAGTGGCTATGGCGGTAACTGTCAAAGTTTTACCAGCTGCAGTGCCTATCAGTTTTACCCCGGACATCATTTTGTCAGGTACGTTGGGATTACTCATAACTGCAATTATTGGCAGCTTAATTCCAATCAGATCAATTCTCAAAGTAGATCCAGCACAAGCAATAGGTGAGTAATATGGCAATTATTGAATTAAAAAATGTTCAAAAAGTATATGGTAAAGGTGCCGCAGAAGTAACAGCACTCAATAACGTAAATTTTAAGGCAAATTTAGGTGAAGTGGTATTAATCATGGGGCCTTCAGGCGCTGGTAAAAGTACCTTTTTAACCATTGCAGGTTCTTTACAAAAGCCAACTGCAGGAGAAGTGATAGTTAACGGCCAAAATATTGCAGATATTTCTGCTAAAGACAGCGACCGTTTACGCCTGACTCAACTTGGCTTTGTATTGCAGGCGTATAATTTAGTACCATTTTTAAAGGTCAAGGAGCAGTTTGAATTAGTTAATAAGGTGAAAAAAACAGGCAATATCAATGAAGAAACGTTACAAAAATTGCTCAAACAATTAGGTATCAGTTCATTGCTTGATAAGTATCCCGCTGAATTATCTGGTGGACAGCAGCAGCGTGCTGCTATTGCCCGTGCACTTTACGCTAATCCTCAAATTTTATTGGCCGATGAACCTACAGCTTCTCTAGACAGTAAAAATGTCAGTGAGGTGGGGCAACTTTTTCAAAATTTGGCTAAAGAATATCACAAGGCTATTCTACTGGTAACTCATGATCCTAGACTCAAGCAGTACGCAGATCATATTTATGAAATGATGGATGGTGAGATTGAGCAAAAGGTTTAGTTATTAAATTCTTGTCACAAAAATAACACTATAAAAAATAACCATAGAATAGAATTTAATTAAAAGCAAAAAATTAGCTAAACTTTTTTTCTCAGTAGTAATTTTATTATTTACAATAAAACTATTTTATCCGGATTTTTGTTATTAATTAGAATTAACTATTTAAAACCGAAATTTTATAGAAAATCAAACATTTCTTTTATATTATAAAAAGTACTTTGTCCTTGACAAAGTACTTTTAAATTTACTATTCTTATATGTGAAAAGAAAATGTTATTTTTTGAGATAAGATAACTGGAAAAATTAAAAATAAAATTATTAATTTGTTTTTTAACTATTTGAGTAAATTACTAGGAAATAATAGTTTCTTTGCTAAAATAACAAAAAGTTATTTTTCTGTATATGTTTTTGTTTGGTATAATTTTTATTTTATTTTATTAGTGGCAATCAGAAAAGCTGCTATAAATAGATCAATTTATGTAGAGGTACAAATATGAATGATGTCCCTGAAGATAAGTCGATTGAATTATCGACCGACTATCAAAATCACAGTATTAATATGAACTTTTCAGATAATCTGACAGAAGATTCTGAAGTAGGCTATATTCTTTCTGCTGCTTTCTTTTCTTTTTGCGCTGCTCAAGGTTTGAGCAAAGATGAAGTAAGCGACATGGTTTCAAAGTATTATGATGAGTTTATAGAAAATAATGGAGAATAATTTTCTTCATTAAAATATGTATCATTCGGCAATAATTTGATTGTCGGGAAATAGCTGGTTTTTGTTAGGAATAACAGTACGTTTTAAAGTTAATCAAGGAATACCAAAATGGCTAGAAAAAAAGAAATAGGAAGAAATAAAATTTTAAGCATTGCCTATAAGATGGTTGTTAAAGATGGTATTGAGAGTTTGACTGCCCGCAATATTGCCAAGGCAGGGCATTTTTCAACGCAGCCTTTATATCTTGAATTTAACAGTATGGAAGACTTGCGCAAAGAAGTATTGCGTAAAATTGCGGACAATTTAAAGAATAATATTTTGCAGAAAAGGTATACGGATAAGCCTTTAATTGATATGGATTTATCTTATATTGATTTTGCCAAGGAACAGGAAAACTTGTTCAGAGCAATGTTTGTTGATGGTAAGTTCGGCAGTAAGATAATTGCTGATACTTTAATTGAATTTGGTGTGGAAAAGTTCAGGGAACAATATCCTAAGACTAAATACCCAGAAGACAAGATAAGAAGCATTATCATTGCCAATTGGATTACTACTAGCGGTATCGCTTCACTAATCGTTAATAAAATAGCAACTTTTACTCAAACGCAGATCATCAATGTTTTAACAGCTCAAATTAATGATGCCATTTTAAATGATTGGCTCAGTAAGACTAATAAAGTTTCATTATTTAAAACTGGCGAAGCGGAAAGCAAAAGTAAAAGCAAGAAGTAATTCTTACTGTTTGCAGAGTGCTTATAATGTACTAAATTAACCATTTTACAGAAATTATCTATATAAATCTTTTTAAGAGCAGGAAAATGTTAAAAGCATACGGATATGCTATAATTAATCTTGAAATTAGTTTCTGAAAGGTGGTTTTTATGAAAATTCTTGCATTATCTGGCTCAAATGCCAATAATTCATTTAATGAGGCATTGCTTAAATTTATATCTAAGCAATTTGCCGACAAGTATGATTTTAAACTGGCAACAGTAAAAGGGTTGCCAATGTTTAAAGAGGGCGAAGATGCTCCAGAATCTGTTCAAGCTTTGACAAAAGAAATTGAAGATGCCGATTTAGTATTAATTGGTTCTCCTGAGCAGCAACACTCTGTTACTAGTGCGTTAAGTAGTGCTTTAGAATGGCTTTCTTGCGTGACTCATCCGTTTAAGAATAAGCCAGTTGTGATTGTTTCTACTTCACCAATGCCACAAGGTGGTTCTCGTTCACAAGGTCGTTTAAAGAGCGTGTTGACAGCACCTGGTTTTGATGCCCAAGTCTTTAATGATGACGAATTTATGTTGGGAGTCGCACCAAAGCAATTTGACGAAAACGGTAATTTGACTAACAAGGAATCTGTTGAATTCTTGGGTCATTTCTTCGACGAAGTTGATAGTTGGTACGCACAAGTTACTAAGTAGGAGGGTCGAGAATGAAAATATTAGCAATTGTTGGTACAAATGCATCTTTTTCATATAACCGTTTTTTAGCACAATTTATCGCTAAGCGTTATGCTGATAAAGCAGACATTGAAGTAAAAGAAATAGATAAGTTGACACCATTCTGCAGAACAGATATGGCTGATGATACTATTAAGGCTTGGATTGAAGAAATTAAGAGCGCTGATGGTATAGTAATTACTACACCTGAATATGATCACACTATTCCTGCTCCTTTAAAGAGTAGTCTTGAGTGGTTGGGTTCACATGCTGGTCCTAATGTCATGAAGATGAAGCCAGTAGCTGTTGCTGGTGTATCATACGGTTCACAAGGTACTGCTCGTGCTCAAGAAGATATGCGTGAAATTTTGCTTTCACCTGATATGAGCGCAAATGTTTTACCTGGTAACGAAGTTTTAATTGGTCAAGCTCCAGATAAGTTCAATAAAGAAACTGGTGAATTGACTGATGAAGCAACCATTAAGCAAATTGATGGTATGATGGACAACTTCTTCAAGTTTGTTGAACAAGCACATAAATAAACTTTTGCTAGATTGATTAGCAGAGAGTAAAATAACCGGATAGGAGTGTCCTATCCGGTTATTTTTATTTGAAAGGAAGTTGGCATGTCTCAACCCGTTGTTTTGCCTCTTAAGTCTGTGCGTAATCCCCGAGATTTAGGGGGATATACTGGCTTTAATGGGCGCAAAATTAAAGCCCACCGTTTATTGCGGTCTGGTAATATTAGTCAGATAACTGCTGCCGACCAGCAATTTTTGCTTGATTACGGTTTAACTAAAATTATTGATTTGCGTTCTCCTGCTGAGTGCAAGGCAAACCAGGATCGCGATCTACCAGGCGTTACGCATTATGAGTTTCCGCTATCTGTTGAAGATAATACTGGTGGTCATGGCTTGGATATGAGTAAAGAATTTGCCAAATACCGTCGTGATCAATATGCCGGGTTTGATATGATGTGCAGGCGATACCGTGAACATATCAGCAATAAGCAAGCTCAGCGCAGTATCCATCAAATTGTAAGTGTCGTAGCTGATACTGCTGATGGTGCAGTTTTGTATCATTGCTCAGAAGGCAAAGACAGAACAGGTTTGGTAACAGTGGTGCTTTTGTATATTTTGGGTGTTGATCTAGAAGTAATTAGACAGGACTACCTTTATTCAAACTATCTGCTGAATAATTATCGTCACGTTCGGGATGAGAAATTTAAAGCAGCGGGAGAAAATGATAAGTTTCGTGCCAATATGCGCATTCTTGGTTCAGTAGCTAATGCTTTCTTTGATACCAGCTTGATTACAATTAATGATAATTTTGGTGGTATTGATTCATACATATCTAATCAGCTGGACATAAACGCAGAAATGCAAGAAATGATGAGAGAGAAATATTTAGAGGACTAGGGATAAGATAATGATTAAAACTTTAGCTTTAGAACAACAGGTAGGACAACATCATGCTTTAGGAACATCGATTACTTTACAAGTTTTTGGAGCCAGAGATAAGAAAGTAATTAACGATTCTTTTGCTTTAATTGACCATTACGAAGACATATTGACGGTTAACCGTGATGAATCGGAAGTAATGGATGTTAATCATGCTGCTGGAAAGAAGGCTGTGCAAGTTTCCAGCGGCACTTATGATTTGATTAAGCTTAGCGTAGAGGAGAGCCGGGAAAACTTTGGCTTTAATGCTCTTATTGGTCCGATAGTTAAATTGTGGTCAATAGGCTTTAAGAATGCTCATGTACCAGAGCCTGAGCAAATTAAAGAAAGAATGAAACTGATTGACCCTTATAGCGTTGACTTAAATGATCTTGACCAGACAGTTTACCTGAAAAAGGCTGGGATGGAATTAGACCTTGGTGGTATAGCTAAAGGCTGGATTGCTGATCGAATCAGGGATTTGTGGCGCGCTTATGGTGTGCACGCTGGAATTATTAACCTTGGCGGCAACATTTTACTAGTTGGTGATTCTCCTAAAAGAGCCAATGGTCAGTGGTCAGTTGGGGTACAGGATCCAAAAGAGCCCCGGGGCAAAAACATTACTTCTGTCATGGTACCGCAATGTTCAGCTGTTACTAGTGGTACCTATGAACGCTACTTAGAAGTTGCTGGTCATAAATACCATCATTTAATTGATCCCCGTACAGGCTATCCAGTTGAAACAAATTTAGCAGGAGTCACTACATTTACTAAAGATTCTGTTGAAGCTGAAATTGAATGTAAAAGGTTGTTTTTTGCAGGTAAACCTCTTGCGGGGTGGCATGACGACCCCGACCGCATTGGTGCCATCTTTGTGTATAATGATGAACACATTGAATATGACAATTTTCAAAATTGATAAATAAAAAAGTGCCGCAAAGGCACTTTTATTTTGCCGTTATTTGTTGAAATTTAAGCAGCAGTACGACTAATACTAAAAATACTGTTAAATAGACCGTTGGATAAACCGGGAGTGTTGTAGATAATGAATCTAATGAAGGAAGAATCAAGGGTTTGCTGAATGAACCACGGATTCTGTAAGGCGTTAAGCATTGATAATATAATGTAGACAAAGAAATAACTGGCGAAAAAAGACACTATCGCGCCTAAAACGCTGTCCAGCAAATTACCAAAATTGGTAGCATGGGGGTTTTTATTTGGCACCCAGCCTTTAAAAACCTTAACAATCATTTTGCCTACAAAAACAATCACGAAAAACGCTAAAAAGCGAAACAACATCAGGTTGGTACCGGGAGTTAAAGTGGTCTGAATATTCTGTCCTGTTATCTGACTGTATAGCCAATTGCCGACTGGATTTTGAAAAAGAATAGCGGCAATAAAAACAACAGCGGCAAAAATCAAATTAATAATTAATCTGGTAAAGCCGGTTTGAAAACCTTTGTAGGTTTTTAGTGCCAAGTAGGCCAGAACAATTAAAGTAACTATCATATTTATCTCCTTTGACGATATTATAGCTTATTTTATTCGTTTAGACTTTGACGACAGTCGAAAAATATTTCATAATTAAAGGGATGCATTGACTTTACATTAAGCCAATTTTAGCGTTAAATTTAAAGGGTGTGAAACAAGGTTTCACGGGTGAAAAATGAATCCTGAACAGTTTGTCCAAGAATTATCAAAACGTAATTTTAAATTAAATGAAAATCAAATCAACCAATTTAACCAATACTTTAACAGTCTAATTGAGGCCAACAAGCACGTTAACCTCACGCGAATAACTGCAGAAGATGATGTTTACCTCAAACATTTTTATGATAGCATCACGCCGCTTTTGACCTTTAGTACGGTTTTTAAGTCAAGCAGTTCTTTATGCGATGTTGGTGCAGGTGCCGGTTTTCCTTCTATACCATTAAAAATTATGCAACCGGACCTACAAGTAACAATAGTTGATTCTCTTGGTAAAAGACTGAATTTTTTGCAGGATTTAATTGCACAATTGGGCTTAAAAGATGTTGCTTTAGTGCATGGCAGAGCAGAAGATGTTGGTCAAAATAGCCGCTACCGTGAACAATTTGATATTGTTACTGCTCGTGCTGTAGCCAACATGGCTGTTTTAAGTGAATACTGCTTGCCACTTGTCAAAAAAGGCGGCAATTTTATTGCCCTCAAAGGTCCAAAAGCAGAAGATGAATTAGGAACTAGTAAAAAAGCGTTAAGCATTTTAGGTGGTAAAACAGTAGCTGTTAAACAATTGCAACTACCCCAAAGTACAGAGGAACGCACGCTTATCCTAATAGAAAAAGTAAAGGCAACGCCTAAAAAATATCCGCGGCAGGCGGGAACGCCTCACCGTAAACCAATACATTAAACAGGGGGACTCGAAATGTCATTATTTTCTTCTTTGCGTCATCATGAAGAAATTCCTAAAAGTAAACAAATTCAGGATATTGAGTTAAGTAAAATTAAACCTAATTCTTATCAGCCACGACATGAGTTTTCCGAGGAATCAATTCGTGAATTAGCATCGACTCTTGATAAAGAAGGCTTACTGCAACCGATTATTGTACGTGAAAAAGATGACAGTTACGAAATTATCGCTGGTGAACGCAGACTAAAGGCAGCTCAACATCTGGCATGGGAAAAAATTCCAGCAATAGTCAAGAACATGGATGACAGTCAAGCAGCGTCATTAGCTTTAATTGAAAACTTGCAAAGAGAAGATTTAAATCCAATTGATGAAGCTCAGGCCTACAATAATTTGATGAAGTTAAATAAGCTCACGCAAACCACATTGGCGCAAAATATTGGCAAGTCCCAATCTTATGTCGCTAACAAGTTGCGTTTACTCAAGTTAACGCCCAAGGTGCAAAGCTATTTAGCTAGTGGTGAAATTTCACCGCGTCATGGACGCTGTCTGGTTGGACTGAGTGAAAAAGATCAGAGCCGCGTTCTGGACGAAATCTTGGCAAATAACCTGAATGTTAATGACACTGAAAAAATTGTCAAAAATGTTGACCAATATTTTGCCGGTAAAAAAAATCAGGCGAAAGAAAAAGAGCAGTCTGAGCAAACGAACAGGTCGGTTAATCGTATCCCTAAGGACTTAAAAGTACAAATAAATACGATTAAGAAGGCAATTAAGCTTGCCCAACAATCAGGCATCAAGGTCAAATTTAAGGAAAACAACGATCCTGATGATTATATGATTACAATTGAATTGAAAAGAAAGTAGGAAGGCATGGAAAATATGGTGAGTGTAATTTCGGTTGCTAACCAAAAAGGTGGCGTCGGTAAAACGACAACCACAATTAATTTAGCAGCTTCAATTGCGGAACGTGGGTACCAAGTTTTAATTGTAGATATTGATCCACAAGGTAATGCAACTTCTGGATTGGGAATAGAAAAATCCGAGATTGATCAAGATATTTATAGTGTGTTGATTGACGATGTTCCTCTTAAAGATACGATTTTCCATACTTCTACTAACCGCCTCGACTTAGTCCCAGCAACTATTAATTTGTCAGGAGCTGAAACAGAATTAATTAGCATGATGGCACGGGAAACCCGCTTAAAATCTGCTTTAGACACAATTAGTGAAAATTATGATTTTATTTTTATTGATTGTCCACCGTCTTTAGGACAACTGTCGATCAACGCTTTTACAGCATCAGACTCAATTTTAATTCCTGTTCAAAGTGAATATTATGCTATGGAAGGTCTAAGTCAGCTACTCAACACCATTAGGTTAGTCCAAAAACACTTCAATAAAGACTTGGGTGTTGAAGGTGTTTTGCTCACAATGCTGGATGCACGGACTAATTTAGGCGCTGAAGTAGTCAAAGAAGTACGCTCCTATTTTTCTAATAAAGTATATAAAACTATTATTCCGCGGATTACCAAATTGGCGGAAGCGCCAAGTTATGGTGAAGCAATTACAGAATATGCTCCTAATTCCCGCGGAGCTGAAGTTTACGACGATCTAGCCAAGGAGGTGTTAAAGAATCATGGCAAGAAACTCAAGAAATAAGGATACTAAAAAGCATGGTGGTCTCGGTCGCGGCATCGAAGCGCTGTTTGAAGACGAACCTCAGATCGAGGACAACGAAGAAGAAATTCAGGACCTTAATTTAAGCGATATTAGACCCAATCCCTATCAACCACGTAAAAATTTTGATGACAAGTCACTGAAGGAACTGGCTGATTCTATTAAAGAAAATGGTGTCTTTCAGCCTATAATTGTGCGTAAGTCTATTAACGGCTATGAAATTATTGCCGGTGAAAGACGGTTTAGGGCTTCGAAGATGGCCAAGAAAGGCACAATACCTGCTATAGTCCGTGATTTTAGTGAAAGTCAAATGATGGAAGTGGCAGTGTTAGAAAACTTGCAACGTGAAGATTTAACACCGCTTGAAGAAGCTCAAGCTTACGAAATGTTGCAAAAAAACTTGGGCCTTACCCAAGAAGAAGTTTCTAAGAGAATGGGTAAATCTCGTCCGTATATTGCCAACTACCTGCGTTTATTGACCTTACCTAGCAAAACTAAGCATTTGTTGCAACATGGTGATCTTTCAATGGGTCAAGCGCGGACGCTTTTAGGTTTGAAAAACAAAGATAAAATTGATGAAGTGGCTAAGCAAGTGGTTAAAGAAGGGATGCCGGTGAGAAAAGTGGAAGCTTTGGTTGCTAACCTTAATTCCAAGAAGCCGCGCAAGAAGACTGTTAAAAAGTCTGCTTTTATTCGCGCCACAGAGCATCAATTAGCGGATAAATTAGGATCCAGTGTCAATATATCCGAAAATAAAAAGGGCAGCGGTCATTTGTCAATAGGATTTTCATCAGTTGACGAATTGAATAGAATACTTGATGTTTTGGGAGTAGATCTTGATGAATAAAGAAATCTCCTATAATTTAGCTGATACTGTACTCATGAAGAAACCTCACGCTTGTAAGACTAACGATTGGGAAGTTTTGCGTTTAGGAGCAGATATCAGATTAAAATGTATGGGATGTGGTCACATTGTAATGATGCCCAGATCTAAATTCACACATAATCTGAAAAAAGTCTTAACTAAAGCAAATGATCCCGTTAATGTTAAAAATGAGCTTTATGTACCTAAAAGTGACATAGCGCGACCAAATTTTAATCAAGATAATAAATAGTTTTTGTTAAAGAAAGAGGATAAAAATGTCATTAACTGCTGGGATTGTTGGACTACCAAATGTCGGCAAATCAACATTGTTTAATGCTATTACCAAAGCTGGTGCGGAGATGGCCAATTACCCATTTGCTACAATCGAACCTAATGTGGGCATGGTTGAAGTTCCAGATAAAAGACTGGCAAGAATTCAGGAATTAATTCCTGCTAAAAAGATTGTTCACACTACTTTTGAATTCACCGATATTGCTGGTTTAGTTAAAGGTGCTTCCAAAGGAGAGGGCCTCGGCAACAAGTTTTTGGAAAATATTCGCCAAACTGACGCAATAATTCATGTTGTGCGGGCTTTTGAAGATGATAATATTACTTCTGTTACCGGTAAAGTTGATCCAGAAGAAGACATTAATACTATTAATTTAGAACTCGCAATTGCCGATTTAGATGCTGTTAACCGCCGGATTAATAAGGTTAAAAAGATTGCCCAGCAAAATGATAAAGAAGCTAAAGCTGAATTTAATGTTTTACAAAAAATCAAGCCGGTTTTAGAAGAAGGCAAGGCTGTACGCTCCATCAGTTTTAGTGAGGACGAGCAAAAGATCGTCAAAGGCTTGTTCTTGTTAACAGATAAGCCTGTGATTTATGTAGCTAATATTGCAGAAAGCTCAATGGCTGAACCTGAAAAAGATCAGTATTACCAAATTGTTAAAAAGCACGCTGAAAGTGAGAATGCTGAATGCTTAGGTATTTCTGCTGCTACTGAGGAAGAAATTGCTGGTTTAGAAGATGATGAAAAAGCTGAATTTTTAGAGGCAGAAGGCGTAACTGAATCTGGACTTGACCGTTTAATTCGTGCAGCTTACCACATTTTAGGACTCAGAACATTCTTTACAGCTGGTGGACCGGAAACGCGAGCTTGGACTTTCCATGAAGGAATGAAAGCTCCACAAGTTGCGGGAGTTATTCACTCTGACTTTGAGCGGGGCTTTATCCGTGCGGAGGTAGTTTCATTTACTGATCTTGATCAATATGAAACTATGCAAAAAGTTAAAGAAGCAGGTAAATTACGTCTTGAAGGTAAAGACTATGAAGTTCAAGATGGTGACATTATTGAATTTAGATTTAACGTTTAGGAAAAAATAATGGCAGAAAAGAAAACTGAAGAACAGGCTAATCAAGCTAACATAGATGTAAATAAGCAACAAAAGCTTAAAGAGAAAGTAATCAACCAAAACAAGGATGATGAAGTTAAGCAGATGACACCCGCTGAATTGCGTAAGCAGCTCAGTAATAAGAACTCCGATTACGTTTTTCGTTTGCAAAAAGAACTCGAAGCTCAGGGAAAAATGAGCACTGAAGATGCACAAAAGCGCATTGATGCTCTTTTAAGTGATTTAGTAGTTGCCCAGCGTCACGGACAACCTGCTAGCACTTACTATAATATGTCTCCTAAGTTAAAAGCAGCAGACATGTTGAAGCCTAAGAAAAGAAAAGCGTCAGATATACCATTTTGGCAATATGCTACGGATAATGCAATGTTTTACACTGCCTTATTCTTTGGACTTTTTGGTTTAGTAGGTTTGTTCCAAAAAAATGAAAAGTATAATCCACAGACGGGTGTTCTGACTTTGCTGGTTATTGGTGTAACCTTAGGGGTCTTCATGACTAAATATAATGATTGGGTTGTTCCAAGTACCGGTAAGACTAAGAAGATACCGTGGTCCAAGTTTATTTGGAGTTCTATTTTGTTAATGGTAGTTCTCTTTTTATTCCTCTACATCGTCTCAATACCAGCGTTTCGCATTATTAATCCTGCTTTGCCTGCTATATATAACCTCATTATTGCAGCTGCAGTTTATGGTATTCGGTGGCTCTTTAGGAAGCACTACCAAATTATTGGTTCTGCCTTTGCTCCAGCTGATAGGAGCAAATAAAGTGTTTTTTGTCAAGAAAAGAGCTATACTTAGATAACTATATATTTTAAAGGATAAATAGATTTATCATAGGTCTATTTATCCTTTTTAAACTGAATTCACTTACGAAATTAAGCAAATGCAGTAAAAATCAGAAAGGGGTATTCAATGATTAATACGCTGCGTAAATCAATTAGGCAGTATAAAAAACTATCTTTACTGTCGCCTTTATTTGTTACTGGTGAAGTTATCATTGAAATGTTAATACCGTATTTAGTTGGTATTTTGATTGATAATGGAATAATGAAAGGAAACATGGACTATATTACTAAGAGTGGTATAGTTTTGCTGGTATTAACCCTGGTTTCACTTATTTTAGGGTCAGGTGCCAGTTACGCTTCCGCACATGCCGCAGCTGGATTTGCCGCTAATTTACGTAAAGACATGTTCTATCATGTGCAGGATTATTCTTTTGAAAATATTGATAAATTTTCAAGTGCCAGTTTGGTAACGAGAATGACGACTGATGTTAACAACATTCAGATGTCTTACCAAATGCTAATAAGAATTGCAGTCAGAGCGCCAATGATGTTGCTGGTTTCAATCATCATGTCTGTTATTGTCAGCCCGCGGTTGTCACTGGTTTTTGTTGTGGTTGCACCCATTTTTGTAATTCTTTTGGGCTTGGTTATCAAGAGTGCCAGCAAGTATTTCCCTAAAATCTTCCGCGGTTACGACCGCATGAACCAAGTAGTTAGGGAAAATATCCGCGGTATCCGTGAAGTTAAGACTTATGTGCAAGAAGAAGCGCAGACTGTTAAATTTAAAAAGTCAGCCGGCTTCATTTATAAGTTATTTGCTACAGCACAGAAAATTATGTCGCTTAACTCAATGATCGTTATGGCGGTGTTAAACATTTCCAACTTGGCTATCTGCTGGTTTGGTGCAAAAGAAATAGTTGGCGGTAGTTTGCAAACCGGTCAACTGATTTCAATGTTTTCATATTCCAACTCCGTTTTGGGCAGTTTGAATATGCTGGCTATGATTATTACCCAGTTAGTTGTTTCAGGTGCTAGTGGTCATAGGGTTGCAGCAGTCATCAATGAGAAACCTTCAATTGAAAATCCACGCAAGCCATTAAAGCACATGAACAATGGCGAAGTGATTTTTGATCACGTAAACTTTAAGTATGATCCAGATGATAAAAACCTGGCCTTGAATAATATCAACCTCAATATTAAAACTGGTGAAACGATTGGTATTATTGGTCGGACAGGTTCTTCTAAGTCAACGCTAGTGTCAATGATTCCGCGTCTTTACGACACAGATTCAGGAGCCGTGCGGGTAGCGGGTCATAATGTGAAGTCTTATGACCTGAAGACTCTGCGTGATAACGTTGCTATGGTTTTGCAGAATAACGTTCTCTTTTCCGGTACTATCAAGGAAAACTTGAAGTGGGGTAATGAAAACGCCACTGATGAGGAGATTATTGCTGCAGCCAAAGTTGCTCATGCTGACGACTTTATCCGCGAAATGCCGGATCAATACGATACAATGGTTGAGCAAGGTGGTAATAATGTTTCTGGGGGACAAAAACAAAGAATTACTATTGCGCGGGCATTATTGAAAAAGCCTAAAATCTTAATACTGGATGATTCTACTTCTGCAGTGGACACACAGACTGAACGGCAGATTCGTGAGGCTTTAGGTCAGAACATGCCAGACACAACCAAGATTATCATTTCTCAGAGAATTGTATCTATTAAGGATGCAGATCGCATCATAGTAATGGATGAAGGAAAAATCCAGGACATCGGTACACATGATGAATTGATGAAACGTAACGATTTATACAGTTCAATCGCTAAGTTCCAAGAAGAACAAAAGAAGTAGGTGATTAATTTGGATAAAGCAGTAGAAAATAATAAAACTAAGAGTACGGCAAAGCGTACGAAAACTCTGGGACGTCTGCTCAAATTAGTTGCCAGTACCAGTCCCTGGATGCTCATTACTTCAAGCGTTGCGATTATTTTAACCGCTGCAGCAAATGTTTTAGGGTCATTATTTATTGAGCGTTTAATCAATGACTATATCATTCCGCTTACTAAAGAGGCTCAACCTAACTTTGGTCCGCTTTTACATGCAATTGCCGTGATGTTTGGTTGCTATGCCATTGGTTTTATTTCCAACTATCTTTTTGCCGTATTAATGGCGGTTTTAGCGCAAAAAGTACAGTTCAGGGTTCGTAACGAAATGTTCGAACACATGGAAAAATTGCCTATTTCATATTTTGACGAAAATGACTACGGCGATATTATGAGTCGCTACACTAACGATATTGATACGTTAATGCAGATGATTTCACAGTCAATCCCGCAATTTATGAACTCAGCATTAAACTTAATTTTTGTATTAGGAGCAATGCTGACATTAAGCTGGCAATTAACTATTTTTACATTATTTGTTTTTGCACTCTCGATCATTATTGTTCGTTTCTTGACTGTCCGTTCTTCACATTTCTTTAAATTGCAACAAAAGGAATTGGGACAAGTTAACGGTTATAATGAAGAAATGCTTAATGGTCTTAAAGTTATCAAGGTCTTTAGTCATGAACCAGAAGTCGAAGAAGACTTTAATGCTTACAATGAATCCTTAAAGGAAGCTGCTGGCAAGGCTAACACTTACGCTACAGTTTTATTCCCAATTATGGGCAACATGGGCAATTTACTGTATGTTTTAATTGCAGTCTTAGGTGGAGCGGTTGCTATCAATCGTATTGCCCCGCTTTCTCTGGGTGTAATTGGTGCCTTTTTACAGTTATCTAAACAGTTTGCTATGCCAATTGCTCAGATTTCACAGCAGTTGAATTCTATTGTGATGGCCTTAGCTGGTGCTGAAAGAATTTTCAATTTAGAAGATCAACCAGTTGAAGTCGATGACGGTGACGTAACTATTACCAAAGATGAAAACATCAAGGGTGCATGGCACTGGAATGTGCCGCAAAAAGACGGTTCTATTAAGAAAATTACGGTTAAAGGTCATATTGTGTTTGACCACGTTAATTTTGGTTATTCACCGAATAAACAAATTCTGTATAATATTTCCATTGATGCTAAGCCTGGTATGAAAGTAGCATTAGTTGGTGAAACCGGTGCTGGTAAAACCACTATTTCAAACATGATCAATCGTTTTTATGAAATTAATTCAGGAACGATCACTTATGATGGTATTCCAATTAGCAGGATAAAAAAGGATGATCTGAGACGGTCATTATCAATAGTTTTGCAAGACACTCACATGTTTACCGGAACGGTGATGGACAATATCCGCTTTGGTAATGCTGAAGCTAGTGACGATGATGTTTATCAAGCAGCCCACTTATCTCATGCAGATGAATTTATCCATCATTTGGATGAAGGCTATAAGACTATTATTGACGGTAACGGTGGCGATTTATCCCAAGGTCAAATGCAACTGCTCAGTATAGCACGGGCAATGATTGCTGATGAACCAGTGATGATTTTGGATGAGGCAACTTCAAGTATCGATACGCAAACTGAAAAATTGGTTCAGGCGGGTATGGATAATTTGCTTGCCGGCAGAACCAGTTTTGTTATTGCACACCGTTTATCAACAATAATTAACTCGGATTTGATTTTGGTCTTGGATCATGGTCATATTATTGAAGCTGGTAATCATGATCAGCTCTTAAAGAAAAAGGGCTACTATTACGAGCTGTATACGGGTAAAAAAGAAATAGAATAAATAAAAAATTCCTAGTTTTTAAATGACTAGGAATTTTTTTGTGTCAATCAAGACTATAAGCAATTATTACTTTTAAAATATGAGTTTGTGTTATGGTAAAACAAAAGAATTTAACAGACTAGAGCTGTTATTATTTTAGTTATTAATCTAAGAATTGACGTAAAGCAAAGGAATTAAGCAATGAATCAAATTATACAAATTTTAAGTGAACGCAAGGGTGATCTGGGAATTGCCTTATTGCAGCATTTACAAATATCACTTCTTTCATTGCTGATTGCAATGGTAATTGCAATGCCGTTAGCTTTTTGGGCTGTAAAACATAGCAAGGCAGCAGAATTTTTACTGCAAGTTGCCAGTATTCTGCAAACAATTCCTTCTTTAGCATTGCTGGGTTTATTAATTCCGCTAGTCGGCATTGGCACAGTCCCAGCAGTAATTGCGCTTGTAGTCTATGCTTTATTGCCTATTTTTCAAAATACCTATTTAGGCTTAACCGAAATTGATCCGGCCCTAGAAGAAGCCGCGGACGCATTCGGGATGTCTCGGATGCAAAAATTGCTCAAAGTGGAATTACCGTTAGCAATGCCTACTATTATTTCGGGTATCAGAACTGCTTTGGTTTTAATTATCGGCACCGCCACTATGGCTGCTTTAATTGGCGCCGGCGGTCTTGGTAGCTTTATCTTGCTGGGAATAGACCGCAATAATACTGGGTTAATAGTAATTGGTGCAGTTTGCTCTGGCGTTTTGGCTATTACCCTAAGTGCTTTAATTAAGTGGTTAGAACACGCCTCTGTCAAAGCAGCTTTGGGTATTTTGTTGGTCAGTGTCTTATTTTTAGCAGGCAGCAGTATTTATGAAGCTGCCGCAAATCAAAAAGAAACTATTACTATTGCCGGTAAACTGGGATCTGAACCTGATATTTTAATTAATATGTATAAAGAATTAATTGAACAAGGAGATTCTCACGTTCAAGTTACTTTAAAACCTAATTTTGGTAAGACCACTTTTTTATTCAGTGCTTTAAAAAACGGTAAGATAGATATCTATCCGGAGTTTACGGGAACTGTTTTGGAAACTTTTGCTAAAACCCCAGTCGAAACTGCAGGTTTAACCGAAAAAGAAACTTATGAAAAGGCCAGAAATTTAATGAATAAACAGGATAAGCTCACACTGCTTAAACCTATGGCCTATGATAATACCTATGCTTTAGCCGTTAAAACATCATTTAAAAAGAAAAATCATTTGGCCAAAATAAGTGATTTAGCAAACATTACCAATCAGTTGAAGGGTGGCATGACGCTAGAATTTATTGATCGTGATGATGGCTTTAAAGGAATCAAAAAATTATATCAAATTGATTTCCCTGTCAAATCAATGGAACCGGCATTGCGTTATCAGGCAATTGACCAAAATAAGGTTAATATTGTTGATGCCTACTCAACAGACAGTGAATTAAGGCAATATCATTTAAGTATCTTAAAAGATGACAGGCATAATTTCCCGATTTATCAAGGTGCACCTTTAATGAGCAATGATTTTGCCCACAAACATCCCCAAATTGTCCGCAGTTTGAATAAGCTGGCCGGTAAAATAACTGAAAAACAAATGCAGGAGATGAACTACAAAGTAAATGTTAAAAACATGGATCCGGGACAGGTAGCGCATGACTTTTTAGTGAAACAGCATTTGCTTAAGGAGAATTAAAATGACTTCAGCGATTAAATTTGAACATGTAAAAAAATCTTTTGCTGATAAAGTAGTGGTAAATGATCTTAATCTTGATATTCAGCAGGGTGAGCTTTTTGTTCTTGTGGGCAATTCTGGCAGTGGGAAAACTACTTCTATTAAGATGATTAACCGTTTAGAAGACCCTAATGGCGGCCGCGTTTTAGTCAATCAGCGTCCTACTACTGAATATAACGTGCAAAAATTGCGCTGGCAAATTGGTTATGTGTTGCAACAAATTGCTCTTTTTCCTAATATGACGGTTGCAAAAAATATTACTCTAATTCCTGAAATACAGGGAGACAAAGGCAATTTAGCAGAAACTGCTGCCAAGTTACTACAAGAAGTGGGGCTGAATCCAGAGGAATATGCTAAGAGATATCCTCATGAATTATCTGGTGGTGAGCAGCAGCGAATTGGTATTTTACGGGCAATTGCTTCTAAGCCGCCTATTGTTCTAATGGATGAGCCCTTTAGCGCCCTTGATCCTCTTTCTCGTGCCAATTTACAAAGCTTGGTAGTTGATCTGCATAAGCAACTGCACAATACCATTATTTTTGTTACCCATGACATGAATGAGGCTTTACGTTTAGCTGATAGGATCGCCATTATGAAAGATGGGCAATTATTGCAGGTTGATCAGCCTCAGGAAATATTGCGACATCCGGCAAATAAGTATGTCAAGGACTTTTTCAAGGGCAGTCTTGGTAATGACTTGTATGAAACACGTTTAAGGCAAGCCGCTTTGTTTAATGAATTTAAGCAGAAAGAAACAGCAACACTAGCATCTATGACTAAGGTTAAAGCTGATGAAAAGCTTGCCAAGGTCTTAGCAATCTTAAGTGAGCAAGAAGAAGTTGCCGTGCAAAATGAAAATGGCGCATTTTTAGGTTTCGTTGACCGGCAATGGCTTGTGGCATACTTAAATGGTATTAATAAATTAAACTAAAAAATGAGCTGGAGTTTTTCCAGCTTTTTTAATAAAACGATAAAGTTGTGCTTGAATATTAGTAGTTTGTTACAAAATTGTCTAAAATATTAGACATAAGTTCTGCTACACTATATTTAGTAGACTACAAAATAAAACAAATATAATTAATAAATAAAAAGAAGGGAAATAAGCCCTATGAAAATTTTAGTTGTCGATGATGATAAAGAAATCGTCGAATTGTTAAGTATTTACCTTAAAAACGAAGGATACACTCCCGTTGTCGCCTATAGCGGCAAGGAAGCAATTACCAAGCTGACGACTACTCCAGATATTGCACTGATGATTTTAGATGTCATGATGCCTAATATGAGCGGTATTGATGTTATTAAAGAAGTACGCAAGGATTCAGATATTCCTATTATTATTGTATCAGCCAAAACCGGCGATATGGATAAAATTCAGGGATTAATTACTGGAGCCGATGACTATGTGTCTAAACCATTTAATCCGTTAGAGGTAATGGCGCGTGTTCGTTCACTGTTACGTCGTAGTCAAAAGCAGGTTAAAGACGATGAACCTGATATTTTAGAGGTAGGACCGCTAATTATTAACCGTGATTCTCATGAAGTTAAAACGATTGATGGTCAGGATATTCAATTAACAGCTTTAGAATTTGGTATTCTGTACTTATTAGCCAGTCACCCTAACCGCGTATTTTCTGCTGATGAGATCTTTGAACGGGTTTGGCAACAAGAGTCAATTGTTTCCGCTAAGACTGTCATGGTACATGTTTCGCACTTGCGCGATAAAATTCAAAAAGCGACTGGCGGCGAAGATGTCATTCAGACTGTTTGGGGTGTAGGCTATAAAGTTGAGGCTTAGCTAAATGAAAAAAGAACGGGTCAAGCTGACAGCTGCTGAAAAGAGTGAGTTGTTTGCTGAAGGCGTGATAACTGTTATTCTGCTCCTGCTATTAAACCTGTCAGTAGTTATTTTAATCAACTTGACAATTTTACAAAATAAAAACCTGGTTAATGGCATTTATTTTTTAAAAAGGACTATTACTTTTGCCGGTGGACGCCACTTATGGTCATGGCAGAATACCTTTATCATTTTTATGGGCGTTGGTGACTTAATCGTTCTTTATTGGCGGTTAATTCGGCGTTACCACCAAATGCAATTAAGGCATGTTATTTCCGAATTGCATTATATTGCTAAAGGACATTTTGACCATACCATATCTTTTAAGGTTAAAACCGATTTGCAAAAGGTTATTGATTCAATCAATTCACTGGTTGACAGTACCGTGAATGCAATTAATGAAGAAAAAGCAATTGAAAAGTCTAAAGACGAACTGATTAGCAATGTTTCTCATGATATCAGGACACCTTTGACTTCTATCATCGGTTACTTAGGACTACTTAAGTCGGGGGTGTCGGATCCAGCAGATCAACAAAAATATCTTAATATTGCGTATATGAAAGCAGAACAAATGAAGTCGCTGGCTCACGATCTGCTTGAATATACCACGTTAAAATCAACTAGTACCAAACTAAACTTGTCTTCTTTGCATATTTTTTCTATGTTAGAACAAGTAGCAGCTGGTTTTGAATTCGAAGGTCAAGAAAAAGGGATAGTGTTTAATATTGAAGCCAGACCGAAGAATTTAACCATTGAAGCTGATGCGGAAAAGTTGGTTCGTGTTTATAACAATCTAATTACCAATGCTTTAAAGTACGGCACCGGTGCCACGCAAATCAACCTGATTGCTAATTTAGTTAATAACAATGAGGTAGAGTTACGCGTAGAGAATAATGGTGCCCAAATTCCGGCTGATTCGCTTAAAAAAATTTTTGAACGTTTTTACCGGGTGGAAGGTTCACGAAATACTCAAACCGGTGGTACAGGACTGGGATTATCAATTACCAAAAGCATTGTTGATTTACATCATGGTAAAATTCGCTGTGAATCTGATAAGGATTGGACACGTTTCATTATTTGCCTGCCATTAAACTTAAAGAGTGAGCAAAACCCCGGCGCAGCTGTGGTATAATTTTGACTGAGATAATAAATAGAGGAGTATAGCATGAGTATTTCTTTAAATACCTGTATTTTAATTTTAAAAGAACACCATCTGCTTAAGTCCAGTGCAGTTCAAGATACAGTCCCATCAAAAATGGAATATGTATCTTATGACTCACGCGATGTTCAGACGAACACACTGTTCTTTTGTAAGGGAGCCGGCTTTCGCCCCACATACTTATCAATGGCAAAAGCTAATGGTGCTAACTGCTATGTAGCTGAACAGCCTTACCCAGAAGGTAAAGGGATGCATGCGCTAATTGTACGTAATGTTTCAAAGGCAATGGCTTTGTTATCCGCTGCCTTTTTCCGTTTTCCGCAAGATGATCTGTTTGTAGTAGGGATCACGGGTACTAAAGGCAAGACAACCACGGCGTACTTTTTAAAAGGGATGCTTGACCAAATGAATGGTGGCAAAACCGCTTTAATTTCATCTGTTAATACTGTAGTAGGACCAGAAAAAGAAGATACTTTTAAATCAAGTTTGACTACGCCCGAATCATTAGACTTGTTCCGTGATATGAGAACAGCTGTTGATAATGGCATGACCCACATGGTTATGGAAGTATCGAGCCAAGCATATAAGAAAAACAGAGTATTTGGTTTGACCTATGATTTAGGTTTCTTTTTAAATATTTCTCCAGATCATATTGGACCAAATGAGCATCCTAACTTTGAAGATTATCTGCATTGCAAATTGCAGCTATTGGTTAATGCACGCAAGTGCATTATTAATGCTCAAACTGATCGTTTTGCTGAAGTTTATGCTGCGGCCACAACAACTACTGATCCAGACAGTATTTACTTATTTGCTGATGAGAAATTTACTAATCCAGATTTAAAACAGACGATTGATTTTCGCTTTGCAACTGAGGAGCTGGACATGGTGCGGACTAAATTCCAAGTGCTGTGCGTAACTCCTAAAGCAAAGAAGCTGAATATCAGTGGTAACTACCAGTTGAAAATGTTAGGTGACTTTAACGAATCTAATGGCACAGCTGCTGTAATTGGAGCAGGACTAGCGGGTATGGATCATGATTCCGCTGCTAAAGGCATTAGTCAGGTTACGGTACCCGGGCGGATGCAAACCCAAGTTACCAAGGACCACGGTGTGGTAGTTGTAGATTATGCTCATAATGAAGCGTCAATGATGGCACTAATGGGCTTTATGCAACGTGAATTTGATAATCCTAGGATTATTGTGGTTGTGGGCGCACCCGGTGATAAGGGCGTTTCGCGGCGTCCAGGATTTAGTCATAGCTTAAATGCGTTTGCTGATAAGGCCTTTTTAACCACTGATGACCCAGGGTTTGAAGACCCACAGGAAATTGCCCAGGAAATTGATGCTGGAATTGATCATTCTAAGGTTGACGTCACAATTGAATTAGACCGAGAAAAGGCAATCGCAGATGCTATCAGTATGTCTAAAAAGGGCGATATTGTTCTTATCTGTGGTAAAGGAGCAGATGGCTATCAAAAAGTGCGCGGTGTAGATACGCCATATCCTTCCGATATTACGGTTGCGCAACAAGTAATTGCTAAATTAGAAGGCTAAAAAACTTTAACGATTAGAAAAGTTGGTATAATGAAAAATTTTTTTACTATTATTGGCGGAATGGGCACTATTGCCACTGAAAGTTTTGTGCGTATGATTAATCATCGCATTAAAATTACTAAGGATCAGGATTATTTAAATTATATTTTAGTGAATGATGCACAAGTTCCCGATCGCACCACTTATATTAAAGATCACAGTAAGCCTAATTTTTTTAATGCCTTACGTGATGATGTTTTGCAGCAAGCGCCGCTAAAACCTGACTTTTTTATCATGCCGTGTAATACTGCTCATTATTTTTATGATGATCTGGCAAACTTAACTGATGTTCCCTTCTTAAATATGATGCGTATTGCCGTGCATAAGTTCTTAGTCGATTATCCCAATGAAAAAAAGATCGGGTTAATTGCTACAGAAGGGTCTATTTATGATCATTTATATGAAGATGAAATTAAGCAAGTAGGTCGCGAAGCTGAGCTTGGTGGTCCAGAAATTCAACCAATGGTTACCGAATTGATCTACTCGAATATCAAAGAAAAGGGTGTAGTTGACAAAGAACTCTATCATCGGATATTGCGTACAATGCACGATCAATACGGTTGCAATGTGATTTTGCTTGGTTGTACGGAATTATCACTGGCTCAGGAAAAAGCGCCAGATCACCCTTATAATGTAATTGACCCGCAAGTTACTATTGCCGATGTTGCAATTGAACTGGAGTTGCAAATACGCTCAGGGATGGATCCACAAACAGTGGTTAAGAAGTATTTGTATTAAGGTAATAAGCTGCTTAAAGAAGTTTAAAAAGATTAATAACTTGAAGTGACCCCCAAATTTAGGACAAATTTGGGGGTCACTTCAGTTAACATCAAAGGTTCATGCTTTTTTGTTTGGTCGTATTTTAATCGGTCATGCTATATTAATATACAGCAGGGGAAATTTCCCTTGGCGTTGAAAAGGTGCTAAACAAATCGGGTTTAGCACCTAATAATAAATATGAGATAGCTAGTCCCATGCTCTTAGCGTGAGAGCTATGCTAGCAACAAATGCCAGTTTGGCAGTACTATATTATTTTTACCAGTAATTGCGCATGTATTAGGCAAAATGATTGATCGGTATTTTTTTAATGAAAGGTAGTAAGTAAGCTGAAATGAAGCAATTGGTCTAATTGTTAAATTATCAGGTAACGAAAAAAGGGAAGGCTGTTAAATCAGTCTTCCCTTTTGCTATACGGCTTCAAATTCACAATCAATTATTTGCTGCAGTTTTAAGCCTACAGCTCTAAGTTTCGTAGCAATTTCACTTAATGTACATTATGTAAGCGAAGTTGCTTTGGTATATATGAAATTATTTTTTGATTAGGTATTTAATTTGCTTAATTTGTAATTAATTTGCGTATTTGGGTTGCTTATTTTTTGTTATTTCTGAAGAATATCATCCACTCATAAACACATGTAATAACTGTTATTAGATAATCATACCAATGAAAAGCTTTTGCAAAGCCCACTAGAGAGAGGAGAAACACAGCAATCAACGCTAAAGTAAAAAAGATAGGTATAGCAAGCGTCATATTATATCTGGCAAGCCAAGTATCGATTGGCAAAAGCTCTAGAGCCAAGATAATGATTATTATTAAAGTAGTATTCATGTTGTAGTCACACCTTTAGATTATTTATAGATAAATAAATACGATTGTTCGTGTGGTCCAGTAAGCGACTGTGCTGTTAAAGTGAAGATAATGAATTAGTGCATATCGTATACCATCTTCAGCTTTACCTTCATAATCAGTTAGAAAGTTTACA
>CAMKZU010000021.1 GCA_946477855.1 uncultured Lactobacillus sp.
TCAGTTCCACCAATATCAATGCTCAAATAATTTTTCATAAATCTCTTCCATATAAATCACAACAATCACTGCAAACGACTTTAATACATTATCTCAAATATTCACCTTAAACAACTATTTGACATGCGAATTAAAAAAATCACCTATTTGCTTTATTGCTAATTTGGTTTCTGGACAATCAAATAAAACAAAAACATGAAAAAGATCTTGCCAAACATGCCACTGTACATCAACTCCAGATTTCTGACACAAAAAATTTAGTATTGCTGAATTATCGTATTTTACTTCCTCACTGCCACAATTAATTAAAATTGGAGGAAAGTCATGGAAGTCGTCATATATTGGTGAGATTAAGGGATCTTTCTTTTCGGGATTATCAAAGTATGGAACGGGAGCAGTTGCCCCAATGAGCATAGGATCTCGTTCATTTCTATAATATTCAGATGGAAAAATATTAAGCTGACTAATAATCGGAGAAAATACTGAAATTTTTTCAGGTAAATTTTTATGTTCATTTCGCAATTGAATAGTAAGTGTAAGAGCAAGTGTAGCTCCTGCTGACTCACCAAACAACAAAATTTTATCATATTTATCTTTTAAGTAAATATAGGCATTGTAGACATCTATTTGAGCATCTGGATGTTTTCCTTCTGGATACTGTCGGTAATCTACTGAAAAAACATCTGTTTTACTGCTTTTACCCAAACTTATTGCAAGTTTTCTTCTTGAAAAAACTGTTCCTGTAGCATAGGCACCACCATGAAGAAACATAATAACATCATTTTTGTTTTGCGCATTTTGAATTAAATAAAACTCACCTTTTACGAATTCTTTATTAACTTTCTTAACTTTTACATCTTTAGGTATTTTGTATTGATTCCCAAGATCTGCATTTGCTCTTGCAGCTTTTACGACTTCCGGCGTCAGTGGTTCATTTTGACTAGGCTTAATATTTTTTCTAGAGAAATCAATCGCCTTTTTTGCTTGTTCACTAATCATTTTTACTCCCTATTTATTTGAATGATAAACTAGTTTTTTATAGTTAAAGCCAATCCATAGTACAAATATTAACAATAATCCAAAAATTACAGTTCCACAAATGAAAGTAAATTCAGCACTGTTATTTTTAAATAGTGTTCCAAAGACTTGGGCGGTATATGGAGCAATTAGTGTACCGATATTAGCAATAGTCATGACAACTGAAGTAGAAAATGGGACTTGCGATGGTGAAGTAAACGCACCTACACTTGACATTGTTGAAACCATTGTCATTGAAACTGAAATCCCTACCAGTATGACACCTATACTACTAACCAATAAGGAATTAGAAACACTAAATATAAAAAATGCTAATAGACCGCATCCGATGGAGATAGACAAAGAAAAGTTTTTAATAGTTTGCGGTAAAGCCATGTAGATAAATCCACCTGCTGCCATTGCAAAAGACATTATTCCCAATAATGTACTTGCATCTTGAGCTGTGCCATAGCCTTTTTCAATTACCAGAGTTGCAAACTTAATTGAAACAAAAGCAAAGATAGAATTAAATAAGAATATGAAGAGTGCTAAAAGCCAAATTTTCCCATTTATTTTTCGACTATTATTTTCAGGTTTTTCAGATTTATTGTTCTCTTGATCAATTCTTAAGTTCTTAGGTATATAAGCAAAAAACATGAGTAAGACTGGCAAAGCAACTGCATTAACCCAATAGGCCATGTGCCAACCATAATTTAGCAGCACCCCTGCCAAAAAAGTCATTAAAAACATACCCAATCCTTGAACTACACTTGACCAGCCAAGAAGTCGCTGCTGTTCTTTGCCGCTGAAAAGAGAAATGATTAAAGATTGAGAATACGAAGCTAATAGTCCTGTTCCAATTCCGATACCAATTCTTGACGTAAAAATCAAACCGAAATTGTTACTAAGTGCAGGTACTATGCCACTAAGAAAAATTATAAATAAGCCTGAAATTATCGTGCTCTTAATCCCGATTTTATCAGCTAAAATATTACTGATAGGTGTGAAAATAATTATTCCAAGTGATGAAACCGTCATGGTTAGTTCAACAAGAGTGGGGTTAACATTTGAAAAAGTTTTTATCATTAAGGGTATAGTTGCAGCCGTTGCACCCGATGAAACAACAAAAATATTTAACAATAGTATTGCTAATTTTAATCCGAAATTCTTTTTATTCATTTTTGACTCCTAAGATCGCTGTTTGTTTAAATAAGTCATTAATTCTTTTAACTTCTTGTTCACTGAATGGTTTAAACCCAATACCTTTCATCTCTTTACTTAATTGATAAAGGGAATATTTCGCAAAGTTTTTCATATTTCCTGGCAATGTTAAGAAATCCCAAAAAGGTACCAATTTACTTATTTTGCTAGTTAAATTCTTATTATCTAAAAATTCACTAATAGGGGTGTGTACATCAAAAAACTCAACGATAGGCTTCTTAACAGTTAAATAGATATGATATTCTCCAGATGGCAAAGTGTATTGACCATGTTTATCATTTACTATAAGCTCTTTAACATTTGAAAATTTCAGCATCATTTTACTACCATATGGAATATGAACGTTAAAAGCAACATGAAATGCATCTTTAATTTTCCAATTTACTTTTACCAATCCAGTTGGAAGCTTTATCTGACCAGATACCGTGTGGAATTTTGTTGATATTGCTGGACCAAACTCAACATTGCTTCCAGATTGTTTTAGTCCAAGTAGGTATTCATATGCCCACGCCATTACTGAACCATTAGAATAGTGATTTAATGAATTCATACCATTTTCAGCAATTTTGCCTTGATCATCAAGAGAATTCCATCGTTCCCAAATTGTTGTGGCTCCGTGTTCAACTTCAAATAACCAACTTGGGTAATCTGTTTGCAAAAATATTCTTAAAGCCAGATTTTTCTGATTGTTTTCAGATAAGGCTGGCAATAAAATTGGCGTTCCCACAAACCCAGTATCTAAATGATTTTGCTTTTTTTCTATTTTCTCAACCAATAGATCAATGACCTTCTGTTTGGCATTTTCAGGGTACAAATGGAACTTTAAGCAAAGAGCTAAACCCGTTTGTGTATCCGCAACTGTAAGTCCATCTCCTGTATAAAAATGCTTGATAAAGGCCGTCTTGATTGAATTTGCTAGTTGACCATATTTCTCTTCTTCTTTTTTAAAATAAAGTACTTTAGCTGCATTTTTCACAATAAAAGAAGAATAGTAATAAAATGCACTAGCAATCAAATCATCTGCAGTTTTACCCTTGAGTTTCAGAATATCTTCTGTGTCTAATGCTAGCCAATCGCCTAGTTGATCGTCACCTAACCACAAGAACTCATTACCAGCTTTTTTGGCCCTCTTGTGAATCCAGTCTACCCAGGATTTCATTTGCGAAAAGTTTTGTTTTAAGATTGATTTGTCTTGAGTTCTTTGATATGAAATCCAGGGGATGATAGTCGCTGCATCACTCCATACAGCTTTGCCGCCGTCATCTGTATCAACTCTTGGCACATAAAGTGGAACTTTTCCCTCCTGTTCATCTTGTTCAATCGCTATATCTTTAGCAAATTTTTTAAAAAATGCGTAAGTTTCCATATTATAACTAGCTGTTTCGGCAAAAATAGCAGCATCTCCTGTCCATCCCAAGCGCTCATCACGCTGAGGGCAATCAGTTGGTATATCTATAAAATTTGATTTTTGCCCCCATTTAATATTTTCAAAAAGTCTATTTACTTTTTTATTATCAGTTTTTATATTGCCTGTTTCCTCCATGTTAGAATACAAGGCAAAAGCCTTAAAATCGTCAGGATTAATTTCTTTAGTAAAATTATCCAATTTTACATATCTAAAACCAAAATAAGTAAAGTGTGGCCTGACCCACTTTGATTTACCATTACTTTTGTAGGTGAATTTTGCCCTAGCTGAGCGAAGATTATCTCTATAGAATTCTTCATCTTGCAAAATTTCACCATATTCTAACGTTACTTTTTGTCCTTGAGGCAAATTATTTTTAAATTCAACCCAACCAGCAATGTTTTGACCAAAATCTAAAACTGTAGAATTATTAGGTGTATGAATAATTTTTTTAACTTTGAATACTTCATGCTTTTTCACTGGTAAACTTAACCTGTCATTTAAGACGCCTTTAGTTTTTTGGCTTAAGTGCGCAGACTCTAAAACTTTTGGTGAAATAGTATCATCGTAATCTTCACCATAATATATTCCGGAATCAGTAACAGGTGATTTAATTACTTTCCAACTTTCATCTGTGGTAACTATTTGTTCACCATTTTTATTAGTAATTATCAAATCAGCAATAGCAAAAAGATCTGCACCATAGTTATTTGGTTGTCCACCATGAGTTTTTAGGCCCAGTTTACCTTTATACCAGCCATCCCCAACTAAAATTGAGATAACATGATTGCCGCTACTTAAAAAGTCAGTTACATCATATGTTTGAATTTGAATATTACGAAAATAATTTGTAAAACCGGGGGTTAAATATTCATCACCTACTTTTTTATTGTCTATGTATACCTCATATAGTCCCAAAGCAGAAATGTAGAGCCTAGCATTATTTGCCTTCTCAACTGAAAACTTTTTGCTAAATATCACTGAATGAAGTTTATGAAAGTTGGTTCCAATCCAGTTTCCTTTTAAATTTTCATTGATAAATGCCGTTTCAAACCAAGTTTCTTTGTTTACAATTTTATCTTTATTTTTAACAGACATAATTACATAATATTTGGTCCTTGGCTTTAAAATTAACGAAATATCATATATTAAGTCGTTAGCCGCCTCCCAGTTGGTTTGATAAATCGTTTTATCATTATTTTTAATCACCAATTTCCTTTCTAATTTTTGGTCAGTACCTTGATCTAAAAAGCCAACTATATGCAAAGAGTTATTAAAATCAAAACCTAGTGGTTTAATCATATGATTTACTTCTATAGTTGTAAGCTTCATAAATATCTCCCCTTTCTGATATCGCTTACAAACAAATTATGGTATAATTTTAATAACTTTTTTTATGTTTTCTGTTTATTTTTTATGTTTTCTGTTGCAAAAGGAAATATTTTATGATAGATAAAAATCTTGAGGAAATTTTAAATAACTTTCATCGCGCTACAGACTTGAACTTATATGTTTTTAAAAATCAATATGATCAAATAAGAAAGTACACATCTCCTTTAGCTCCAAACTTTCCACTGAGTTTATTAAAAGAATCAGATAATACAAGCAATAAATTAAATTTAATATTGTTTAATAATCAATGCGCCATGGGCTTTTTTAACATAAAAGATTTAAAAATTATTGGCTTAAACTTAAATTTTACAATTGCTAATAACAAAAATTATGATCGCCTAGCTCCACTATTAGGGTGGAATAAATTTTCACAAACCATGAAATGTCTTTATTTCATGATCTTTAATAATTGGCCAATAATTACAAAATCCAGTGAGACTTTTCCCCTAGGAGAAAATATTTCACTGGATAATAAGAAAAAAGCTTCTTACAAAGGATATCTTATAGAAACTGAATTAATGAAATCAGTTAGTAAAGGTAACTTAGATGAATATAATGATAACTTCAAAAAATTCGTTAAGTATGGTAATTTAGGCACATTTGGAGACAACAAGCTCAGAAATTCCAAGGATATGGCAATTGCTGCAACTACCTTATATACTAGAGCAGCAGTTAAAGGTGGTGTTCCCGTATCTGAAGCATTTGGGCTCAGCGACGAAATAATAAAACAAATTGAAAAAGATACCGTTATATCTAACTACTATGAATACTCCAGAGCAATTGGTGAAATCTTTGTAGCTCGAGTTAACAGAGTAAAGAGGAATAACATAACTTCCATAGTTTATCGTGCACAAGAATACATTTTTTCTAACTTAACTTCTATCAAAAATATCAGTGAAATTGCCACAGAACTAAATGTCAGTACCTCATATTTACAACATCTTTTTAAAAAAGAAAAAAATTCTTCCTTAGTAACTTATATGAACCAAGAAAAGGTAAATTTGGCTGTTCACGAACTGATTTTTACTAATAAAAAAGTAGAAGAAATCGCGTATGATGCTGGGTTTAGCAGTACAAGCTTGTTTTCGACTACCTTTAAACGTTTTAAGGGTCTATCGCCTTTAAAATATCGCAAAAAGTTTAAATAGCCGAAGGATGAAAATTTTATTTTCGAAAATTGCAATTTTTGTTAATTTATCAGGTAATTTGCCATTATATTTTTGAACTTTATAATAAAAATTATTACAATCTCTATGATGGTTTTAACAATTTATCCTAAAAGAAAAGGAATTTTTAAAATAGAAAATGAAAATGCATTCATCCGAATCATGTAAATTAGCTGACATAGGTGATTACCTGAAGGTTTTTGCTTGCAGCGCCGTTATGTCTCAACCAATAATGTCCTTAATTATGGGAGTGGGACAACCATATAATACGCAAGATATTTTTGGCGTTATGTATAATTTGGTTAAGTACACTGCTCCAGCATTTATCTTTGGCATTTTGTATACAACTATTCGTACTAACGATATAGCAGGCAATTTTTCATACCAAAAACATTTACGAGCAAACTGGTCAAATTTGTTTGTTCCTACAATCTGGTGGACTTTGATCTACTTGTTGGGAATGCCCTGGCTTCAGCAAATAAGAAAGTTCAATAATTTTGGTACATTTTGCTGGCAATTTATCAACGGTAACGCTGCTCCTCATCTCTGGTATAACACCATGATGTTACAATTTATAATTTTGATGCCAATTTTCTGGGGAATCAGTCGTTATGTTGCTAACAACGTAAAACGGGGTTTATCAGTTGCCGGTATTACGTTTGTTTTGTATTTTTTCTGGCTGTGGTTTTATGACTTTTACGTTTTTCATGGGCCACACGAAAAAAGCTGGTATCTGCTGGATCGTATTTTCATTTCGTTTGTGATTTACGGTGTCTTTGGTGTATTGGCCTGGCAATTTAGGGATTATGTCAATCCGTTTCTATATAAGTTTTGGTGGCTGATCTTAGTTGGTTTTGCTGCATGCTTTTTCTGGACTAATTTTGAATTACATGGCTTTGGCTATCCGGTTCTTTTTGCAAACGCGCCTTATTATAAACCATCAATGACATTTTATTGCTTGGCTGTAATTGCTTTAGTAGCTGCACTATGTCTATTTAATATCAGGCACAAATCGGAGAAATGTTTAAAAATTTTTCACTTTTTAGCAACCTATGCCTATAGAGCATATTTATCAAATGTGTTTTGGGATCAACTGCTGTGGCGTGGCTTAAATATGAGTTATCATGCTGTTTATCACCCATTTCTAACATTTTTAGGCCTTTGGATATTGACATGGACATTATCCTTCACTTCAGCATATTTTCTTCATATTTGGTGGTCAAAAGCAAAAAAGTTCTTAAGCGGGTTTAGTCTAAAATAATAAATATTTCTTACCAAAAAGCACCTTGACACTAAAAAGAGTCAAAGTGCTTTATTTTTTTACTTTTTTACTATAGAAGCAATACCTGCCATAATATTTAAGTATTGCTTTTCATTTTCTACAAAAGAGTCATTGTTAACAATAATATCTGCTATATCCTTTACTTTAAGTGCTCCATGCTTGATTTTGAACTGATCCTTCTTTTTGGTTCGCTCAATTATTTGTTCAAAAGTAAAGTTTTTACCGTTATCAATTGTTTGCTTTTTGTATTCTCTTTGAGCGCGAACTTCAAGAGGCGCTTCAATGTAAATGTTCATCATTTTAGAACCTAGTTCTTTTTTAAGGTAGACACCTAATTCTGAACGGTATAAGCTTTCAATTGATGCATAATGAATATTTTCATCTTGCATTTTACCTATTAAACGGTATAAGAACTCTTTAAACACCTTTTCAGTGTCTTTAGCATAAAGATTGGTGAAATCTTGTTCTGATGGATGTCCAGTGAACTGATAATTGCGTTCTATCATCATTTCTTTTTCTACTGCAATAATCTTCATTCGTTTGATACCAATGCTGTCAAAATAAATTCCAGCAGCTGATTTGCCGCTTTCACTTAATCCGCCTAAAGAAAACAAACCTTTGACAAAATTTTTACGATTTTCATAATCTTGCTCAGTAAATTCCATTTTCACGCCTCCATTAAAAACTAAAAAACTGCCCTGTAAATTAACAGTGCAGTTTTGAAGTATACACGGTGTGCTATTTTTTTGCAAGCGATTTCATTAAAATTAGGTAATTTTCATCACAAATTCGGCTCCAGTTGGAGTAGCTATGAAAATAGCACCCACTATCAGTAGGAATCCTACTATAAAGGAAATTCTTTTTGCTAGCTTTGAAAACTTACTATCAAGACTAAGATAGATTAGAATTGCTCCAAATACCAAAGACAAAATCATAACCCAGAAACCCATAAATACCTCCGATTAAACTAATTTCTAATTCTTAATTGATATTAATTAAAAACCAAATTAATCATTAATGGAGTTAGAAAATTAATGGTTAAGCAAAATTTAACTAATTTTTTGCCTAATTTTGTTAATATACAATTTACTTTTTTAAATATAACAAAAAGCCCTCATCTATAGAGATAAGAGCTTTTAATTGAATAAATAAGAATATTTATCTATTTCATTTGTTCTTTTACTTCAGCGGCAAAGTCTTCTTGCTTCTTTTCAATACCTTCGCCAACTTCGTAGCGCTTGTAGCCGACAACTTCGCATCCTTCTGACTTAGCATATTCAGCAACAGTCATGTCACCATCTTTAACGTATGGTTGGTCTACTAAACAAATTTCACTAAGATACTTATTTACTCTACCTTCAACAATCTTAGGAATAATTTTAGCAGGCTTGCCTTCATTTTCAGTTTCCTTAGTGAAAACTTCTTTTTGACGATCAAAATCAGCCTTTGGTACTGAATCTTTGTTCAAGTATTCTGGGTTAATTGCGGCAACGTGCATGGCAATGTTCTTAGCTGCTTCCTCACTGTTGCCTTTTAAGGTAACAACTGCAACAATTGCACCACCATTGTGCTTGTATGCACCAAAGACTTCATCATCATTCTTAGTAATTAGATCAAATCTTCTTAAAGTGATTTTTTCACCAATGACAGCAGTAAGATTGGTAATTTCTTCGCCAATCGTGGAATCACCCATTGGTGATTTTAATGCTTCTTCAACGTTAGCAGGTTTAGCCGCTAAAATAGCCTTGGTCACATCATCAACTAATTTGATAAATTTATCATTAGATGAAACAAAGTCTGTTTCAGAGTTAATTTCTACTACAACAGCATTATTTCCTTCAAAAGCATATTCAGCTAAGCCTTCAGCAGCAATACGGCCACTCTTCTTAGCAGCTTTAGCAACACCATTTTCTCTTAAAATGTCAATTGCCTTTTCAATATCACCATCAGCTTTAACCAAAGCCTTCTTAGAATCCATCATACCGGCGCCAGTGCGGTCACGCAATTCTTTTACTTGTTTAGCAGTAATGTTTGCCATTATTTTTCCTTTCAAATAAAAACTTATTAATAATCAAAACTAGTCTTCATCTGAGTCAGAAGTTTCTTCAGCTTCTACTGTTTTTTCTGCATCAGCTTCAGTATCTGCTTGTTTTTCTTCTGCACCCTTAGCCATTTCTGCTTCAGCATTGTCATCATCTTGACCTTGCTTACCTTCAATAACAGCATCAGCCATTGCGCCTGAAATCAAACGAATTGCACGAATAGCATCGTCGTTTGCAGGAATAACTACGTCAACAGGGTCTGGATCAGTGTTAGTGTCGACCATAGCTACTACAGGAATTCCTAAAATATTAGCTTCATGAACAGCAATCTTTTCCTTTTTAGGATCGACTACGAATAAAACATCTGGAATTCTAGGCATATCTTCAATACCACCTAAGAATCTTTCCAATTTATCCTTTTCTTTAGTCAAAAGAGAAGCTTCCTTCTTTGGCAATACATCAAATGTGCCATCTTCTGACATTTTCTTTAAATCTTTTAATCTTTGTACTCGGCTCTGAATAGTCTTCCAGTTAGTCAGTGTACCACCTAACCAACGTTGGTTGACGTAGTATTGACCAGCACGAGTAGCTTCTTCAGCAATTGAATCCTGAGCTTGTTTCTTAGTACCAACAAAAAGAATAACGCCACCGTTTTGAGCAACAGCTCTTACGAATGCATAAGCATCATCTAACATTTTGATGGTTTTTTGCAAATCAATGATATAAATACCATTTCTTTGTGTAAAGATGTAAGGAGCCATTTTTGGATCCCATCTTCTAGTTTGGTGACCAAAGTGGACACCGGCTTCAAGCAATTGTTTCATTGAAACTACTGACATATTAACTTCCTCCTATGGTTTTAATCCTCTCAAGCGGTCATTTCAGTATTTCACCATTGTTTGGCACCGAAATACTGATTGCTCTTGATGTTTTTTATACATATGCATAAAGGCATACGTTAAAATAATACTAGATTATTGCTTAAGATGCAAGGTTAAAAGTTAACTTTATGTTCTCTTAAAAATCTTTCCTTCCATAATCTGTTATGGTGCTTAAACCAGTATTCCCTTTTAAGTGCCAGCTTCTTATCTTTAAACTCTTCGTGATAAAGCAGTTTGACTGGTCTGCGAGACTTGGTATATTTAGCACCTTTGCCGCTGTTATGTGCTTTTAGTCGTTTTTGTAAATCATCAGTAAAACCTCCATAGAAGCTATTATCATTGCATAAGAGTACATAAAAATAATATCTGCTACTCTTTTGTCTTTTTTCTCTATCCGATTTCGTTTCTCGGATTATACGCTCAATCGCAGGTAGATAATTACCGTTTTTGTCATGTACCTCAATGGCATCCCTTAATACCAAACCATCGCTACCGGTATGCTTAACGGCTTCAATAATTATTAAATTGCAATTTTCTCCTCGATGAGAAACATATGGCTGTACTAGCTTAATACTCAAATCATGTTTAAGACAAAAATATGCAATCTCATTTAAACGCTCGGGTCGATGAACCATAAACAATTTGCCTTTCATTTTAAGCAAGGCGCTGGCTACAGAAATTATTTCTTCTAAATTAATTAATATTTCATGCCTGGCAATAGCCTTTGCTGGATCAGGATTTACTTTATGATTTTGTGCAACTTTAAAGTAAGGTGGATTCACGACAATTATATCGTAGGAATCTTTTTTCAAAAAAGCTGGAGCATCTTTAACGTTTTTTTGAAAAACCCTGATGCGATTTTCCATATTGTTTAACGCAATAGATCGTTCAGCCTGTGAAACTACTTCTTCTTGTATCTCAACCGCATCATATTTAGCACGATTAAAATAAGCCATATACATTGTTGCTGCGCAATTGCCAGCGCATAAATCAGCAACTTTGGAATTATCTTTAATTGAATCTTTTGCAGCTGCCGCTAAAAGCAGCGTATCTAATGAAAAGCTGAAAGATGATTTGTTTTGGATTATTTTTAAATCATCACTGTACATATAATCAATGCGTTCATTTTTCAATAATTTTTCCATAAAAATTTGTCCTCTCTCGCAGCTTTGTTATAATATTTTACATCAATTGGAGGAAATCATGTTTTATCATTTTATTCGTCCGGTAGCTCGCTTTATAGTTTGGCTATTAAATGGACATTTACACGTTAATCATAAGGAAAGAATTCCCGAAGGGAACTATATACTAGCAGCACCACATAGAACTTGGTGGGAACCGATTTTATTCGCTTTAGCGGCAAGTCCAAAAGAATTCATGTTTATGGCTAAAATAGAATTGTTTAAAAACCCGATATTGCGGTTCATATTAAAACACGCTCATGCATTTCCAGTAGACCGTAAACATCCCGGACCTTCAGCCTTAAAAACTCCCATTAATGGCTTGAGAAAAGGTAATTATTCTTTAATTATTTTTCCCTCAGGTACTAGGCATTCATCGGAAATGAAAGGCGGCACAATTGCCATTGCCAAATTAGCAAATAAGCCTATAGTACCAGTAGTCTATCAGGGGCCACTAACTTTCACTGGTTTATTAAAACGCAAACCTTTAGAAGTTTGTTTCGGGGAGCCATTTATGGTTGACCGTAAAATCAAACTCACTCACGAAAACGAAACAATGTTAGACAATAAACTAAAAAAAGCCTGGGATAAAGTTGACTACGAACAAAACCCAAATTTTCATTATCAGCCTAAATAAAAAATTACTCTTTAAACATTAGCTCAATGAACAAGTGTTAAAATAAAAATGTAAAAAAGTTAGATGGAGGATTTCAAAATTGTTAGAAAAAAGTTTTTATAGAGCTATGTTAAGTAAGTCTTTTCCTTTCCCAGTAAAAGTAACATATTGGGATGGCAAAAGCGAGGTATACGGAAACGGTACGCCAAATATAGAGATTATTTTTAACGAAAAGATTCCGACAAGTGCTATTTCTAAAAATGCTTCACTGGCTCTTGGTGAAGCATACATGGATAAGAGGATTGAGATTAAGGGCAGTTTGCAAAAACTAATTTGCGGGGCTTATGAAAGCGCCGGAAGTTTTATGCGTTCCAGTAAATTTAGAAAATTTTTACCTAAAGAAAAACACACTGAAGAACAAAGTGAAAAAGATGTTCAAAGTCATTATGATATTGGTAATGACTTTTATAAATTATGGCTTGATCCTACTTTAACATATTCGTGTGCATATTTTGAAAATGAAAATGACGACCTGGAAACAGCACAGTTGGCAAAAATCCATCATATTTTAAATAAATTACATCCTGAAAAAGGAAAGACTTTACTTGATATTGGATGTGGCTGGGGCACCCTTATGCTTGTCGCAGCTAAAGAATATGGCTTAAAAGTAACTGGTGTAACTCTGAGTGAAGAGCAGTATAAACTTGTGCAAAAGAAAATATTCGACCAGAACTTGCAAGATATTGCAGAAGTTAAGTTGGAAGACTACCGTGAGCTGGGAAATGAACAATGGGATTATATTACCTCTGTAGGAATGTTTGAACATGTTGGCAAAGAGAATTTAGGCCAGTACTTTGCTGATGTAGCAAAATATTTAAAGAAAGATGGCGTAGCCCTTATTCATGGCATAACTCGTCAGCAAGGTGGTGCCAAGAACGCCTGGATAAACAAGTACATTTTTCCAGGTGGTTATGTACCAGGCTTAACCGAAAACATCGGTCATATTGTTGAAAACAACATGCAAATAACAGACTTGGAAATGCTTAGAAGACATTACCAAAAAACATTAGAAATTTGGGATAAAAATTTTAATGCTAAACGAGATCAAATCCAAAAGAATATGGGTGAACGTTTTACCCGCATGTGGGACCTATACTTGCAGGCTTGTGCTGCTTCTTTTGAATCTGGCAACATCGATGTCGTGCAATATCTAATTACTAAAGGCCCATCTGGCAAGAACTTGCCAATGACGAGAAAATATATGTTAGATAAGTAGTATTAATATTTTCATCCATACAAAAAGCTGACAAATTAACTTTGTCAGCTTTTTTAGTAATTAAATTTACATTCACACTATGATTTAGAATTTGGGTTAAGGTTTAAAAATCTTCCCTGGATTAACAATATAATTAGGATCAAATAACTTTTTAACCTTACGTAGTAAGTCGGTATAATCTTTACCGTAAAAGTCTTCATAGTAATTTGCTCTTGCATAACCAATTCCGTGTTCACCGGACATATTACCATCAAGAGATTTAGCGGTTTTATACAATTCAGAAATAACTTTATCACTGGTTTTAGCATACTCTTCATCAGACATATTGTCAGAGCAAAGATAAATATGTAAGTTTCCGTCTCCAGCATGACCAAAGTTTGGAATCCTAATATTTAATTCTTTTTCTAATTCCTCAATCCGGTCTAACACAACAGGAATGTGGTTGATTGGAACACAAACATCAATCTCATCCATCTTAGGAGTAGAGTTTTGAATGGCCAGCAATAACTCTTCACGACATTTCCAGATCTTCTTGGCTTCATCAGAATCAGCACTCAGAACGATAGCTTTTTCAGCTTTAAAAGGTTTAACAACTTCTAAAGTTTCGTTAAGTTCTGCTTTCCACTCATCTTCTGTAAAGGCATCAATTCCAATGATAATAAAGCCGTCACCATGCTTAATCGGAAACTCGTCTTTAGCATAAGTTTCCCAGAGTTTAACAACCTTACGTCCCATAAACTCAACGGTAGTTGGTACAACCCCAGATTTAAGAATAGCTGGTACTGATCTAATAGCATCATTCAAAGTTGGAAATGGAATAATGGCATTAATAGATTTGTGAGGTCTTGGGTATAAACGAATTGTAACTTCTGTTACAACACCCAAAGTTCCTTCTGAACCAATGATCAAATCTTTCAATGAATAGCCAGAAGATGATTTAACTGCCTTCGAACCAAATTTATATAATTTACCATTAGTTAAAACAACTTTGATCTCACGAATATGCTCTCTGGTAACGCCATATTTAATAGCTTTAAGTCCACCGGCATTGGTAGAAACATTACCACCAATAGTTGCCCAGTGCATGGCTGGAGCAGGCATATACATGAAAGGCTTATCAGCCAGATATTCGTCCAAGTCCTTCAATCTCAATCCTGCTTGAACAGTCATGGTCAAACTTTCTGGATCATATTCCAAAACCTTGTTCATTTTGATCATGTCTAGTGAAATTCCGCCATCAACAGCAAGGTTAGCTCCCATTAAACCAGTTGAATTTCCTCTTGGAACCAAAGGTATTGAATGATCACTCGCATATTTAACAACATTCATTACCTCTTCATTACTTGTTGGTTGAATTACCAAATCAGGCATAGCTTTGACTGTGCCAAATTGGTCATGATCCCAGTGTTTAGTAGGTTTAGTAATAAACCTTTCTGGATCTGAAATGAACTTACTTAAATTATCCAGATCAGTTTGATTAATTTTATGATATTCCATTATAATTCCCTTCTTACTAAAATCATAATATAGCTATTGCTAACATGATAAATTTACTCTTTAATGTAAACGCTGTCAATACCAAATATAAAAAAGCACAAAGTTTTTAGCTTTGTGCTTTTTTTCACTTTTGGCTATTCTGTAAGGTATATAAATTATAATAATAACCTTTTTGTGAAAGAAGATTTTCGTGATTGCCTCTTTCTACTATTTTGCCATCATTTAAAACGATAATTTGATCTGCATCAACAATAGTTGAAAGCCTGTGTGCTATAGCCAAAGTTGTGCGGCCTTTGCGCAATCTCTTTAGTCCCTGCTGAATGAGCGTTTCAGTTTCAGTATCAACATTTGCAGTTGCTTCATCCAAGACCAATATCTTTGGATCTGTAACTAAAGTCCTTGCAAATGAAATCAATTGCCTTTGGCCTTGACTAAATTCGCTGCCGCCCTCACCTACTTTAGCATGATATTTGCCGGGAAGATTTTCAATAAAGCCATCTGCCTGAACAGTTTCTGCAGCCTTTTTTATTTGCTCGTCAGTTATGTCCTTGTTATAAAGACGAATATTGGAATTAATATCTCCGTAAAACATGAATGGTTCTTGCAATACCAATCCCAGTTTTTTGCGTAATTCTGCTTTAGGATACTTTTTAATGTCAACGCCATCAATTAATACTTCACCTTTATAAAATTCATAAAAGCGCATCATTACGTTAATAATTGAACTTTTACCAGAGCCTGTATGGCCTACTATGCCTAGAGTTTCACCAGGATTAACTGTGAAAGAAATATCATGTAAAATTTCATTTTTACCATCATAAGAGAAACTTACATGCTTAAACTCAATCTTTCCTTGAGTAATTGTTAATCCTGCTTCAGCATGCTGTTCCGGTTCGTAATCAGTATTATCTAATATCCGAAAAATTCTTTTACCGGCTACAATACCATCTTGGAAAAAAGTCATTTGATCCATCATATTGGCAATTGGATTGAAAAACTGGGAAATATATTGTGAAAATGCGTAAACCACACCCGCCGGCACGAATGTTTCCCTCAACGGAAAACCAAAATACATTAAAGTTAAAGCTAATGCCAGAGAATATAATAAACTAGTTAAAGGTGACAGCAAAAAAGAATTAAGATTAATCATATCAAATCTTGTTTTCATTAAAGCTGTATTTTCATTTTCGAAATGATTAGTCATGCGCTCTTCTTGCTTAAATTGCTGGATTAAAGAAACTCCTTCAATTGATTCATTTAAGTTAGTATTGATGCGACTCAGTCGCTCGCGATAACTACGGTAAAGTTTAGAACTTCTTTTAGAATATTGCCAAATGATCACTAAAAGTACAGGCAAAAAGGCAAGTACTATCAGTCCAGCCATTACATTTGTAGAAAACATCGCTACCATAGCCGAAATGATTGAGAAAAATGAAATTACCACACTTGATAATACAGTCAGAAAATTACTCAAAGTCATAGTATCGTTTGTTACTCTTGAAACTATAGATCCGGCTGGAGTTTGGTCAAAGTAGCGCATCCCTAACGTATGCAATTTTTTATAAAGTTCTGACCGCAATCCTTCAAGTGATTTTTCAGATCCTAAAGCAAAAAAGTACTCATAGGTAAATTGTAAAATTCCTTTAACAATAGAACCAAATGCGTAAAGAAAACCGGCAAATAAAATTATTTGTGTTGTAACATCAGTTTTACTCAAAAAGTTATCCAAAAAATATTGTAAACCATATGGTAGCAGAACGTTGATTACACTTACTAAAAAGGCACCTATACCAGCAATAATCATTTCATTTTTAAAATGCATCACAAACCGCAATAAACGTTTAAAAATGCTAAGTTGCTCTTTTACTGGAATTTCTTGCGACCAGACTGATTGAAATGAATTTTCATCATCCATTTGAGTCACCTACCTTGTCTTCTAATTCTTGTCTTTGCCACATATCTGCATACCAACCATTTAATTTTAGCAACTGGTCATGGGTCCCTCGTTCAACAATCCGACCATTTTTTAGTACTAAAATTAAATCAGCATTCATCACTGATGTGAGTCTATGCGTAGCAATTAAGGTTGTTTTCCCTTTTCGTTCTTTTTTTAATGAATGTAAAATAGCCATTTCAGTTCTGGCATCAACTGCTGACAATGCATCATCTAAAACTAAAATTTGACTTTGCTTCAGCAAGGCTCTGGCAATAGACATGCGTTGTTTTTGTCCACCGGAAAGTGAAACGCCATTTTCGCCGACCAAAGTATTGTAGCCACCAGGCATTTGTAAAATATCATTATGCAAATCACTTTTCTTGGCCGCAGAAACAATAGCACTTTCATTACTGTCTGCTTTTGAAAAAGCAATATTTTTTTGAATACTTGTTGAAAATAAGTAATTATCTTGAGGCACATATGAGATTTGGCGTAGTAAAACGTTAAGCGGGATCTCCCTGATATCATGTCCATTTAAGGTGATATGACCATCATATTTATCAAATTCCCTTAGTAAAAGCTGTATGATAGTTGTTTTTCCAGCCCCTACTTTACCAACAAGACCCAGAGTTTGCCCCGTCTTTAACGTAAAGTTGATATTATTTAATACTTGAACTTTAGGCTCATCTGGATATGCAAAATATTTAACATGATAAATAAGATCTCCAGCAATATCTTTAGCAGATAATTTTTTATCAGCATTTTTGTCAGTGATTTCAGATTTTTCTTCTAATAGTTTTTCAATACGATCGTAACTAGCACTTCCACGCTCTAAAATATTAAAAAGATACCCAATCGCAAACATTGGCCAGACCATATTGCCGATATATGCTATAAATGAGACTAACTGGCCTATAGTGAGAGCTTTGTTAAAAACAAGCATTCCGCCATAAATAATAGTTATTGTATATGTCAAACCAATTAGAAATGTACCTAAAGGATCAAACATGGAATCCCATTTAAAAACTTTTTTATTAATTTTGATAGTATCGTCTATCATTTGATTGAAAGCAGCCGTATCTTCTTTTCCCTGTCCAAAAGTTTTCAAAACTTTTATACCAGAAACAGATTCTTGAGTTTTATTGTTTAATTTGGAAAAGGCTGCCTGAGATTTATCAAAAGCATCATGTAGTCTGTCTCCTAATTTCCATGCCCCCCAAGCCAAAAAAGGCAAAGGCAAAAGAGCTACAAGTGTTAAACGCCAATCAACAAAAGCAATCATGGCCACCATAGTAGATACGCTCATTATGAGTGAATCTACTAAAGTTAAGACACCTTCACCTGCAACTTCCTGAACAGCCGAAACATCATTTGTGGCATGAGCCATCAAATCACCAGTTCTGTGACGTTGATAAAAAGTGCGATCCATAGCCATAAAATGACGAAATAATTTTGATCTTAACTGCAGTTCCAGTTCAGCCGCTCCACCCCAAATTTGACTACGCCAAAAATAGCGGAAGCCATAGAGCAGCAAGGCCGCTAAAACGATAGCCATAATCAGTAGACCGTATTCCTGCCAACTAATATGTCCTTTATCCAATTGATCAGCCATTAGGCCTAAAATCCTCGGTGGCACCAAGTTCACAACTGAAGTTAATGCTAAAAATGTAATACCAATGAGGTAACGCTTTTTCTCACTTTTAAAAAACCAGCCTAATTTAAAAAATATACCCATTATTCACCTAAAAAATTCAGTAAAAAAGCGGAGATACCATTCTCCGCAACACTATTTCAATCTAGTAAGTTTTTACTTTTGGTGCTTCATCATGTTCATCACTTGGTTTACCTTCTTCGCTGAAGGCTTTTGGCCCATTTGAGACATCATGGCAACAATCATATCTTCACTGATTGGCGGATTATCCTTAAAATATTTTTTCATATATGCTCTGGCACCGTAAAAGCCACCCACTAGACCTAACAATAGTGCTATAACAATTAGAAAGATCGCTAATCCTAAGTTCATAAAATAATCACCTCAATTTGTCCAATAGATATATCTTACCTAAAAATTCAATAAAATTAAAGATCAAAGTTAATCTTTTCTTAAACCTTTTTTTCTCTGAGCTTTCTTAGCTTTTTCAGATGTAATTTCATTACCATTTTTATCAATTATGACTAAATTTTCAACGTCTTGCTTAAAGCCGGCTCTAAAGTTCTTAATAAATTCCCGATGTAATTTTTTTCGTTCCTTTTCCTCAGCTTCTGTTAGTCCAACAGATTCTTTTTTATGATAAAGTTCATTTATTCGACTTATCATTTTTTTCTCAAGATCTTCCTTCATTTTAAGCACCTCTCATTAAAAAAGTCTACATTATTATTAGCAGGAAAAAAAGTTTTTAATTTTCAGAACGTTTGTTTGCACTATACAATTTATTTTGCTAAAATTAAATGTATAAGAAAACGTTTAAAATACTGGAGATAACTATGACTACAAAACAAAATACTAAGCAATTGCAAATTTTACGCTATATATATGAAACGGTTGAAGATAGAGGTTTCCCGCCCACTGTTCGTGAAATTTGTCATGCTGTAGATTTATCTTCTACTTCTACCGTACATGGTCATTTGTCAAGGCTTGAAAATAAGGGGTTATTAATAAAGGATGCTACCAAACCTAGAGCATTGGAAATAACAGATGAAGGAAAAAAGGCAATAGGCATCCAGCCGAAAAAAATTCCTGTAGTCGGCGATGTCACAGCCGGCCAACCAATTCTGGCTGTTGAAGACATTGAGGATTATTTTCCCTTACCTCCTGATTTAGCAAATGATGCTGGAGACCTCTTTATGCTAAGAGTTCACGGTGAAAGTATGATTAACGCCGGTATCCTAAACGGAGACAATGTTATTGTCCGCAAACAATCATCAGCAATTAACGGTGAAATTGTAGTAGCGATGACTGATGAAAATGAAGCAACTGTAAAACGGTTTTACAAGGAAAAGGGTCACTATCGTTTGCAACCTGAAAATGATACGATGGCACCGATAATTTTGTCAAGTGTTCACATTTTGGGTAAGGTAGTTGGTCTATACCGTAATACTATTATTTAAGTGAATAAATCTTTAGCATTATTGGGATTAGTAAAAATTATTTTTACGCGTTTCGATAGTGCTTTTTTTCTGCAAAATTTCTCCTACTTCTTCTAGCACTTTTTTCTGCATTTTTAATTTGTTTA
>CAMKZU010000022.1 GCA_946477855.1 uncultured Lactobacillus sp.
TAAACCCGCACATTTTTGCGAAAACATTGTTCAGTTTTCAAGGTACTACCTGCTGTCTTCTTTAAAACAGCTTTTTCATTTTGCCAGATTCAGCTGCTTTTGTCAAGCACTTTTTTCTGACTTGTTTTCGCTGCCTTACCTGACAGCGTTTATTATCTTACTAAACCTGCCGCTTTTTGTCAACTGGTTTTGCTCGATTTTTTGTCGCCCCTTGGCTCCTCTTGCCTTGCGGCTCATTGCCCGACGACAGTTATTAATACTAGCAATTATTTCTCCCTTTTGCAAGTCTTTTTTGATATTTTTTCTCACTCTGTCAATAAGCCCTTATGTATCTAAGACTTTTTATCGAAATTTTTGCTTATTTCTCCTCTAATCATCCATTTTCAATATCTATTTTGGCTATTTTACAAATTTACAAAGGCTATTAAGTTTGTTAAGTAATTTTAACCCTTTCGCATACTTTTATTAATTTAAAAGTTTTATAATACTACTATATTTCTAAGGAGAAAAAATATTTTGAAGCATAAAATTATGACATTGACAACCGCTTTATTTATGGCTACTACGCCCCTTGTTACTAGTGCCAATCAAGTTAAAGCAGCAACGACAACTAATAAACAAACTGAAATGTACAATTTTGTCAGAAACACTTTTAAAAAGCATCATGTACGCGGCATAGTTACGGTTGTAAAAGACGGAGTACCACAAACAATCAGTTACGGCTATGCTTGGTATGGCAAAAGAATTGGTAATGGCAGCAGTAAAGTTGTTTACCCAACAGCTTCTCTGCAAAAAGTAGTAACTGCAGCAATGGTAGTCCAACTAATTAATGAAACTAAGGGAACCAATAAGGAATTTACCCAAAATACTAAGATCTCGCATTGGTATCCCAATCTTAAAAATGCTGATAGCATCACAGTGGGCAACTTGTTAACTCATACCTCAGGTATTATGGCTACTAGTACAGAAATAGATCGCGGCTTTAACTATTCTGAAGATAATGCTATCAAGTGGGTAATCAATAATATTAATGCTTCATCATCCGATGAAATTGGCAATTATCATTACAATAACAGCAATTACATTCTTCTGACCGGTATTATCAAGCAGGTTACAGGCAAGTCGTATGAAGAAAATCTGCAGACTCGTATTATTAATAAGTTGAATTTACAAAATACATACCTTTATCAAAACATCCCTAAAACAGTGACAGATCCCATTTCATATTATTCAAACGGAGGTAAAAATTATCAAAATGCTACTTATCTTAAGAAAAGTCTAGTTTCTCAAATCCCGGGTGCGGGTAATCTATTTTCGACTCCAGAAGAATATTATAAAATCCAAGTTGGATTAGCGGATGGCTCTATTTTAAGTAAAGACGATTATTACTACATGACTCACCTAAAGAGTAAGGTAATTAACTACTCTGGTGGACTGTACTTATATAATAAAGACAATATCAAAAATGCTTACGGCAGTTTTATGGGGCAACATTTTGGCACCTGGATGCAATTAACTGCCGATAACCAAAATGGCATCGTCATGTTTTTAAATCAAACTGATGATAATGAAAATGACGAAAAAGATGTAGGTTACGAAATCCTACAGCATATCAAACCTAATACTTTTGTTAAACGCTAGGTTCTTGTTCAAAAAGGTTGTAACAACGTAAAAACTGAATAGTTATAGCGCAAAAGGCTAATAAGTCAACATTTACCAATGTGATTTATTAGCCTTTTCTATTAAAGTTTTTAACATTGAAAATCATTTTTCGCGTTTCTTTTTTATTTTGTCACTCAAATACATAGTTCCAGAGATAGTAAAATAGACAAGTGTAATAAAAAATGCGACCGTAACAATTCTAAGAAATAAACCTAAATCTGTTAAGACCGTCCACATTAAATAGAATACATAAAAGACCGCAAGGGGTAAAGCGACTCTGTTAATTCGATGTTCTCGACGAATACTATGAATTGCTTTACTTTGATCCGCGTTTTTAAGGTCATGTTCTGCCATTTTTATTACCTCCTTTTTATTAAACCTTCTTATTGAAATTTCTTATTATTTTAACACGATATTGCCAAATTAAATGATTTAATTAATCTTTATTTAATATTTTTAATTAATCGTTTGTGCTACCTGGCAGAAAACTCTATGATATTCTCTTTTAAAGTGCTAAAGCCAACAGAAAAAGTCTAAGAAAATTAATTCTTAGACTTTTTTTATTCATCAAATAATAACTCATACATTTTTGTATTCAACGGCTTTTCCAGCAACAAATTCATCCCTACCGCTGCTTTTTTCTTCGGCCCCAGCAATTCTTCTTTGACTGTGTCCTTTTGAATGTGCACTTGACCTAAGTAGTAAAACTGCTTGCCAATTGCATCACTTTTCTTAACAAACAGCAATAGCTTCATCTGGGGCGTATTAAGTAATTTTTGCACCTCGGCGGAGTTGATATGACGGGGCGTGCGGGTATACCAACGCAAGCAGCGGCCATCTTCCAAAGTATTATGGTATAAAGCGTTGCGTTTTTTCTTTGAATCTTTTTGGTAAGTAATAAAAATGGGGGTCTCATGTTCATCCACACGATAGCCGTACATCGGTGCGGAAACATCTAACGGCCAATTTAATAATCGGCAAGCATCTTTACGGTCATATTGCTCATAAAGAGTAAATTGCTTCTGATTATCATACTTGTGATTCAATGCCAAGCCGGTTTTGATAACATCAGTAAAAAGTTTTTTAAAGGTTTCATTTTGTAAAAGAGATTGTGCCAATTTAGGTGCTAACGCATAATCTAATAAATCTGCTTTAACCACAAGTGGCTGTCCGCCATATTGTTCTTTTTTAGTTGTCTTTCCCTGCTTGATGTCAAAAAAACTTAAAGAAAGGATATCTTCAACTGAAGTTAACACTCTTTCATTAACATAAGCACCATAATCATGCAGAGCTTGTTCAAATTCTTCTTGGCTAACCTGCTTTTTTTCTAAAAGCAGCTTTAAAAGTAGCAGTTCATGCGGTCTTTTTCCATTCAATAACTCTTTAGTGGCAAAAGACAAAACAGCACTTTCATACCGACTTAGCTTCACAGGTTCGCCCATTTTTATTAAAAACTCACCATAATGCTCAAGACTATGATTATTCGCAAATACCATGGGTGAAGTTGAGCCATAACGGTAAAAATCAAATAACAGGGGTGGACGCCCTATTTTTTCCGCCAGTTCCTGGTATGACTGTCGCAATTCCTTAATACTATCCAGTTTAATCTGATCAAGTGAAGCCAAAATCTTAGCAGAAGCAATTTGGCTAAAGTTAATCGTTGAAACATCAATAAAGCTGGGAAGCAAGCTTTCCTCGCGTGCCTTATCCTGCGAGCGGCTGTCATCCTGATTTAAAGCAATTGGAATTAAATAATTATTTTTATAGTTACCAATAAAGTCGATGACCGTGACATAGTCTTTACCGGGATATTTACGCAAACCGCGGCCTAGCTGCTGGATAAAAACAATGCTGGACTGCGTATTACGCAACATAATGATCTGGTTTAAAGCCGGAATATCAATTCCTTCATTAAAGAGGTCAACGGTAATAATGTAATCAATTTGTCCTTGTTCCAGCTGCTTAACTACTTGCAGCCTTCTTTTTTCGCTGTCTTCATTAGTTAAGGCGATAGCAGGATGTTCACGGTCTGAAAAGGCCTGCGCTAATTCACGCGCTTCTTCTTGGCGGCTGCAAAAAACCAATCCTTTAGCTTGAGAACCACAATAACCGTAATAATCCAGCTGCTTTAAAACATAGTCAACCCGCTCTGGCGCCAGTAGTCTGCGCAAGTTAGTGGTTTCGTCAATCGTAGCACCATCAACCTCATAATCTGCAACGCCTACATAATGAAAAGGAGCCAGCATTTTTTCTTCCAGTGCTTCGCGCAAACGAATCTCATAAGCTAAATTATAGTCAAAGAGGCGGTATACATCCTGGTCATCCATCCTTTCCGGAGTGGCAGTCATTCCCAGCCAAAATTGCGGTTTAAACTTGGCAAAAATGCGCTGATAACTTGGTGCAGCTGCCCTGTGGGCCTCATCAATCAAAATGTAATCAAAAGTTGTTGCACTCAGACTAGCAAGTACTTCCGGCTGACTTAAAGTCTGCACGGTGGCAAAAATATATTTGCGTTCAAGCTGGTGCTTATGCCCGGTTAATAGACCATAATCGGCTAAGTTCCCGCCAATTACTTGGTGAAAACTTTTTAAAGCCTTTTTAGCTATCTGTTCACGGTGAACTACATAAAGAAACTTCTGGGGTTTAAAATCTTTGACAGCAAATGCTCCTAAATAGGTTTTGCCAGTTCCAGTAGCTGAAACTACCAGACCCCGCTTTTGTCCGTCTTTAATTAAACCTTGTAATTCTTGCAGTGCTTCTTCTTGCATCTTGTTTGGCACAATTTTAGTTGTTTCATTAACATGAACCTGAGATTGCACTTGCGGCTTTACCCAATTTTGCTCATATTTTCTTATCCAGCTTTCAGATAGTGGCATACTATCATTTTTTAACTCATGCAATTGCTGGGCAATCTGCTCTGTCAACGTCGCATTATTTTTTGAGCTGATTTTTAAGGCCCATTCGTAATTACTAAGTAAAGCCGACCGGGTGAAATTAGCACTGCCAATAACCAAAGTTTGCCAGTCCTCATGTTCAAAGAGATAACCTTTAGCATGAAATCCGCTTTGCGGCGTAATTTTAACTGTCAAGTTGGGAATTTTAAGTAACTCACGAAAAACTTTGGGATTGTTAAATCCTAAATAGTCACCCGTAATTAATGTACCCGAGATGTTTTTCTTAGCTAAATCTGCCATAACTACTTTAAAGGGAACGAGCATATCTTGAGTAACAAAGGCTACAGCCCAAGTAAAATTTTGACAGTTAAGCAGCTCTTGGCGCAGCGTCAGCCAAATATTCTCCTGTTTATTATTTTGCAGTAGTTTCGGCCCTAATAATTCATGACCGGGATATTTAGGGTCATACAGACCATTAAGAATGGCGTCTTGCAAGGGCTCATTCATACTAATCACCTCAAAATTATTTTACACAAAAGAAAAAGAAACCCAACCATCTGGATCCCTTTTTTACAACTGCTTATAAATCTATTGCCAATAAAATTGGGCAGTGATCAGCACGTTCTCCCGTATCCATCATTTCAGAGCGCTTAACCTTATCTGCAATTCTATTACTAGTTAGCCAATAATCAATTCTCCAGCCGGAATTATTAGCCTTTGCAGTTCTTACCCTTTGAGCCCACCATGAGTAGACTCCTTCAACATTGCCGTTGAGTTTTCTAAATGTATCTGTAAAACCGGCTTTAAGCAATTGGGTAAAATCTGCTCGTTCTTCATCAGTAAAGCCAGCAGAATGGTGATTAGTGTCAGGATGCTTCAGATCAATTTCGTGGTGAGCACAATTATAATCGCCACTAGCCAAAACCGGTTTTTCTTGATCTAATTTTTGCAAGTAATTAATATACTTTTCATCCCAGACTTGACGTTCACTTAAACGCTTAAGGCCATTGCCAGAATTTGGCGTATATACTTGAGTAACAAAATACTCAGGAAATTCCAAAGTGATGATTCTGCCTTCATGATCCATCGGTTCCGGTGCACCAATTACAGGATAAGTCACTTGAGGCTTGAGTTCTTTTTTATACAAAAACATGGTTCCAGCGTAACCTTTACGTGCCGGTTCTTCTGATGAACGCCAAACAATATCATATTCTGGAAATTCTTTTGTCAATACTTCCATGTGTTTTTTAGTTGGTCCAGTTGAACGTAATTTAGTTTCTTGAATTGCAACTATATCAGCATTTTCAGCATGTATTTTTTCTAAAACTTTGCGTGTTGCTACTGCACGGGAAGAAGTTCCGGTTAAAGCTGCATTTAATGAGTCGATATTCCACGAAATTAAGATCATTTTCTGCTCCTTTTTATTCATTTCTTTCATTATATAGTTTTTTAGCTGGGACACAAAGCTTCTGTCACCCTGATTTTTCCAATTCCAAGTTTGAGGTGATCATATTGAGGTGAAATTGCTGTTATTTTTTTCACTATCGATACAAAAAATACTTGTAACTTTTTTGATTAAGCGTTAGTCCTTGTGCCATATTGTTGTAAGCGATTACTAATAGAACGCCATTTTGATAAAAATATTATTTTCACAATTTTATGTTTTTAAATCTAGTTAAGCAAGTGTATAATAGCACAAGAGACAACAATAATAATCTTTGGAGGTTAGATTTTATGACTAAAATTTATGCTTACGCCATTCGTAAAGACGAAGAACCATACGTTCATGAATGGAAGGAAGCTCACAAGGATGTTGATGTTGATTTTACTGATCAACTTCTCACCCCTGAAACAGCTGAATTAGCTAAGGGTGCTGATGGTGTTGTAACTTACCAGCAACTAGATTACAAGGCTGATACTATTGAAGCTTTAGATAAATTAGGCATTCATAATTGGTCAATCCGTAACGTTGGTATTGACAACATTGACCTAAAAAAGGCTAAAGAATTAGGTTTTAAAATAACTAATGTTCCGGTATATTCACCTGATGCAATTGCTGAACACGCTGCTATTCAAGCTGCCAGAGTTTTACGTCAAGATAAGGCAATGGACGAAAAAATTGCTAAGCATGATTTACGTTGGGCACCAACAATCGGTCGTGAAGTACGTGACCAAACAGTTGGTGTTATCGGTACTGGTCACATTGGTCAAGTATTCATGAGAATTATGGAAGGCTTTGGCGCTAAAGTCATTGCCTATGACATTTTCAAGAACCCAGAATTAGAAAAGAAGGGCTACTACGTTGATGACTTGGATGAGCTTTACGCTAAGTCTGACGTTATTTCACTTCACGTTCCTGATACTCCAGAAAATGTCCACATGATCAACGACGACTCAATCAAAAAGATGAAAGACGACGTTGTTATCGTTAACGTTTCTCGTGGTCCATTAGTTGACACAGACGCCGTTATTCGTGGTCTTGACTCAGGCAAGATCTTTGGTTTCGTAATGGACACTTACGAAAATGAAGTTGGTATTTTCAACAGCGACTTCAGTGGCAAAGATTTCCCTGACAAGCGTTTAGCTGATTTAATCGCACGGCCAAATGTTTTGGTAACGCCACACACAGCTTTCTACACTACTCACGCTGTGCGCAACATGGTTATTAAAGCCTTTGATAACAACTTGAAGTTAATCAATGGCGAGCAGGCTGATACTCCTGTTGATTTGAACAAAGAATTTTAATTTGTAAAATTCATTTCCCTTCTTAAATACACTTTAAATAACAATAAAAGACACCAGATAAATTTATCTGGTGTCTTTTCTAATAATTATTTTAATTTGCAGCAGCATTTACGGCTTGAATAAGCGCATTTCTAAAGCCCGTTTCTTCAAGCTTGGCTACACCCCTAATAGTTGAGCCACCCGGTGTGGTAACTTCGTCTTTTAATTCTTCCGGCAATTTTTTACTAGCAAGTGCCAATTGGCTGGTACCCAAAAGCATTTGTTCAATTATCTGATATGAATCTGCACGTTTAATACCGTTTTGCACTGCGGCATCACTCAGCGCTGCAATCATAAGATCGACAAAAGCAGGCGTGCACCCAGCAACTGTACCATAAATGCCTAGCAGATTTTCAGGCACAACGTAAACTGCACCCATTTGAGTAAAAATCTTTTTTACAGTAGCAATCACTTCTGGCTTTTCATCGGGAATAAAACTGATGGCTGTAATTCCGCTACCTATTTGAACGGGAGTATTAGGAACTATCTTGGCAAATGTGGTATCTTGCGCAAGTCCACTATTAATCTGAGTTAAATTGCCCCCACCCGTTGATAACATGATACCGTGATATTTTTGACCCAGCTGTTTCAGTATAGCTTCAGCACTGGAGCCACTCACAGCAACTATAACTGCCTGGCAAGCGTTAAATTCAGTGTAACTATTAACTAAGCGCAGATTAAATTCAGTAGCAATTTTTTGAGCGGACTTATGACCACCGTCATAAACATAAATATCTTGGCTTGAATTTTTAGCATTTAACAAGCCCTTAATGATAGCGGAACCAATCTTACCAGTTCCAATAAAACCAATTTTCATCAGCTACCACCTTTTTTAAAAGTCCGTGTGATCTGGATCATTTGCTAATTTAGCTGCTCCATGCAAACCATCAAGCTTAGCCATATCAGCATCACTAATTGTAAAGTCAAAAACTTGTAAATTAGATTCAAGCCGATCGCGGTGGACAGATTTTGGTAATGGGACAAAGCCGTGTTGCAAAGACCACCGTAATAAGACTTGCGCTGGAGACTTGTCATAGTGTTGCGCAACAGAAACGACAGTTTCATTAGCAAATAAACCGCCCCTGCCAAGTGGTGAATATGCTTCGCTCAAGATACCGAGTTCTTTATTATAAGAAGTCACATCTTCTTCCATATCACTTGGGTTAAGGTAAATTTGATTGACAGCAGGACGAATTTTGGCGGTCTTCAGCAACTCATCCAAGTGTTTACGTCTGAAATTAGATACTCCGATTGCGCGAATTTTACCTGCCTGAACAGCTTCTTCCATTGCCTGCCAGCTTTCTGCGTTTAATTCAGCCCAGTGATCACGCACAGGTGCTGGATTAGGCCAGTGGATCAAATACAAGTCCAGGTAATCTAAATCTAATTTAGTCAAGCTTTCATCAATCGCAGCCTTAGTTGCCTGATAGCCGTGATGATCGTTCCATAATTTAGTGGTTACAAATAAGTCGTGTCTATTGACCCCGCTTTGTTTAATTCCTTGTCCGATGCTCTCCTCATTGCCGTAAGCTGCAGCCGTATCAATTAAGCGATAGCCCAGATCCAGTGCATCCTTCACAGTGTTCTTGGCTACTTCACCGTCAGGTGTTTGCCAAGTTCCTAAACCAATGACTGGTATTTTAACGCCATTATTTAATTCATAAGTATCATTAAAAGAATGAATATTTAAAGTCATTATTCTCACCTCTAATAATTATTATACAGGATTGAACTATACTTCTACAGGAAAAGATAGCAATTATTGCGGTTGCTTTTGCAAATCACCCTTGAGCAAAGCCACAAATTCCGGATATGTTGCTACCTCATATAAGGGATGCAGATTCATATTATTCTTCCGTTTACGGTGGTTATACCAGATGCTGTCAAAGCCGTAATTTTCTGCCCCCAGTATGTCGGACTGTAGCCCATCTCCAAAGAACACAGTTTCTTCAGGGCCGATTTCAGTATGAGCAAAAAAGTAATCAAAGATACGGGTATCCGGTTTAGCAAAGCCGGCTTCTTCTGATGTCACAATCAGCGAAAAATATTTATCAATGCCCGCTAATTGCAAACGGTGCCTCTGCATAAAGGCTTCACCATTACTTAAAATAGTTAAAACGTAATTGTGCTTTTTAGCAAAACGCAAAGTATCAGTCACACCGGGCAGCAACTTATGAGCTTCACTAAAATAAGAACGGTATTCGTTCATAATTGCAATTCCGTCAATATCAATGCCTAAATTTTCTTTGATAAATTCGCTAAAGACAGTCTTGCTGAGTTGATTATAATCGATTTTACCTTGTTCCAGCTTACGCCAAAGTCCTTGATTATATGCATGATAATCACGCTGCATGTTGTCTGTTAACTGCCAATGATGAGCCTGAAAAAGACTATGCAGAGCAAAATTTTCTGTAGCAGCAAAATCAATCAAAGTATCATCAACATCAAAAATTATTTGTTTATAACGCAAGCAATTTCTTCCTCTCCAATTATTCCGCAGAATAAAATGCGTATTCACTAAAAATTAGTGTGGAGGTCTATTATAACAATATTTCACACATTGGGAACAAAATTAACTATTTTTAAATTTTGCTTGCATTACTATTACTCTTCTTAAAAATCAGCTATAATATCACTTAATTCTGATAAAAGGGGTGATTAAGCATGGTTGGACTATTACTAGCATTCTTGTTAATTTGGTTATTTATAAAACTGGGCGTTGGTATATTTAAAATCTTATTTTTCATTTTAACTTGCACACTTGCCTTTATTTTCTTTATTCATTTATTAGTGCCAATAGTCGTTATTCTTGGCTTAATTTTCCTTTTCTTCACGTTAGCTAGGCACTAATTTTTAGTTTAAAAACAAAAATATATTCAAGCATAATAAACGCTATTTTTAGCTTATTATGCTTTTTTTATATCTTCGAATTCTATATGTTTTTTTATTATCCCCGATAACTTACTCGCACATCAAGTTGTGACTTTTACTTGTGTTTAAGAGCAAACTTTCCTCTAGTAAATACAAGATATTGTGGTATAGTTCTATTTGTAGCCATAGATGATGTGTCTGTGGAACAATTTGCTAGTTGAAGGAGTAACTTTGAATATGAAAAATACGAGCATAACCTTAGATCAGGGTTACATTGATCAAGTGAAACAAACTGTCACTCCCCACTGGGGAGAGCTTGGCTGGGTTACTTACAAACGGACCTACGCCAGATGGCTTCCTGAAAAAAATCGTTCCGAAAATTGGGATGAAACGGTTAAACGCGTAATCGAAGGCAATATTAATCTTGATCCTCGTCTCAAAGATTCTCCTGCAAATGAAGTAGTCGATGAACTAACTGATGAGGCCAAGAGCCTATTTAAATTGGTTTACGGTTTAGGCGCGACGCCTTCTGGTCGAAACCTCTGGGTCTCCGGGACAGATTACCAAAAGCGTAATGGTGACTCGTTGAATAATTGCTGGTTTATAGCTATTCGTCCCCAAAAATACGGTGACAGCCATATAGTGCCAGACTATTTAGGGCAAACGCAAGAAGCGGTTTCAATGCCATTTTCATTTCTTTTTGACCAACTAATGAAAGGCGGCGGCGTTGGCTTTTCTGTTGTCCAAGACAACATTCAAAAGATCCCAACAGTTGATAACAAAATCGATTTAACAATCGTGATCGACAAAAAGAGTGCCTCATACGCGGATTCGGTTAAATTGGGTGCAACGGACAAAGACGAATGGGCAAAGCAAAATGACGGCAAGCCTGACTACGTATACTACAACTTGCCTGATACCCGTGAAGGTTGGGTTTTGGCCAATGCTCGTTTAGTTGACATGCATTTTAATCAAACCAATGCTGAAAACAAGACCAAATTGGTACTGGACATCAGCAGAATTCGTCCTTACGGGGCTAAAATTCACGGTTTTGGCGGTACTGCTTCTGGACCTATGCCGTTAGTGGAAATGCTTTTTGATATTAACAACATTATTAACAATCGGGTTGGCGGCAATTTAACTTCTGTTGATTGTACGGATATTTGCAACTTGATTGGTAAAACTGTCGTTGCCGGCAATGTGAGAAGATCAGCTGAACTGGCTTTAGGTACAAGTACCGACCAAGACTTCATCACGATGAAACAGGATAAAGACAAACTCTACCACCACCGTTGGGCATCAAACAACAGTGTAGCAATTGATTCTAACTTTGATGAATATGAACCAATTGCTAACGGTATTAGAGAAAACGGTGAACCAGGAATAGTTAACCTTGACTTATCTCGTAACTATGGTCGTATTATTGACGGCTATCAAAAAGATATTGACGGCGACGTTGAAGGCACCAACCCTTGCGGAGAGATTTCCTTGGCTAACGGTGAGCCATGCAACCTGTTTGAAGTATTCCCATACATTGCAGAACAACAAGGTTGGAAACTAAAGGATGTTTTCAGGTTGGCCACTCGCTACGCCAAACGGGTAACGTTTAGTGACTACGACTGGGAAATTTCCCGCAACATCATTTCCAAGAATCGTAGAATCGGTGTTTCAATGTCAGGTATTCAAGACTGGCTGTTAAATGATTTGGGTCACCGGGTTGTCACCGGCTTTGAAGACAGCACTGATGAAGAAACCGGCGCAAAGATTAAAAAGCCAATTTACGACCCTCAGGGAATTAAAATGGTTACTGAAGCTTACCAAGCCGTCATTGATGCTGATAAAGAATACAGCAAGACTTTACACTGCAATGAGTCAATCAAGCACACAACTGTTAAGCCTTCTGGTACTGTTGCCAAATTGGCTGGGGCCTCTGAAGGAATGCACTTCCACTATGCCGGCTACTTAATTCAAAGAATTAGGTTCCAAGCTTCTGATCCATTGCTTAAAGCATTGGACGCATGTGGTTACTATTCAGAACCTGATATTTATTCACCAAACACAACTTGTGTTGAATTTCCATTGCGTGCTGCTCACGCCGACAGCAAGAACTTTGCTTCTGCCGGTACAGTTTCAATTGAAGAACAATTTGCAACACAAGCCTTTTTGCAAACTTATTGGTCAGATAATGCAGTTAGCTGTACCGTTACTTTCCAAAGCAATGAAGGTGACAAGATTACTCCACTCTTTGAACAATACCGGCATGTAATTAAGTCAACTTCATTATTGCCATACTATGGTGGTTCACTCAAACAAGCGCCAAAAGAACCAATCGATAAAGTTAAATATGAGGAAAGAAAAGCTGAAATTACCGGTGATGTAGCCCAAGTATTTGCAGAACAAAATGATGATCAAAAAGATTTGGAATTAGTTGACCAAACAGACTGTGAATCTGGTGCATGTCCAGTTAAATAAGTTTTTTAAATTAAACTAGTGCCGTGCAAGCAGCTAAGTACGAAGTTTTTAGTGCTTGCACAAAAATCTATAGATTAGGAGTATATTATGAAGAAAAGCAAATTATCAGTTTTAACCGGAATAGCCACTATTTTTACCTTTACTTTTGCTGGCTACGAAACAACCCAAAATGTCCAACAGGTAGACGCCAGCAGCAAAATCAAAGTTACTTACACCCTTAAAGTACATAACAAGAATTACAAGAAAAAGACTATTAAATTGCCTAAGAACTCAACTGTAATGCGCGGTTTGAAAAAGTGCTGGAAAATAAAGAGTGATCACGGTCTTATTACTTCAATAGCTGGTAAAAGCCAAAATAAGCGCAAGAAGATTTATTGGACTTACACCATTAACGGCAAGTTTGCACAAAAAGGTGCGGCAATACAGAAGCTTGCTAACAAAGATAAAATTAAATTTACTTTAGCAAAAGTTAACTTCTAAAATTGCTATGGTCCGCAGTTCAACTAAGAAAATAGCGTTATTAGCAATTTTAACAGCCATGTGTGTGGCACTAAGAATATTTAAAATTATTCCTGTGCCCAATGTTCAACCAGTAACCGATATTTTGATGATTGTAACTTTAAATATTGGCTTTGGCTTCGGCTTTGCTTTAGCCCTTTTAACTATGGTAGTTTCCAACATTTACTTAGGCTTTGGCATTTGGACAGTATCACAAGTCTTAGCCTATGGCGGCTGTGTTTTAACTGTGGCTTTGCTCAGTAAATTTACGCCACTTAAAAAACATTTTACACTGCAACTTATTCTTGCTGTTTTTCTCGGCTGGGAATATGGCTGCTTTGTCGACTTCGGCATGTCTATATTTGGCGGTTTCAATGCGTTCCTAGCTTATTGGGCAGGCAGTCTGGTCTTTGATACTTATCATGCTGTCGGCAACCTAGTGTTTTACCCAATTTTATACAAGCCGTTAAACATTGCACTTGATCATTACAAACGGAGGCTATTATGACAATTAAAATCTACACTAAGGTGGGCGATCAAGGTTTTACCAAACAGGTAACCGGCAAAATGGTTCCCAAATATGATCTGCAGATTATCGCTGTCGGTGATATTGATGAACTTGATTCTTACCTAGGCGTTGTGATTGCCAACTTGTCTGCCAAATGTCAAAAGCTGCATACTCCTTTACAAAATTTGCAACGAGACTTATATGAACTGGAAAGTGACATTGTTGTCAAAAGACACGAAGAAATTACGGCTGAAAAAGTAGCAGAACTTGAAAAACAGATCGACGAACTTAATAAACAAATTCCTCAAACAACCCATTTCATTTTACCTGGCGGTTCGATCACTGCCACTCACTTACACTATGCCCGGACAGTTGCCAGACGAGCCGAGCGTTCCATGGTAAAACTAAACGCTGAAGAACAAAAACTTGCTCCCGCTTGTTTGGAATACATCAACCGCTTGTCAGACTACCTCTTTACCTTAGCTCGTTATGCTAATGTGCTAGACGGTGTGCCAGAAGTCAAAAGTAAAATTAAGTAAGCAAGCTCAAAAAACGAGGTAGTTTCGTAATTGAAACTACCCCGTTTTTATTTTGTTTAAAATTAATATTTTACTGCCACCACAATTTAATTAGTCCTTGAGTCCCCAAGTCACCCAAGTGCTTTTCATCAACTAATGTTTCGTATAACTTTTTAGCTTCTTCGGTTGCTGGCAGCTCAATTTTCATTTCTTTAGCAGTCTCTAGAGCAATGCGCAAATCCTTCAAAAAGTGTTTGCTGAAAAAGCCGGGGGTATAGTCACCCTTTAAGACCCGCGGACCATAATTACTCAAGCTCCAGTTAGCAGCACTGCCTGCTCCGACCGTTTTAAGGACTGTTTCAAGGTCAAGCCCCGCCTTTTTAGCATAAACCAGCATTTCTGTCATACCGGTCATGGTGCCTGCAATCATGATCTGATTAGCCATTTTAGTATTCTGACCTGCACCAGCTGGTCCAAAAAAGTGAACTTGCTTTCCGAAATCCTTAAAAACAGGTTCCAAGTTTTGATAAGCAGATTCATCGCCGCCAACCATAATGGTCAGCGTACCGTTTTTAGCACCTAAATCACCGCCAGAAACAGGGGCATCTAGCACTTTAGCGCCCTGCTTTTCACCTGCAGCAAAAATTTTTTGTGCTAAAGCAGGCTTGGAAGTGGTCATGTCTACCAGATTTTTGCCCTTAACTTCGGCTTGCAAAATACCATTATCGCCGAAATAAACTTGTTCAACGTCAGCAGGAAAACCCACAATAGTGAAAATTGTCTCAGTCTGTTCAACTACAGCTTTAGGATTATCACACCAAGTAGCACCTTTTGCAACCAGATTATCAGTCTTACTCTTAGTGCGATTATAAACCCACAATTGATGACCAGCTTTTAACAAGTTAAGGCAAATGGCATTCCCCATAACTCCAGTTCCAATAAAACCTATTTTCATAATCAAATCTCCTCTATTAAATAAAACGTTTTCTTAATAATTTAATCATACCACTAACTTATCTTTAATAAGTAGAGTTTTTATTTATTTAAGTTTTCGTTAACAAAAAGTTCTGCCTGTTCACCATATTCCGGCATCCCTAATAAAGTAAAATTCTTGATTGCCCACTTGCACTTAGATATATATTCAGGTTTATGCACAAAATGATAATTGACCATGTTTTCCAATAAAACCAGCATATTTTTGCAGAAAAAGAGTTCAGGAATCATCTTCACCTTTTCAGCAGCAGTAATAAAGTATTGTGCTTCAGTATATGACTTTTGCTCAATACACATGATCAAGATATTGCAGATAACATCTAATAATTCTTCTTGCTGGCGCGGTTTTGAAACGTTCTTTAACTTTTCAACTATCTTTTTACCTATTAGCAAATTGCTCTTTAAATCATAAATTGGGATTAAATTAATGTAAATCCGCAACGCTCTCTCGTCAAAATCATTTTGGTCAAAGAGCCAGCTTTTCAGTTTGCTTTTTTTTGTTTCACTCAAATCTGCCAGCTTATTTTCCACATCGGCCAATTCGAAATCAATCAGCAATAGTATCTTTTCTTTATCTTTAAAATCACTATCTGCTACATACTGCCTGATTTTTCTGATTTTAGCAGGATTATTCTGATAATATGCCCTGTTTACTTCACGATCAATAAAGCTGGCTGCATTGTCATGCTCCTGATTAGCACTTAATTTGTTAAAAAAATCCTCCGGTTTAATCTGGTTAGCAGTTAAAATCGCCAATAAGTCTTCGGCGGTAATGCGGTGAAGCCCTTTTTCTACCTTGGCATAGTATGAAGGACTAACTATGCCAGACGCCCATTCTTTCTGTGTTTTTAAATTTTTAATGCGAAATTGCTTCAATAATTCTCCAATTGTCATTATGTTTCCTTTCGGTTTCACAATGTTCAAATTTACTTAGTAACTATAGTGTAAACGATATTTAACTAAGAAATCAGTTTACTATTTGACTTAACCTTAACTTTAAGTACTACAATTTTGATAATTATAAAATTTTATGTTGCAGATATGCAGCAAATTTTATAATTGCAACTGATCCTTCTTTAGGAGCTGATTAATTATGACTACAAAAAGAAAATCTATCATAACAGGCACGTTGCTATTAGCGTTATTGCTACTTGCCGTTTACATATTTAAAAACAACTATCAGGAAGAAAATGGTGCAAGTATTCGCATCAATACGCCAACACTTTTTGTACATGGCTGGGGCAGCAGTTACCACGCTGAAGAAAGTATGGTGGCTTATGCACAAAAAAGTCATGCTACTAATTCTGTCATACGCGCCGATGTTAGTCCTGCCGGTAAAGTTACTTTACTAGGGGCAATTAAAAAACGGGCCAAGAACCCGATAGTTGAAGTCAACCTCCAAAATAATAAGAGCATTTTTGCTGGAACGAATAATCAAATTGCTGCCATGAACAAGAGCAGCAATTATATTAAAGACGTGATCATTGCACTGCAAAAAAAGTATCACTTTAAGCGAATTAACTTAGTAGGACATTCGATGGGCAATTTACAAATTGCCTATTACTTACACAATAATGCGACTAATTCGCACATGCCCCACTTAAATAAACAGGTTTCAATTGCCGGTCATTATAACGGTTATATTGGAGAACAAGATGCTCCGAGCAAAACCATCTTAAATCACGCTGGCAAACCGCAAAAAATGAGTGCGGATTACCGCGAACTTTTAAGCTTAAGAAAAAATTTTCCTCAAAACGCTGACGTCTTAAATATCTATGGTGACACAGGTTCTGGCAGTGATGGTGACGTCACCGTTAATTCTGCTCGCTCTTATCGCTATTTAGTGAGTAAACGCGCTCACACATATCAAGAACAAGAAATAAAAGGTCCTCGCGCTCAACACAGTAAATTGCACGAAAATACTAAAGTTGACCGATTATTAGTCAACTTCCTCTGGTAATTTATCCTACTGAATTTTGCCTTGATCATATAAATTGATTTTAGTTTTTAACCGGGCAATTGTAGCCTGAATATTTTGGTCTTGCTTTTCTAGCCTATGCAATTCTTTAACTAAAATCTGCCGTCTGGACTTCTTAGTATCACTGCCTTGCTGCAATAATTCGGTGTATTCAAGTAAATCCTTCACTGGAATTTTTACCTGCCGCATGCACTTAATAAAACTAATCCAAGTAAGATCTTTTTCCTCATAATTTCTAACCCCGTGCTCTTTTTTGACTTCGGGTATTAAGCCCATCTTTTCATAATATCTGAGAGTTACAGGCGTTAATTCTACTTTTTCAGCTACTTCTGATATTTTCATTATGTTTTGCTCTTCCTAATAAATTTAAACTTAGATCTAAGTTTAAGTATTATCTAAAAAATATAGTAGGTTGACTGCAGCAATTTTACTTGTCTTTCAGCCTAATATCGTTAAAAAGTAGCCTATAATTACATTATAGGTGCTTTTTATATATGAATCCTTAGATCGCCAATTTTGGCATAAATAAAAAATCATCTTATTTTACTTAACACTTAAAATTTTAATCACATCTATTATTATGTAAAATACTTATTAAACATGAATAGTTATAACTTACTTGCATTAAAGTCTGCTTATTAAAGACAGGAAGGATAACATGGAATTAAGAGTTTTGAATTATTTTGTAGCCGTCGCCCAAGAAGGCAATATGACTCGTGCTGCTAAAAAGCTGCTTATCTCTCAACCAGCGTTATCAAGGCAAATTGCCGACCTGGAAGCCGAACTTGGCGTTAAATTATTTAGCCGTAAGTCACGGCGCTTGGCTTTAACTCCAGCAGGACAATATTTATTAGAACAGGCACGAGAGATATTGGAATTAACCGCCAAAACTAAAAGAAATATCGAAAAAGATTCTTTTGTCAGTGGTGACTTGACCATTGCTGCGGGTGAAAGCAGCGGTATGCAGCGAGTAATAGATGTGATCAGTGACATTATCAAGGAACATCCTTCTGTCAAAATTCACTTATTAAGCGGAGATTACAGTTATGCCGAGCGCAAATTAAATAATGGAACAGTTGATTTTGCAGTTATTATCGGAGATGTTCCTTTAGACAATTATGCTTCTCTAACACTACCCGAAAAAGATACTTGGGGAATACTGCTGCCAAGCGATGATCCTTTAGCAAAAAAGACAGCGATTAGACCAGCAGATTTAAAAGGACGGACACTATTAAATTCGCAGCAAGCGCAAAAAATGCACCTTTTTCAAAACTGGCTAGGAAATTACTATGATTCAGTCAATTTTATTGGCAGCTATAATTTAAATTTTAACGGTACCTTGATGGTTAAGAATCATGCCGCATTAATGCTTACTTTAGATAAATTAGCTGATACATCTAAAGGCTCAGGCATTACATTCAGAAAATTACAGCCAGAGCTGCACCAAGCTATCAGGGTGGTTTGGAAACACGGTG
>CAMKZU010000023.1 GCA_946477855.1 uncultured Lactobacillus sp.
ACGGCCTTAGCAAACATGAATTAATGTTAACGTCCAATTCTAGGGGTTAACTTCAATCTGATGATAACTTTGAAGGTAAAGCGGTTTAATTTTTTCACTGTGGGCTGGTTCATGATATGCAGAAGGAGAACTAGCCCTTTTTATGTGCAAAATCAAATAATACGTGATTAAGCTGTTATAATTAACTTGATTAAAATTATTATGACCAAGATCTAATGTTAACTGGCTACGTTGTAATCATAAGTTTGATCAAACTTGATTAAACGATTACTTAGTTCAGAGCAATTATAGACTACTGCGATTTCGATCATCTTAAAGCTGCATTTTGAGAAGATAGTTTTTGCTTGTTGCAATAACCAGCAATCGGAAAAGGCTATGTCCGACTGATATTCTGATTGTAGTGAGATCGAAGCAGTGTTTCCACTCTAAGTTAGCTAAAGTTTCTCCGTGAAGATAAGTATTTACTCCAAATTTCAGTTTTGTAATTATTTAAATATTTAGTCATAAAGCAATGTTCCATAACAATCAGATTAATGTCTAACTATTATGGAACACTTCAATATTAGTTTTTCGCTATATTGGATTCTTTTTAATTTTAGAAATTAGTTTAACTGAACTTTGATTTTAAACTCTATTTTTTAAAAACTCCTGGATTAATAGTAAACTGCGGCATTTTCCCGTTAGCAAAATCAATAATAGCCTGTGCGGCTCCTATTCCTACAGCTTCACTTGCTTCAAACGTTGTTCCGGCCATATGAGGCGTAAGAATCACGTTTCTAGCGGTAAATAACGGATTATCTGCGGCTGGTGGTTCAGGATTAAAGGAATCAACGGCAGCACCAGCAATAATATTATTATTTAAGGCAACGGCTAAATCTTGTTCGTTAATAATACCGCCACGGGCAGAGTTAATGATTATTGCGGTATTCTTCATGATTTTCATCTGTTCCATGGTAATCATATTTTTAGTTTCAGCAGTCAGAGGCATATTGATTGATAAAAAATCAGCCCTTGAGTAAATATCTGCTAAATTACTAAATAATGGCCACTTAACCTGATTTTGTTTTAAATAGGGATCATAGCCAATAACGTTCATGCCGAAATCTTCAGCATATTGTGCAGTAATGCGACCAATATGTCCTAAACCTAAGATAGCCAATGTTTTACCCGTAAGCTCATGACCATTAAGCGAATATTTATCTGCAAAGTTTGGTAAAGAGCCATCATGTTGTAATTCGTTTTTCTTATCTTTAAGCACATGATCTGCGTTAATGATATTTCGCGATAGTGTGAGCATTGTTGTCAGCACATATTCCGCCACAGCATTTGAATTTGCACCATTAACCCTTGCTACTAAAATACCTTTTTTAGTTGCTTCATCGACATCAACCGCATTAAAACCTGTACCATTGCGAGAAATAATTTTCAATTCTGGCGCTGCATCAATCATATCTTTATTAAGAGGTGTTGAGCGCATAATTACCGCATAAGCGTCTTTAAGTCCCTGTTTCATATTTTCGGTATCGGGGCCCTTAGATACTTCGACTTTAAAGTTATTCTTTTCAAGCAGGTCGATTCCTGCTTGATCAATTTTTTCACTTAATAAAACTTTTTTCACCATTAGACCTCCTATTATGCTGTTTACCATACTCATCATAATGTTAGCCTTTGCAAACTTAAAGCACAACATAGTACATCTCATGAACCTAAAGTGACTGTTTTATCTTTAAGAAAATGATTACGATGTAATTGTTAGTACGAAAATGCTTCCGATGTAAGGAGGATTTTATGAAAATTACAAGTGTTGATGTAATGAAGGTTCCATCACCGGACGTTAGTTTTGATGGTAATGGTTCAGGCTCGGAAGAAGAATGGGCTCCGATAGTTGTTAGAATTAATACCGATGAGGATATTTCTGGGTTTGGTGAAGCTGGATTGGCTTATGGCAAGGGCTGGCGAGCTGGCTTTGGTATGGTCCAGGATTTTGCCCACATCATTATTGGCGAAGATCCAATGAAAATTGAGAAAATTTGGAATAAATTGCAAAGAACAACATACTGGGGAATTGCAGGAGGAGTTATTCCTAATGCCGCCATCAGTGCAATTGATATAGCTCTCTGGGATATAAAAGGTAAATATTACCAAACTCCTGTTTATCAACTTTTAGGGGGCAAGACCAATGATAATTTGCGTTCTTATGCCAGTCAGTTGCAATATAACTGGGGTGAAGCTCCAGATCCTAATAAGTTAAAATTATCTACACCTGAAGATTACGCAGAAGTGACCAAAAAAGTAATAGCTGATGGTTATGATTGCCTTAAATTTGATCCCATAATGTGGGGCAATGATCCTAAAAAACCTTGGGTCACAAAAGGCCCCGTTAATGAGAGCATAATTAAAGTCGCATATGATAGGATCAGAGCCATTCGTGATACAGCAGGATCAGAGTTTGACATAATTCTGGACATGCATGCTAATTCAGATACTACTTCTGCTATTAAAATGGCTAAGGCTTTTGCTCCCCTTGATATTCTTTACTATGAAGAGCCAGTGGATCCGATGAATTCTAACTTTTATAAGATTGTTCATAATAATGTGGCCATGCCTATTGCTGGGGGAGAAAGAACGTTTACAAGATGGGGTTTCAGACAGATGTTTGAAGACCGTTCGCTTGATATAGTTCAACCTGATTTAACACTGGCAGGTGGTATTACCGAAACTAAAAAAATTTGTGATATGGCCTACACGTATGATATTAATGCACAAGTTCATGTATGCGGTTCACCAATAGCAATTGCAGCAGCATTGCAAGTTGAGGCGGTTATTCCGAACTTCTTTATTCATGAAGTTTATCAGCGAGCATTATATAAAAAAGATCGTGCTGCTGCTTTATACGATGACCTGATTCCAATCAATGGTCATGTGCATGTTCCCGATCGGCCTGGAATTGGACAGGAATTAAAGCCCGATATTATTAAGAAGAGCAAGATAGTAACTGTTGATTAGTTATTGAAACTTAAGAGGATAAAAATGGAAGATAAATTTTTACTAGGTGGGTATACCGCTGATAGCTATACTGAGGGAAAGCATAATAATTCAGAAGGTATTTACACCGCTACATTAAATACGGATACTGGTAAAATTACTAGTATTGATTTGTTGGCAAAAGCTGAAAATCCAGCATTTTTTAACTTTTCACTCAAAGATCATAAACTGGCTTTGGTCATGACAAAAGATGATAAAACTGGTGGTGTAGGTATTATGGATATTGATCCGAGAGCAGGGAAAGGCAAGCTAATTGCAGAAGACATGCTTGATCAGTCAGTTAAAGGCAGCTATGAAGCTTATAATTATTTTGATCATCTATATTATTGGAATAATTTAAAATATACGGTTCCTTCATATGTATATCTTGATGATAAACGTAAAATGGTTTTTGCCGCTAATTATAATACTAATGCCATTTTAACTTGGAAACTTGATGATAATTATCAGTTTGTTGATTCGCACCGTTATCCAATTGCAGGCAGAGGACCTAAGGCTGTTCAGGATGCTGCTCACATTCACTATACCCGTTTATTACCTGATGGGCGCTTAATTGTTTGTTCACTAGGGCATGATCGTTTGCTAGTTTATGATGTTAATGACGATGCCAGCTTGAAAAAAGTATATGAATATGAAACTGAGCCTGGATTTGGGCCACGTCAGTTAGCCTTTAATAAAAATACTAATAATTATATTTACGTATTAAATGAAGTAGGCAGTAGAACTGCTGTAGTCCACTATGATCCAGCTACTGGTCATATTGATCGAATAGCAAGTTATTCTAATATTCCCGAGGGGTACGCAGGGCACAATCAATCAGCAGGAATTAGGGTTTCTAGTGATGGCAAGTTTGTGTATTCTTCAAATCGGGGTCATGACTCTTTAGCAGTTTATAAAGTCATTGATAACGGCAAGCACCTTGAAAAAATTCAAACAATTAAAACTGGAGGCGTTTCTCCACGTGACTTTGATTTAAGTAAAAATGGTGATTACCTGTTATGTGCTAACCAAATGTCCCATTCTCTGGTTTTATTTAAACGAGATACAGAAAATGGTTATTTAACTGTAGCACAAACAGGAATTAAGCATGATGCTTGTGTTCGCGTGCTGGAAGCAACAGACTTTTTGGCAAGTTAAAATTAGTTGGCAAAAAATGCTCAGTGCAGCTAATCAATTAGACAGTTGCAACTGAGCATTTTTGCTTGTATAAAACTATTTAGCTTTAATTTAAGTATTTTGCGGCCATTTTGATACATTGATCTATGTCTTGCGAATACCCGAAAAAGCCGCTGCTGCCGAGAACTAAAATATCAGAACCGGCTGTTTTGAGATCTGAATAAGTTTCGGCATTACAGGAGCCGTCAATTTGAATTTCAAAATGAAGACTATTTTGCTTACGGTAATCTTTTAGCTGGCTAATGGTTAATAATGCTTCCTTAATGAACTTTTGCCCAGCATAGCCGGGGTCTACGGTCATTACGGTAACCATATCAACCAAGTTAAGATACTGGGAAATATTTGTAATATTTTCTTCAGGATTGATAACGACGCCAACTTGCCTGTTACTTTGCTTAATGAGATCAATCAAGCGAAAGGCTTGTCCGTCGAGCTTTTCCGCATGGATATTTATTAAGTCGGTTCCAGCAGCAATTAAATCATTGATGTAGTCTTCAGGATTGTCTACCATTAAGTGTGCATCAATAGTTTTATTAGTTAAAGGCCTGATAGCTTTGATAAAATCAACTGATAAAGCGAGATTTCTGACGTAATGTCCATCCATAATATCAATATGATAATTATCGGTAAAAGAATTAAGTTTTTTTATATGCTCTGCGACTGTTGTCAAATTCATGCACATTAAAGATAATGATACTTTCATTGATTAAATTGGGTCCTTTCTTATCCTTTATGCTTTATTACCATCATTGATTTACATGAGAAGATTTTTTTATTGTGGATATGCTCAAATAAATCAGTTACTTCATCAATTGCTACCCTCTGGGTGATTAGATCATGGACTTTTAATTCTTTGCTATCAAGTGCGTTTCGGGTGGTTGACCATTCATCTGTAGGATATCTCTTATAAACATCATTATACACTGAAATTATTTTACCTTCTTTTCTCATTAGTTGATCGTAGGTAGCACGTTTTAAAGTCATATCTGAGTGGGGATTTCCCAGCAATACTACAGTACCAAATTTTGTGATAGATTGAACGCAGTTATTGAAGGAATGTGTGTTACCGGTTGCTTCAACCACAATGTCAGCTAGCTCTCCGCCAAAGGCTTGTTGAATATTTTTTAAATTGTTTTGACCATCATTGAAGAAGGTATTGGTAAAACCTAGTTTTTGCGCAAAGTTAATGGCGTCGTTATCAATATCAAATAAAGCAATATGGTTGGCGCCTGCCAGTTTTGCCCATCTGGCGACCATGATGCCAATAGGGCCAGCTCCGTAAACAACCACATTATCACCCAATTTTAGACCAGATTTTTGAATTGCATGTTGAGCAACAGTTGCAGGCTCAATCATTGCCCCTTCTTCATAAGAAATATTGTCTGTTAAGGGCACCAAGTTGAATACTGGTACTGCCAAGTATTCTTCAAACCCGCCGTCATTGCGTGAACCAAAGTATCTGTAATTATCGCATTGGGCGTAGTCACCCGATAAGCAGGAACGGCAATGAAAGCAAGGCAAAATCGGAAAGACTGCCACTCTTTGATTTAATAATTTTTGATCAACGTTTTCGCCTAGTTCTACTACTTTTCCGGCAAATTCATGACCTATAACGGTGGGAAAATGGTAAGTGCCATTTTGGTAAACGCGGGGTAAATCCGAGCCGCAGATGCCACAGGCTTTAATTTCAACTAAAACCTCGTCTTTTTTCGGACGTGGCTTTTCTTTTTCAACTAACTCTAATTTTCCAATTGATTTAAGTTCTATAGCCTTCATATTAAGCTCCTACTTGACAATTCCAAAGATATTTAAATAACTAAACGCGATACCAATGATAAAGATAAAGACAATTATCCAATTAACATTAATCTTTTTTCTGATTAGCCAATATACGAATAATGTTAAAGCCAGCGGAACGAGCCCAGGCATCAAAGCATCCAAAACCTGACTTTGAATGTTCATGTGAACATTACCAATATTTAACTTCAATGGCACTCTGATTGCCACCCGCGAGGCAGTCATACATCCAACCACCATTAAGCCAATCATGCCAAAAACATCGGTTAGCTTGTTAATTGTCCCTTCACGCATTATTTGTAAAATGAAGGATTTTCCCCGACTATAACCTAATTTATACATATTCCAGCCGATAACAATAAGTAAAGTTTTGTAAACTACCTCAAAGAATAATGGCCCTAAATAATTGCCGGCGATTGCCAATGAACAGCCAATTCCAGCTAATATCGGATAAATTATCCCTTGGCTTAAAGTATCGCCAATTCCAGCTATTGGTCCCATTAAACCTGTTCTTAGGGAATTAATGGTTTCATCCGTTATTTCTTCCGCACCGTTGGCCCTTTGTTCTTCCATAGCTGTGGCTATTCCGGGAATAACTGTTCCTATAAAAGATGGTTCAGTATTGTAAAAAATCATATATTTTTTAAGCTCTTGCGCCTGTTTTTTGGTATCGTTGGGGTAGAGCTTTCTCATTATAGGTACCATCGCGTTGGTTTGACCGAGAGCTTGCAGCCTTTCATAGTTATAAGCTGCTTCATTAGAGTATATTAAGGCCCAGTTTTTTAGCAGGTCTTTTTTAGATAGTTTAGGCATTTAATTAACCTCCTTCGGAGTTTCATTATTCTTTTTATCTTCCAGAAATCCTGTTTGATAGAATACAACTCCCATTACTACAGCTAGTGCAGTTACGCCGATAATGTCGAGCTTTAAATAAATAGTTAATAGAAAGCCTAAGAAGTAAAAAGGCATTAGCTTTTTAGTTCCCATGAAATTAAGCAGCATTGCAATACCAAGAGCAGGCATGATCGCACCTACGACCTGCATAGCTTGAACTAACGAATTAGGGATGCTGGCTAGAAGATTTCTCATAGTTCCAGCGCCAAAATAAACTAAAATAAATGCAGGAACACCAGTTACCAGGAAATTTAAAATTCCTGAAGGGACAAAATTCATAATTCTCATTGCCCTGATATTATTTTGATCTAAGTATTTTTCGGCACGATGAACCCAAATAGAGTTCAATGACATGGTAATTTGGAAAGTTAATATCCCAAAAAGACTAAATGGTACTGCAAAAGACACCCCCAAACTGGGTTTAGCATTTGCCAAAATAGTCATAGTGGGACCGAAAACGGCTGCAACTGGAAGGTTGCCCGGCATGGTTCCGCCTGCAGTGATCCAACCTAAATATGCCAAATTAATATATGCACCTGCCTGCATTCCCAGCATTGGTTTTCCTAAAGCCAGACCAACTAGTAATCCCGTCCATAAAGGATAAAACCAGGTCCTAGTTAATAACTGACTGGGCCACCAATTTGCGATGGTTGCAATTAAGCACACCAAAATTGCTGATACTAACATTTTTTGCCTCCTTTAAATCCCGTCAATGCAGATATTTTTCAGCATCAACTTCTTTTTGATCAGGGATAATATGAATGGTTACTTTGACACCTTTATCAATAATATTTTGCAAAGACTTTTTTTCTTCGTCGTTCATTGCAATATTGCGATAAAATGGCTGCCGGTCTTTTCTTGCACCCATTCCTCCTATAATTAATTTGCTTATATTGATGCCGCTGACAATAACTTTTTCAATTACAAGTGGTTCTTTGACTAAAATAATGATTTTATCGTCATTAAAATGGTCTAAGTCTTGCAGCTTTGCGATAGCAGTATCAGAATCAAAAACATCTACTTTAATGCCCGTAGGAGCAGACATTTTAAGTACTTCAATCATAAAATCATCTTTGGCGACTTTATCGTCAATGACAATAATGTGATTGGCGTGGGTCTTTTTGACCCAGGCGGTCATTACTTGACCATGAATTAAGCGATCATCAATTCTCGTTAAAACTATTTCTGCCATTCTTGTTACCCCTTTTTATAAAAATCAAAGTTTTGAATTTTAATGGTTTCTGCTGCCATTTGTTGCAAATGCTTGGTGAAATCATCCAGACTTTGATATTGGTTTCTGCTCAAAAGTGCTTCAATCAAAATGGGCAAGTTTACGCCGCAAAAAACCTGATATTCGATATCTTTATTTAATTGTGGGTAATTTTGCACCAAAACATTATAAGGACTGGCTCCGAACATATCACAGAAAGCCAAAACTTTTGCTCCTTTACCAAAAGATTTTAAGCTTTGATACACTCTGTCCTTAAAACCATCAATACTATCCGTTTCCGCAAATTCAATGAAACTCACTTGAGATTGCTGACCGACAATCATTTTTGCAGCTGACAGAATGCCTTCAGCGAACTTTCCGTGAGTAGCGACTAATATCCCAATCATTAAAATCTCCTCTAAAGCAAATAGCTTATTATTCATTATTTATTAAAAATAGAAACGTTTCCATTAATTAGTATAAATTTAGTGGTATATTTTTGTCAAGTATGCGTTTACAAGACAAATATTAGATAAAAAGCTAAAAATTAAAGGAAACGTTTCTATTTAAAAATTGCTTAAAACCCTGCAACATTAGTATTTGCCATACGTTGTGTTAAAATAAAAGTTACTGAGACAAGTAATTCTAATTCCTTAAATTTTCAATATATTGGTAAACAAAAAAGATGACGGATAAAAACATATCAATTCGAGAAATCGCCAAATTAAGCGGAGTATCAATCTCAACTGTTTCTCGTGTAATTAATAATAGTGGCAGTTATTCTCAAAAGACCGCCAAAAAAGTGATGGACGTAGTCAATGAATATGATTATCACGCTAATAGCATTGCCAAGGGTTTAAGGCAGAAAAGAACCAATTCAATTGGTATTATTGTGCCTAATTTAGGCAATTCTTTTTTTTCTAATTTGGTTGAATTAATTGAAAATCAATTAGCGAATCAAAATTATTCCACTATAATTTGTGATACTTCCAACAATCAGGCTAAAGAACGCAAAAGTATTGATATGCTAAATGCCCGTCTCGTTGATGGTATTATTGTCATATCTGGGCGTACTAAGTTCCAATCTGAAAGTCTTAATTATTCTGTTCCGCTAGTATATATAGATCGTGAAGCTCAGAATGATACGGATTACTATTTTATCGGTTCAGATCATTATAAAGGTGCAGCTTTAGCAACCAATAAGTTGATTTCAGCACACACTAAACCTTTTTTATTTAAAAATGAGAAGGAATATCCTTCTATCAAAGAACGCATCAAGGGTTATGTTGATACCTACAAAAAAGAATTTAACACTTTTGATGCAGACCGAATTTTGGTTGTTCCGAAAAGGGCAAGTTTACAGGAGGAAAGGGCAATTATCCGTTCGCGTTTACGTGGGATTTTCTCCCGGTATTCTGCGCCAATTGGAATATTTGCGACCAATGATTCACTAGCTGTGAATATTATTCTAGCAGCACGTGATATTAACGTTAACGTGCCTAAGGATTTAAAAGTAATTGGTTTTGACGACGCGCCGATAGCCCAATATAGTGTCCCTGAATTAACCACTATTCATCAAGATGTGCAAACTATAGCTAAAATTTCCTGTACCAAGTTAATTGAACAAGTTACAAAGCCTAAAGCAGTAAAAAGGCCGCAGAAAATCATTGTAGATGTTTCTTTAATAGAAAGAGGGTCAGCTTAAGCTGAAACTCTAGATTTTTGCTTAATTAAATAATTCACAAGTTCTTTTAAAACCGTATTTTTATTGTGCCTGCTGTACCATAATGAAGAAGAGTAGGACTTGTTACAATCATCACTAATTGGGTGAAAACTAATCATTGGATTTTCTAATTCTGTTTCATCGGTAACAGTGCTCGGATAGAGCCCGAAGCCTTGGTTGGTAGCGACTAAAATATTTCTTTGTTCCATTGTTGAGACGGGATACATTTGTTGTTCTGTTAAATAATCAGGAAACTTATCTATAAAAGCATTTTTAAGGTAAGTTGAGCCAAAGGGTGAGTAGTATAGCCCCTTAAGATTCTTGAGGTCTTTAAAGCTGATTTCTTTTTGCTCGCTCAAAGGGTTACTTTTGCTAATTCCAATAACGAGTTCACCAGGGAACAGGTCAATTTTGGTAAGGGTTTTTTTGTATTTTTCAGTACCTGCTAAGTGATAATAAGGAGTTACGATAAAATCAAGAGCTTCCTCATTTATCAGATTAATTAGGCGTCGACCACTTTCTTCCTGAATTTCGATGTGGATTTGCGGATGACTAATAAAAAAATCACCTAAAACACTTTGTAAAATAGTGGCTTGGTAACTAGAAGAAAAGCCAAATTTTAGGGTACTATTATTTTTTTGTGCCAGTTTAGTTTTTATCTTAGTTAAAGCGTTGTTATATGTATTAACAATGTCATTAGCCGTGATTGTGAATTCCTTACCTTCATCTGTTAAGCTAGTGCGGTTATTTTTACGGTTAAATAGCTTAATACCAAGTTCAGCTTCTACCTGGTTCATTTGCTTAGAGACAGCTCTAGGAGACAGAAAAAGGTGTTCGGCAGCTACTTTGAAACTGCCATATTTTGCAACATTTAAAAAAGTTTTTAATTTATCAATATCCATAAAAAATCTCCCGTATTCATAGATGAACAAGAGGTTCAGCAGTCGAATAAAATGTGACTGTTATCACTAACTATTATAAATATATAATAGCACATGTAAGCGCTGGAATTAAGAGCCCATTAATTTCTTAAGTTAGTGTAAATTTTCTTGAAGGAGGGATAGAAAAATGTCAACTGGTTATTTAGCAACCGTTGGGTTCATCATGATCATTTTAATAATGGTCTTGTTGTTAACTCAAAAAGTAACAGCCATGTTTGCATTTGCAGTCATACCGATTATTGGTGGCTTGATTGTGGGTATGTCACCAACGAATATTGGTAGCTCGGTTCAGTATGGTTTAGGTCTGACAACCTCAGTTGCCTTGGTTATGCTGTTTGCTTTGCCATATTTCTTATTACTGGCCGATACAGGTTTTTTTAATGAAATTGTGAGAAAAGTACTAAGACATGTACGAATTACGCCACCATTATTAATTTGTCTGACTTTAATTATTTCTTGGATAGTTGGTCTTGATGCAAGTATTACTTCGCAATACATAATTGTAATGCCTCTATTATATCCATTTTATAAAAAGTTTAAGATAAGTCCGATCATTTTGATGTTTTTCACAACAATGGGTATTGTGATGGACTTTGACTTACCATGGACTGCAAGAACATTAAGAGCAGTTTCTCTAGTGCCTAAGGTTCAAAATGGACCAACAGCACTGTTTGGCAAAATTTTGCCAGTCCAAGTGGTATTTTTCATTTTACTGTTAGTAATTGCTTATATGGTTGGTCTATATGTCCAGAAGAAGCAACATATTGTTGTTGCCAAGACCACTAAAAAAGAAAGGATTGCACTTGCTAATGAGGTAAAAGACGATCAGGAATTAACCCGGCCAAAGCTATTTTGGATTAATGTCATCCTTACATTAATTATTATCGTTTGCATGGTGGCTTTTCCTACTTTTCCACAATATTACTTGTTTGCAATTGGTATCGTCGTAGCATTCATGATCAATTATCCTGATCAGAAATTACAAAACAAGTTATGGAAGAAATATGCTAAATCAATGGTACCGGTGATGCCAACAATTCTCCTTTCTGGAGTTGTCGTAGGCATCATGACTAAAAGCGGCATGATGAAGTCAATGGTTACTGTTTTACTGCGTGTCTTGCCCAAAGCAGTCGGACCGTACATTTACATTATTATTGCCTTAATTGCACCGCTAATGTTCTTATTTACAAATGATACCTGGTACTTTGTATTGTTGCCTATTGTAATGTCATTAGAGGCAGCTTATGGTGTGTCTGAAATGGTAGTTATTGCAACACTGTTTATGAACATGGGAGCGTTGCTTTCCCCAATTGCCCAACCTCAAATTTACTTAGGCCCAAGTTCTGTTGCAGACTCATTCACAGTGCCGGATTATATCAAGAAGAGTTTTTTACCAATTTGGTTGCTTAACATAGTTTGGGTTCTTCTCGGGCTATTGTTAGGTGCGTTTAAATAAATATTTTTTAGAAAAGAGTGCTAGTTATGTCAATACCTAAAGTTGTTAAAATGGTAGTTTATCCAGTAGCAGGTTACGATAGTATGCTGCTCAATCTCTCTGGAGCGCATGGTCCCTTCTTTACCAGAAATGTTACTATCATGTGGACTGATGAGGGACAAATGGGTGTCAGTGAGGTGCCTGGTGGCCCTAAAATTACTAAAATTATTGAGGGCGCCAAAGATTTCATTATTGGTTCATCAATTGGTGAATTTAAAAATATTTTGCAAAAGGTAAGGAGCAAGTTTGCAGGTGTAGATAAAGGTGGTCGCGGCAACCAAACCTATGATGAGAGAACCTTAGTCCACGCAGTAACAGCTATTGAAACTTGTTATTTGGATCTGCTTGGCAAACATTTTCACCTGCCCGTTGCTGCCTTGCTTGGTGACGGCCAACAAAGAGAAAAAGTAGGCGTTTTGGGATACCTGTTTTATGTGGGTGACATTAATAAGACAGATGCACCATATATTAGAGATGATGACAACTCGGATGCTTGGGGTAAAACTCGGCGCAAACCACATATGACTGCTGATTCTATTGTTGAAGAAGCTGAAGCTGCCTATGAACGTTATGGTTTTAAGACCTTTAAACTTAAGGGCGGTGTTTTCGACGGTGAAGAAGAAGTCAAAGCGATGAAGGCTTTGCATAAAGAATTTCCTGATGCCAAGCTGGATTTAGATCCCAATGGAGCATGGTCGTTAAAACAAGCGCTGCATTATGCTGATGAAATGAAGCATGATCTGTTCTATATAGAAGATCCTTGTGGTGCAGAAAACGGCTTTTCAGGTCGTGAGATTTTATCAGAATTTTCTAAAATAACTCATATGCCAGTTGCTACCAATATGGTTGATACTGACTGGCGTCAAATGAATCATGCATTGGAATTGAACGCAATTTCGATACCTCTGGCTGATCCGCATTTTTGGACGATGGAAGGAGCAATTCGGGTAGCACAGTTGTGCAACGAGTTTAACCTCAACTGGGGTGTTCACTCTAACAACCACTTTGATATTTCTTTGGCAATGGTCGCAAATACTGCTGCAGCTGCTCCGGGTAAAATTTATGATGTTGATACGCATTGGATTTGGCAAGACGGGCAAAATCTAACCAAGAATCCTTATAAGATAGAAAATGGTCAATTAACTGTTCCCAAGACCAATGAAGGCTTAGGAATTGAAGTTGATCTTGCTGCTGTAAAAAAAGCCCATCAACTTTATGTCGATAACAATTGTGGTGCGCGTGACGATGCCAAAGGTATGCAATGTTATATTCCTGGATGGAAATTTGATCCGAAAAAGCCGTCAATGGTTCGCTAACTAAAGTTTTTATAGTTAAAATTTAAATAAGCCGCAAAAGTTTCTCAACTTTGTGGCTTATTTTTTATATTTTTAAGGGTAAAATCTTTGTAACTCATTTTTACACTGATTGCTTGATAAATTGTTTTGGTGACATTTGATAAACGGCATAAAAAGCATTGTACAAATTGCGATAGGTCTTAAAACCTGTTTCCTGTGCAATCTGGTATTAATTTTGAAGATGAACTTGGTGTTGAACGCTCTTGTGAATTTAACCCTGAAAAGACTGTTAAGCTAAGAATAATTCAGGATATTTTCTCTGCAGAAATATTCTTAGAAAATGGAGAAAAAGTTTTTTCGTTACGGGTTTTTCCTGACCAAAAGCAAAATTATATATTTGTTAATAGTTTAAATACTAAAACTGTAATAAAATATGAAATAAATGAATTAAGAATAATGAAAGTAGAAGGTAAGAAGAATGTTTAAGTGGTTTGGCAAAAAGCAGGAGAAAAAAGAAGATTTGACGGTCACTGCACCAATTAGTGGCAAACTTGAAAAAATTGAAGAAGTAAGTGACCCGGCTTTCGCCCAGAAGATGTTGGGGGATGGCTTTGCTATTGTCCCTGAAGAAGATAAAGTAACAGTTTATGCACCTGTAAGTGGTAAAATTGAGGCACTTCCCAAAACGAAACATGCTATAGGTATTCAAACGGCACAGGGCGTCGAGGTACTTATTCACATTGGTATTGATACTGTAAACCTAAATGGAAAGGGTTTTGAAGTAGTGGTGAACCAAGATGATGAGGTAAAGCAGGGACAAAAACTAGAAGTGTTTGATAAGAACGTAGTAACTGAAAATAAACTAGATCCAACTGTTATTGTTGTATTCACCAGCGGCTATGAAAAAGAAGTCAAATTGAATCAGGATAATGGTGCGGCAGTTAAAGCCAAAGATTTATTAATAGGATAAACATTTTTGCTATACAAAAAACAGGTTTAATTTCTAAAATAGGGAATTAAACCTATTTTTTAGTATTGTCAACATGTGCATTATATATAATTAGGTATGACTTAAATTCAACTATGGTTTAATTTTTCGATTATTTTAATATATTATATTCTGTAGTAAACTTAAAACAAAGTTATTATTAGAATAAAAAGGAGGGAGCAATGCTAAAGGTAGAACATTTAAGTAAAAAGTTTGATACTTTCCCAGCGCTTCAAGATGTCAACTTTACAATTCACCCCGGTGAAATTATGGGTTTGATTGGTCAAAACGGAGCGGGGAAAACCACGACTTTTCATAGTATTTTAAACTTTCTGCACTATGAAGGAAAAATTACTTGGGAGCAGCAACCAATTACTGAGAAAACTTTTGATACTATCGGCTATTTGCCGGAAGAACGCAGTCTACTACCCAAAATGACTATTGAACAGCAAATTGTTTATTTGGCGAAGCTAAAAAACCACCCGGCGAAAGAGATAAAACCGCAAATCGATGATTGGTTGAAACGCTTTGATGTTCAGGGCAAGAAAAGCGACAAAATAAAAACACTTTCGAAAGGTAATCAGCAGAAAGTGCAGTTAATTTGTACTTTGATTCACCAGCCAAAATTAATTATTTTGGATGAACCATTTAGTGGTTTGGATCCGGTAAATGCAGATTTGCTTAAAAACGCAGTTTTAGATGCTAAAAAGAATAATGCAGCAATTATCTTTTCCAGTCACGATATGTCAAATGTTGAAGAAATCTGCGATAGTTTGATCATGTTGAAAAAGGGACAAGTTGTTTTAAGTGGTACAGTTGACGCTGTTCGTGACTCATTTGGTAAAACGGAAATTTACTGCAAAACTACTAAGTCGCTTGCAGAATTGCAGCAGCTCCCTCACGTTAAAAAAGTGGAAAAGAAAGCGCATGGTCAATATCTTTTACGGATTGACGATGAAAACAGCGGTCCGGAAGTCTTTGACGCATTGACAAATGGCGAATATGTTGAAGAGTTCCGGCAACAACCACCAACGCTTGACGAAATATTTAGAATGGAAGCTGGTGAACAACATGAATAAATTATGGACCGTAACGCTGCAAACTTATTGGCATCAAGTTAAATCTTGGTCTTTTCTGCTTTTGATTTTAGGACCATTTTTCATAATTGGATGTAGTGCTCTAGGAGGAGCTATCGGTGCTAGTTCTGATTCAGACAGTCAGATTGCAGTGATCAGTTCCAATGAGCAAGTTCGCCAAAATTTTATTAAAAACAATGGTAAATATGTTGATGCTAAAATTAAAACCGCTGAATCTGCTAAAAAGGCTGTCAAAAAAGAAAAGATTGATGGCTACTTGGTATTTGAAACGCAAAAAAATCAGGTTAAGGCGGTTTATCACGGAGCGTCACCCATTGATGATGAATTGAAACCCAAAGTAAAAAGCTATTTACAAAAGATGCAAAGCCAGCTTAATTTGCAGCAGGCGCAATTAGCACCATACCAACTCAAAGCCTTGCAGCAGCAACCGCAATATAGTGAGATACTCCAGAAAAATCATCAGGGAGATAAATTGGTTAAAATGGTGTCATTAATTATTGTGATTATGGTCGTTTACATGGTTTTGATGTCCTACAGTAGCATTACAGCTCAAGAAATAGCTTCTGAAAAAGGCACGAAGATTATGGAAATCATTTTTTCCAGTACAACTGCTGCAAAATATTTTTTAGGCAAAATTTTGGGTATTTTCGGCGTAATTTTTACTCAGCTCATCATTTATATTGTTGGCGGCTGGGCAACTTACCGTTGGGCATTGCATGCAAAAATTACGGCTTCTTTTATGCATAACAATCAAGTAGTAATAAATAAAATTTTGGGCAATTTGTTAAATGTCAATCTCATTTTTCTGATTCTTGGTGTAATTATTTATACGATATTAGCAGCCTTTTCAGGAGCTTTAGTAGCTAAGCCGGAAGATTCTTCAAAAGCTGCTCAAGGTACTACAATGCTTTCCCTCATTGCATTTTTCCTGTCGTTTGCGCTTATTACTAACCCAGAACAAATTCTGCCGCAAGTATTATCTTATGTGCCATTCTTTTCCTCATTTATGATGCCAATTCGGATAATTAATGGTCATGTGGGTAATGTGGAAGTTATTCTGTCGCTGGCGATTTTAATAGTAAGTATTATTGGCTTGACAATATACATTAGTAAAATCTATCAAGGCGTAATTTTACAAACAGAAGATACCAGCTTTTGGCAGAGATTAAAACGAGGACTGGCATATAGTAAAGCGTAAATAATATAAAAAAGACTAGGACGAAAAAATCCTAGTCTTTTTTAGCATATTGCTTTTAATGTTTAAACAGATTGTAGCTGGCATTTATAAACCTTAATTAGAATTCACAGCTACTTTTTTGAATTTTTAACTTGGTGTATAATAAAATAATATTCAAACCAAATACTGTATTTTTATGATTAGTCTTTACTGGATATCATTTGAATATATTTAAACTTTGTATGTCCAATGGCTGGATTTTAGTAACTGCACAATGTCTAGTTACTGGTAATAACTATTTCTCTGACTTTTTAATTGTGGCTGCAAAGACCAAAATATTAATAATAGTTTTAAACAAAATTTGTCATTCGGAGGAACCATGATTATCAGTAATATTTGGTTGATTATTTTTGCCACCATTTCATCATTTTCCAGGGGAATAATATCAGTTATTGACCGTTATCAAATGGGGT
>CAMKZU010000024.1 GCA_946477855.1 uncultured Lactobacillus sp.
AAACTTTATACCAGTCAAGATTGCGGGAAGCTAAATTCATATTTTTAGCAAAATCAAAATAATCACCAGTAGAAGTCATCGGACCGTAATAAGGGATATTGGTCTTATGTTTAAGGTAATCACGGGCACCCCAGCCGCCAGCTGCCATAACTAAGGACTTAAAGTTTACGGTAACAGTTTCGTGCTTGCCTTCAGCAACTAATGAGACAAGCTGGCCCTGTTTGTTTTTATTAAGTTGTTCCACCCGAGTTTCAAGTAAAATTTTGCCACCCTTTTTGGTAAAGGCATTTGCCACTTTAGAAACTACTTCATAAGAACTTTCTGTGGGCATTTCAATTTGGCGATCAACAGAATGCTCAATAGTTTGTGTTTCGGCCTTTTGATAGGTTAGGTCCGCAAATTCAGTAATAAAATCAACTGCTTTACCAATATTTTGCGCCAGTAAATTTGAAAGTAAGGGATAATTTGTCCCCCGGCATTCACGGGCAATATCTTGAACTAAAAGCTGCGGAGAATCTTTTTGGGCTTCCTCACCAAATAAAGTAGCTGCTAATTTTGAACCGGTACCAACTACGTTTGAGCCATTTAAAATTGTAGCCCCACCGAGATAACCATTTTTTTCAAGTAAAAGAACATTTTTACCCATTGATAATGCCCGAGAGGCAGCCATTAAGCCAGCCATCCCTGAACCAATTACGGCTACATCTACATCATAAGTTACATCTTGATGTGACTGATCACTAGGCTGAGAAGCAATATTTACACCATTTTCTTTTAAGGCCTTCTTCCCGGAGTCAAGCATGGCTTGCGTCATAATGGAAGCACCGGAAATAGCGTCAACAGCGAAACTTTGATTATTAATAATATTCTTTTTTAATTTACCCACAACCTGGTTGAAGATACCTGGGGTTTCTGCAGTTTTGGTTACATTAATATCGGCAATTCGGTTATTTTCAACTTTAATATCAAAGTCGATCTGACCATTTCTGCCCTCTGCTGTTGCTTTAATTGTTTTTTCTGACATAACTCCACCTTCCGTTTTACATTAATTTTTGATGTTAAAATTTTTACTACGACTAATTAAGACAACACATAGAACTACCGAAATGATTGTTATGACTGTAGTTATCCAAAATACCATTAGCGTACTCGTAGCGTTAGCCTTTAATACAAACGCGGCTACAAGCGGTGCAACGAAGTAAACTACGGCTGGAGCAAAACTATAGTATGAAGTGATTTTTCCGTGACTCTGGGGGAAATAAGAAGTCAAAACAGAAAGTCCAACCTGCCATACTCCTCCTGCAGTAAAGAAACCGACAGCCAAAGCACCTATTTCACCGGCTAACAGGGATGGCTTTAAGACCATAAATAGCAGACCAAGAGCAGTGATTGCCGAATATACCATAATTAAATTCAATCTTTTTACCTTAGTAACTAAAGCTGATGTCACAAACACAGATATTAAGGAAGCAATTGAATACCATGATACAAGCTGATTGGCGTTAGCAGCGGGCTCATTTAACACATACTGCCCGTAGTAAGGAGCATAAAGAGAAAAAATATAGAATGTAAAGCAAAGCGTAAAGCCTAAACCAATAATCATCAGGCCATCAACGGCTAACTTAGGCTGATTCTGCTCACTAACACCAGTCTCTTGTTTTTTCTCTGTTGCAGGTGCGGCTTTTGCTTCAGCTTGTGGGGCAAAAGCCGTCTTCATTGTAAATACAACATCCAGTAAAATAATAATGACTAATATTAACGCTGTAATCTTGGGGTTTTTAATTATTTTCACGCAAAATGGAAATACCATTTGCATCACTTGCATTGCAGCTTTAACAAACGAGTTCATTGTAGCTGTTTTATCTGGAAAAGCATCTGCAAGTGCAGGATAACCTGCAGTATCGCCAAATGAATTGGTTGCACCGAAAACCATTGCCGCTAAACCGGCTACCCAAATATTATTTGCAAAAACAGCACCAAGAAGAAAGATTGCGTCACTTAACAATGCAATTAGCAAAGTCCTTTTGCGACCAATCTTATCTGAAATAGCACCAGCAAATAGAATTGTGAAAATTCTACCCAAGCCCACCATTGCAATTACAAGCGAGACTTGGGTTTCAGTAGCATTCCAAGAATGGGCCAATATTTCCCTATATTGACTAATAAATAAGGTAGCTGCTCCCACAACTGCAAAATGGATATAAACAGAAGCGGCAACACCACTATAACTTTTACCTTTTTTCATAGCTTTACCTTTCAAAATTAAGACTGCTAATATTTCAGAAATAAATATATCTTATTAAAACGGATATGAATAATTATTTCTGACTGCTAAATTATAAAAAATAACTATAATTAGCAGCATTTATACCCTCTATTGTCTTGTTAAACAGATACTTATCAGGTATCTCACAATAGTAAATTGTATATCCATATTGCCAAGGCCATTCAAAGTTATTTGATAACGCAAAGAAAGTTGCTAGTTTTTAAATCCCCTTTGCCCAGAACAACAACTACTAAATAGAACAATCAACAATACGACGGAAATATTAATTTTAGGAATAATAATATAAATAAAACTTGTAAGGGCTTTACAAAAAAGAGTATAGTGTTTTTTAATATAAGTATTAAATACAAAAATACTTTTTGAGGTAAGATCATGAATCTAAATCAACTCTACTATTTTTGCGAATTGGCAGACCAAAAACAATACACTAAAGCAGCAGAAAACTTGTTTATCAGTCAACCGACTCTATCAATATCGATTAAACAATTGGAAAATGAACTGCACTGCAAATTGTTTAAACATAATGGGCGCTACGTGCAATTAACTGAATATGGGCGCATTTTTTATGATACTGTGACCAAATCACTGAATACTTTAGATAGTGGTAAAAAGAAGATCGAACAGCGTATCAGTCAAGATCAAGGCAACATCCATATTGCCGGCATCCCTACAGCAATTGGGACTATTTTGCCCCACTTAACTAAGCAGTTCCAACAAGAAAGCAATATTTCCCCGCATTTCATCTACCACGATAATCCCTCATATCAGATTTGCGAAGGCATTAAAAATGGTTGGTATGATATCGGAATTTCTTCATTTGTACCTGAATTTAGTTATTTTACTTACATTCCCCTTTACACCGAGGAAATCGTAGCTATTGTTTCAAAGGAAAACGACCTAGCCAAAATAAATGAAATCTCTCCCGCAGAATTACAAGGTGAGCCAATTATTACCTATTCTAAAAAAATTCAGATTGGTAAAGACATCACCAATGCTCTACTGGCAACCGCATCTGATCTGAGTATCACAAATAGACTGCATGATGAATTGGCGATTGCGGGACAAGTGTTGACCAATGATATTGTCGGCATCGTTGCCAAAACTATATATTTGAGCGGCTTTGATATTCACATTATCAAACTGGACTTACCTAAAAATACTCGTCAGGTTTATTTAGTTTATGACTCCAATCAGAATTTTTCACCGGGAATTGTTGATTTTATTGACTTTCTTAAAAGCCATAAGCCAGATATTCAAAAAATTGTTGATAATATTCCTGTCAATTAAAATTACCGAAAGTAACGCAACTAATGGAGAAAACGGATAACTATGACTAATTCAATTACCACAAACGCCATACGTGCTCTTTTATATGAAGTCGTAACCGAACCAAAGCCGGGTTTGGTAAATCCTGCAAGTCCCGGCCCGCATCCAGATATGGATATTTACACTTTTATTGACAGCAGCTTAAGTTTAGAACCATATTTTGCTGCCGCTGTTCAAATTGGGCAAAATTTTTCAGCTACTGATTTAACCAAAATGTTTCAGCAATTGCGCAAAAGAGGCATCGTCGCTGAAAAAGAAATGTTTATTGCTACGCATGGTGTCAATACTCATAAAGGAGCAATATTTGCCTTAGGGATCTGTTCTTGTGCCGAAAGTTATTCTGCAGTTAATAACACCGAATTATTTCTCACTATTACCCAGATGTGCCGCGGTCTTGTCCACCATGATCTAGTGGAAAATAACCAGCTGCAAACAGCAGGAGAAAAAGAATTTATACAATATCAAATAGGCGGGGCACGCGCACAAGCTGAACAAGGTTATCCTGTGGTCAGAGAAGTTGCTTTGCCTTTCTTAAAAAACAGTACGGGAACACTACAAGCAAGACTCATTGACACACTAATTAAAATAGCTGCAGTAAGTGTTGATAGCAATTTGATTAAACGAGCTGGCAATTATAGCGTGATTAAATGGCTGCACGCAGGTGCAACAAAATACTTGGCTTTAGGCGGCTATCAGACTTTGGCCGGAAGAAAGCAACTGCAAAAATTATGCCAAGATTGTTTAACACACAATTATAGTTTAGGCGGCTGTGCCGATTTACTGATTGTCACCATTTTTGTAGCTCTTCAAAGAGGATACATATAAAAAAGAAGGCGCTCTGCCTTCTTCTTTTTTAATAATTGCGTAAATACACATAGTTGATCTCATGACCGGCTGTTTTATGCAAAATAACATTGGCCCTTGACTTAGTAGGCGCGATAAATTCACGCAGGTTAACTAAGTTAACGGTTTGCCAGACCCTTTCCGCCATTTCGACAGCTCGTCTTTTTGGTCCGTTTGCCCAAGAATAATAAAAACTGGCAGGATTATTTTGGTTCATGACCAGCAGATGTACAAAACGTTGCAAGAACCATGTCCTGATCAGTTTTTCATTTGCATCAATATAAATCGAAAAATTAAAAAAATCACTTGTCGCAATCATTTTATTAGGTGGAATTTGCAGGGTATTTATCCCTTCAATAATTAAAATATTAGGATTAGTAATCTTGCCGTAACCGCCAGGAACAATATCTGACAGTTCGTGTGAATATAACGGATAAAACACTTCTTTTTGGCCACTGGCTACATCTGATAAAAAATCTGCTAGCAGTTTCATATTGTAAGATTCGGGGAAGCCTTTACTATCCATCAGTCTTTTTTGCTTTAATTCACGATTGGGATATAAAAAGCCGTCTGTCGTCATCAGTTGTACTGTCAATTTAGGATAAAGGCGTTCGAGCAGGACTTTTAACAAGCGCGATACTGTGGATTTCCCGACGGCAACTGGACCAGAAATACCAATAATAAAGGGTTTATTAACATTATTAGCCCCAATAAAATGGTTCATTGATTGCAGCAGCAATTGTTCGTTATGCACAAACAGGTACAAATAATGCACCAAGGGAGCATAAATTTCGTTAACATCGCTGGAGTCGACAATATCGCCTAATGAAGTGAGTTCTTTTAACTCATTTTTGCTGATTTTGCTGGTCTCACTCTTTGCCTGGGACCAATCCTGCCGTGAAATTTTAGTAAAGTTCTTCATCATCTATGCTCTTTTCATTATATAGTGCAAAGGCGCAACAACTATAGGTGTGACTATTGCAGTAAAAATCGCTTCGACTAAACCATTCATTCCCAGCGAAACAAGTAAAACTATAAATAGCGGCATCCCTGCCGTGAAATTGCCGATATTTGAGAGCAATATTTGCGGATTTCGCATAAAGAATAAGCTGGCTAAAGTAATGACCAGTCCCGTGTTGGTCAAAGATGTTACAGCCCCGTTTAATACATAAACCCACTTTTTGACCGGTAAATTCTTTTGCTGAAAATATTTGGTAATCAGACTAGGTAAAAGTCCGGCCAAGATGCTTGGTACTAAAGAAATTACCGGATTGCGAAACAGCAAGAGACTAACCATATCTCCCGGCTGTGTGTACGCCACCACTAACCTGGTCAAACCCCAAAATAGGCCAAAAACTGTACCATAACAAGGATTAAGTAAACTACCATAAATAGCAACAGTTAACGGAATGGTAGTAATAGCCGGAATCGCTGGCAAAATACGGATGTAGCCAATATTAGGTACAAAGGTTTGTAAAATCAATATCGCCATAAACACAGCAGTGACTGCTAATTTAACTGTATTATCTCTTTTCATACTTTTACTCCATATTGTCTTTGTCATATTTATCATTATTCAGTCTGCCAATAATGGCATCTGCTATTATTGAACATCCACTTTTTAATGGCGTCTGTAGCAAATTGCTATTGGGGACATGCTATTCAATCCCTAAAAATTTGCCCAGCAAATGATTAAATTCTGCCGGTTTTTCAGCCATTATGTCATGACCGGCATCAGTAACAGTGTTGATTTCAATGTGTTGATTGTGCTTTTGCATTTCATTCACGTAGCCGATCCTAAAGTAAGGACTTTTAGTTGAACTGATTGATAGCGCCGGAAAATCAATACTATAAACAGTTTGACGCCAATCTTTTTGAACATGATCAAAAAGCAGTGGCATATTTTCCTCGCGCTTAAAGGGATGCTGCTGTTTAAACGGATATAGTTCAGACCAAACCTGGCTATCAATCCCATTTAGCGTTTCTTTAATATGATCATAATGGGATAATACCTCTTTAAAATTATGCCGCGTTAATTCTACCTGGCCGTGAGCCCAGCCATAATGCCATTTTTCGTCATTCAGCATTTTGGGCGTTTGATCAATTGTAATGATCTTAGCTATCTTCAATTCGGGATGATATTTTAAAATGGCCCACACTAAACCTGCTCCCATTGAGTGCCCGATTAAAATTATGTCTTTTAAATTCAATCTGGTAATTAATTCGGCAGCTTCATCTGCAAGCTCTGCCATGGTGCTTACTGCAGGTCCTTCTGAACTGCCGTGCCCAGCCAAGTCGAAAGTAATTACTTGGTAGCCGAGTTGGGTTAAGTAAGGCACTTGCCCAGCCCATACCACGTGATTACCGCCAAAGCCATGACAAAAGACCACTGCCTGACCTTTTCCCGTCACTTCATAATAAATTTTCCTATTAGCAATTTGCATCAACATTTTTTAATTCCTTCTAGCCTTCAATAGAAATTTTTTTATACTTGGAAAAATATTTCAAAAACCAATTTTTAGTGTAATCAACCGCTGGACTCTCAATAGACGTGCTGGTGTTGCAAAGTGAAATCCGCCACGGAAAAGCTGGTTCCATTTCCTTACTTTTGATTTCCTTGTCACTATAATTTTGTCCAATTGGGGCGGCCAAAATGCCCACCAAATTTGCATCTCTTTGTACCAGGTTTAACACCAGATCCCAAGAAACGGTTTGTAAAAAGTAATTAGGTCTCTTGCGGTCCCCTCTGAATCTCTTATTTAGTTGGAAAGTAACCATAAAACTATCAGTTAAAGTCACAATCTTCTCTTTTTCGATTTCAGTAAACGGAATTACCTTGGCACCGATTTGATTAAAACGATGATTAGCGTTAAACCACACGCGAACGCTGCTTTCATAAATCAAATTTTCATAGATGCCCTCAATTGTAGCGGGGGAAACAATTACAGCTAAGTCTATATCCCCTAGTACAAGCATCTTTTGCAAACTATAGGCTCCACATTCAACCAATTTAAGCTCAATCCCAGGATTAGAATTAATAAATGAAATCAAGGCGTCATTAAAAACAATAGAATTAATTACTGGAGCTATGCCAATTTTTACTATTCCATTCTTTTCTTCTGAAAAGCGATTTAGTTTTTCCATCATTTCAACATATTGTTGATATACTTTTCTTGATTCATTTACTAGAGCCTGGCCATAGCGGGTGAGCCCAATAATCCTGCCTTTTTTGTGCTTGAAAACCTTGATGCCCTTCCTAAATTCAATGTCTTTAATTGATTTACTAATTGCTGGTTGAGAAACATGCAAAATTTCCGCACTTTTAGTTAGGTTAAAATTATTATCTACCACTGCAAGCAAGTATTTAATCTGATTAATATCCAAGATAAGCTCTCCTACTTTCATTCACGTTCAGATTTATAAAAAAAGCAGCATTAAATGTATTTTTTCTTAAACCATTTAAAATACTGCTTCTTTTATTAGCTTAACTTAATAAAACTAATTATTATTTTTTATATTCATAAGCGGTTCCTGGAAAATCCTAGAATCCATTTCTTTCAAATCATCACTAATAATTGGTTTGAATTCCATTTGATCAAGAACGTCTTTTTGCAGATCAACACCGGGTGCGATCTCGATTAATTTCAAACCATTTTCGGCTAATTCAAAGACAGCACGTTCAGTGACATACCATACTTTTTGCTTGTTAGCAGAAGCCACTTGCCCTGAAAATGTAACTTGTTGAACTTCCTTAACGAACTTCTTGACCTTACCTTCTTGGATAATGTGCAGCTTGCCGTCTTTAACTTCTTCTTTCAACCCAGCAGCTGTAAAAGTACCTGTAAAGATAATCTTAGGAGTATTTTGCGTAATATCGACAAAGCCGCCGGTACCAGCAATCTTAGGGCCAAATTTAGAAACGTTCAAATTACCTTTGGCATCTGCTTCAGCCAAGCCCAAAAATGTTAAATCAATCCCGCCGCCGTCATAAAAGTCAAACATGTACGGCTCATCAATAATTGATTGTGGGGAAATAGCAGCGCCGAAGTCACCACCACCAAGTGGAGTGCCGCCAAAAGTACCGGGCTCAACGGTAGTCATGATATTATCGGAAAGTCCTTCTTCTTTTAAGACTAACGAACAGGTTTCTGGATACTGCCCAATACCGAAATTAACCACCTGGTCGGTTTTTTCATTAAAGAGCAGAGCAGCTCTACGTGCTATAACCTTTTTACTATCTAGCGGTATATTGATTTCATCTTCGGCTTTAATAACAGCAGAGCTGACAAAGTCGGGGTTATACTGAGTATCTGTTGTTTGCTTAGTCCATTCAGCACTATCAGCTTCTACAACATAATCAACTAATATCCCTGGGATTCTGATATCTTTAGGCTTCATGGAACCGCGCTTAAACACACGTTTAACTTGAACAAAAACCTTGCCGCCATTATTATGAGCAGCCATGGCTATCGCTGTTGCCACTAGGGTAAGCGGCTCATCATCGAACGTAATATTACCATCTTCATCAGCAAATGTGCCCCGTAAAAGAGCGACATTTGGTTTTGGTACTTCATAAGCTAAATAATCTTTGCCGTGAATATTGATCCTGTTGACCAATGTGGCGTTTTTAGCTGCATCATTTAATCTACCGCCGCTAACCTCGGGGTCGACGAAGGTACCTAAACCCACATTAGTAATTAAGACTGGCTTATGTGCAGCCGCATCCCTAAATATTTGTGACAAAACTCCTTGAGGGAAATTAAAAGCTTCAAAATCATTAGCAGCTGATAGTGGTTCCAGCTCTGGTGCTAGTGCCCAGTGTCCACCAACTAAACGATGCAGAAAGCCTTTTTCTGCAAAATTATTTGTCCCCTTAGTTTTGCCGTCGCCTATGCCGGCTGCGTGCCAAACATCTAGTCCTTTAGGATGTCCTTCTTTTTTATAACGTGCTCTCATGCATTCCAAAATTTCTTCTGGAGTATCTGTACCTAAAAACCCATCTAGTGCAATTACTGCATTATCTGGAATTAATTCGGCAGCTTTTTGACTATTAATAAATTGAATTGCCATCAGATTAATCCTCCTAATGAGTCAAAAAATAATTTATTCAATTACAATTAATAAAATGAGTTTATTTAGATTGATGAGAGCACTTTATGTAATCAAAAAATTAATTTTAAAACCAATAACTATCCGAACTATGTCATTCATACATCGTTCCGACACAATAAGGGTAACGCTTACAAGTATAGATTGTGAAATACATAATTTTCACTGTCTATATAACTTTAAGTTATGGTTTTAATCAAAAAAACCTTGCGCATAACTAGTTAAATGCTAGTTAGTGCAAGGTAGTTTGTTATCACATAAATTTCTTTTTACTTAGTAGCCATACATTGCGCTTGACCACTGGTAACAACAACATTATCTTGATTTGTTACAGTAGTATCATACACAACAATAGTGAAGTTCTTTTTAGGAATAAATTCAGTAATCGTACATTTGACAGTCAACACGTCATTTAAGTACACAGGTTTGACAAACTTAAGGGTTTGATCTAGATAAATACAACTTTCTTGTCCCGGAATATGCTCTGCTAAACAGGTAGAAATAAAAGCAGCAGTAATCATTCCGTGTGCAATTCTATGCTTAAATTGGGTCTTTTTGGCAAATTCTTCGTCCATGTGAACTGGATTATGGTCACCGCTTAGTTCAGCAAATTGTTGAACCAGTTCATCTGTAACTTGCTTAGTAAAAGTGCCAGATAACCCAATTCTTAACTTTTCTTCAGCTATAATGCTTACCTCTTATTCTTTCTATAAAATTTCTACGCCTTTTTTAATGACTCTTTGGGCATCATCCATAAGGTCCTGCACAATTTGAGCAGCCGGTTTTGATTCTTTAATCAATCCGGCAACTTCACCAGACATGAAGAAGCTTTCTTTAGGATCGTCTTCTTGAACGCCTTTATAAAGGGCCTTATTCATAGCAGCATTGAAATCATCGCGAGAAACGCCAGTCTTTTCAAGTTCAGTTAACTTAAGGGCTTCTTCATTAGCAATTCCGCGGGTAGCGCCACCCTTAATAGAGGTACCTACTACTGCAGTTCCAGTATCTGTTGCGTCAATTACGGCTTTGCGCCAATTTTCACCGACTGGGCTTTCTTTGGCAATGGAGAATATCGTACCGCACTGCACGCCTTCTGCTCCCGCAACAAAGGCTTCAACAACTCCACGACCATCACCAATACCACCGGCAGCAATTAAAGGAATTGAAATTGCATCGGCGATTTGAGGCCATAAAACCATTGAAGTGGTGTTACCAATGTGGCCACCGGCTTCCATACCTTCAACAATCACTGCATCTGCACCCATTTCTTCCATCTTCTTAGCAATTTTGACATTTGGAATAACAGGCATTACTTTCACACCTGCAGCTTTTAAGTCTGTCATATAAGGTTTGGGAGTACCTGCACCAGTAGTAACAATTTTTACTCCTTCTTCAATTAAAACCTTAACAACATTAGGGGTATTCTTGTCCATCAGCATCAAGTTAACAGCAAAAGGCTTATCAGTGAGTTTTTTGGCTTTTCTAATTGCTTCTCTAACTTGATCCGGAGTTTTTCCACCGGCAGCAATAATACCTAAGCCGCCGCCGTTTGAAACCGCAGCAGCTAAGTCAGCTGTAGCAACTTCCTGCATGGCACCTTGAACAACTGGATATTTAATACCTAATAATTTTGTAACGCGATTCATATTAATCTCCTTAAAATATTTGATTTTTTAATTTATTTAATAAAGCAAAGGGAGGCTTTGAGTAATTAATTATTTACCTGAGAATTTTGCATCTCTCTTATCAACAAACGCACTCATTCCTTCTGTTTGATCTTTAGTAGCAAAAGTTTCAGCCCAAATTTGTGATTCCATGTCAATAGCAACATCAAGTGGCAAATCTGCACCCCGGTCAACAGAATATTTGGCTAGAGCAACTGCAATAGGACCATTCTTCATAACCTGCTTGGCAATTTCACGGGCTTTGTTCATTAATTCTTCCGGCTCAACTAACTCATCAAGTAGACCGATGCGATAAGCTTCATCTGCAGAAATCATTGTAGAAGTTGCAATCATTTCCTTAGCTTTTCCGCGACCTACTAGGCGTGTCAGGCGTTGTGTCCCACCAAAGCCGGGAATAATGCCCAAGCCAACTTCGGGTTGACCAAACTTAGCTTTAGCAGAACCAACACGCATATCGCAAGATGAAGCTAACTCGCAGCCACCACCAAGTGCAAAACCATTGACAGCAGCAATCGTAAATTGAGGTAAATCTTCAATTTCGCCAAAAGACTTATGTGCCAGTTTTGATAACTCAAGTGCTTGCAGTGTGTTCATGTCGCGCATCTGTGATATATCTGCACCGGCAACAAATGATCTGGGACCAGCACCTGTGATTATCAAAACTTTGATCTCATCTTGGTGAGCTTTTACCTCTCTTAAGGCATCCCCAATATCTTGCAGCGTTTCAGAGTTTAAAGCATTCAAAACTTTAGGACGGTTAATGGTCAATGTGCCAATTCCATCTTCAGCTTCCAACAAAACGTTATCATATTTATTAAAACTCATAATTTCCTTGATCCTTTCAAAACATCAAACTCATTTTATGCTCTCACGGTCAATTCTTGTGTAAGCGGAAACAATTAGCAAATTAGGCTTGTTTTTTATTTTTTTCAGGATTTGGTAGTAAAAGCTTAAATAATCAGGGATTTAGCATCATTGAAAAAAAGTTATGGTAGAAATAACTTTTGTTAAATTTTGCACAAATTATGTCGTGAAATAGTTTTAAAGGCTTAATGCTTCAGCCTTTTCACTGGCAATAACTAAAAATAATGCTACTGATAACAAATAGTACTAATAGTCATTCAGCCATTTGTGTAAGCGTTTCATATTAGTTTATAGTTTGTGCAAAGTCTAATTAATTAAAGGAGGAAGATTATGACTGGAAGTTGGATGACGCGCTATCTTGCCGAATTTTTGGGGACAGCTGTTTTTATAGTTTTTGGTAACGGATCAGTTGCTAACTCATTTCTCAAGAAAACCACGGCCAATGGCAAAGATGGTCAAGCAAACGGAGGCTGGATTTTTATTGCGCTCGGGTTTGGCTTTGGCGTAATGATACCAGCAATGATGTTTGGCTCAATTTCAGGAAACCATATTAATCCCGCAATTACTATTGCAAAGGCTGCAGCTGGAGTTTTTCCCTGGAGTCATGTTACGCAATATATAATTGCCCAAATGCTCGGCGCTATTGTAGGACAATTATTGGTTGTTGCTATCTATTGGCCGTACTTTAGAGAAACTACTAATGGAGAAGGGCAAATTTTTTCTTGTTTTGCGACTGGTGAAACACTTAACAATAAGTTGAATGGTTTTATCGCAGAATTTATCGGAACTGCAATTTTAGTATTTACTTGTACTGGAATCTATAGTGGTGTATTCTTCAAACAATCTGTTGATATTGCCAATGTGGGTGTCGGGTTCATCATCATGGCATTAGTAATCGCTGACGGTGGTCCTACTGGCCCAGCATTAAATCCCGCTAGAGATTTGGGACCTAGAATAGTTCATGCTATTTTGCCTATTCCTAATAAGGGATCTTCAAACTGGGACTACAGTTGGGTACCGGTTATTGCTCCTATTTTAGGCGCACTAGTTGGCATCTTTATTTACAAACTATGTTTTAAAATGTAGTAATTTATATGTATATTAATATTTACTTGCAATAAAAAAATAATAGTTAGCCAGTTAGGTTAACTATTATTTTATAAGCAGAATAGTATTTATTTTTGTTAAACATAGTCAAATACTCAAGCTAGGATTAAGCAATTTAATTAGAACCTTTATGAAATTAAAAATTAACCCCAACATCAGATAAAATGATAAACAAAAAAGAGGACCGTTAGGTCCTCTTTTTGCTGCTCGCTCCGGCTGTCAGACTCGAACTGACGACATCTTGATTAACAGTCAAGCG
>CAMKZU010000025.1 GCA_946477855.1 uncultured Lactobacillus sp.
CAGGTGGAACAACCGGAGCAGAAAATTTACGTGATAATAAAAAACTGGCAGATCTAATGATAAAACGGCATAACGCTGGCAAGTGGGATGCCGCAATGTGTGCTGCCCCTATTGCTCTTGCCCGTTATGGCGTTATAGCTGAAGCTGATTATACATGTTATCCCGGGTTTGAAAAACAAACCAAAAAGGATGCACCAAGCGGCCACTTCAAGGAAAATATTACTGTAACTGATGACGAACATAAAGTCATTACTAGCCGCGGTCCAGCAACTGCTTGGGCGTTTGCATATGCAATTGCAGAAGCGCTGGGAATTGACACTAAGAACCTAAAGGCGGGCATGTTATACAATTACCTAGCCGACAATATTCAAGATAGTTTGTAAATTTTTAACTAAAAAAAAGGTGAAGCTGGTACTGAGCCCCAAGAGTTGGACAACTTTTGGGGCTTTTTTTATGACTAAATTATCTAAAGAAAAAAATTGAACTTTACACAAGATTAAAGGAATTCCGGTGTTAACTATTGCTAGAAGAGATAATGTTATCCCCAAGGACTTGAATTATGCAATTAAACTAATTGATCATTATCATATCAATCTGATCCAAGTATAAAAGATGAAATAATTAATAAAAATTACCCAATTTCCTATGTAAAAAAGGTGTTATCCATACTGATTTTGATTGATAATTTTTAATAATAAATTATAATTTGATTCAGACTTTTTATTTTTTAATACTTATCAAACGACAGTAATGAACACTAATCTAATTTTTTTGGCAGCAAGTTATAATTTATTTATTATTGTATTGCTAAATAACTACGTTAGAACTTTTTATATACAAAAGTTATTTTTTATCGATATTTAAAAAATATGATAAAATTAGATTACCCTTAAAAAGGCGAAACAAATAATTGGGAGGTATTAAGCATGTGTACAACTATTGCAATTAAATCTGATAGTGGTGACGTATTTTGGGGACGGACAATGGACTTTACATTTGATCCCTTTAAACCTAGTGCAGATAGCAAAATGACTACTTTTCCTGCAAACTATGAATTAAAGGGTTTGCACCAAAGCTGGACGACTAAATATCCCTTTATGGGTATCAACGTCAATGATTCACTTTTCTTTAATGATGGTATAAATAGTGCAGGTATAGTTGGTGATGCACAATTCTTAGAAGAGGCTTCTTGGGATACAGTAGAAAGTCTTAAAAAGCGCGGATTAAAACCTATAATTGGCGAAGAAGTTGTTGCATATGTTTTAAGTAATTTTGGCAGTATCGCTGAAATAAAAGAAGATTTTAAGCATTTTGGCCAAGAAAAAACCAATTATCCTGATTGGGAAAATGCAGACACTGGCATTCCTACTCCAATTCCAATGCATTACACTTTCTGTGATCCAAGTGGCAAAAGCGTTATTTTGGAGCCGGTTAACAATGGTGCCTTCAAAATATACGACGGTATCGGCGTTATGACCAATAGTCCGGAATATCCTTGGCATCTTGACAATCTGCGTAATTACCTGCAATTAACTAATCATAATTTAGGTCATCACCAGATTACCGATCAACTAGACATTAAACAAATAGAAAGTGGATCAGGTTTATTAGGATTGCCTGGAGATTATACCGCACCATCGCGTTTTGTTCGGGGAACATTTGTTTCTAAATTCCTAGCACCATTTCATTCTGATCAGGGAATTCCTCAATTATATAACGTCTTTAAATCAGTCATGATTCCACGAGGATTAGAGCATCTTCACGAAGGTGAGAATAAATGTGATTATTCTGGTTACTGGGCAGGATATGACGTTTCCAATAGAAGTTTATATATTCAGCCTGAAGATTGCCCAACAATGACCAAATTTGTTCTGGAACCTGACACAACTACTAAAATTACCCAACCTATTCAACATGACTTTAAAGTGTTAGAAACTAAAAGACAAAAAGCTTTAGCTTAAAATTTATTACCAGTTAATTTGAGTTTTTAGTTTTTTAATTGTTCTATTTGAAACAAAATGCGTGTAAAAGTTTGATACTTTTACACGCATTTTTATAAATAATTACTATTTACCAACTAATAGTGATGGATATTGTGTATACGCTAAATCACCTTTATAAGCAAACCAGTCTTTTATTTCCTTTATTGATTTATTGGCAATTTTTTTGTTTTGACCGTGTAGCTTTTTAGCCTCATTTTTAGTTTGAATTAGTGATGGCTTTTTGCCTTCAAACTGTGAATCCATGACTTTTAACTCGGCTTTGATCAGTGGCTGTAAAGCTTTTCTCTTAGCATATATGTTATAAAGATCACCGTTAAAGAAAGTAACCCAGCCTTGATTTTTGCCACTTTGATCAACTATGTGAGCGACCAATTCAACCCTACCGGTACCAAATTCAGTAATCTTAAATTTTATATTTTTATCTGCCATTTTCTTAACCCAACTTTTGTCAAACGGTTTAGAAGTATCATTGATGACATCATTAACTTCGTGATAAACAATAGCATTCCTAGCTAATTTAAATACGTAACCTTCTTTAGAAAACCGTTTAGCAGGCGTAACGATCATACCTGGGTCGGTTGTAGGACTAACTGCTGTTGGCTTAGCAGTATCAGTACTTTCTGCTTTGGTCACGGTTAAAGTGGTCAATGGTGTAAAAGAAAAAAGGATGGCTGCAGAACATAAAACTGTTCTAAAATACTTGTGTTTCATTTTTTAACCTCAAAAATAAACTATAATAGTAATTTGTAACAAAATTGTAACTTTATTACAATTATATGTCAACAACAATTGATTATTTAACTATAAAAAGAAAAATTTTTATCAATAATGACAAAAAATAAGCCTTGAAAGTTAGCCAGCTTTCAAGGCTTATTTTGAAATCAATTCTTTAGCAACTATTCTTTTCTGGTTCCATTTGAATGTTGTTAGTCAAACGTTTATTAACTTCCAGAACAAAAACAGGAATTAAACTACCAATCAAAACGACCAGCCAGCCCTGAACGGGTAGCAAGGCAAAGTGCAAAAATTGTCGCAAACGAGGTAAGAGTGTCAGTGATAAAACTAGCATCATACTTAGTAGTAGTCCCCAATTAAGCATTTTATTGGTTTTAAATGTTTGCACAGTGATTGGTTGAGAATCTTTAATAGCGTAGATATCAATCATAGATCCTAGTGCTAATACTAGAAAGACCAGTGTCATACCAACTTGTGAATTGTTAGTTGAAAGAATAAACCTGCCATAGGCATAAACGCTCAATGTTAAAATCGTAAAAGTAACCGCACGGATAATCATCCTTTGCATTAATCCACGGCCAAGAATGCTTTCATCATTACCTATTGGATTTTGGTCCATTATGCTTGGTTCACCAGGTTCTTTACTGATAAAGAATCCAGGTATTCCATCTGCAAGTACATTAATAATTAACAATTGTTCTGCTAAAAGTGGTGCACCCCAACCTATAATTGTACTAATAACCATTAAGAAAATTTGCGCGAAATTGACACCAATTAAGAATTCAACAGCCTTAATAATATTTTGATAAACAGTTCTGCCTTCTGCCACAGCTTTAATAATTGTGGCAAAATTATCATCCGTTAAAATCATGTCAGCAGCTTCTTTTGCCACTTCTGTACCTGTCATGCCCATAGCAATTCCAACATCCGCTGCTTTAAGAGCTGGTGCATCGTTCACGCCATCGCCTGTCATTGCAACTGTTTTATCAAGATCTTGCCAAGTTTGAACTATTCTGATTTTGTCACTGGGAGAAACACGAGCAAAAACCCTTATATCTTTAATACAATCTTTCAGTTCAGAATCCGTCATTTTTTGTAATTCTGACCCTGTGATTGCTTTTTGGTTAGAGTCTAAAATTCCTATTTCTCTAGCTATTGCTTTGGCAGTTACAAGATGATCCCCAGTAATCATTACAGTCTTAATGCCAGCTTGTTTTGCTTTAGTAACAGCTCTGGATACTTCAGGACGAGGTGGATCAATTAAACCAACCATACCAGCAAGTTTTAAATTAAAATTATTTTCAATCCAGTTGGTGGGGTCTGCGTTAGCAGCTATTACCTTATACCCAACTGCCAATACTCTTAACGCATTTTTAGCAAAATCGTCATGGGCCTTTTGACCGGTTTTAATGGGTTCTTTTTTATCTAGCTGCAACCTGTCCCAAGCACCTTTAACGATTACTAATTGACGTCCATCACTTAAACGATGAACCGTCGTCATCATTTTTTTATTGGAATCAAATGGGTCTTCTGCTATCCGAGGTGTCTCTTTTTCCAGCTCTTGCCGTGAGCTGCCCTGTTGGTGTAACCAATTAACAATCGCAACTTCAGTAGCATCGCCAACAACTTCTCTTGAGCCATCTTTTTCCATGATTTTGGCATTGTTAGCTAAACCCAGCAGTTTCAACAAATTTTGCCCAGCTTTAGGTAAATCAGCTGCTTTTTTAATGCCCGTTTCTGGCGTCCAATACTCAGTAATCGTCATTTTATTCTGAGTTAAAGTGCCAGTTTTGTCAGTGGCAATAACATCCACGTTACCAATAGTTTCCACAGCACCAATGTGTCTAATAATAGCATTACGATCAGCCATTTTTTTGACACCGCGAGATAAACTGATTGTCACAATAATTGGCAAGGTTTCGGGAACAGCCGCAACTGCTAAGGAAAGTCCAATCATTAAGCTGTCTGCTAAAGTCTTATTCTGCATACCCATGCTTAAAACAAAAATTATCAGACCACCTAGACCAGCGAAAGCTGTCATCCATTTTGATAAATGATCCAGTTTGCCCTGCAAAGGAGTTGCTCTTTTTTGAGTTTTATTCAAAAGGTTGGCAATTTTACCAAGCTCTGTTGCCATTCCGATTGCTGAAACTTGAACCAAGGCTCTACCACCAACAACAGCTGTGCCAGAATAAACGCGTTCATCGTCAGATAAATGGCCTTTGAGACGATAACATGTTTTCGAAACAGGTAAACTTTCACCAGTCAAAATTGCTTCATCAACTGCTAAATTAGTCTCGTCTAAAATAACAGCATCCGCTGGTACCTGATCACCGGTGTTTAAATAGATTAAATCACCTGGTACTAATTCGGAAGCAGCTACTGTAATATCATGATTATTTCTTCTACCATTAGCCGTGGGCAAACTCATTGCCTTCAAAGCTGCCAGTGATTTTTCGGCTGAAGCTTCCTGATACAAGCCAATTACAACATTAATTATTAAAATCAGGCTAATTACAATTGTCTTGGTCCAGCCACCGTTTTGAAAAACAGCCAAATACGTCGCTAATACTATCGCCAATAAAAGGACTAAGGACGAAATATCTTTTAGATGATGCCATATTTTTTTATATAGTGGAACAGCTTGTTTTTCAAGCAATTCATTAGGGCCAAATTCACTGCGCTTTTTTTCTATCTCAGCATCAGTTAAACCGGACTCGGGGGTTAATTTGAATAGTAGTTCTGATTTTTGGGACATGCTATCTCCTCCATTATTCGATTAAATTTACAATTAAGCTGTTTGAATAGAAAAGCCATATAATCGTAATTAAGCCGATTTTATAAAAGCTAAGCTTGATTAATGCAATAAAGATAATTTTTAAAAAAGCAGAAAGCCTCTGGTAATTATCCGAAGTTTTCTGCTTACATGATTATTAAAAAGTAATTGTTAATTAACAACGTTTTTTTAAAAATTATCTTTAGTTTAAAAAATCCTATTTCTAAACTAAACATCCTCTTTCCCATAAAAGCTTAACATTAGTATACAGGAACTGGCAATTTTTGGCTATTTTTATGCTTATAGTGTTTGCACTATATGTTTTAAATAGCTTCTTTTCTTTTGCAAAGTGTTATTTAAAATTTGGATTTTGCCAAATATCTTTTAAATATGTTTTGCGCACATTTAAATTATAATAAAGCCAAAAAATCTAGCTTAAATAGCAGGATTTCTTGAATTTTTTGGCTCATAAATTTTAAACCTGTTTTACTCTGCTTCTGCTCTTACATCAGCTAAGGCTTCCAAACTATCTGCTACCTCACGCCAATTATTCTGGTAAGGTCCATACGCAGTATGAATCAAACTACCAACTGGTAGTGAGGGACACTCATTTTCTGCATTAGTTCCCCAATTTTGCCAGCCAGATTGTGGTCTCTGAACAATTTGAAAAGCATTTGAGGCATGTTCAGTTTGCCAAACCATGGCCTGACCGGTTTGAGTATTAATTTCAGCACTCTTAGTTGCGGGCCCAGCAAAGACAGTCTGATCCTTAACTGCACTCACATTGACAGGATCAGCACTAAATAACCACGGACGATCATTCAACTCAGCCAATACAAAAGCTTTCTGACGCACATCATGCAAATTAGTCTCTATTTCATCTTGAGATAATGCATTTTCCCAAACAGAGAATAAGCGCCAATACAGGTCCCAATGTGCATTAGCCATATTGCTGGTAAGTTGCTTTCTAAAATCTTCAAACCGATCACTCCGTTTTTGACCATCATGAACTAACTCTTGTACTTTATTTGCCAGTTGACCAGAATATGGATCTCCTTCGCGATACCATACACCGTCATAAGTGGCAAAGCGATCAAATACTAATTGTCCAATCCCGCTTTCAAATTCATCACCGACAGTGATTTTGTCCACAATAGAGCGCTGATTAACTGTGGTTTGAAAATGATCTACATGGTAAACGCGCGAAAAGAAAGGAACATCGTAATAAAAGGACCAGTCCAAAGCAAAACGCTTTCCGTGTAATTCCGGTTTTAAACCGTCTGGTATTCTGCCTGATAAACGGTACTCTTTCATAACAGGACCATTTTCAATTGGTTTGATATCTACAATTAAATGTTCAGCCGGATTAATCAAACCATTATCAGGAGTAAAGAAGGGACCATAAAAGCCACCCATGGCATTATTTCCTGATGGCAGCAAATCCCGTTTTTCATCCACAGCCATAAAATGTCGTAAACCCCATTTAGATGAACCTTCACCTTGAGCAGTACCACGACAAAGTTCGAAATCAAATTTACCAGTATTCAAATGTACATAAACATCATTTTCTTTAGCTGTAGGTATCTCTTTAATACCTTTAACTTTGTCCTCTTCAATTTCTTGATCAAAAGATAATTCCTCTTCTGGACCAGAGAAATTGACAATAGCGACAAAATTATGATCTGAATCATTATGTAACCTCTGAGCTACACAAGTCTTTCCAGAATTATTTTTAACAACCCAATAATTCCCTGTTATATCATCAGGGACCGAAAATTTAACTGGAACTGGAATTTTAATCTTTTCTTGTGGATTAGTAATCTTTACTTTTACCATTTTCTTACCTCTCAAACTTTAACAAAATTATAGTGCAGTGAAAAATGTGATTAATCCAAAAACAACCCCTGCAGCGTTGCAAGCAGCTAAAGGAATATCACGATCTTTTTTAAACAAGGCATAAATTACCCATAAAAATGTATTAATTGCCGTTGCTAATGGCTGAATAGGACTACCCTTAACACCATGTAAATTGTTAATAATTTGCGGTATATAAGACACATACATTATGATAGCTGTAATAGAAGCAATCCATCCAAGAACTGTCATTGCTTTTTCTAATTTCATAATTTCATCTCCTGCTGATCATCTTAGCACCACGTAATCGCTTTCTCTAGTATGCATGTACATGTTAATGACATTTTTTACATTTATTTATTGAAAAAAGAACATTCCGCCAATTTTGTAAATCTTTGTGTAACTTATATCATTTCCTATATGAAATTTATAGATATAAAAATAGCCCTGAAAACTATTTGGCGTTTAGGACTCAATTTGCTTATAACAGACAATGGGTATAAATTTTATTTAATAGTAATATTTCCTTCTGTTGAATCTGCCAGAAGAAAATTTTTCTTGAAATTATTTTGATAAAGTTCATCAGGCTTTGAACCCTTGTACTTAATGCTTTACCATCTGTTGTTAGCTAGTAACTCTAATTGAGTGCATTTATAATTACTTTTAATCTGGTTTTACCTGAAACAGTAATTTGATAAACTATCTGGTTCTTCCTTGAAAGAACTTAGCATAACATAAAATGATAAAAATCTATTCTTCTTTAATATTTTGATTCTTTAAAAAGTTTTTAAGAGTAAATTTTTATTGTATTATTAATAAAATTGAAGTTCATTAAGAAAGAAGATGAGCAATCTATGCTAATAAAACCCAAGCAATTACATGTAGGTGATAAAGTAGCAATCGTTAGTTTATCAGCTGGTACTCTAGGTGAGAGTTTTGCTTCCAATGAACTGAAACAAGGAATCAAGCACTTGAAACAACTTGGCTTAAATCCTTTATTTATGCAACATGCCCTTTCAGGTAGTACTTATGTTAAAAGTCATCCAGCTGAACGTGCCGCCGATTTAAAAGCAGCATTTCTAGATCCAGAAATTAAAGGTATTTTTGCCGCTATTGGCGGAGATGACACCTACAGAACTTTGCCCTATTTAATGGCAGATCAGGAATTTAAAAAAACTGTCTGTGATCATCCCAAGTTATTTAGTGGCTTCTCTGATACTACGAATAATCATCTAATGTTTTACAAAATGGGCTTGCAAACATTCTATGGACCGAGCTTTTTAACTGATTTTGCAGAACTGGCTAATGAACTTTTACCTTATACAAAAAAGACTTTAATACATTATTTTGAAAATCCACCGGTTACTCTGATTCCTGCAAGTGAAAACTGGTATGAAGAAAGAACTGATTTCTCAATTAAACAAATTGGTAAAGAAAGAATAAGCCACAAAGACACCGGTTATGAAGTTTTACGTGGCCATGGAAAAGTTCGAGGTAGACTATGGGGTGGCTGCATCGATAGCCTTTATGATGACTTAACAACAAATCGATATCCAGACGAACCATCAGTTATTAACCAGTATCAGCTTATACTCACACCGGAAGAAGCCAAAGATAAAATACTTTTCATAGAAACATGTGAAGAAAAACCAGCTCCTGAATTTTATCGTAAAGAAGTAGCTAAACTGGCTGAAGTGGGTATTTTAGGCAATGTGCGAGCTGTTTTAGTAGGCAAACCTCAAGATAAAAAGTATTTTGCAGAATATAAACAAATCTTGTTGGAAGAAACTGCTAAATTTAATACACCAATTTTATATAATGTAAATATTGGTCACGCTTATCCAAGGACCGCTTTACCTTATGGTATACTTACACAAATTAACTTTGAAAAACCAGAGATAAAAATTATGGAATCATGGTTTGCTTAGTCTGAAAAATTTTTAAAAAATATTTGCCTTTTTTTAATCACGGTGTATTATATATGTATTACAGTAACACATGAAAGAAGGAGAATCTATGAGTTTACTTGAAACACGTGAGGTAACCCGCACCTATGGCAAAGGAGCAACCAAATTTGAAGCCTTACGAGGAATTAATTTACAGATTAACAAAGGTGATTCGGTTGCTATCATTGGCAAAAGTGGTTCAGGCAAGTCTACCTTAATGCACATCTTGGCGCTACTCGACCACCCTACTACTGGTAGTGTATGGTTAAATAATGAGCCCACAAGTAAAATTAAAAACAAAACATTAAATAAATTGCGCAATCAAACCTTTGGCTTTGTTTTTCAACAATTTTTCTTAAATGCTCAAGATAGTGTTTTAGAAAACGTGATGCTTCCTTTAAAAATAGGTGGAATCACAGGAAAAGAACGCAGATCAAAGGCATTGGCAGCCATCAAAGCAGTTGGTTTAGAAAGTAAAGTTAAAAATAAAGCAAGTGACTTGTCAGGGGGTCAAAAGCAGCGTGTTTGTATTGCGCGGGCCTTAGTGAACAACCCAAAAATTATTTTTGCAGATGAGCCGACAGGAAACTTGGATTCAGCTACTAGCGAAAATATTGAAAATATTTTATTTAAACTACATCAAGAAAAAAATATTACCTTAATAATTGTTACTCACGATCCTGATTTAGCAAAAAAGTGTGCGCGTCAAGTTCAGATTAAAGATGGTCAAATAGTGGGAGGAATAGAGCAATGAGATTCCATGATATTCTAAATTCTGCGGCTACAAACTTATGGCACAATAAAGGGAGAACATTCCTAACAATTATAGCCGTTTTCATTGGCTCCTTAACTATTGCCTTTACTATGGGTATTAATAATGGTGTTAATGATTATTTGAAAAAGCAGGTCGGTAATGTAGGTAAAACTGAGCAAATGTCTATTTTGCCTGGGAGTTCCAGTCAAGATACGAATG
>CAMKZU010000026.1 GCA_946477855.1 uncultured Lactobacillus sp.
GGTCTTACCTTTATACTCAAACTTTATGGATGCCAATTTATTTAGCGGTGCTAAATGGCATTATCTTAATAATTATGACTTAAAATAAAAGCTTAGCACATGAAATAATTCCCTAAATTTTGTCCGAAATTTGGGGGAATTTTTTTGGTTTCAATTATCTGCGTAGAGTAAAAAGGCAACGACTATTGAAGTCATTGCCTTTTAATTAAGCGGATAGCGTGAATCGAACCCGCATCTTCAGCTTGGGAAGCTAACATTTTACCATTAAACTATACCCGCATTACTCAAACAGTTTACCATGTTTCGTTTGCGAAACCAAGTTTTGTTTTTAATTTTTAAAAATTGGCTAGATAAAAAAACATATCTAAATCTTATAGTATTTTAGCGTGTTTTAGCCTTATTTGCGTAATATAGGTGATAGAAAAATTTAAGAGTAATTACTTTCTATGGGGCATTTTGACAGAATCAAGCTCCAACTGGCTGCGATTAACTAAAGACGAGAAGTTTTGAAACAGCCATTGGCGCAATTCATCTGCTTGAATAACTAGGGGCATACGGTCATGAATTGGGGCATAGGACGCGTTAGGTTTAGTAGTAACCATTGAAAAATGATCTTTTTGATAGATTCCGGCTATTAATGTCAGTGCGGCATTCGCATTTTTAAAACTGAAGCGTTCGTGATAATGATGGTTATTTTCACCCAGATAGGTTTCATGACCGGATTCAAAAAATTGCTTGGCGATTATAATGCAGCGAGATTTGGCAAAAGAAGAATCCCACATTGATCTTTTTTCTTCAAAGAAGCGTTCAACCCGGGCATTAAAAACCACTTGTTTGTGGTCGAATGGACTGGGATAACCCCAGGATTTAGGCAGTAACTGTAATTGCTTATCCGAATATACTAGTACAGGAGCAATTCCTTGTGGGAAAATGTTCTGGTTTTGGGGTAAGTTACTTGCGGGTTCTATTAAAGGCAAGTTTAAGTCGTTTGCTAAGTATTTTTTAATTTCGGCCAAACTTGGCAGTTGAAATTGATTGCACATTTTTTCCTCCGTGTTTAATCATTGCTTGATTTTTGGTAGAATTATTATAAATTATTATATTAAAAAGATTTTAATTATTTAAGGAAGGAAAACTAAATTGAAAAAGAAAATTATCCTGACAGGTGATCGACCAACGGGAAAGTTGCATGTAGGTCATTACATTGGCTCATTAAAGAATAGGGTAAAATTGCAAAATTCGGGTGAATATCACCCATTTATCATGATTGCTGATACCCAGGCTTTAACTGATAATGCCCGTAATCCTGAAAAGATTCAAAAAAGTTTAATTCAAGTAGCACTAGACTATTTGGCAGTGGGGATAGATCCTCAAGTTTCAACAGTTTTCGTTCAATCTCAAATACCTGCCTTGTTTGAACTGACAGCCTATTATATGGACTTAGTTACAGTCAGCCGCTTAGAGCGTAATCCGACTGTTAAAGCCGAGATCAAGCAAAAAGGTTTTAACGATTCCATTCCCGTGGGTTTCTTAAATTATCCAGTATCACAGGCAGCTGATATCACAGCCTTTAAGGCAACTTTGGTACCCGTTGGGGATGACCAAGAGCCCATGCTAGAACAAGCACGTGAAATTGTGCGGACCTTTAATCGTGTCTATAACTGCAATGTCTTAGTAGAACCTAAAGGCTACTTTCCAGAAAAGGGTGAGGGGCGCTTGCCTGGTTTAGATGGTAATGCCAAAATGTCCAAATCCTTAAATAATGCTATTTATTTATCTGATGATGCCAAGACCGTTGAACAAAAAGTAATGTCAATGTATACTGATCCCCAGCACATCCATGTTGAAGATCCAGGCAAAGTAGAGGGCAATACTGTCTTTACCTACCTTGATATTTTTGATCCTGACAAGAATAAGGTAGCGCAATTAAAGGCAGATTACCAAAAAGGCGGCTTGGGTGACGTTAAAATTAAGCGTTACTTAAATACGGTGTTGGAAAAAGAACTGGCTCCAATACGTAAGCGGCGTGCTCAATATGAACAGAATATATCTGCTGTTTATGAGATGCTGATTGAGGGCTCTAAAAAAGCAAACCAAGTAGCTGATCAAACCTTACAAGAGGTGCGAGACGCAATCGGTTTGAATTATTTCAAGAGGTAAAAAAAATGCGTAAGCGAATTCCCTGGAAACAGTACTTTATGATGCAGGCCTTAGTGATTGCTCAGCGTTCAACATGTGACCGGGCTTTGGTTGGCAGTGTTTTAGTAAAAAAGAATCGTATTATTGGCACCGGTTATAACGGTTCCGTTACGGGTCAGCCTCATTGCGATGATATAGGTCATCAATTAGTTGACGGTCATTGCGTGCGGACAATCCATTCTGAAATGAACTCACTTATTCAGTGTGCACGTAACGGCGTTTCAACCGATGATACTGAAATTTATGTTACACACTTTCCCTGTTATAATTGTGCTAAAGCTTTAGTGCAGGCTGGAGTTAAAAAAATCAATTATTATTTTGATTACAATGACAGTCCGCTGGCGATTAAACTTTTTAAAGACTGTGGGGTTCCTTATGAACAAATTAAAATCGATCGGCAATATGTGGAGCAATTGGCCCATAAACTGGAAGACGCTGAAAACTAAATTAGCGTTATTTACGGCTTTATTCGGTATTTTCCTGACAATGACGGGCTTTGCAAGTCCTAACATTAAAGATAATAGTAATTTGCTCGAGCGTGAAACCAGTAAATTGATTTTGGCCAAAAATGACCGTTATTTTCAAACTAGTGAGCAACCACAAATCATTGTCAAAACGGTAAACCGGGTTGACCATTTAACACCCGCCAAATTAAATAAATATAAACGGACAGTTTTTATCGTTGTAGGTACTAAAAACAAGAAGCGTAACGTGCAGATATATTCCAGTAAAGATCTTCACAGTGCGTTTTCTGCTGATGTCCGGACAAATATAATTCGGTCTCAATCTGACAAATTGCGTAGTAACAATAAAAAGAAATTTAATGAAGGATTACGCTTTGTTTTTAGGGCATGTGCCACTACCATTGATCAGCGTTACCAATATTCACTTGATAAATATGACTTGTCCAGTGATGAACGTGCGCAACTTTCCCACCCTCATAGGCTGGCTTTACCTATCGCTTTAGCCTTGGCACTAGTAATCAGCGGCTTAGTTTACTTTTTTAAAAATAATTTGAACATAAAAAGGTAAAAATGTTGACTTTATCATGTGTTATGTATTAAACTCACAGTGCAAATTAAATAAGAACAAATAAACTGTTAGGTGAGACTCCTACGTGAACAAATGCTATCGCCCGGAAACATCCAGAGATGCCAACGGGTCAAATAGTTTTCGTCGATATAAGGCGCAAACCAGATAGCTAGCAGCACAAGCTTACGTCACGTAGTGTTAAAACTGAACGATGAGTATAATAATACCTGTTGAAAAGGGGACGCCAAGCGGTTAGCTAGGTGGCTCCTTTTTTAGTTTGTTTGAATTAGTTGTGTGATGAGGAGAGTGGGGAAAATGCTGAAAAAACCAAATGGTACTACCAGCAACAAAGACTTGGAGTTGGTAAAAGCAATAGCTAAAGAAAACAGATCAGAGACTTTAGCGCGGCTGCATGCTAGCAGTAACGGTTTAACTAGCGAGCAAGCTGAAAAAAGCCGGGAGGAATATGGTTCTAATACTATTGCCACAAATAGACACAATTCTAAGCTCCGCTTTTTAGCGGAAGCTTTCATCACGCCATTTACTTTGGTATTGCTGGTCTTAGCTACATTGTCTTTATTTACCGACTATATTTTTGTACCAGCAGGAGAAAAGGACTTAACCACCGTAGCAATTATGGTCACGATGGTTTTGATTTCCGGAATAACCAGTTTTGTGCAAAACGTTCGGTCATCTAATGCTGTGGATTCTTTACTTAAACTCGTTTCTGTTACGACAGATATTATTCGCGATGGTCAGGACCAGGAAATTGATACTAGTGAAGTGGTTGTAGGTGATGTAATTCGGTTGGCTGCAGGAGACATGGTACCGGCCGATATGCGCCTTTTAACCAGTAAGGACCTCTTTTGTTCTTCCAGTTCTTTAAATGGTGAATCAAATCCGGTAGAAAAAATTGCCACTGCCAAGCCAAAAATTGGGGCGGATCGTGATTATCTGGATTATCCTAATATTTTATACGAAGGTACAACAATCGTTTCCGGTTCTGGTTTAGGAATTGTGTTTGCAACTGGTGAAAGAACCATATTCGGCAAATTGGCTCATGATATTTCACATAACGATGTTAAAAACACAACTTTTGATGTTGGTATCAAAAATGTTTCTAGATTATTAATAATTATGACTGCCATCATCGCACCTTTAGTTTTCATTATCAATGGTATTACTAAGGGCGATTGGGTTAATGCCCTGATCTTTTCAATTGCGACCGCTGTCGGACTAACACCAGAAATGCTACCTGTAATTGTAACCACCAATCTGGTTAAAGGTTCAATTGAAATGTCCAAAAAAGGCACAATTGTTAAAAAGATGAATTCAATTCAGAACTTTGGCTCGGCTGATATTTTGTGTACTGATAAAACTGGGACCCTGACTCAGGACAAAGTAGTTCTAGAGCGTCATTATGATTTAAATTTACGGGAAAATCCGCGGATTTTAGAGTTAGGCTATCTTAATTCCAATTACCAAACGGGGATGAAAAACCTGATTGACAAAGCAATAATTGAAGCTGCTGGGGATGAACTGGATATCAGTGAAATTCAGCGTGATTACAATAAGATTGATGAAATTCCGTTTGACTTTTCCAGAAGACGCATGAGTGTGGTAGTGGAAAACTCTGATGAACAGCACGGCGAGCACTTGTTAGTAACTAAGGGTGCTTCAGAAGAAATGATGGCTGTTGCTACCAAGCTTGAAGTTGACGGTCAGATTTTACCTTTAACACCTGAACGTAAGCAAAAAGTAATGGCTAAAGTAAATGACATGAATGATGATGGTTTGCGCGTGATCATGCTGGGGTACAAACTTGATCCTGCACCAGTTGGTGAATTTTCAGTAAAAGATGAAAATGACCTTATTCTTTGCGGCTATCTTGCCTTCCTTGATCCCCCTAAAGAGAGTGCGAAAGATGCTCTAGCGCGTCTAAAGCATGATGGTATCAGCGTTAAAATTCTCACAGGAGATAACGAGGCCGTTACCAGAACGGTTGGCTTACAAGTTGGTTTAAATGTCGATACGGTTTATTCAGGTGCGGATCTTGAAGGCAAGAAGCCTGAAGAACTGGCAAAAATGGTGGAAGAATGCAATATTTTTGTCAAATTATCGCCGGAAGATAAAACCAAAATTATTAACCTGTTAAAGCAAAATGGTCATACTGTAGGCTATATGGGTGATGGTATCAATGACGCCCCAGCAATGAAGGCAGCTGATGTCTCGATTTCTGTTGATACTGCTGTGGATATTGCTAAGGAATCTGCTGATATTATTCTGCTGCATAAGGATTTGAATGTACTAGAAGAAGGCGTGAGAATCGGTCGAAAAGTATTTGGCAACACTATGAAGTATATCAAGATTACGCTGTCTTCCAACTTTGGTAATATTTTATCAATTATGGTGGCTTCTTCTTTCTTGCCATTCTTGCCAATGCTGCCATTGCAACTCTTGGTTTTAGATTTACTCTATGGCACTAGTTGTCTGGCGCTACCATTTGATGACATGTCTGATAAGTTCTTAAAAGAACCACGGACATGGTCAACCAAGAAGTTGCCTAAGTTTATGTTTTACTTTGGTCCAACTTCATCTGTCTTCGATATTCTGACATTTGCGTTATTATTCTTTATTATTTGTCCACAATTGACAGGAGGAAATTACAGCGCTTTGGGAGCAACCCAAAAAGTTGCATTTGTCGCTCTTTTCCACACCGGCTGGTTTATTGAATCACTTTGGACTCAGGAAATGGTTATTCACGCTTTGCGTGATCCGCGTTTGCCATTTATTAAGCAGCACGCTGCACCGGGAGTTACTCTAGCAACATTTGGTGCTGGGGTAATTGGAACCTTGATTCCATTTTCATTCTTGGCAACAAAACTGGGCTTCGGCAAGATGCCAATTGAATTTATGTGGGTAGTATTCGGTATACTTGTTCTATATATTTTATTGACTTCAGTTGTCAAGTATTTCTATTTAAAGAGCGAAAAATTTTTAATCTAAAAGTAAGTACAGAATGCTAAATATCTACTAAAAAAGAGAACTCCGTAAGGAATTCGCTTTTTTGTTAGTGTAGTATAATATAGTATAATTAAGCGAAAATTAAGGAGAAAATGAATATGGCTGATAAAAAAACTTTTTATATCACAACACCAATCTACTATCCATCCGGCCGATTGACTATCGGCAATGCTTATACCACAATCGCAGCTGATGTGATGGCGCGCTACAAGCGCAGCCAAGGCTACGACACCTTCTTTTTAACTGGTACTGATGAGCACGGATTAAAAATTGAGCAAAAAGCTGAAAAGCAAGGGGTTAAACCGCAAAAATTTGTGGATAAAATGGTGGTTATTTATAAAAAGCTGTGGCAAAGCCTTGATATTTCATACGATAAATTTATTCGGACTACTGATAAAGAACACGTTAAAGGCGTTCAAAAGATTTTTGAGCAGCTGTTAAAACAAGGTGATATTTATCTGGGCGAATATACAGGCTGGTATTCTGTAGAAGATGAAGAGTATTTCACAGAATCACAATTAGCTGAAGTTTATAAAGACGATGATGGTAATGTGATCGGCGGCAAGGCACCATCTGGTCATGAAGTCCAACTGGTTAAAGAACCATCATACTTTTTCAAGATGAGCAAATACGCAGACAGACTTTATCAGTACTACCAAGACCATCCTGATTTTATCCTGCCTCATTCTCGCGAAAAGGAAATGGTCAACAATTTCATAAAGCCTGGTCTGGAAGATTTATCAGTCACCAGAACGACTGTTTCCTGGGGTATTCCTGTTCCAAGTGATCCTAAGCATGTCGTGTATGTTTGGATAGATGCATTATCTAACTATATTACTGCATTGGGCTATGGCTCAGACGATGATTCTTTGTTTAAAAAATACTGGCCGGCTGATATTCACTTGGTAGGGAAAGAAATTGTTCGTTTCCACACAATATACTGGCCGATTATGTTGATGGCTTTAGGTTTGCCATTACCTAAGCATGTGATTGGTCACGGCTGGGTTTTGATGAAAGACGGCAAAATGTCCAAGTCGAAGGGCAACGCAGTTTATCCTGAATCTATTATTAACCGTTATGGCGTGGATGCATTGCGTTACTACTTAATGCGTGCCTTGCCATTTGGCTCTGATGGCGTCTTTACGCCAGAAGATTTCGTTGAGCGCGTTAACTATGACTTGGCTAACGACTTAGGCAATCTGCTCAACAGAACTGTTTCCATGATCAATCAATATCAAAATGGCAAAGTTGAACCAGTTGCCCAAGAGCAGGATGACTTAGGTAAGGACTTGGCCCAAACGGCAGCAGACGTTATTGCCAGCTATAAAACAGAAATGGATACTTTGCACTTTACTCAGGCAATTGAAGATATCTGGAAGTTTATTAATCGTGCTAATAAATATATTGATGAAACAATGCCTTGGAAATTAAATAAGGAGGGTAAAGCTGCAGATTTAGCGCGCGTAATGTCGAACTTGGCAGAGAGTTTACGTATCATTGCTTTGCTGATTGCTCCAATTATGACCAGGACTCCAGTAGAAATGTACAGACAATTAGGTCTTGACTGGCAGAATGATGAGCACAAGCAACTTGAATTTGGTGCATGCACCTGGGAGACTCAAGTCATTTCTGATCCCAAGCCGATTTTTCCAAGAGTTAAGCCTGAAGAAGAAATTAAATACATTAAAGACGAGATGGCTAAAGCTAAGCCGAAGAAGGCAAGCCGCAGCGAACAAGGTAAGGATAAAGAAATATCTATTGACGATTTCGCTAAGGTTAAAATCCAAGTCGGTAAAATTCTGTCTGTTGAGCCAGTTCAAGGTTCTAAGAAATTGCTTCAGTTCCAAATGGACTTTGGCAATGGCGATGAAAGACAGATTTTAAGTGGTATTAGGCAGTATTACCCTAATGCCAGTGAATTACTGGGCAAAAAGGTTTTGGCTGTCACCAACCTTAAACCACGTAAAATGTTAGGTCATCTAAGCCAAGGTATGCTGCTTTCTAGTGAAAAACATGGTGAAGTAAAGCTGGCTTTAGTTGGTGACGAACATGAAATTGGGGCCCAACTAAGTTAATGGAATTAATTGATAACCATACTCATTTACAAGATGAACCATTTCGG
>CAMKZU010000027.1 GCA_946477855.1 uncultured Lactobacillus sp.
GCGTTTATTATCTTACTAAACCTGCCGCTTTTTGTCAACTGGTTTTGCTCGATTTATGTTGAACTTGTTATTTGTTGTAACTCGCTCAAGCACAAGTAATACCTTACTCTCTTTGTGTTAGTTCGTCAAATTAAAATTTTTGTTCGTTATTTAAGTTATTTTGCTCTCAAATTAGTTTTTACTAATACCTGATACACGCTATTTTTACTTTTTCTGACTAGACCAATTTGTTAAATATTCGTAATTTAGGCTCTTTGGAGCTAAATTCAGATTGATTTTTTATCAAAAAAATTTCGTAAGCTGATCAGCTTACGAAATTAACAAGTCTATTAACTAGATTAAACTTTCTTCTTTAGTAATCTTTTTCATTCCATTCATATAAGGAACTAAAACTTCGGGTACTGTGACAGTGCCATCTTCATTTTGGTAATTTTCTAAAATTGCAGCAACTGTTCTGCCGACAGCTAAGCCCGAGCCATTAAGCGTATGTGCCAAATGGAGTTTACCATCTTCATCGCGGTAACGAATTTGCGCACGCCGAGCTTGAAAGTCAGTACAGTTAGAACAGCTGGAGATTTCACGATACTTATCTTGTGCCGGCATCCACACTTCCAAATCATAGGTTTTGGCACTAGTAAAACTAGCATCCCCAGTTGATAATGCTACAACATGATATGGTAAATCTAGTTTTTGTAACAAGTGTTCAGCATTGTTTGTGAGTTTGTCCAATTCATTCCAAGACTCTTCCGGCTTACAAATCTTAACCATTTCCACTTTTCTAAACTCGTGCATTCTAATTAAGCCCCGGGTATCACGTCCAGCAGAACCAGCTTCACTTCTGAAGGCTGGAGAAAGCGCAGTAACGTTAATTGGTAATTTGTCTGCGTGAATAATTTCATCACGGAAATAGTTAACCAGCGGCACTTCAGCAGTTGGTATCAAAGTCAGATCGAGTGGCTTATCAGGATCATCATTATCCACAATTGTATAAACATCTTCGCGGAATTTAGGAAATTGACCTGTACCCTGCATTGACTCGTCGTTGACTAAATATGGTGGAATAACTTCGGTATAACCTTCCTTGGTATTTTCATCTAAGAAAAAGTTAAACACTGCCCGTTCAAGCAAGGCACCAGCACCTTTATAATAGACAAAACGCGCACCTGAAACCTTAGCGCCTCTGTCCCAGTCTAAAATATCTAAATCAGTACCAAGTTCCCAGTGAGCTTTGGGCTTAAAGTCGAGTTTTGTTGGTTCGTGCCACTTACGAACTTCTTCATTATAACTTTCATCAGGTCCGATTGGATCAGAATCATCAGGGAAATTAGGCAGTCTTAATAAGATATAGTTTTGCTTTTCAGTTAATTCAGCAACCTTTTCATCTAGTTCCTTAATTTCCTGTCCAACTTCACGCATTTTTTGTACAGCGGTGGAAGCATCTTGCTTATTTCTCTTAATTTCAGCAATTTCTTTAGAAACTTTGTTTCTCTCAGCCTTCAGTTGCTCACTGCGATTTAATTCTTCACGTCTATCAGCGTCAATTTTGACTAATTCATCCAGTTCTTCTGGCTTAACGCCGCGTCTACCCAGTTTATCCTTGGCCCAATCAAGATTCTCACGAATCAATTTTATATCCAGCATTTTTAACCTCCACATAAAAAAGCCAATTCATCCCTAAAATTGGGACGAATTGGCTTTCACATGGCTTCGCGGTACCACCCATTTTCAGCTAATAAGTTAGCTGCGCTTCATTAAGTCGGCGATAACGATGCCGCGTGCCGTGTAACTATTAATTACCCACATTAATGGAATCTGGAAACGACTTCTATTCGCTTGCACCAGAGCGCGAACTCTCTAAAACAGTCTTAGGATTCCGTGTTTGGATATTATTTTAAGCTATTATGCTTTTTTTAGCAAATAGTATTTATTAGTATTTGCAATTATTTATGCGCAAATTAAGTATTTAAAAAAATACGGATATACTTTAAATGATGAAATAAAGATTTCGGTATTTCCTAATTACTTTTTCCCTTCTAACCACTCTGCCTTTTGCAGTAAGTAATAGTCTTCTTGATACTGAGAAAATTCACTGACTTTACTCATATCAACAGCATAGATCAATTTAAAACCCAGACGTATTAGTAATTTTTTTGAGCGTAAATTATTTTCAAAAACCCCAGCCCAAATTTCAGTTTGATTGAGTTTTTGGAATGCATAATCCAGCACAATTTTTAGTGCCTCAGTCATATAACCGTGTCCCGAGAAGTCCTTGTCTAACAAAAAGCCAATTTCTTTAGTTGCCTGCAATTCTTTGGTACTGACGCCGCGCTCATATAGCTCAACTAAACCAATCATTTTTTGAGATTGGCGCAAACAGAGAGCATAACTATACTTTCTTGCCGCATATTGCCCAGCCGCTTTTTCAGCATCACCTAGATTTTGATAATGACCAAAGCCTGCCAAGCGCTGATAATATTCATCCTGTCCCCATTTAAGTAAAGTTGATGCATCCGACAAGTTAAAAGGGCGCAAATAAATGCGATCAGCCATTAATGACCCACCAATTTGAGCAGCCAATCCATGCCAAACTGGAGTGCAAAACTATAGGCTGCAATAGTCCAAGGCTTACCTAAGATAATAATCCAAAAATAAGTCCAGAACTTCATGTCTGTTAAGCCTGCTAGTAGACATAAAACGTCATCTGGTGCCATTGGCGCTACAATACAGATCGCAAAAAACCAGTTAAATTTGCTTTGGTTTTTGGTCCACTTCATATATTTATCAAGCGTTTTTTCGGAAACAATATGAAGGATAAAGGGTCTGCCATAAAAACGTGCCAAAAAGAAGTTAATGATTGAGCCAATACAGATTCCAACATAGTTATAAACAAAACCGGCTACCGGTCCAAAGAAGATTACTCCGCCTAAAAGTGAGACTCCACCTGGAATAATAGGGATAACCACCTGTATAATCTGAATCACAACAAAAATTATTGGCCCAATTATTCTCTTATCAGCCAAATATGCTTTCATTTTAGCTTGACTAGTAAATATTCCTAATTTGTACCAATAAATACACAATAGAATAATGATAATCCCGCTGACAACGGTCAAGATGTTAATTAATCTTCGACTAGCTTTAGCAGACAGATGCATAACTTACCTCCAATGTTAAGCCTCATTTTACCAAAAAATAAGCAAAGTGATTACTTTTTAATTCATTAAATACTAATAATTAAAATAACTTAAATATTTACATTTATGAAATAAAAAGGAAGCTTGTTTTAAAACGGTCAGCTGTCCTAATTACAGTATAATAGTTAATAATACTTAATTAATTTTTGGAGGAAATTCGGATGACCAAATTTATTACTGACGTCACTTATGATAAACAAAAAGATTTACAAGTAGATATTTATGAACCAGATAATGATAATTCCAATAATAAAATTCTCTTATTTTGGCATGGCGGTGGTTGGTTTCGCGGTGACAAAAGCAGCTTTAAAGAACTATGTAGTAAAATAGCCGCTCATGGTTTTACCGTCTTTGCTCCCAACTACTCCCTTGCACCGCAACACCCGTTTCCAGCCGCACACGAAGACAGCATTAATTTTGTAAAGTGGTTGCTAAAAAGTAAATACGTTGCTAATAAAAAGGTAGACATCACTCAAATAGGAGCTAGCAGTGGTGGAACAATGGCTCTTAATATTGCTGGCAAATATGGTTTCCCCACTGTTACTTGGTCAGCACCAGTTAACTACTCAAAGTGGATGAAAGACCACCAGAAAGTGACAGCTTCAGTTGATGGTCGCAAGGAACTGGGCTTAACTAATTTACATGATATTAACGATGCCTTTTATAAATATTTTACTTTAGCATACGCCGGTTCAGAAGACGCATTAGTCTTAAAGAAAATAGATGCTACATCTTATGACTATAGTAATTTACAGCAGCTATTGATGATTAATTCTGCAGATGAATTATCGCCTATTAAATATTTGCTTGACTTTATTGCTGTTCTCGCTCAAAAAAATCATGCGGTTGACTTGAAAATAATAGCTGGTAATAAGCACGCAATGTCTTATTCCACTCAATATTTGGAGCAATCACTAAACTATCTTTTAAATGCAATAAAATAATTTTTATTTTTACTTACTATTGATTAGTAAAATATTCTGTATGTGCTATAATAATTAATGAAAACGTTTTATATTCTTGATAAGCTTATCCTACAAATTTTAAGGAGATAATATTATGGCTAAATATCAATCAATTAATCCATATACTAACGAAAACTTTGCCAATTATGACAATCCTACTTCTGATCAAATAGAGGATGCTCTTAATTTAACTGATGCATTGTATCACAAGTGGCGTCATGAAAAGCCTGAAACACGGTCTAAGACCCTGCATCAAGTGGCAGACAGTTTGCGCGAGCATAAAAAAGAAATGGCTGAAATCATGACCCGTGAAATGGGTAAAATGATTGGTGAAGCAGAAGGTGAAGTTGATCTTTGCGCTTCTATTTGTGACTATTTTGCCGATAAAGGTCCTGAATTGTTAAAGCCAGAGCCAATTGACTCCAAACTGGGCGATGCTTATTACCTAAAGCAAGCAACTGGTGTAGTAATGGCTTGTGAACCATGGAATTTCCCACTTTATCAAGTAATCAGAGTATTTGCACCAAACTTTATTGTGGGTAACCCTATTATTCTCAAACATGCGCACAATGTTCCTGGTTCAGCAGCATTAATTGCTAAAATTATTAAACAAGCAGGAGCTCCAGAAGGAAGTTTAATCAACCTTTACCCAAGTTATGACCAACTTGATCAAATTATTGCTGATCCTAGAATTCAAGGAGTAGCTTTAACTGGTTCAGAGCGTGGTGGTTCTTCTGTTGCTGAAAATGCCGGTAAAAACCTGAAAAAGTCGACAATGGAACTTGGCGGCAATGATGCTTTCATTATTCTTGATGATGCTGATCCGCAAGTCTTAAAACAAGCACTTAGTTCGGCCAGAACCTATAATGACGGACAAGTATGTACATCTTCTAAGCGTATTATTGTTGTTAAATCACGTTATGAAGAAACTCTCCAAGAATTAAAGAGCGTCTTTTCTAGCTTAAAAGCTGGCGATCCGCTTGATCCAAACACAACTTTGCCACCAATGAATTCACAAGGTGCCAAGGATAAATTAACCAAGCAAGTTGACCAAGCTATTGGTGCAGGCGCCAAAGTATTCTATCAATATCCTGAAATTGATTCTGATGGTGCCTTCTTCCGTCCAACTATTCTGACTGATATTGATCGTGATAATCCTGCATTTGACCAAGAATTCTTCGGTCCAGTAGCTATTGTCTACGAAGTAGAAGACGAAGATGCTGCTATTGCTTTAGCTAATGATTCCAGCTACGGCTTAGGTTCTTCAGTTATCAGCTCCAATCTTGAACGTGCACAAAACGTCGCCGCTCAAATTGAAACTGGTATGACAGTAATTAACGGTACTTGGATTAGTTCAGGTGAATTACCATTCGGTGGCATTAAGAAATCCGGCTATGGTCGTGAACTCAGCGATCTTGGCTTGATGGCTTTTGTTAACGAGCACTTAGTAATTTCTATGCCGACCAAGTAATATTTATAAGAAGACAAATTAAAAAAGCTGATAGACGCTAGTTTATCAGCTTTTTATTTAATTAAATTTATTTTAACGGTGGCGCATGAGGTTATAACCGGTTAGTCCCGTCGTCATCACGCTGGCTAAAATCAAGAAATACGTTGATGCTCCTATTGAAACAGCATATAAAAGCAATTGGCTAGTAATGCTATGCAAAATACCCCGATTAGACAATGAACTGTTTGACATTCTAAAAATAAGGTAAATTAGAAAAATACTTTCAATTAAAGACAGTGAAAAAGCGATTATTCTGCTCTTTTTAGTATCTTTCATTGTATGGTAAATAATAAACAGCGGAATCAAAACGATGACTAGCCAGATTACACAAAGCACTACTCCGGACAGTAAAGTGGCATTTGAAGAAAAGAGTCTGCCGGCTAATCTGAAAGTTACCCGCGTAATTGACATTTTTTGACTGTAAGTCACGTCTAAAACAGACGCACCTGATCCAGTAAATAAAACAATTAAGTTTATTATTGCCAGCAAAACTACTAACAGCTGTACATAAGAAAAGTGCTTTTTCACCGGGGCATTTTCCTTATTTTTAATACTTTTCTGGGCTAGCCTGCTCTTTGATCTCACCTTTTCTTTCGATTCAGCTACGTCATTAAACATATTGGATCCGAGCTGATTTATTTTTTGTGTTAAGCGTTCATCTACGGTGTAGCGGTCAATCTTTTCTTGACGGCTGCACACAAAATAGAGCCAAACTAATAAAGCAAAAAAGCAAATCCAACCAAAACTGCGAGAAAAACTCATCAGGATTAACAATGCAATTCCTAGCAGAAATACGATCATACTGTTCACATGAATCCACTTTAGCATTCGTGCAATAACAGAGTTTTGCTTTGCTGGATAAAATTCTTGCCGGTATAATTTGCGACTAGCAATTTTTTTGCCGGTCTTTTCATCTTCAAAAACAGCCTTTTGGTGTTGATCTGTGAAAAAAGTCTCACGATATTTTTGTAAGTCAAAATGACAATTTGGACATTTAACATCCTCATCAGTGATGGGACGACCACAGTTTGGACAAGTAGTCATAAGAAGCTTCCTTTAATCAATAATTGTTAATAGGTTAATCATAAAACAAAAATAGCGATAAGGAAAATTCTTTATCACTATTTTAATACAGTCTTTTACTGTAATTCTTGAATTTTTGCTTTAACTTGCTTTATTTCAGAAATTGAAGCTTTCGAATCAAGCATTAATTGATCGAGCTTAAACTTGAGTAGTTCTAACTCATTATTATTCCTTTTCTGCTGCTTCACTTTTTGCGCCTGCGAAGTGAGCAGCAGACCATTCTTAATTTGCCATCTTTCAACTTTAAGCTGTTTGATAAATGCCTGATCGTGTGACACAAGTATCATAGCAAACGGATAAACTCTCACAAATTCCGCCAGTGCATTAATAGAGGCAATATCTAAAAAGTTTGTGGGTTCATCAAGTAGTAACAAATTATATTGACCGGTAATTATTTTTGCTAAATTGAAACACACAAGCTGGCCACCACTAAGATCACTTATTTTATGGTCTCCATATTGGCGCAAATGCAAATCGCCCAAGACCTGCATAGTCGAACTATCATCGAATATGCTGGTGGCAAAAAGAGAATCAAATAACGTTTTATCCGTTTGGCTTGTAACTATGTTTTGGTTAAAATAACCTATTTTTAATTGCGGATTATAAAAACCATGCAGTTTCCTATCCTTAACTTGTTCCAGAAAAACAGTTTTGCCAACACCGTTTTGCCCAGTTAAAACTATTTTTGAGCCATAAGCAAGATTTACTTCTTGCGTAATGTTAAACAACTTCTGCCCATAAGCATTAAGCGGTTGCTTCTCCAGCCGTAATGCCTTGCTTTTCGAAGAAATAGACAGGTCAGTTATCCCATTGTTGCCATTTTTCAAGGTAATCGCATGATGAACTGGTGGCTTTTTTAGCTCTCCTTTTTCCTTATTGATGCGGTTAGCAAGACTTTTACTGGCTCTGATAACATTATTTGCAGTTTTTTGTTTTCCCAGCGACTTTGACCGCCAATCTGATGAAGAAAGTCCTTTTTTGTTACGAGCAAAAGTTCTGACCTGATTAAAATGCTGATTATAACTTCTCTTTAACTGCTCAAGGTGCTTTTCCTTTTGCTCATAAATCGTTTCTGCTCGTTTTTGTTCATCTTGTCTAAAGCTGCGAAATTCTTCATAAGTCCCAGAGAAATTGTGCACTTCTTGATCTTGAATATACCAGATTGAATTACAGACGCTATCCAAAAAGTTCTGGTCATGGCTGACAATTAAACAGGCAATTTTGCTTTTATTTATTAACTTTATTAACCATTGTTGCTGC
>CAMKZU010000028.1 GCA_946477855.1 uncultured Lactobacillus sp.
TAAAGTATTTACTATAATAGTATTTTGGTCTTGACTTAACTTGTTTAACTTTGCCCTGATACTTAACAATAGCGCGCTTAGGTAAAGTATAACCACTCTTGTTACCGGCTTTAGTATATACAGCTGATTTCTGTAATAAAACCAATTTGCCCTTTTTGCTGTTCTTACCATTGACTTCTTTAATATCCGCCATACTAATGTAGCAACCATCACCAATATTATAGAATTTTTGTCCATTAATTATTTTGGTGCCGTAATATTGCATAACATCTGCATTAAATCCTGGAATGTACTTATAGCCATTGGCATCATCTTCAGCATAAGGCAGATATTTGTTCTTGTTTTTAATTTTATGACCATATTTATTATAAAGATGGGCATCATAGATTAACGTGATTTTACTCTTTGCGGTCTTTTTACTGCTTTTGGCAGCTGCAACTGTATCTATTTGATTGCAATTTGCTAAAAAAGGTGTGACGACCAATGCCAAAGCCGTAATCGCCAAACAGATTTTTTTGGTAAGTTTCATGATTTACCTCCTTACTAATTCTTTCTACTAAATTTATTATAACCTAATATAGGGGTAGTAATACATGTCTTACAGTAAAAGAATAACAGTCTGGCAAAGTTTAACTTAAGTTTTAAATTATTAATTAGTTTTAAGTAAAATACCCGTATAATTAGAATAAGAGAAAAGAGGCGTCAAGATGAAATTACCCAATTTAGTCAAGTTGAAAAAAACTGGGATAGGTATTGCAACAATGGCATTAGGTTTAGTCGTAACGGTGCAAACAAACGTAAATGTTGCTGCTGCAACAGAAACTCATGCTGTTGTCCCAATTAGTGCGACAGGTTTGCCATCTGATGCCGGTCTGTGGACTGGCACTGATGGCAGCTGCACATGGCAATACGATGTTATTAGTAGAACTCTGCGGATTAGTGGCCCGCAAAAGAGCAGTCAATTATCCAGCACACCATTTTTAAAGCAGTTTAAATGGTCTGGTAATATTGAGCATATTGTGTTTGAAACACCGATTCAAATGGCTCCGAATTCGGCAGAAAAGTTTGCCGGTCTTGAGTATTTGGAGGATATTACAGGTCTCGACAAAGTTGATACTAGTCAAGTGACAAATATGGCTTTGCTTTTTACTAATGACAAAGCACTAACTAAAGCTGATGTTAGTCACTTTGATACCAGCCAAGTGACTAGCATGGAACGAATGTTTGACAACACAGCCTTAACAGAAGTAGATTTGAGCAGTTTTAATACCAGCAAAGTCACTAATATGAGTGGTATGTTTAGAAACAGTCCGATGCGACGTCTTAATCTGAGTAGTTTTGCTACCAGCCGAGTGACCAATATGGCAGAGATGTTTGCGGATAGCGATGTGGCAGAACTTAATCTGGCTAATTTTGATACTAGTAATGTCACTAACATGGCTGGTATGTTTGCTGGAATAAAAGTTCCTGAACTAAATCTTAAGCACTTTGATACCAGAAAAGTTAATAATATGTCCGATATGTTTTCCAGTACCCAAAATTTGTCAAGTCTTGATCTGAGTAGTTTTGCTACCAGTCAAGTGACAAATATGGCAGAAATGTTTTCGGGTAGTAAAGTTACTCACTTAAACTTGGCTAATTGGGACACCAAAAACGTTACCAGTATGAAAAATATGTTTCAAGGGTGTTCTAACTTAACTAAACTTGACTTAAGTGGCTTTAATACTGGTAATGTTACAGATATGTCGGGGATGTTTGCAAAATTCGCTCATTTGGATCAGCTAAATTTCAGTCACTTTGATACGAGTAAAGTTAAAGATATGAGAGAAATGTTCGCATACAATCCGGCTGTTACTAGTTTAGATTTAAGTAGTTTTGATACCAGCAACGTTACTAATATGATCTCGCTGTTTTCTGGAGACAGCTCTTTGGCCAAACTCAATTTAACGGGCTGGAACACCAAGAACGTACGCTGGATGAATTCAATGTTCAGTGGCGACAGCAGTCTAAAAGACATTGACTTGAGACACTTTAATACTGCCAAAGTTACTGATATGCTTAGGATGTTTAAAGGTGCAAAAAGTCTGGAGCAGCTTGACCTGCATACTTGGGATACACGCCAAGTTACTAGGGTCAGCGAAATGTTTATGGACTGTGATAATCTTGTTTTTGTTGATCTGCGTGGCTGGCGGTTACCAAAAATGTATGATTCAACGGAAATGTTTGCTAATGATCAAAAGCTCGCTGGAGTTGATTTAAGTCATTTTAATATTCATAATAGTCAGATTTTGAAAAATGCTGGCAATCCTAAAGGCTTTGCTGTCAAACTCGGGCATTACTGCTTACGTAAGAGTTCAGGAGTAGGTCAAGGTTTTAAACATATCCAAGCTGTTGGCAAAGGCACAATTGCCAAGCCTCGGGGCAAGAAGTATACTGAAAAGCAATTGCTAAAACTGTATAACCATTCGGCTAAAAAGAGTCCTAAAGAAACTTATGTTATGTATAATGGCAAAAGACCACAGTTGCCTAAAGGGTTCAAACTTAAATAGATAAGACAAAAAAGGCTAGTTCGTTTTAAAAACGAATTAGCCTTTTTTGCTCTATTAGTGAGGGCACTGAAGATTATTTTAATTTGCCTGCCTCAATGAGATCATCGTCACGTTTTTCAAGTTTCTTGTTGTGCTTCTTATAACCCTTATCAGATAAGTCGGCGTTAAACTTATAACCACGTTTCTTCAAAGCTTTAATGTCTTGTTTTACATATTTTCTATTTTCTTTAGGATATTTCTTAAAATATTTATAATCATTTAAATATGTTACGTATAATATTGAATCAACCCATCCACTATACGGTTCTTTAGGTGCTTTAGCTTTCTTTGGCTTTTGTACAGGCTGTGGCTTCAAATCACCTGATGGTTTAGTAGTAGGAACATCTTTCTTAATTTGTCTCTTTAACCATTTAATTTCTGCATTAAGATAATTTTTGAAAGTCTTGGCATACTTAGTCTTATAATTTTTAAAATATTTCAAGGTCTTCTTGTAAAGGGCTAATTTTTTAGTCTTATTCGTTAACTTTTGGCCCTTCTTGACATTCTTATTGAAATAATTATTTGCTTTTTGGTGGCGTTTTGACCAGGTCTTCTTAGTCTTGTGGATATTGGTCTTAGGCTCGGGATCATTATCTTGGATAGGTTGGGAAATTGGTTCAGCTACAGGAGTTTCAGTTTTATCTGTTGCACTTGTATCTGGATTATTTGTATTAGTGTTGGTATTAATATTTGTTTCGTTAGTTGCAGCGACATCTGCTAAAACAGCTGAAGTTTGACTAATAATTGGCGCTAAAACGGTAATACCCGCAACAGCTGCAACAATAATATTTTTATGTAATTTCACTTTAGTTTACTCCTTTAAATTTGATTTCAATAATCTTTATCGCTAGGCTTGTCACAACTTTTTATCAGTTTATAGCTTTTTATTAATAATCAGTAACTGATAAATTAGCATTAAACTGATAGTCTCGTTTTTGCCAGGCTCTACATATTGTCTATTATATTTGCTTGGACTATTTTTGTAAAACTAATATTGCTCTGACCAGTAGCCATTTAATCACCCGGCGGAGTAGACATAGTTGTCAGCTGCTTTTTAGCGGTTTTAACATACCAGACAGCCTCATCTACCTGTGTGACAGTTGCCTTATCAGACCTTAACATAGCAGAAGCGTTTCTTAAGGCACAATCATAATTAGACATAAGATCATGATAAGCGCTATTTTGTGCTAGATCTTTTCCTTCATTAAAAAGTGTGAGCAGTTCCTGTTTGTCAGCTCCTGTCGCAATTTTTTGCCCATTTTCAGCTTGCTCAATCGTATTCAGTGCTTTTAACTTTAACCCGCTGACGTATTTCACATCGTTCACCTTAATAAAGTTATTGCCATAGATTAGTGCTTGCTTTTTTGCAGGGTAAGTTGGCTCTGAATTTGGCACCGGGTTTGGTTGGTTGGCATCAATCACACTGGCGTCACTGTAATTTAAACAATGATAAAACAGTTCCGCCTTATTTTCCTCGGGTACCCAGAGATACATTAAGCCGTCAACTGTCAGATTACTGTATTGCGGCTTTATAATACGTTTACCAATTGTCTTGCCAGATGTGTCATAAAGTTCAACGCTGTTGTCTGTCACTGGCGTAACGTAAGTATAAACTAAGTCGCGATAGTCAATGATAGGCAAATTCTTTTTCAATTTAACATCGTTCTCATCAACATATTCATCCGGATAGTCGTGCAGTCTGTAAAGATAACCCTCAAAGCCATCATTTTGGTAAGGAATAACAGTTAAATCAAGTTTAATCTTCTGTCCTTTTTTCAGTTTACGTTTAACGGCAGAATAATTTACCGTTATGCTGGCGGTGTTCTTAAGAACAGTCGCTGACGAAACACCGTTGTAGCGAGCAATGTGACCATTAATGTAGCCGACGTTAGCTGCTTTAATGTAACTATTATGTCCTAAAGAGTAAAAATATTTTCCTTTTATTTTGTGGGCAGGTACGTATTTGGGCTGGAAGTACCTTGCGACATCCTTAAGGTAGTAAAAATATTTGGGTGTTTTAGTAGCAGTCTTAGCTTTTCCTTGGTACTTAACAACTGTATTAGTTCTTAGTTTCTTTCCCGTTGTTTTGCCAGTCTTGGTGTAAATCAGTGCATCGTGTTTGATAGTCAATTTACCTTGTGTGATATTGCGCCCATTGACTTTTAAAACATTAGCACTATTAATGTAATAGTTATGCCCCAAGTGGTAAAATTTTTGTCCGTTAATTTTTTTAGTGCCGTAGTAGGGATAACTGGTTCTACTGTCATCATCATAAACTATCATTTCTGTAGTTAAATAGCCTTTGGGATCAGCGCTAAAGCCGTTAGGAATGTTATAGCTATGTGTACCCCGATTTTGCTTCAATTTTATTTTATGGCCTGACGGGTTGTAAACATAATCGCTCTCAAGCAGCGTGACTTTTCCTTTGGCTTTCTGAGCAGCTTCTACTGTTTGGGAGTTAGCGGTATATGGCAAAAACAGACTGGTGGTTAGAGTCAGGGCTGTTAAGCCAATGCCAACTTTCTTGAAAAATTTCATATTTTCACCTCATTATATGTGATTTTATACCTAATATAATTATAACGTAAACTAGTTATTAAAATCAGAGCAAACAAATGTTCATTTATTTTTGCTAGCGGACAAATACTTGTATAATTAGGTTAGTAAATATCTAGAAGTAAATAAAGAAGATGTAATGATGAAGCAAGAATCATTATTTGCAAACAGTGGGCAAAATGAACCATTGGCTAACCGCGTACGTCCCCAAAACCTAGCTCAGTTTGTAGGACAAGAACAGCTGCTGGGACCGGGAAAAATTTTGCGAGAAATCATTGATAATGACCAGGTTTCCTCAATGATTTTTTGGGGACCACCGGGAGTCGGTAAAACGACTTTGGCTGAAATAATTGCCCGGCAGAGTCAAGCGAGCTTTTTTAATTTTAGTGCGGTTGACAGCAGCATTACTAAAATCCGCAAAATTATGAAGCAGGCTGAAGCTGAACACGAAGTGGGGCAAAAAACGCTGGTATTTGTAGATGAAATCCATCGTTTTAACAAAGCACAACAAGATGCTTTTTTACCCTACGTTGAACGTGGCAGTATCATTTTAATTGGTGCTACGACCGAAAATCCTTCCTTTGAAGTTAACTCGGCGCTACTTTCACGCTGCAAGGTTTTTGTCTTAAAACCGCTTGAAGTCAAAGATATCATTAAGTTATTGCAAAATGCTTTGCGCAATCCTAATGGTTTTGGCAAATTAACCGTCAAAATCAGTGAGCAGGAGATTAAAGCCATTGCCAAATTTGCCAACGGTGATGCCAGAACAGCTTTAAACACGTTGGAGATGGCAGTTTTAAACGGTCATAAAACTGGCAATACGATTGCTGTGACTATGGATAGTCTTGAACAATTAATCACCCAAAAGTCGGTCCTGTATGATAAAGACGGAGAAGAACACTACAATATCATCTCCGCTTTGCATAAATCAATGCGTAACAGCGATGTGGACGCGGCAATTTATTGGCTGTCGCGGATGCTTGAAGGTGGAGAAGATCCGCTTTATATTGCACGCAGACTAGTGCGCTTTGCCAGTGAAGATATTGGCTTGGCAGATACTAATGCGCTGAATGTGGCGGTCAACGTCTTTCAGGCTTGTCAATTTATCGGGATGCCGGAATGTGATGTGCATTTGACGGAAGCTGTGATTTATCTGTCACTTGCTCCGAAATCAAACGCAGTTTATAAGGCTAGACTAGCTGCTGAAGAAGACGTTAAGAAGACGATAGATGAACCAGTGCCTTTGCAAATTCGCAACGCCCCGACTAAGTTGATGAAAGATTTGGGCTATGGTAAAGGTTACCAGCTGGCGCATTATGCTAAAGACAAGTTAACAACAATGAAAACTATGCCACCAAGTTTAGAGGGACATGAATATTATTTGCCAACCTCGCAGGGTCATGAAGACCGCTTTAAAAAGAGGCTGGAGCAGATTAAAGTATGGCACAAAGAACACGATAAATAGCGCAGCTTTTAAAGTCTAGCCTCATTAGTTTTAATTACCGGGACACTAAAAGAATAATATAACAAATTGATTAGCTAAATGATTAAGCGGACACTGCTATTTGAACATTAACTAAAAAGCGGGCAAATCACAATTTAAGTGGTTTGCCTGTTTTTGTGCTCTTTCTTTTCTGTGGAAATATTTATTTAAATTCATTATTTACCGAAAAGCATGTTGCCTGAAGCCCACATAATATAAAAAAACAGAATAACACCAATTATTAGAGCTAATAGCCAACCTAAAATCAAACTTATAATAAAGGTAATATGTTTGTGCTGAAAAAATGTTGTTAATACATCG
>CAMKZU010000029.1 GCA_946477855.1 uncultured Lactobacillus sp.
CCAACGATAGTTGGAGCTTGGGCATTTATCGAATATGCACCGGGTAAAATTCCAGACTGGGAAATGAATAAAATTGCGGCAGCTTGGAAAGATTTGCGCGGCAACATTACTAAGGCTAAAAATGCTGGTGTCAAGATCACTCTAGGTACTGATGCCGGCACACCATTTAATGACTTTACAATGACTCCTGAAGAATTGCCTTTACTAGTAGAACAAGGCTTTACTAATTTTGAAGCTTTGGAAACCAGCTATAATTCCGCTAAACTACTAAAAATAGATAAAGAATATGGTTCTTTAGAAGAAGGCAAATACGCAGACTTTTTGGTACTTGATGAAAATCCGCTAGAGAAAATCAATGCTGTTGTGCAAAAAGATAAAGCAGTTTATAAAAAGGGTAAGAGAGCTTACTAAATAAAAGCAAATGATTTTGCAATTTCGAACAAGTGTTCCATAATAAAAGAAGCTACTGAAAAAGTAGCTTTTTTATTATGGGGGAGAAAAAATGAATCAAAAATTTTTAGACGTCATGAAGGATGAGGGACCTGTCACTATTGTCACGATTAATGCTAACCCTGCCAGTGTGGTAAATACATGGATGTCATATGTAAAAGTCGACGAGGACAATAAATGCCTTTATATCCCTGCACCGGAAAATTTTTGGCAGAAGGACCAGAATTCTCTGAAATGCAGGCACGTTTTCCCTGGTTAAGAGAAGTTTTACAGGTTAATATCGACCAAATTGAACAAAAAATTTAATTTATAATGTGTAAATCTGAAAGTCTTATTAGCTTTCATATGATTAGGCTTAAATTATTAATTATTATTTTTTGAAATTTATCTTTAATTTTATTCTAATTTTAGATACAATAAGAGATATAAATTTTTTATCCAAAAAGGAGGATTAATAATGAAAGCTTTACTTTACAATATGACCCCGGAGCAACAGGTTTATGCTGACAAGTGGAATAAAGATCATCCTGAAGATGATTTGGTTTCAACTGAAGAAAAGCTTGATGCTAAGACTGTTGAGATGGCGCAAGGCTATGATGTTGTCAGCGTTTTGCAGGTCTTTGATATAGATGAGGAAGAGGTCTATCGTAAATTGAGCTCATATGGAATTAAGCAAATAGCTTTAAGGTCTGTTGGGTATAACATTGTTAATTTTGATTTTGTGCACAAGTATCATATGATTGTAACGAACACACCGGCATATTCTCCACGTGCAGTAGCGGAGAACACTTTGACTTCTGCAATGTACTTGTTGAGAAAGTGGGGTCCTATTTTAGATAATGAAAGAGAGCACCTCAATTTTGTTCGGTCTGAAGATTTGATGAGTGATGAGATCTATAATCAGACAGTTGGTATTATTGGTGTTGGTCGTATTGGTTCTTGCGTTGCAGAAATGTTTCATGCTTTAGGAGCCAAATTACTCGGTTATGACTTGGTTGAAAATCCTGCCAACGAGGCATTTTTGGAATATACCGATTTTGATACCGTAGTTAAAAACGCAGACATCTTGACGTTGCATACACCTCTTGAGCCTTCAATGGAAAACATGATTAGTGCCAAGCAATTTAAAGAAATGAAGAACAGTGCATATCTGATTAATGCAGCAAGAGGTCCATTGGTTAACACTCAAGACTTGATTGATGCATTGAAGAACAAAGAAATTGCTGGTGCTTCATTGGATGTGATGACTGGTGAAGAGGCAATTGTTATGAAGAAATTTAAGGATATTTCCGAATTGCCAGTTGAGTACCAGGAATTAGCAAAAATGCCTAACGTAGTCTTTACGCCGCATTCCGCATACTACACGAAGACTTCTGTCAAGAACATGATTGAGCACAGTATGACTGATGTTAAGCGCGTATTAAATGGTCAAAAGCCAGTATATTTAGTTGAAGAATAATTTTTGTTTATTAAGTGATCGATTTACAGTCGATCGCTTTTTTTATTGTTAAGATTGTAGTTAGCAACTCTGGTGGAAAAATTGCTATAATGTACAGGTGTAGAAAAAATAAACGGAGAAAAAGATGAAAAGGTTTCATCATAAGTTTACGCTACCTGCAATTCTAATCTTACTAGTTGTTGCAATTGGACTTCTTATTACTGGTATAGCCAATATGCATAACCAGACGACATTGCCACCAAACGGTAATTCAAGTGCAATTGGCGTCGAATTAAATCAGGATTATGGTTATGTTGATTTACATGAACTACAGGCTAATGGTATTTCATTTGTCTATTTGAGAAGTACACAGGGACGCTCATACTTTGACGATGATTATCTGTCATATCGTGATCAAATATTAGGAACTAAACTGGCTTTTGGCACCATCGTTGCTTACAGCAATGAATCAACGCCATTGCAGCACTATCAGTATTTTCTGAAAAAGGTGGGCACAGACACGGGAAGTTTGCCGATTTGGATAGAACCAGCTATTGATAACTATGATTTAGCATATATTAAACAAATGGCTCAATTTGCTAGTATGCTTCAAGGATTAAATAAGCGCGTCATGGTAGATATTGCTGTTAAATATAAAAAATATTTTCCCCATGGTGTGCAGTTCATTACTGGTGGCAAAAAAGCCCCGAACAAAATGCAATATTCATTCTGGCGCTATAACAATGACGGACGGGTAAAGTCCGTGAGAAATCTAGAAAGTGGGGTAGTTATGCTGACATACAATGGTACAGTTACCCAGTATAAGGAGAAATACGGACAATTAACACAATAATGAAACAAGAAATTCAAGCAGTTTTAACAAAATTAAAAATGGCTGAACCAACTTTAATTCAGCAGGAAACGCGCACTCCAATTTTAAATGGTGCAAGTTGTATTGCACTTGCCAAAACGGGAACGGGGAAAACCTTGGCTTATGCGCTACCTGCATTGGAAAAAGTAGAAAAAGGCAAACCCAATAGTTTAGTTATTATTGCACCAACAACAGAATTAGCGGTGCAGATTCGCCATGCCATTAACCCTTTTATTCATGCTCTTGCTTTAACGGGAATTACACTTGTTGGAGCTGGTAATCGCAAACGTCAAGAAGATAATTTAAAAAAGAAACATCCAGAAATTGTCGTTGCCACTCCCGGAAGATTTTTTGATTTCTTTTCAGCTAATCGCATCAAAGTTAATCAAATAAGAACTCTGGTAGTAGATGAGGCGGATGACGTTTTAGAATTTAATAAAATGGAATTATTAAGTTCTTTAGGACAAAATATGACAGCTGATGCGCAGATCTTGCTTTTTGGTGCTACTGAATCAGAGATAACCAAACAGGCAGAAGATATTTTTGCTCGCAAATTTATCACGATTGATGTCCGACCAGAACAGAAATCAACTGTTAAAAATTATTTTTTACAAATAGATAATGCCCATAAAATTGATTTTATTCAGCGCTTGATGCGCCTTGATGGTTTTAAAGGCATTCTGTTTTTTGATTCAAACCAAACAATGATGCGCTTTGCCGGTATTTTAGCACATACTAAGACTAAATTTGGTATTTTAGCTAATGACTTCGGCAAGCAGAAAAGAGAGGCAGCTCTCAATAATTTTAAAGTTGGCAGAATCAAATTGCTCCTAGCAACCGACTTGGCTGCCCGTGGTTTAGACATTGCTGGTGTAACATATGTGATAAATTACGACATTCCTAGTGAAGTTAACACCTACATGCATCGTGCCGGAAGAACTGGCCGCATGGGTGCCAAAGGATTTGTGGTTACCCTGGGTGATGATCATGATTTGCGCGATCTAAGGAAGCTGCTCGAGCAGAGTGTTAAAATTGAACGTGTATATTTTGCAGGGTTTCATTTAACTACTAAAAAGCCACGTAAAAAGGAAAGTAAGAAACAGGACGCAACTAAAGAAAAGAAGGTTAGTGGATCAAACAAAAAACATAAAAAGCATAAGAATAAAAACAAGGGCTATCATCCCCATTATTTGAAAAGAAAGGAGCAAAAATGAGTCGATTAGTAGCTTGGCTGGAAGACTATATTTTGCCTTTAGCAAATAAATTAGGGCAAACTCACTGGCTGGTGGCATTAAGGGATGCATTTGTCTCAGTAATGCCAATTACTATTGCCGGTTCCCTTGCTGTTTTGGTCAAAAGCCTGATTGCTGCAGCCAAGACCGAATTAGGCTGGTATACTTTTGCTTGGGCAATGCAGCCACTCTCGTTAGTATGTAATGTAGTTTGGCGTGGTACTTTTGCTTTATTTGCCCTCTTTTTGTCAATGTCTTTAGGCTATCATTTAGCTAAAAGCATGGAAGTTGATCCAGTTGCCGGAGCAATTGTTTCCCTGTCTTCTTTGGCCATGAGCATTGCTAATTTAACTAAACTTAAAATTAACGGCAAAGTAGTTCCTGTTCAAAAAGCTTTTAACATTTCACAATTTTCAACTACCGGCATTTTTACTGCAATTTTATTCGGCTCAATCGGTGTTGCTATCTTTGCCCTTTGTTTTAGGGCGAGAATCAAACTTCACCTTTCTGCTAATTTGCCTTATGCTGAACAAATGGCTTTTGATTCACTCATTCCCGCAATTATTGCGATATTTTGCGTTGGTATGATTAATTTTGTCTTTCAGACAATCACGGGAACTTTTTTTGGCAACTGGTTGCTCAATTCGATTCAAACACCTTTAGTAAAATTAGGTCAAGGCTTCGGTATGGTAATGCTTGTGACCTTATTAGTTCAGATTTTCAGCTTTTTTGGTTTTAATGGCTTAAGCGTTTGGGCTCCAATTTTAGATTCAATTTGGTTAACTGCCCAGAATGTTAATGTCACAGCTGCTCGTGCAGGAAAAGAAGCACCTTTCATTTGGGTTCGCGGATCGTTTGACGCATTTGCCTGGTTCGGAGGAGCAGGGGGAACATTGATGTTGATTGTAGCCATACTGCTGTTTTCAAAACGCAGTGACTATCGGACAATTGCTAAAGTTGCACTTGCACCCGGAATTTTTAATATCAATGAACCGATTATTTTTGGCTTGCCTGTAGTTCTCAATCCGGTTTATTTTATTCCATTTGTCCTTGCCCCATTAGTCAATGTGGCTTTTTCTTACGGTGTCAGCATGATGAATTTAGTTAATCCTGTCCAAGCAGCAGTTCCTGCCGTTGTGCCACCAATCATCGGACCATTTCTAGCTTGCAATTATGATTGGCGTGCTATTGTATTGTCAATTGTCAACATGCTCATTGCTTTAGCCATCTGGACACCCTTTGTTTTTGCGGCAGATAAAATCGCTGATTCTAACGCGCCACAACCATATTTTACCCGTCAATATTAGTTACTAAAAAAATTGGCTTTTATCACTCAAATTTGGTAAAGTTAATCTATTGCGACCCTGTAGTTTATCTGGATAGAACAATGGTCTCCTAAACCGTAGAGGTGAGTTCGAATCTCACCGGGGTCATTAATTTAAACCTGAAAAACTTGATTAAGAAGGTAAGATGGACAATTTAAATGACAACTTAAAGTCTATTACTAAAAACTATTTTAAACGCTTAGGACGATGGCACCTTTACTAGCAAATAGAGGTAAACCTAATGCTTAATAATTTTAGATAAATGGGCTAAGATTTCTATAATGACAGTTTTTATACTAAGGCATATATTGTCTCTTTTGGATGGTTAACGCTACTTTTTAGTATCGAATATAGGAGATTAAAGGTAACGACTTTTTTGGTACAAACTGATCGGTAACTTAAATAAGCGATTGTTGGTATATCAATGGTTGCCAAACGGTTTTTCCTATGGATTGACCGCAGTTGCTTTTTCTTCCCTCCATAGCTGAGTACCAAGATGAACATTGAATACGGAGATATAATTTTTATTTCAATTAACACAGTACTTATATTCTGTGTTTTTGTGAGATTAACTACTACTTTATTTGTTTCTCAAAAAACAAATTGAACAGATTTAAAGCTAGATCGCTGACTTGAGAGTGAGCCGGAAACTGGAAAATTTAAGAACAAGTTTTTTATGTTAAACACTGAAATTAACGAGTTAAAAGCAAAAATTAATAAGTTAAGCATAAAAAATAATTTTGAACATCACTCCCTGATGCTCTTTTTGTGAAAGAGAATAAATATGAGTGCTAAAGACATGTTTGATGTAGGCTATTACGGCATTATTATGGTTTGCTATTGTGGTTTATGTAGCAGTAAAATTTTATAGCCAGAATCACACTTTTAAAAACAAATGGATTGCATAAATTCCTGATTTAGCTAAAGCTTTTGTCCATGAAGTAAAAAAAGATTGGTAGAGATGGAACCAAGAAGATGGAAATTGTGATTACTAGTTTTTGCAACATTTTAAAGCAAAGCAAAGTAGTTTATTATACCAGCCATTGAATCTGCAATTAATGCATTTGCAAAAAAGTTGCCAAGATGAATACAAATAAAACTATAGATCATGTAACAGCAGAAACTGTTTCAGTTGATGGTTATGATGAACCCAAGGTGACCGACAACAACAATCCTGAAGAAGTTGATAACAATGCTTAATGAAGTTAACCTTCTAGATTGGACAAAGATTTGGTCCGCACCGAATAATGCCAAAGTGTAATATAATGTTGTAAATACTGGTTACGAAAAAGACTTTTATGAAGTCAGTAAAGTATATATTGATCCACGAAATGTTGTCTTTAAGCTAAATCTTTTAATTGATAATCCTAATATTTTTAGCGTTATTTAAGCAACTTGCAAAGCTAAAAATTATGCGGAAGCTGGTCGATTAATCACAGGACGAAAATTTGCCAAAGGTTCTCGTTTTAAATCTTACAAATTGAGT
>CAMKZU010000030.1 GCA_946477855.1 uncultured Lactobacillus sp.
TTGGCGTGGTTCTATATAATAATCACGTTGAATCGCAAAAGCAGGCTAAAGCATTTGCTACAACTCATTTTAACCCTAATGTTAATATTTATGGTGTCGAAGTTGGAAACTTAACAATTAATAAAGCAACTGCCAAGATTAATCGGAAAGCGAATAATATCGTTTCTTTGGAAAACGGCAAAGTTGCCATTGAACGCGATCCCAATATTGACACTATCAAAAAGCAGGAAGTTGCAAATTATTTTAAAAAGCAACATACAACTATGCCTGACAAACAAGTTTATGAATACCGCAACACTGATTTGGATGCCGCAAACAAAAAGATGCACGCAGTCAGTCATACTGTAGTTAATTATCATGTTGCCGGCAAAGATTATCAGCTCAAAGCACAAAAGTTAATTAATCAAGCAATTTATAAAAAAGGCAAGTACAGTTTTCTTAATTCCGAAAATTTAACGGCAGAACTGAATAAAATTGACCAAGAAGTGGCAACAATTCACCAGAGTTATAAGTTTGCGGTGCCAAAAGGCAATAAAATAGCAAGAAAGAAAATTACTGTTAAAAATCAAAGCTATGGTTGGGGTGTACATGTCAAAAGAGCCCAAACAGCCGTAGAACAAGCATTTTTAAGCGGAACTAAAAATCTGGATGGCAAGAACTATATTTATGGTCTTGGCTACAGCACTTATGGTTTAGGCTATGGCAAAAGCAATCATGGCATAGGCAATGACTATATTGTAGTTTCAATCAAAAAGCAGGAAATGTGGATTGTGCGTAAAGGCAAGGTGGTCGTTCACCTTAATGACGTAGTTACTGGAACAAAAGACGGTAATAAAAATAACCGCACTCCTCAAGGAGTCTGGTATATTCACTATAAACAAGGTCATGCAGTTTTACGCGGGCGCAATAATGACGGCTCTAAATATGCTTCACCAGTCAGATACTGGATGCCATTTACTTTAACTGGCTGTGGTTTTCACGATGCCGGTTGGCGCGGTGATTGGAGTAAAAAAGCTTATTTAAGAGGCGGTTCACATGGCTGCATTAATATTAAGCCTAGAGAAATCAAACAAGTCTGGCGCAATGTAAGTAAGCACCAGCCAGTTATTATTTACGACTAAATTTTAGACAAAAAAGTCAAAATATTACGTTGCAAGACTAGCTTTCAGTTCAAAGCTAGTCTTTTTCTTTGTTCCCCAAAATTATTACTCACATAAAAAAGACTAGCGATAACTACAGTTAAAGCTAATCTTTTTAGTAATTAGATTTTTATTTCAAACACATTAGTGCAATTCTGGCCAGTATTCTTTATTGGCCTCATATAACTCATCCAAAACCTTTTTACCAACGTGATAATCTGGAATAGTCTTATTAAGAACAACTGCTTCCAAAGCGACTTGATATGAACCAGACAGAGCGGCGTCTACTGTCCGTTTCTCATAAGCCTTTTGCAGTTCCATCAGTCCTTTATGGAAAGTTGGAATCTTACCAATACTAATGGTTTCTGCACCCATACTGCCAATGTATGCCGGCACTTCTACAACAGCATCAGTATCAAAATTAGATATTGCGCCATTGTTCTTTTGGTTAACAGTGAAACGCTCGCGGGTGTTATGGATAATTGCGTTGGCAATATCCACGATATAGTTGCCGTGAACACCGGAGTTAAGTGAAGAACCTTTAGCTGTGCCGGCTTTTAAAACCCGCCGACATTCTGTGAAGATTCTCTTTTCACGTCCCTGCATTACCCAGTCACCACGTGTGAAGTTAACATCTGATTCAGCCATCATTACATCAGGCATCAGATAATATTGCAGGTAGCAGTTAGGGAAATATTCAGGGAAACGCTTGAAGATGGTAATCATACGCTTGTACGTATCAATCCAATATTGGTCATCAAGAGTTTCATCATTCCATTGTGCAAGGGTGTCAATCTTACCGGATTGCACATCTTCACGCAGTTGTGGCAACAAGTCTTTACCATTCTCATCAATCATTGACGTCCACCAACCAAAGTGGTTCATGCCAAAGTATTTAAAGGTAATATCTTTTAAATCTTTGTGGAAGTATTGTGCAATTGCGCCCTCAATTGAAATTGGCATATCACAGATACAAATAACTTTTGCTTCTGGAAATTCGCGGTAAATTGCTTCTGATAAAATCGCTTCAGGGTTAGTGTAATTTAAAATCCACGCATTTGGACAGATTTGCTTAACCTTCTTGATGATAGCAATAATATCTGGGATTACCCTCATCGCGAAGGAAAAACCGCCAAGTCCACAAGTTTCTTGTCCAATAACGCCATTACGAATACAAATTTTTTCATCTATTGCCCGTTGTTTATTTAGACCTGGACGAATTTGCATAAAGAGAAAGTCGGCATCTTGCAGAGCTTCTTCTAGATTGGTTGTATAAGAAACATGAACCGGTGAACCTGTTTCTTTGTAATACATTTTGGTGTATTGCCCTAAAAGAGATACTCTTTCTTCATCAGTATCATACAGAACCAGTTGGTTCATATCCAAGTCAGCAGAGCGTTGACGTAAAACTTCCAAGATACTTGGTGATTGAGTTGATCCGCCACCAATGATTACAAATTTATTTGCCATTTCAATAAGCCTCCTATGTTACTTTCCGCTTTGGGATGGGTGTTTTTTCAGATAATCAAGATATTCATCGACTTTATCATGAATACTCTCGACATCGACTCCGAATACAATCTGAATATTATGACCATCTTGCATGACGCCTTTAGTACCGGTCTTTTGCTTCAATAGATCCATATCCAATTTGCTTGTATCTTTAACATCAACACGAAGCCGAGTATAACAATTAACCATTTCATCGATGTTTTCTGGACCACCTAGACCAGTTACAATATTTTTAGTTTGATTATCAAATTTTGCAGTATCTGCAGATTCTGCATCACTGTCACTTTGAGCAAGTTCTTCTTCTGCCTCTTGAACAGATTCATCTTCACTTTCTGCACCATTAAGTAGTGATTCGTCAGCATTAGCACGTCCAATAGTTGGAATGTTGAAACGCTTAATCATAAAGACGAAGACAAAGTATTCAAGTAAACCGGTGACGACAAACATTATTGGTATGAGATACTGGTGTCCCAGCCTTGCCGGAAAGGCAAAACTGTTAATAATCATATTAATACCGGTATCAAACTGAATATCGATACCAACAATATTTGTCAAAAATAGACTAATTCCGTAAACAACTGAGTGAGCCAGCCATAGTAATGGTGACAAGAACAGGAACATAAATTCCAAAGGCTCGGTAACACCTGCTAAAAAGGCTGTAGTAACAGTTGGGATTAGGATAGCCGCAACTTTTTGCCTATTCTTCGGCTCTGCCATCTTCCAGAAAGCAAAAGCAATACCGATAGGTAATGAAATTGAACCAAAGTTAGACAGATAACCAATAGATTGGTGCATTGCAGTAATATGACTTGGGTTACCTAATTCAGCTAGCCAAATGTTAAACGCACCAGTGTATAGTTTGCCGGCAATTCTGGCAGTACCACCAAGTGGAGTGTAGAACAAAGGCATCCATAAGAAATGGTGCAAACCAACAGGTAAAAGCAAACGGTTCAAAAGTCCATAGAGGAAGAATCCAATGGATCCCGTAGTTGACATTACCTTAACAATGTTTTCAATGACCCAGTTAACTGCTGGCCAAACATAAGTAATCGCAATTGCGAACAGAATTGTGACAAATACTAAAATAATGTAAACAGATTTTGTTCCTGCATAAGGTGATAAATACTTATGGAGCTTAATATTACCCCATTTATTTACCATCCAGCCTACTAGGATTCCTAAAATAATCCCGAGGAAAACTCCCATATCAGTGACTTGAATACCGAAAACCATGTTTTGTCCAGTACCATATAGTCCCTGAGAATTTGGCTTAGCCAAACGGTGAGTCAATTGCAGCCAAGAGTTGTTGGCGAACAAAAAGATTAAATAAGTAACGATACCTAAAATAGCAGCATCAGTTTTATATTTAGGCTTAGCTAAAGCTGCAGCGATACCTACACAGAAAATACAACTTAATTGTCCGATCATACCGCTTGAGAGAATATTGTAAATAAAATTACCGGTATCTTTCAAAACGGTCGGCATTAAGTCCAACTTCAAAATGGCACAAACTGATAAGATAATACCAGTTACCGCCATAAACATAACGGGTTGAATTATTGCCCGCGAAAATACATTCGCGGACTTCATAAACTTACCCTTCATAATTTTGCCTCCTTTACACTTTTTTATTTAAAAATTAGGATATGGAATCACTTCTACCTGATTTTCTTGCAGCTTCTGTTTAAAAGCCGAATCGCAAAGAATTGTCACTTCTTTAATTCGGGGTATATTAAATGAAGAACCAAAGTAAAGAGTTTCATCCACAAATGCGGGATGAACCATAAACTCAGTTATTTGATTGTCTTGCAGGCGATCAAGAACAGCTTGTATTTCTATTAAACATTGCTCTTGATCCGTATGATAAGATTTATCCAAACTGCGAATATGCGGGTAATTCATCAGATCATCAAAACCAGCAATTCCTCTTTGATATGACAACTTAACTTGATCTTCGATACCGTAGCAATTTCTAACCGGTAACTGATACTTATCAGAAATGCGCTGAGTAAGAGCTAAGTTCTCAGAAAAAGAATGAACATGGTGGTGACTATCTAAATGAGTCAGTTTCACTCCTTTACTTAATAAGAAATCGACTTGCGCGCACCACTCACGGTAAATTTCCTCCGGATCCATTTCACTGCGATGCTCTTTATAGCCGGCCAAATGATAAAATTCGCCGTTTTCATCAACTAGTGACTTAGCGTCCGTCATGGGTTTACCTGTTGTGATGTTGAGGTGACAACCAATTCCTAAGTCTTTGTTTTCACTTGCTAACTTGATTGCCTCTAAACAACCTGGCATGTTCGCCATAAGTGTTGTAGAAGAAACCATCCCATCTTTATACGCTTTAATAACTCCTCGATTTACAGCCAGTGAATAGCCAAAATCATCGGCATTAATAACAACTTGCTTCATGCACACACGCCTTTCAAATTATTTAAAACGCTTTCTTTCAACAAAGTTAATATAGTATAATGAAAGTGTAATAACAATAAATCACTCGAATTATGACGTGATTTTCAAAAAAGGAAAATATTTTCAGGGTGATATAATAAATGACCAAAATCTTCCAAATTGACCGGTTATTCCCTAATAATCATTTGCGTCCCCAAGATATTAAAGTGATTGAATCGATTATTGACTCAATTACCGCAAACGACAATTTAGATATTCGCTTTATAGCTAAGAAAAACTATCTTTCTACTGCTTCAATCAGCAGATTGGTCAAGCGGGCAGGTTTTGCCAATTTTAAAGAATTTATCTTTTTTCTTTCTTCTCGGTATAAAAATCAGCCGTTAAAAACTTATGGCAACCTGCCGTATGTCCACTGTAATGTAGGTACCGAAGTAGTTGCCGACTTTTTTCAGAAAATTAAGCTGGAAAAAAGAACCTATTTATTTGGAGAGGGCTTTTGCAAAATTCTGGTTAATTACACTTACCGCAAGCTCTTACTCAAAAGAATTTATGGTGTCGATCTTGATGGCGTTGAAATTTCAATTGCGTCTGACCAATTGCCCCACACTTTGATTACATTCTCGCAATCAGGAGAAAATAAAAATGGTTTAATCAAAATTGCAGGTTGTAAAAAAGATGGAGGCAATATCATTACCATCACTGCTACACCGCACAGCACTTATGCCAACATTGGCGACCTTGCCTTTGTCGTAGACAGTGGCAGCGGCGTGCCTGATCCTGAAAATACCAACCTCAACTATTTTTACGGCAATACTATTAACTTAATTGAAAATATTGTTAACCAGTATTTATAACAAAATAAAAAAATTCCTAACAACAAATGAAGTGCTCCATAATAGTTAGACAATAATCTGACTATTAGGAGCACCTTTTTTATGACGAAATATTCGACTGCTTTGAAAATTGAAGTTGTTAGTAAGTATCTGGCACGCCAAAACTCTTTGGCTGGCTTAGGCAAAGAATATGGCATTGATTACACGGCTATCAGGAGCTGGGCAGAGCTAGTCCGCGAACATGGTTTAGCTGCTCTGAGGGTTAAACATGTTAAGCAAACTTATACTCCTGAATTCAAGTTAAATGTGGTACGCTTCTATCATGAACATCACATGGGAATACGCAAAGTGGCCGC
>CAMKZU010000031.1 GCA_946477855.1 uncultured Lactobacillus sp.
TGGGTATTCTGCTGGGTTTTGGTCTAACAGCCATTGTATCGCAGCTGCTGATATCTCGTTTAGGCTTGACGGTGAAGCATTTTGCCGTTATTTTACCCAATGCTATTATCTGGACGATTATCTTCTTCATTTTCATCTTCTTATTTGGTGCTTTGAAAAATGTCCGTAAATTAACCAAGACGCCGATAATTGAATTATTGCGTGATAATCAAAAGCCGGTCGCTTACAAGCGTCAGCCGGTCTTGCACTGGATTCAAGGAATATTGGGTCTGTTACTTTTAGCAGCAGGCTACTTTATTCTGGGTCTTCCAGGCGGTGCTATCTTATTTATTATTCCAGCAGCGTTAGTGACCATAGTTGCCGGTTCATACTTCACATTTAATGCTTTTTTCAGTGCCTTAATTGGGTTCTTGCTTAACCGCAGAAGCTATTCTTATCATGGCATTCGGGTATTTACTTTGGGGCAGTTGAAGTTTCGGCTGCATGATTATACGCGGATTTTGACAGTTGTTTCACTGCTGTTTGCCTTAGCGCTTGGTGCTATTACTGTGGGACTTAATTTTGGCACGCTCAGTGAGCAGCTTAAAGGCAATTTTTACTATGACACCACTATTATCAGTGATTCCCCAAAGGTAGCGCAGGCTAAAAGCAAACTGACGATTACTCGTCAGCAAACTTATCATTATAAGGAACAGGGCAAGTATTTATACTTTAACCGCAGTGAATTTAATAATAATCCAGTTAAAAATGTTAAGTTTTACATGAAAAATGGTCAGCCTGCCTACAAGACGATCAACTTGCCTACTAAAAAATTAGATGTGCCAGCAACGTATGCTAACAATGCTTTTGGCGCTATGGTTCCTAATGGTATCGCTAAAATTATTCGCTTGGTTTCACCTGAAAAGTGGGCACAGAAAAAAGGGCAGAATAAATTTGTCAGTTTCGTAAATGTGAAAAATTTCGATCAAGATTACCCCACCATCTTAAAATTGCAAAAACAGCAGTTAAAAGAAAATTCTGCTTATGAGTATATATATACTTCGAGCAAGGCTGGCAGTTACCAGTTAATTAAGAATTTCAGCAGCGGGTTTGAATTTATGGGCTTCTTTTTAGGTATTGCCTTTCTAACCATGCTGGCTTCGACCTTAATGTTTAAGGTGTTAAGTGGTGCAGCCAGTGACAAGGTGCGTTACCAAATGTTATTTGAGATTGGTACAAGGGTAAAGGTATTGCGTCAATCTATCAGAAATGAGATTGGAGTTCTGTTTCTTCTGCCCGGTGTATTGGGCGTAATCGACGTGCTTTTCGGGTTAAGACTGTTTAAATTGCTTTTACCGCACCCCTACCAGAATTTATGGATTCCGTTTACAATTTTTATCGTGCTTTATCTGATTTATTACTTCTTAACGGTGAAATTATATGAAAAAATCGTACTTGTGCGTGAGCAAAATTTTGAACGGTAATTAACGTAAACTCGCTTTAAATAAAAAGAAAGGAGCAGTAATGATTTGGAAACTGTCTGTGACGGGGATTAAGAATAGGCTAAAAGATTATCTGGTATTATTTTCTGGTTTAATTGTTGCCAGCATGATTTTCTACATGTTCTTGTCAATTGCTACTAACCCTGTATTTATTAGTAAAGATGTCTACGGTAGAACAGCATACCTGACGTATATTTTTACCTTTGGCATTATTTTGTTAGTAATCATTACATCCGTCTACCTAATTTATGCCAATTCATTTTTGTTAAGTATGCGTAAGCATGACTATGGCATGTATATGATGCTCGGTGCCAAAAGCACGCGGATTGGCTTACTAATTTTTTCTGAAACTCTGCTAACTGGTTTCTTGGCTGTTTTGCTTGGAATAACACTGGGTCTGGGGTTGACCACAATAGTTACCAAGGTGCTGGTAGGTAAACTAGGGCTGGAAATTACTCACTATAAGGCAATATTGCCGAGTGCCATAATAGGGACTTTGCTTTTCTTTGTTATTATTTTTCTCTTGGGTGCACTGGGCAATATGCGCAAGCTTACACATACTCCGGTAATTGATCTTTTACACGAAGATCAAACTCCCATTAATCTTAATCATCATCCAGTTTTGCGGGGAATTGAAGCAATTTGCGGTGTGCTTTTGCTGGCTGTCGGTTACTATGTAATGACTTTGTCCACCAGATATATTTACTTTCTTATTCCCACCGCCTTAGTAACAATTATTGCTGGCTCTTTCTTCGTCTTTAATGGCGTCTTTACAGCTATAATTAATTATTTACTTAATAAAAAATCTTTTTCATATCGTGGTATTAATGAATTTACTCTTGGTCAGTTGAAATTTCGTCTGCAAAGCTACACCAAGATATTAACTATGATTTCAATTCTGTTTGCCTTGGCTTTAGGTGCAATTACCGTGGGACTTAATTTTGGCTCCATGAAGGATGAGACGCAAAAAAGCTTTTATTATGATGCTACAATTGTTAGTCAGACGCCAGTAGTTAAAAAAGCAGAAGCTAAGTTAACCATTACTAATGAGCAGACTTATCACTACAAAGAAAAGGGGATGCACCTCTACTTTAACCGCGCGGAATTTGAAAAACAGCCGCTGAAAGAAATAGAAATCTATTTTCATGACAATCAAGACAATTTACCTACATATAAAGTGAAAACACTGGTTACTGCCGAACTGGATCGACCGGAAACAGCTGCCAACAGCATTTTTAGTCAAATGGTGCCTAACGGCATTCCTAAGAAAATTAAGCTAGTTTCACCGCAAAGGTGGAATACACTTAGTGGTCAGAAAAAATTTGTCAGTTATATTAATGTGAAAGACTTTGCCCATGATTTTCCAGTGATTAAACAAATTCAAAAGCAGCAACTGAAGGAAAATCGCAATTACCAAGATATATACCTTTCTTCCAAATCATATAACTATAATAATATGATTGGTTTTACCAGTGCGTTTGAATTTATGGGCTTTTTCTTAGGAATAGCATTTCTGACCATGCTCGCTTCGACGCTAATGTTTAAAGTTTTAAGTGGTGCCGCTAGTGACAAAGTGCGCTACCAGATGCTACATGAAATTGGTGTCAGGCAACGGTTGTTACGTAGTTCAATCAGAAAGGAAATTGGTACTTTGTTCACCATGCCTGCAATTTTAGGCATAATAGATGTCCTTTGTGGCTTACAACTGTTTAAAACATTGCTGATATCTCCATACCATAATATCTGGATTCCATTCACAATATTTATTGTGCTTTATCTGGGTTATTACTTGTTAACAGTTACGTTATATGAAAAAATTGTACTCACAAATAAATAATTATAAAAAGACCGGATTTTGAAATAAATTTTCAAAATTAAACTAGTAACTCTTTAATTGGTGGGAATTCACGCAACATCTCATGAAAAAATAAGCAAAAGTTGCTTGGACTAATGCTTATTTTTTTCGTCTAGTCGTGTCCTTTTGGATACGATTTTTTAATTGTTCAAATTGTGCAAAATTACCCGGTAAAAAAGACTTTAATTTCACAAAATCTTAATTGGGGGACGCTTTTAATCCCTAGTATGCGAAAAATTGGTATAGGTTCCATTATTTAATGTTGGATTGATCTGGATTTTTTTAGGTAAAAACATCAATAAATTTTTATGCAATTTCAGCTTGTTTTGTTTTGTTGACTTTTATCATTACAGTTAAAGTAACAGTGAAGACGATTGCACTAAATCCCAAGACACCGTACAGGGCATAATTAACATTGATTGTGCCAGCTATGGTGGGAAATTTTCTGTAGTTTTTATTCTTTAAAAAGATGGTCACATTTTTAACTCTCTTCATAACTTAACGATATATTTTGTCTATAATGAAAAAGAGGGAATGTCATATTTGACAGCATAAAACTAGGAGGAATAAAAATGACAATTGGGGAGTTGTTAAAAGATTATCGGATAAGTCAAAAA
>CAMKZU010000032.1 GCA_946477855.1 uncultured Lactobacillus sp.
TTGTCTTAGAAAAGCTTTTTTCCAGGCCTCTGTTACCATACTGTTGATAATTATTAATCCAACCATCAATAGATCTACGTGATGTGATATGTAATTTCTCTTGAATTTCTTTTGTACTAAATCCTCTTTGATACAAATCTACTGCTTCTAATTTTGTTTTTAGTAAATATTTAGACATAAGAAAACCCCCGAATTGGAATCTTTGTCCAATTCGGGGGGTTAACTTCAGTTTTGTCGGATTTTTTTGGGTTTTTAAAAAAACTGGGAAATGAATATAATTTCTCTGTTTTTTGACTATGGTTATCGCAAAAATTCACTAATATACTTTAAAGTAAAAATGAAAGCGAATCCATAATAGAAGGAGAAGAACTAGGATAGTTGTTTCAATTGTTACGGCTGGTGTACTGTTTATTACCAGATTCGGTAGCCGAGTAGAAAAACAAAATAATGAAAAAGGAGAAGATTAAAATGAAAATTAAAAAAATATTTTTAGGTAAAGAGAATGAATCTGCCTCATTAACAACATATGTTTTGGATGATTCAACAGAAACTTTAAAAGGTGAAGGTAGGCCAGCAGTCATAATATGTCCAGGTGGGGGCTACTTCAGTTGCACGGACCGTGAAGCTGAACCAATTGCCATGTATTTTGCCTCGCTTGGCTATCACTCTTTTGTTTTAAGATATACTACATACTACACACGTACATTAGAAATGCCAGACTTGTCTAAGCCCTTACCCAAGAAGGAGAAAACGATTTATCCTAAACAGATAAGAGAACTCGGTCAGGCCATGTTATTAATCAGAAAAAATGCTTCAAAGTGGCACGTTGATACCGAAAGAATTGGTGTATGCGGCTTTTCAGCTGGCGGACATGTTGCCGCTCTTTATTCCACAGAATTTAATGAACCAGTTCTTACAGATTATTTAGGCGTAGACAAAAATGATTTACGGCCAGCTTTTGCCATTCTTGGTTATGCCATTACTGATTATCATCTTTTAGATGCCGATCTTGAAAAGAAAAAGAATAATCCTATGGATTACCACTTTATGAAAGCTTCAAATGTTGCTACCTGTGGTACAGAGAGACCAGACAAAAACTTCGAAACAAAAATGAGTGCTGTAGATCATGTAGACAATGATACACCACCATTTTTCATATGGGCAACTGCAACTGACCCCTTGGTTAATCCGCTTCACTCATTGGAACTGGCTTCCGTTTTAGCCCAAAATAATATTTCGTATGAAATTCATGTTTTTGATCAAGGTACTCATGGTCTAAGCCTAGCTTCACAAGCTGCTGCTGGTTCTAACTCTCAAATTTCTCCTGTTGTTAATCAATGGACCAATTTATGTGCCAAGTGGTTAGAAAATAATTTTGCTCTTAAACTGCCTGCAGTCAGTGATTTTGAAAAAATGAAAGGAGAAGGAAAAAATTAGAATGCTAGATTTTAAAATAAATTCAAATAAAAAAACACCGTTTCCACACTATTGGGAAATGTGTGTTGGTAGTAGTCATGCTTATACTGCTTTGAGAGCAGATTATCAAGAGCAATTAACAAAAGTACACCAGGATATGGGTATCAAATTTGTCCGTTTTCATGGCTTATTTGACGATGAGATGAGTGTTTGCATTGAAAACTTTGATTTTACGGGCAAATCACAAGGCATCACCTATAATTTTGTTAATATCGATAAAATATATGATTTTTTACTAAAAATAGGAATGAAACCTTTTGTAGAATTAAGCTTTATGCCAAGTTGTTTAGCTTCACAAAAAAATCAAATCTTTCCTTATGGCGGCAATAATTCCATGCCTAAATCCGATAAGGCATGGGAAGAACTAATTGCTAAATTCATAGAACATATTCTTGAGCGCTATGGTAAGGATGAGGTTGAATCATGGTATTTTGAAGTTTGGAATGAGCCAAATTTATCGCGCTTTTTCTCAGGTACCAAAGAAGATTACTTCCACTTGTATGAAATAACAGTAAGAACTGCTAAGAAGATTGATGAAAAGCTCCGCTTTGGTGGTCCAGCTACATCTTACAATTCTTGGATTCCCGATATGATAGACTTTTGTCAGAAAAATAATTTACCGCTGGACTTCATTTCAACACATCATTATCCAACAGATGATCCGTTGTGGGAAAGTGGCATGGATATTGACGAATTCTTTAAAAAGACTAATGGAGTTCCACAAGATTATCCTCGAGGAATACTTAAAGTTATGACTTCGAAGACAAGAAAAGAAGCTCAAAACTACCCACTATTTTATACGGAGTGGAGCGTTTCAGCGATGGTTGGAGATTCCGCTCATGATACTCCTTATGGAGCAGCAATGGTAGCCAAAACTCTGGCTGATAATGATGGACTAGTTGAAGGTTATGATTATTGGGCATTTTCAGACATTTTTGAAGAAGAATCCCAAAAACCAGGAGTCTTTCACGGTGGCTTTGGTATGCAAACAGTGGATGGCATTGAAAAACCAGTTTATAGATTATTTGAAATATTCCATAATCTTGGTGATCAAAGAATAAAAGTTGAAGATAATAATAATGCTACTGCAGAAATTTTGGCTGTTCAAAAAGGTAAAGATTTGCAAATCGTCGCATATAATCATAATGTGCCAAAAGAGCCAATAAAAACAGAGCAATTGGAAATAAATCTGGACAAAACAATTAGTGGTACTTGTGAAATTAACAGAATTGATGAAACCCATGCTAATCCAAAGAAATTGTGGCAGAAGATGGGAGAACCAACCTATGTTAACTATGAGCAAGTTAAAGAATTGCGTGCTGCTTCACAATTAAAAGCGGAAAGCCTAGAAATGCAAGATGGCAAGATTAACTTGGAACTAATGCCACAATCATGTGCATTGATTACAGTTTCTAATTATTTTGAATAGCAAATAAAAGGACTTTAGAATAGTGATTTTGAAGTCCTTTTTGATAGTTGAAAAAGCAATTAAATTACATAACTCACAAAAATGATCGAAAAGCTTTTTTCCAGGCCTCTGTTACCATACAGTTGATAATTATTGATTCAACCATCAATAGATCTACGTGATGTGATATGTAATTTCTCTTGAATTTCTTTTGTACTAAATCCTCTTTGATACAAATCTACTGCTTCTAATTTTGTTTTTAGTAAATATTTAGACGTAAGAAAACCCCGGAATTGGAATCTTTGTCCAATTCTGGAGGTTAACTTCATTAGTTAGTGTTTTTTGTTTGCCAAAAATTAATTGGTGAAGCCAAGTATAAAGCAACAAGATTGATAACAAGTAATAATACTGTTAAGATTAAATTATAATTAAAATGAAAA